>NZ_JAJNMU010000049.1 GCF_022458865.1 Paenibacillus periandrae | reverse complement strand
AGAACATATCGATAATCTGATCATCTGTGTAGGGTTCCTGCTGCTGTTCATATAGGGATACCGAAGTAAATGCGGATACTTGATTAATCAATGGTTCTCCTCCTTTTTGTCGCACAACAGTTATTGTACGACATCACTAGGGGGAGTGTAATCCCCCACCAGTAGGAAATATGTAAATGTGTGTCGTATTTTGTTGGAGGGTGGTGCAAAATGTCAAATGCAATACACGTTGATGATTGATGAAATGAATCAACTGATGGACAAGGACAGCATTACCTACGACCACAGTGTCAGAGTTTCCTCATTAGCTAAAGTGATGGCCCGCGGTTTAAATCTGAATGAACGACAAACCAATCACTTGGTAACGGGGTGTTTTTTGCATGATATCGGCAAGCTGCGCATTCCCCAAGAAATCTTGAACAAAACATCAGCTTTGACTTCGCATGAGTGGGATTTAATAAAGCTTCATCCGAGTATAGGAGCAAAGCTCTTGCAAGAGTATCGACATCTGGATAAAGAAATCGTAGATATTGTCCAATTTCATCATGAGCGTTGGAATGGCGGAGGTTATCCAACTGGTATAAGCGGACGCAATATTCCAGATTTTGCACGAATTTGTGCGATCATTGATGCATTTGATTGTATGGTCTCGAATCGTCCGTATCGACAAGGAATGTCAGTCGGAGAAGCAACGAATCAGTTGCTATTGAATGCTGGTCAGCAATTTGATGAACATTATGTGCGTATTTTTATCCAACTGTTTAATCTGGAGCCTTTGGGTTCTCGCAATGATCCTAAATAATTCGACCGGAGATGACAAGATGAGCATACTTTTACAAGAGCAGTATATTGAGATAGTGTTGGGTAAGGCGTATTATGCACTAGCCACTCAAGAGGTGGATAAAATTATTAAAATGCAAACGATTTTCGATACTCCTGAAGACAACTCCTATGTACGAGGATTTATATATTTGCGTGAAAAAGCCATACCGGTTATTAGTTTGCGAACTCTTTTTGGTATGACAGAAGAGGTGTTTACTCCAGCTACGCGTATTATTATTCACAAGCATCAACGTGAATCGATAGGCTTTATTGTCGATCAGGTCAACAAAGTCTCCGTCTACGAGAACATACAGCCTGTACGGGATAAAGTAGGCTCTGTGAGAGGTGCTTATTTTAAAGGAACTACGAATCGTGATGGCATGCCTGTGGGTGTATTGAATATGAACGAGATTGTTGCACACGCGTAATATGCAGAATGTAGAGCCAATTAGTCTGTCAACCCTCTGAACATTAAAATTTTCTTATCTGATTCTAATAGAGTAAATGAAAGCCAGAAGCAGCAAGGGATCGTTATGCCCTTGGTAGATGCTGGCTTTTTTTTGCGTGTTATACTCGTTGCATGCCAGGGTACAGCCCACTAATCACATAAATTTTTTGATATACAGGAGGGAATACAAATGAAAATTTTGAACAAACAGCAAATCGGTAAAACGTTGATCGCCACTACAGTCAGCTTATCCATGTTATTTTCGGTATCTGCGATGGTGCCGTCGAATACAGCATACGCGTACAGCGCATCCAAAGCGAATTCGATCATTGCTACGGGTAAAAAATATATGGGTGTTCCTTACAAGTTTGGTGCGACATCGGGACAGACCCGTAATTTCGATTGTTCAACATTCACGCAATTTGTATTTGCCAAGTATGGAATTCATCTTCCGCGTACCAGCCAGCAGCAATCGAAAGTAGGTACCTATGTGCCTAAGAGCCAATTGAAGCCGGGTGATTTGGTATTCTTCTATTCCCCAGTCCATCATGTTGGGATCTATATCGGTAATGGCAAAGTGCTGCATACGTATGGCAAACCGGGTGTTACGATATCGAATATGAACAACGCCTTCTGGAAATCTAAATATAAAACGGCACGCAGAGTACTTTAAGCTGGACAAGCTTTTAGTTGCAGGCTGATTAAGCAGCTTCAAAATCGATATTACTGCTGCCATTTAACTCTCCGTTTTTTGAGACGGGGAGTTTTTGGCGTGAAATTCCGGCGCGTCCGCCACCTGTGTATCGTATCGGAGAGGCAGCTTCACGGTCACCTGGGTTCCTGCACCGATTGAGCTTGTTATGGTGACGGTTCCCTTGTGAAGCCGGACGATGTTACGCGCAATAGCAAGTCCCAAGCCACTGCCGCCGGTATCACGGCTTCTGTCTTGATCGACGCGGTAGAAGCGATCAAAGAGTCGAGGAATATCCGTGGTTTCGACACCGATCCCTTGATCAATGACCTGCAATACTATGATATGCTCATCCCGTTGATCCTTGAAGAGATTGATACGGACCGGCTTTTGGCTGTATTTGATCGCGTTATCGAGCAGAATAATGAGCAGCTGCTTGATTTGTCCGGGATCACCGTATAGCGGAATATTGGGCGACTCGCTTTCCACTAGAATGGATCGATGAAACGCCTGCTGAAGCGCTGCAGCTGTTGCTCGCACAAGCTCAATCAAGTCGAAGATTTGCCAGAGCTTCTGGCCCTCCGCTTCCGTATTGGCAAGTGTTAGCAGAGACTGAGTCAGGTTGCGCAGTCGGGCGGCTTCGGATTGAATCGCTTCGATAGCTTCCTCACGAAGTGCGGTATCGTTGCCACCCCATCGTTTTAAGAGATCAGCGTAGCTTTCAATGATGGTCAGAGGCGTTTTCAGCTCATGTGATGCATCGGCCAAAAACTGCTTTTGTCGATTAAAATTGTGCTCAAGCTTGCCGATCATCGTATTGAAGGTTTGGACCAATTGGCCAAGCTCATCCTGCTGCCCGTGTGGTGGAACTGCCATCTGCATGAAGACGCCGTTCTGTTGATTGACTTCCATAATAAACGCGAGACGATGAATCGGTCGCAAAATAACCCTTGTATAATACATCCCGCTCATTAGGGAAAAGAAAGCTGCCCCAAGTGTCGTGAACATTAGCACGGTAACCAGCACACGCAAATATTCATCCAGTGTATCCAGCTCTCGCCCCATCTGGAGTGCTCCCAAGGTTACGTTGTTCTCATCGATGATCGGAGTTTGTATGAAAACGATCAGCGTATTAGGCGTTTTAATTGTTTTGGCAAAACCGCGAGAGTTGAAGGTGGCCGGTATAAGGCTTAACTGATCCTCTGAATGCAGATCAGCCATTACTTGCGAATTTGTATCAATAATCCGAATCATCGACTGAGGCGTGAGAAAGGGCCGAAGCCAACCAATGCGACCCCAACGCTCAGGGTTATAAAGTCCGGGTTGGGACATGATGGGCTGAGCAGCTTCCCACAATAGACGGATTTCATTTTTGGTTGTCATGTTCACTACTGTAATATAGGTGATCACATTGAATAGCAGCAAAACGAGCAGCAAGGAAAAGGCGATCAGCAGCGTTATTTTCGTGCGCAATTTCACTTGGGAGTCTCACCATCTTTGACCAGATAGCCGACACCACGAAGCGTATGGATCAGCTTGTTGGGGTAGCCCTGATCGACCTTCTGTCTTAGGTAACGGATGTACACGTCCACTACATTCGTATCCCCAATAAATTCATATCCCCATACCTGTGATAAAATTTGTTCACGGGACATCACTTCCCCAGGCCGGCTTGCCAAGTAATAGAGCAGATCAAATTCTTTGGTTGTAAGCTCAATGGATTGTGTTTCCCGTTTCACCTGTCGGGTACGTATATTCATGCTTAAGCCATCTATATGAATTTCATCTCCGTGAGCACCATCACTACCCGTATCAATAGGCTGCGATTGAAGGCTTACTGCGGACATACGCAGCAGATTGCGAACACGTGCCAGCAGCTCCTCAATGGCAAATGGTTTCGTCATATAATCATTGGCTCCCTGATCAAGACCACTGACGCGGTCGGGAACCGTATCCCGTGCCGTTAGTAGGATAATCGGGATTTGAATGCCTTGCTGACGAATGCGCCGGAGCACTTCCAGACCGTTAAGCTTTGGAAGCATGATATCTAGTAAAATGAGGTCCCAACTTTGTTCGAGCGCAGCATCCAGACCATCCCTGCCATTTTTGGCGCAATACACCGAGTAGCCTTCATGCTCCAGTTCGAGCTGCAGAACCCGTGCAATTTTATTCTCGTCTTCAATGACCAAAATGCTGTGCTTCAAGCTGTTCACCCGCCCATGCTTGGTATGTAGTGTACATGTAGTATGCGGCTTGGGAGCGGAAAATATGAAGGACAGCATTGGAATGTGTGTGGTGCATAGCTCGATAATAAATAAGGATACGGAAGTTACGGAGAAAAATAGCTTGAAACATCATATGAATTATAATATATTGAATATACATCGTATGAATTTAAGCAAAATGATGAAGTGCAGGTGAGTTGGTGAACAAAAAGTTAACATATGAAACCGTGTATGATGAGATCAAACGGAATATTAAGGAAGGGCACTGGAAGCAGGGTGAGCAGCTGCCGCCGCTGGAACAGCTATCCGCTGAGCTCGGTGTAGGCATTTCATCGGTTCGTGAAGCGGTGCGTATCCTTGGCAAGCAAAAGATTTTACGAATTGAGCAGGGCCGCGGCACCTATGTGGAAAGTGAGCTGACGGAAACACCGGAGCATCGCTTGGACTTTCTGGAGCGGGCGACTATGCTGCAGCTAACGGAAGCGCGGTTGATCATAGAGCCGGAGCTTGCCGCGATGGCTGCCGACAAAGCGACCCAGGAGGAAGCGGAAGCTATTGTGGCGACGGCGGATGCGATGAAACGCAAGGTAGAGAAAAAACGTGATTTTCTAAAGGAAGATATGGAGTTTCATGATCTTATAGCTAAAGCCTCGCATAACGAGATTATGTACCATATGCTGGACCGGATGAGCGATTTGTTAGTGGACAGCAGACGCAAATCGATGAAATGGCAAGGGATGAATGAGAAAGCGTCTTCATTTCATTACTTAATCGCGCAGTCGATAGTACAACGCAACCCGACACAGGCTCGTGCTTTGATGAAATGCCATTTGGAAGATATGCTAACTGAATTTCATAAGGGAGAGATTAAAGATGAAAATTAAATCGATGGAATTGTTTAAAGTACCTCCGCGTTGGCTGTTTTTGAAAATTACGACTGATGACGGAATTGTTGGCTGGGGAGAACCTGTCGTAGAGGGCAAGGCCGATACCGTGCGGACAGCTGTTGAGGAAATGAGTGAATATTTGATTGGCAAAGACCCCGGAAATATTGAAGATTTGTGGCAGGTGCTGTACCGCGGAGGCTTTTACAGAGGCGGTCCGATCCTGAGCAGTGCCATTTCAGGAATTGAGCAGGCTTTGTGGGATATTAAAGGGAAAAAGCTGGGTGTGCCTGTGTATGATTTATTAGGCGGTCCTGTACGCGACAAGATGCGTGTGTATGCATGGATTGGCGGCGATAAGCCATCCGATGTAGCAGAAGCTGCGAAGGAAAAGATTGCTCAGGGCTATACCGCCATTAAAATGAATGGTACCTCTGAAATGGAGTGGATTGATTCTCCTGCCAAAATTGAAGAAGCGGTGGAGCGTCTGGCTGCTGTGCGCGCAGCTATTGGCAACAGTAACGGAATTGGTGTCGATTTGCACGGACGCGTACATAAGACGATGGCTAAGGTATTGATCAAGGAGATGGAACCGTACAAACCGATGTTCATTGAAGAGCCGGTACTTGCCGAAAATTATGAGGTCATTCATGAAATTACAAAAGGCTCCAGCGTACCGATTGCAACAGGTGAACGGATGTATACGCGTTGGGACTTCAAACGTCTGCTGACGCATGGTGGCGTTGACATCATTCAGCCTGACTTGAGCCATGCCGGGGGCATTTGGGAGGTTCGTAAAATCGCAGCGATGGCAGAGGCTTTTGACGTGGCAGTTGCCCCGCATTGTCCACTTGGGCCGATTGCATTGGCATCCTCGCTTCAATTGGATTTCTGTACCCCGAATTCTTTTATTCAGGAACAAAGTCTCGGAATTCACTACAATCAAGGGTCTGACCTGCTGGACTACTTGGTAGATCCGGGCGTATTCGATTACGAGGGCGGCTTCGTGAAGCGGCTGACCAAGCCGGGACTGGGCATTGAAATTGATGAGGCGAAGGTGCGCGAAATGGCAGCTATCGGCCATCAATGGCGCAATCCGGTATGGCGTAATGAGGATGGCGTAGTAACGGAGTGGTAGGAAGCTGCTGAATGAACTCCTGAAGAGCTGTGTTTGTGCACAGCTCTTTTTTGGCTTTAACAATGATTCGATGGAATATATTCAGCATCAAGCTTTTGCACCTGCTGTCAGGCATTCAATCATGGTACCTATTCCTTGTTCAATCGCTGAATCCTTCACATTGGAAACATTCAGCTTCAGGATTGGCGCTTTGGGAAAGTGAGGTAGAAAATGCTTGTCAATCGCTTCGATAATGACAGAATGGGACTTCAGCTTCGCTACAAGCTTGGGAACGGAAATCGAAGGGTTCAGCACGATATGGGTATGAATGCAAGGCTGCTTGGCTTGGGTAAAAGTGAACAAACCGGGATGCAGATCATGAAATCGCTGCAGCGTATCAGCCAGCAGCCGGGCCCGCTGTCCATAAGAGGAGCTGATGTGCTGCTTATGCCTTTCAAACATCCCGCTTTTGAGATAAATCTCAAGGGCTCCCTGTGATAGCATCGAGCTGTCGATATCGAGCAGCCGTTTATATCGATTGAACGCATCCGACAAAGCATCAGGAATGACGGCGATACCAATGCGTAAGCCGGGGAAAATAATTTTGGAATAGCTTTTCAAATAAATCACATGTTCCGTGGTATCATATGCATATAAAGGATCAGCTTTGCTGTCCTGCTCCAAATCAGCTAAATAATCATCCTCTACAAGGTACACATCATATTTGCGTGCCAGCTCGACAATGGCGATTTTGTCTTCCTTGCTGTAGGAGCTGCCAAGTGGATTCTGGAATCGAGGCATCGTGTAAAAGAACTTGATATCCCCAGTGCGGAACAGTACCTCCAGCTCCTGCAAATCAATGCCTTGAGCAGTTCTTGCAATGCCCATGACCGGAATTTGATGCGTGGTCAAATGCTCTATAAACAAATGATAGCTGGGCTGCTCGATCAATATCGTCTGCTTTTGATTGGGAAACGGCAGCGAGGTGAGGATGGACAAGGCTTGCTGCACTCCGGAAACAATGAAAAGTCGGTTTTGACTTGTAAATACTTGATAATTAGCAAGCTGTTTATGAACAACCTGAATGAGTGAGGGCAGACCTTTGGAAGTGCCGTATACGAACAGATCGTTTTTGTACGTATCAATCGCTTTATTGATGCAATGCTGGAAATCCAGATAGGGGAAAATTTCCGAATCGGGGGCGGCCCCTGCAAAGTCGATCTCAGTCGGCTCCTCCAATTCCTCATTCATCGTGCGTTTGACTACATAATAACCGCTCTTCGGTACCGAATAAATTCGATGCCGTTTCTCAAGCTCTTCCATCGCCTTGATGACAGTGCTTTTGCTATAGCCGTATTGCTCGGCCAAAGTGCGAATGGATGGAAGCTTATCCCCTTCTTTATATGGATGGCTCTTGATCAATGCCTCCAATTCATTCAACAGCAGCCCATACTTCAGCATCTTCCCACTCCTCCATATTCATCTGTATCGGTACAGATGGTCGTTTTGATCATTGTAGCACAGCGGGTTTCCGGTTACTATGAAGCCATAACGGCCGATAAATCTAATGTACTGCATGCGCATGCGTACAGAGAGAAGAGTGGAAAGATGAACAACAAACCGAATCAAAACGCATTTTTAGCCGCGGCACTTTACGCCTGCATCATAGGCTGCTCGTATTTATTTGTCAAATTGGCGCTGGAGTCGGCCCATCCTGTGGACCTGCTGGCACACCGCTTCACGATATCGTTCGTTGCAGCATCGCTTCTGGTGCTGTTTGGCTGGATTCGCTTCAACATCAAGCTTAAAGAAGTGATCGCTATCGTACCCTTGGTTGCCATCTATCCGGTATTGTTCTTTACATTTCAAACCTATGGTATGGTCGATACGTCCTCATCGGAGGCGGGAATTATTCAGGCAACCGTCCCTATATTCACACTGTTAATGGCGATGTACTGGTTGAAGGAACGCCCAAGTATGCGTCAAAAGCTGTCAACCCTGCTATCTGTGGCAGGTGTCGCTTATTTGTTCGTATCCAAAGGAATTCATTGGCAATCCGGTGGGTTTCAGGGGAACATGCTGATACTGGCCTCCGCGATTTCTTTGGCCGGTTATGGCGTGCTTGCCAGAAAGCTGCTGCGAAATATTAGTGCGACGAGCATCACGTATACGATGACAGCTATCGGCTTTGTATTCTTTAACGGGATGAATATTGTACGTCATGTAGAAAACGGGACAATAGGGCAATATTTTGAGCCTTTTACGAATATGTGGTTCGTGGGTTCGATTCTTTATCTGGGTGTGATGGCTTCCTTGGTATCCTCGTACCTGTCCAATTATGCGCTGTCGAAGATGGAAGCTTCCAAGATGAGTGTATTTAACAATGTATCGACGCTGGTTACTGTGACGAGCGGGATTATTTTTTTGCAGGAGCAGCTGACGCTGGATACGATCATCGGAGGCGCAGCCATCATTGCCGGAGTTATCGGCACCAATTGGAAACGGACGGCCAAGAAAGCCGCTGCCAACAACGTTTCTATGTAGCCTTTTAGTGGTAATAGGAAAGTAGGAAATTAACAGAAGATGAATTCTGATTCGAAGGAGCTGGACGTATGCGAGAGCCATTTCAACTAAAACCTGCTAACGGCTGGAAAGGCGTTATCGGCTTGCTGCTGTTAGCGGTTGTACTGCTGCTTATATTTGTGGCGCTCAAAATACCGAACAGAGTCCAAGCCGTCGGAATCGGATCGAAGCTTCCCGAGCACCTTAACTTGACCTGGCAGCATGATCCCAAGACAACCCAAAGCTTTACGTGGCGTACGGCATCAGGAAGCGCGGGAACAGTTGTTGAATATATGAAAACGTCCGAATATGGCGGCTTTCCATCCAAAAACGCTCAGCACATTACAGGAGAGGAGGTGCCATTCCTCTCTGACGTGGGTGAAATGCTGATGCATGAGGCCGAGGCTGTGGATTTGCAGTCGGGTGTATCCTATACGTATCGTGTGGGAAGCGGTAAAGATGGGGAATGGAGCGGCCCCTTTCAATTTGTAACGGGCCCTGAGGAGCAGCAGCCCTTTACTTTTATATTTGTGTCTGACACACAGGCTGCAGCCGATCCAACAAACGTTAGCGGTTATGGTGTATGGGGTGAAATGCTGAATAAGGCGCTTGATCAACAACCGGACGCACGCTTTCTGCTGCTTTCCGGTGATATTGTTGATGTTGGTTACTCGCAGGCACATTGGGAACGCTGGTTTGAAGCGGCCAAAGACAAGCTGCCTGGGCTCAATATGGTGCCAACGCTTGGCAATCATGATGTGCTGAAAACGGGAACGAAAAATTTCCGTGCCCAATTCCAGCTGCCGCAAAACGGGCCTGTTGGGGAGAAGGAGCTGGCATATTCTTTCGATTATGGTTCCGTGCACTTGGCCGTGCTTAATAGCGAAGGCAATTTATCGGCTCAGGCTGCCTGGCTTCGCGAGGATATGCTGGCTAGTGCTCTGCCATGGAAAATCGTTGCTTTCCATCGATCGCCTTACCAGAGCCACGCGGCGCGTGCCAGCCTGGATGTACGAGATGCGTGGACACCGATCTTTGACGAAGCGGGTGTTGATCTCGTGCTGACCGGCCATGATCATGCTTATATGCGCAGCTGGCCTTTATATAAAGGTCAAAATGTTGCAGAAGGCGAAGGCACTACCTATGTGATTGGAGGAACGGCTGGGCCCAAGTTTTATGATATGGGTGACTACCCGTGGATGAAGGTTAAATTTGATGATAATACGCAAATTTTTTCGGCAGTCACGGCAGCCAAAGAAGATTTGACATTCCGTGTGACGACTCGCGACGGCAGCAGTGTAGACGCGTTCACGATCCACAAGCCTGTACCGGGACAACCCTATGCAGATGTAACACCGGCGCACTGGGCCTACACTACGATCGACCGATTAAGCCGCGAGGGCATTGTGAACGGTGTGGCACCGCAGCGCTTTCGGCCAAGCCAGGAAACGACGCGAGCGGAGTTCACCTCGATGCTTGCAAGAGCGCTTCACTTGCCAGCTTCTTCAACAGCTGCACCCTTTATCGATGTAAAGGAAAGCGATTGGTTTCAACCTGTTGTAGCCTCAGCCGTAAAGGCGGGCTTGATACAGGGCAGTGATTCGAATCACTTTGCTCCCCATGAACGGTTAACTCGTCAGGAGCTTGCAGTGCTGCTTGTACGCGCATATGACTCACAAGCGCAGGCAGCAGTCCGTAACGGTTCAGGTACAAATACTCAGCTGTCATCATTTGCCGATCAGACCCAAGCGGCGGGTTGGGCTGCCACTTCAATTGAAGCGGCACTTGAGCTTAAGCTGCTGTCAGGGCGTACGGAAAGTCTTTTTGCTCCAATGGCATTTGCGACACGCGCTGAAACAGCCCGTGCTTTGGAGAATTTACTAAATGTGCTTAATCAAGGCAAATAACCGTTCAAGCCGTGATATATAGCTGCAAGCAAAAGCCATCCCTTATCATCATACGTAAGGAATGGCTTTTGATGGTTTATTGTATCAAGGTCCAGCATCGTACCCAATCTACCAAATTCCCCTTGATCGCGTACGTTCAGTTGTGTAGACAAGCGTGCGCTCTGCAAACGCCATACCCTCTCGCCGCAGACTTGTCCCATCCGTTTCCAGCTCATCCAGATCGGCGTCATCATTCCAGGCCATCACCATAATTTTACCCTTGTCGAGCTCTTGCTCATATCGATCCGCCTCTTCCTTGGATAGTCCAAGGGAGTGCATCTTGACACGCAGCTGGTCACCACGAGAACGGAATAGATTGGTGAACGTATTTGTATGTCCTTGTTCATGTATACCTACTTTATTGGATGACATTAATTTACTAAGAGCATCTGTCGTTCCATCATGGGCGATTACATAAATTTCCTCCAAAGTGTAGCCCTCCCGTTGAAAAGCGCGAATTTCCATAATCACCTGCTCCTCGTGCATCACCAATTTCACCTTGTTATTCATCATATCGCTCCTTTCTGATTTAAAAGAAAACGGTTTCATGAAGGGTATCATTCATTAATTTTTCCAACGCTTGGATAAAATATAAGGTCTATTAACCTTATGTATGATAGTTGAAACAAGCAGTGTGATTCAATGCACCGACACAAGGTTACATACATAGTAGAACTAAGTTATACTAAAACAGAATTGGTTATGTAACTCAACTAATAAGGGGACCCATTATGAGCATCGCAATTGTAGACGATAATCCGGTTAACCTGATGGTAATCGAGAAAATATTAAAGAGTGCGGGATACGAGCATTTTATTAAAATGGAGTCGGCAATCGAATTATTGGCTTTATTGAATGCAGAATCAGATGGTCAGCCTAAGGTTTCTATTGATTTAATATTACTGGATATGATGATGCCCGAAATGGATGGACTTGAGGCCTGTCGGCGCATTCAGAAGCAGGAAAGCTTGCGGGATATTCCGATCATCATAGTTACGGCAGTGGGCGATTCAAATTTGCTTGCTGATGTTCTGGAGGCTGGAGCGATCGATTACATTATGAAGCCTATCAACAAGGTCGAGCTGATTGCGCGGATTCGGGTCGCCCTGCGCCTGAAATTTGAGAAAGACTGGCACAAAGAAAATGAGGCGCGTATACGCAGTGAGCTGGATTTGGCCAAGCAGGTGCAAAGCAGCGTACTGAGTCAACCGATCTATCGAGATGAGCTGAGCATATCTGCATCGTATCATCCTTCATTTGAGCTGGCTGGAGATTTGTATTCCTGGTATCGGCTGGATGATCATCGCTATGGCATTATATTGCTCGATATGATGGGCCACGGGATTTCATCTTCGCTTGTATGTATGTTTATCTCCTCGGTTATGCAGGACACGATCACCCGCTTTGTAGCTCCTGAAATGGTTATTGCCGAACTAAATCGATATATGAGCCAATTGAATAAGAAAAATTCGTCGGTCAGCTATTATTTTACGGCGATTTATTTGGTGATCGACACCCACAACAAAACCATTGAGTACGTAAATGCCGGACATCCGCCTGCCCTGCTGTTTGAACGGGACAAACCTCCTGTGCAGCTCAATAAGGGCAGCTTTGCAGTCGGATTTTTTGAGCAAATGGACATTCAAAAGGGTGTGTTCACCTATGAAAATGAGATTGAGCTGTTTCTATTCACGGATGGGCTTCTGGAGGCGCTGGAAGAAGACGGCTTTGATGAAATTGACAAGCTGACAGAAGGACTGAAGGCCTGCTCGGGACAGGATTTGGATTGTATCGTTGACGAGCTGCTGCCTCTGGAAATTCGCGATCAGCAGGAAGATGATATCTGCATGGTGCTGGTTCGCGCGCGCTAGCCTTGGTGTTGATCAGGTAACGGGAAGAAAGGTGAAGCGTATGATGAAAATTAAAACAAAGCTGTTTTTGGGCTTTGGCATATTGATGCTCCTGATGTTTGCTTTGGCAGGAATCGGGATAAACCGGCTAACTACGCTGGATAAGAGCATGAATGAAATATTCAGTAACCGCTATGCAAAGGTGCAGATTGCATCGACGCTGCGCAATGATACGGCTGAGCTTGCTAAGTACGTCGCCAATTTACTTTTGAATGAGGATCCAGGCTCCAACGCCAAAATACTTGAAGCGATTCGTACCTCTACGCAGAAGGTGAACACTTCGATGGGGCAGATCCAGAATTTGTTTAAAGGCCCGAACGAACAGCAGCTGGCTATGGATATGATGAAAAAAGGCAAGCAGTTTCTGGATTACAAGAATGATATCGTCAATTTAACCCGAGCCAATAAAAAGGAACAAGCCAACAGCTTGCGATCTGAAGATGGTTTGACCTATCAGCAGGAGTTTTTGGACAGTATCGCGGCTGCGAGTCTATATCAGAATGACGCCCTGATTCAAGCTATGGAGAGCGCACAGGAGGAAAGTCGTAAAACCTACCTGTACACAGGAGTGCTGACGATAGTAAGCCTGCTGTTAAGTGTCGGGATTATGTTTTGGATCGTTCTGGGAATTACCCGGGGACTTGGCATGTTATCAGGCATTATTTCCAACTTCGGGAATGGGGGAGGCAGCTCAGGCTCGTATCGGGTAGCTGTAAAAACTGCAGATGAATTTGGGGACATTGCCCATATTTTTAATGCCATTACGGATAATCTTGAAGGTATGACTCACAATGAGCGTAAACTAAGCAAGCTTAATGCGGATCGCGCCTGGCTTCAAACCAATATCGCTGAGGTATCTACTCAATTGCAGGATACACAGCGGCTGGAGGAAGCTTCGGAGAAATTCATTGATGCCTTATGCCGGATTATTGGAGCCCAGCGCGGGGCCATGTACATTGTGGAGCAGGAGGGCAGTGAGCGCAAAATTGTTTTAAAAGGCACCTACGCCATGCCTGAGCACCCTATTATGGAGCAGATTCAACCTGGACAAGGCTTGATTGGACAAGCGGTTAAAGACGGTCAATCGATAACACTCAGTGAAATTCCCCCAGATTATATTAAAATTTCATCTGCCTTTGGTTCCATGCCTACCGTATCGCTGGCCGTGCGGCCCGTCACGCATAGCGATCAGGTGATAGCCGTCTACGAGATTGCTGCTGTCAAACCATGGAGTGAGCTTGAATTGCAGCTGCTGGATCATCTGAATGAGATTGCAGCCATTACGATTCATCGAATTAAAGGGCAGCTTCGAGTGGAGGAGCTTCTGCGTATTTCACAAATGCTGACCGACGAGCTGCAAAGTCAGTCGATGGAGCTGCTTACTCAACAGGAGGAGCTGCAAGCTTCCAATTGTAAGCTGGAGCAGCAGACGGAAGCGCTGCAGATGTCCGAAAAGCAGCTGCAGCAGCAGCAGAGAGATCTGGAGCACAGCAATGATGAGCTGAGGAAAAAAACGAGACTACTGGAAGAACAAATACAGGAAACCGAGGAAATCAACCGGCAGATTGAACATGCCCGGGATACATTGGAAAAGCAGGCACGAGAGCTGGCATTTGCCTCCAAGTATAAGTCGGAATTTATGGCCAATATGTCACACGAGCTTCGTACGCCGCTGAATAGCTTGCTTATTTTATCTCAGCTGTTAAAGGAGAATAAGGAAGGCAATTTAACCAGCAGGCAGGTCGAGTATGCCGAGACCATCCTTTCTTCTGGAACAGACCTGCTGAGGTTGATTGATGATGTACTGGATTTAGCCAAGGTAGAATCAGGACGAATGGATATTCAGTACGATAATATACTCGTATGTGATGTGAAGGAATCATTAATGAAAGCCTTCATGCCCATATCGAGAAAGAAAAATGTGAAATTTCAGTTTGAAGTGGATAAGCACACACCTAAGCACATGTTTACGGACAGTATGCGGCTGCTGCAAATTTTGAAAAACCTGCTGTCCAACGCGTTTAAATTTACGAATGAGGGCAGCGTTTCTGTTCATATAGCACCTGTAGAAAAGGATCCCTCGATATTAGCCTTTTCGGTAACCGATACGGGGATCGGCATTCCTTCTGAGAAAAGCCGCATGATCTTTGAAGCCTTTCAGCAGGCGGATGGCACCACAAGTCGGAAGTATGGCGGCACCGGATTGGGCCTTTCGATCAGTAAGCAGCTGGCCAATCTGCTTGGTGGAACAATTGAACTGAATAGTACGGAAGGACAAGGCAGCGTGTTTACGTTGTATGTACCTCATCATGCGATACCAAGCGACGAAATCGGGAATCGGGAAGTAGCTGCTGCTGCCGAATTGGAGGCATTTTTTACTGAACCGCGGCAAGCGGCTTCTCCTGCTCCCGGTATTGCTTTATCCCTGCCTCTGCCTGCTCAAGAGCAGCTGACATCACATAAGGATCAGCAGGCTCAGACAACCGACCTGCTGTTACTGGATGACCGGGACTCCATAGGAGGAGATGACCGTGTATTGCTGCTTGTTGAGGATGACGTCCATTTTGTCAGTATTTTGGCCGACATGGCTCGTGAGCGCGAATTTAAAATATTGATAGCACTGGACGGGGAATCTGGACTTCGTTTGGCAAAGCAGTATAAGCCTGATGCGATTCTGCTCGACATCCAGCTGCCTATCATAGACGGCTGGTCGATTCTCGTACAGCTAAAGAACGATACGGAAATGCGTCATATTCCGGTGCATGTGATTTCAGTGGTCGATGAAGTCCTTCAGGGGCTTGCCATGGGGGCGATAGCCTATTTGCAGAAGCCTTCCGGCAAAGATCGTCTGGAGGAAGCTTTTGCCCAGATTGAAGCCTTTCTGGAGAAGGGCTCGCGCAAGCTGCTCATTGTCAGTAAAGACTCCGTTCAACGGCATAATATGATGGAGCTTATCGGTCACGATGACGTTCATATTGTGGCTGCAGACGGTGGCTTGGAGGCTTGGGAATGTCTGCAGCGGGAATCTTTTGATTGTATGGTCATTGATATGGGGCCGGACGATTTAAAAGAATTTGAGCTGCTGGATCAAATCAAATCCGCCGCTGAGCTGCGTGGACTGCCTATTGTGATTTATACACATCAGGTATGGGAGCAAAAGGAAAAGCTTAGGTTGAAAAAATATGCGGAATCGATCATCATTAAAGATGTGAGGTCGCCGGAGCGATTATTGGACGAGACCTCGCTTTTCTTACATCGGGTTGAAGACAATCTTCCAGAGGAGAAGAGGCAGATTCTGCGCAAGCTGCACAGTAAGGAAGAGATGTTTACAGGCAAGAAAGTGCTGCTGGTGGATGATGATATCCGCAATGTGTTTGCACTCTCCAATTTACTGGAGGGTTTTGATATGATCGTTAATTTTGCGGAAACGGGTAAGCAAGCTCTGGATCGGCTGCGCACAGATTCGGATTATGATATCGTACTGATGGATATTATGATGCCGGAAATGGACGGCTACGAGGCGATGCGCCAAATTCGTAAGCAGCCGGGCTTCGAGCAGCTGCCAATTATTGCATTGACCGCAAAAGCGATGAAGGATGATAGGGAAAAATGTATTCAGGCCGGTGCCTCCGATTATATTACCAAACCGATTCATACAGAGCAGCTGCTCTCGTTAATTCGGGTTTGGTTATGCCAATAAGATTAATCAGTCGTTCATCCCAGAAGAGCTTACAGAGGAAAGGGGACTACGCCATTGCACCAACCAAAACAGCCATCTGGAGTGCTGGAGCTGCGCGGGTTTTCGGATGAGGAACGGGAGAAGGTAGAAATTCAGCTGCTGCTCGAAGGTATGTTTCGATTATACGGCTACGATTTTCGCAATTATTCTTATCCGTCGCTTCGACGCCGAATATGGAACCGAGTCTATGCGGAACGTTTGCAGTCGGTATCCGAACTCCAGGCCAAGGTACTCCATAATCATGATAGTATGAAAAGATTAGTGTCCGAGTTAGTGATTCATGTTACGGAAATGTTTCGTGATCCACGTATGTTTGCTTATTTTCGAAAGCATGTCGTTCCGATTCTGCGTAATCTGCCATCGATTCGCATCTGGCATGCGGGTTGCTCTTCAGGAGAAGAAGTGTATTCAATGGCGATTCTCTTGCATGAGGAAGGACTGTACGATCGCACAACCCTGTATGCAACCGATATGAGCGAGGATGTATTGGAATATGCGCAAGCTGGGACGTACCCCCTCAATAAAATGAGGGAGTATACGAAGAACTATATTATAGCTGACGGTAAAAACGAATTTTCCAAATATTACTCAACCAGCGACAATGCTGCAACCTTTCATTCCGTACTCAGCAATAATATCGTGTTTGCCCAGCATAACCTCGTTACGGATCGTTCCTTTAATGAATTCCATGTGATTCTTTGCCGTAACGTCATGATCTATTTCAATTCCGACCTGCAGACAAGAGTACATGAGCTTATTTACGAAAGCCTGTGCAAATCGGGATTTCTCATATTGGGTGATAAAGAAACGATCACCTTTACCAAATATTCGGATTGCTATGAGCTGGTGAACCCGCAGGAAAAGCTGTATTGCAAACGGAAATGAACGAACAGCAGCAGACTCAAAAGAATGGAGCAGCGACTATGATAGAGCCGATTCGTATTTTGCTGGTAGACGACCAGACGGAAAATTTACTGGCTTTGGAAGCGGTGCTGGGAGACCAGCAATATCTTTTGGTCAAAGCGAACTCGGGGGAGGCGGCGCTTCGCTGTCTGCTATCCGATGACTTTGCTGTCATCGTTCTGGATGTGCAAATGCCAGGGATGGACGGATTTGAAACCGCACAATGGATCAAATCCCGCGAAAGGACCAAGGATATTCCGATCATTTTTGTAACAGCCGCTTACGGGGAGCGTGATCAGTCTTTCACAGCTTATTCCGTGGGGGCGATAGATTACATGGTGAAGCCCGTGATTCCTCACGTGCTGCGGTCCAAAATTGCCGGCTTTGTGCATATTTATTTAACCCAGCTGAAGCTGCAGCAGCAAACAGCGCTCTTAAATGAGCGCAATGAGGAGCTGGAGCTTGCCAAAGAAGCCGCGGAGCAAGCCGTGCGGGCTAAATCTGAATTCCTGGCTGTAATGAGCCATGAAATTCGGACTCCCCTGAATGGTGTCTTGGCGATGGCCGATCTCTTAATGGATACGGAGCTAAGTGCAGAGCAGCTGGAGCTTACCGAGACGATTCGCAAGAGCGGCGCCTCCCTGTTGGCGATTCTCAATGATATATTGGATCTGTCGAAGATCGAATCCGGCAAGATGGAAAAAAGCGAGGAGCTGTTCCATCTGCGATCGAGCTTGCAGGAAGTGTTTGATTTATTTCAGCTGGATGGACGGAAAAAGTCTTTTGATATGGCCTTCGAAGTGGATTCCTTGCTGCCAGAATATCTCGTTGGTGACGAAGCTCGATTAAAGCAAATCTTAATGAACCTAATCGGGAATGCTGTAAAGTTCACCAAAGAGGGCGGTGTATATTTGAGTGTATCCATGCTCAAAACCTACGATGAGGAAATCGAGCTGGAATTTAGCGTCAGGGATACAGGTGTCGGGATACCCGCCGGAAAAAGAAACGAGCTGTTTCGTCCATTCTCACAGCTTGATTCCTCAACGACGAGAAAATATGGTGGAACCGGGCTTGGATTAGCGATTTGCAAAAATCTGGCCGAATTGTTGGGTGGAACAATTCGACTGGATCCGGATTACATTAATGGCGCATTATTCATTTTTACGATCCGTGCCAAGGTAGGCGGAGTGGACAATTTAACTGGATAAGCAAATTAAGGAAGCAGCAGCTTGGCCATTATGGCAGGGCTGCTTTTTTTTGCTTCTGAACCCAATGTTTCAAGGATTTCCTCATCGTTTAATAGAGATTAGGAGATCATAAGGGGAAAGAAGAAACTAACGAAGGGTCTGGTGATAAGGAATGGGCAAAAGGGAATGTGTGGCAATGTTACTTTCCGGAGGGGAGGGACGCCGACTCGGTGTCTTGACGCATCATAAAGCAAAACCAGCCGTTCATTTTGGCGGGGCCGCTCGAATGATCGATTATGCATTAAGCAACTGCAGAAATTCGGGCATCCAGCACATCGGTGTTGTGACACAATACCGGCCTGAGGCCTTGCACCAACATATTGGTGAAGGCACACCTTGGCTTCAAGACACAGAGCAGGGAGAAGTGGCCATTCTAAGCTCCACTCAGGAGCACGTAGGCAAGGATGGATTTACAGGAACTGCAGACGCTGTTTACCAAAACTGGCATTTTATTGAGCGCCATCAACCCGAATACGTTATTGTATTGTCTGGGGATCATATATATCAAATGGATTACAGTCAGTTAATCAGGCAGCATCGGGATACGAAGGCTATGGCTACGATTGCCGTTACAGCTGTTCCTTGGGCGGAAGCCAGCCGCTTCGGAATTATGAACACGGATGAGTATGGACGCATTACCGAATTCACAGAAAAACCGGACAAGCCTGTAAGCAATTTGGCTTCCATGGGAATTTATGTGTTCGATACGGCATTCTTGCAGCAATACCTAAAGCAGGATGCAAGCATCAGCTTATCCAGTCATGACTTTGGCAAGGATGTTATTCCTGCAATGCTGAATAGTGGGGCCATAATGAATGCTTTTGCGTATGATGGATATTGGAAAGATGTAGGAACTCTGGATAGTCTGTGGGAGGCACACATGGATTTGCTGGGTGACAATCCTAAATTTGCTGTACATTCGCAAGCATGGCCACTGCATACAGTTGTGCGCGCAGAACCTCGACTTTATAAGGAAACCACAGGTATGATTCGTCACTCTTTGGTGTATGATAGTTGCAGTATCCAAGGAATGGTTGAGCGCTCCGTAGTGTCAGCAGGTGCCAAAATTGGTCAAGGCAGCCGAATTTATGACAGTGTGATTATGCCGGGTGCTGTAATCGGTCAAGGCGTAACACTGCACAAAGCAATAGTTGGTGAAAATGCAATTATCCATGATGGCGTCAGCCTCGGAATTCCTAATAGCAATGGTGTTTCTGTTATAGGTGACAAGGAAATTATTTATGTTAAAGGTGAGAAATTGCCTAAAGTATATATTCCGGCCAATAAACTGCTCGTAGAAATGATTGGCTAAGCCTGCGCATGTAAAGAAATGATGAAGGAGTTTCAACAAAAGATGCGTACGAAGCCGTTGGTTTTGCTTGACAAAAAAGCTTAGGAGGAGAAGCTCATGAATAAGCTGCTTGGAGTGGGTTTACCATTAGCCGTACTGGTAACTGGTGGTTTATGGGCGCAATTTCAGGAAGTCGAACATCCTGTGCTAACCACAAGCGTATCTGTCCTGACCGAGAACATTGCGGCAGCAGATGTAACTACAGCTACTTATACAACTCCTGAGTTTTCGTCTGCAAGTACTTCGGCTTCCGAAACACCTTCATCACTTCTGAGGTTTACCTCAGTTAACGGAATCGCTTTGTCTGATGATTTAAAAACGATTGTTGAGCTTAAAGGAGAACCTCTTAGCCTGATCCAGGATGATATTATAAAATCGTCGCGGACCTACCTTTTCAAGGACTGCGAAATCAATGTGGTAGACGGTGCGGTTCAAAGCGTTTCTGTAGGCGAAGCCGTCGGAAAGGTTGAGATCGATGGGATCAGCTTTCCTTTTGATAAGCTAAAGGATAGACTTGGCATGCCATATTTCATTAGTGAGGACGGAATCGTATATAAAAAGGGCAATATGGCCTTCAAAATTTTTATGGACCCCCACGATAATCACGTCAAATCGGTTAGTTATTTTCATGCGGGAAGTCAATAAGATGGTCTGATGGCTGACACCTTTTCCCTTAGTGTCATTATGTTTGTTAGCTTCATCAAAAAGACGTTAGCAGATAGGGTTTATTACTATAGCCCCCATCTGCTAACGTCTTTTCGGTTGCTTTCCATGTTTTTTTTACCATTTCTCAATGAAAGGCCGGCAATACATACTTAATGATAAAGTACAGAAAGCCGAAGAAAATAATGATGTAAGCTGCATATTTGATAAAAGTTGAAGCGACCTGTCCTTTATCCAAACGTGTTTCAGATGTATTGACTTTCTCAGTTTTGAACTCATCCATTGTAATCACTCCTTCATATTAGGCTGTTGTTAATTCCTGTTATGAGATCCATTACCCTCGTAAAATCCGGTTGAATCAATGGTTCAAATAAAAGCTTCATGGGTAATTAGTACATAACTGAAGCAGGTAAAGAACTCAGGTGTATACATGGAGGGGGATATGGTATGAATAGTATAATTATCGAAATTAGTGTTGCAGCGGTAGCTTTGGCTTTTGTGGTGTTGGTTGTGTTTTTGATTACAACTTTAAGGTCGATGTCGGCTCTATTGGTCCAAACCAATACAACGATCCACGATTTGCAGAATCATGTAGTGGGTGTTACTAAAGAAGCATCCGATGTGCTTCGGCATACCAACGCTGTCACGGTGGATGTGCTGAATAAACTGCATGCGTTAGAGCCTACTTTTCATTCGGTGAAGCAGGTCGGTGAAGCGGTGGATGAAATTACAACCTCAGTAAAAAATGCGTCAGTAACTGTTTCTAGGACCATTAAGGATAAGGTAGCCAGTGAGGCTTATTCCCCGGCTGCCAGCAATATCGCGAAAGCAATCAAAACGATTCCACTTGTGCTTGATATTTGGCACCAGATCAAACATAGAAGACAGGAAGCAGCAGTGGCAAAATAATTCACAATTGCTGTTTCGAAGGCTATAGGTTAGGGTAAAGATAAGATATATTGTACACCCTTATAAGGTAATTTGAAGGAGGAACTACTTGAATGAATCGTCAACATGTATTTGAGATAGAGAAAGAGGCTACAGCGGACAGCTGGGTGCTGTACTTGAAGGGAGAATTGGATTTGTCCAAGGCTGCAGAGCTGCGGGCTGCCGCTGACCCTTATGTAGCAGATACAGGACGCAACCTTATCCTTAATCTAAAGGACCTTCAGTATATCGATAGTACGGGAATCGGTGTGATTTTATCCTTGTTAAAAGCCAGAAACGTGTTGAAAGCACCTATTGAAGTGGTGGAGATTCCGCTTAAGGTTCAGCGTTTATTCGATATGACCGGCTTGACATCTTTTATCCAACAATCCTCGAATAATACGAATTAGAAAGGAAAGAAGCGACGATATGAATGGGAACAATCGAATGGTCTGTATGACTCTGCCTGCGGATGCGGAATTTATTGATGTGGTAAGGTTGACGTTGTATGGTCTATGCAGCAAGGTTGGTTTTTCTTATGAGGAAATTGAAGATATGAAGGTTGCTGTTGCCGAAGCATGCAACAATGCAGTTGTACATGCCTATGAGCCTGGGCGCACGGGAGCTATGGATGTGAAATTTGAACTGCTCGAAACCGGTATCCGGATCTCTGTGAAGGACGAGGGAGCCAGCTTTAATTATGCAGAAAAGGTAGAGCAAGCGCAGTCCCTACATGAGCAAACGTTGGATGAAGCCAATATTGGCGGTTTGGGTATTTATCTCATGCAGGCTTTGATGGATGAAGTCGAAGTGAAAAGCAACGGAGGCACAGAGGTCATTTTGACAAAATGGCTGAGTAAAAGTGAGGAACTTGTATGAAATTAAATTCTGAGAGACCGGCATTCAATACCCAGGAGCTGATCAAAGAGTATCAGGAAACGGGAAGTAATGAGGTCGCAACAACGCTACTGCTAAAATACGAATCTCTTGTAAAAATGGCAGCAGGTAAAATGTCGCGCAATCGTCCGGACCTCTTCGAAGATTTATATCAAGTGGGACAAATGTCGATGCTTCGACTTTTCAAGCAGTTCGATGTTGCGCAAGGCGTACAGTTTGAGCCTTATATGATGAAAAGTGTCATTGGACATATGAAAAATTACTTGCGGGACAAATCCTGGTATGTTCAGGTGCCAAGGCGGGTAAAGGAAAAGGGCGGTCGGATTCAGGAAGCGATAGATCGCCTGACAGTGATCCTGGAGCGTTCACCCAATGTAGAGGAAATCGCGGCTGACGTTGAGTTAACTGTTGAAGAAACGATAGAAATTTTGGCAGGAAGAGAGTATTACCACTATGTCTCTCTGGATACACCTCTTTCCACAGAAGAAAATGGAGCTACCATCGGTGATCTGTTGGGTACCGACAAAGACGATTTTCAGCAGCTGGAGCGACGGCTTGATATCGAGGAAGCTATGCGTCAGTTGAAGCCAGAGGAGCAGCAGGTGCTTCATCTTGCTTATGTAGAGGGCCAGTCACAAAGAATGATCGCTCAAGAGCTGGAGGTTTCGCAGATGAGCGTTTCACGCATCCAGAAGCGAGCCTTGGATAAGCTGAAAACTTTTCTTGCAGAAGCCAGAGGTAGCCATGATGGTTAGAACTCATAGATTATTCCTGTAAAACGCGTCCTTTGAAGAGGGCGTGTTTTATATTGATTCAGGGTAACGCCCAGCGGGTAATAAGTAATAAGAACTCCAGTAGTACAACTCGTAAAGGCGGTGGATGTTATGACGATAAAACACAGTATTACCTGTGAGGGCAGCGATGTATTGGTGCATGAGACAGAATCAAACTCCTATCAGGTAAGTATTCAATCCAAATCAAATCCTTTAGGAAAAGGCAATGTGTTGGAAACGTTCACTCGGTTGGAGGAAGCTATCGTTGCGGCGGAACACTTTTGCAAGCTGCACGCTGCCGCTAAAGAGAAGGGCTACTATCTGGAAAATGGGCATTTTGTTAAACCAGATCGACCCAAGCTCCATGTAGGGCAGCTGCTTAATGAAAGAAAAGAGCCGGAGCAATTTTTGCAGCTATTGGAAAAGTAAGCACCCGATAAGGTTTGGTAAGTGAATATAAGCGATGACAGCGGGGAAGCTCCTTCTGTCATCGCTTTTTATATGGAGTGACTGGACTAATAGCATACTTCAATTGGGCTTGCTGGAGTTACGTTAATATGTGATTTCGCTCGTTCTAGTTCTTAAAATGGATATAACGGGGGAATATCTTCATAGGAGCATCTTCCATGGGCCAAGTATCTGGTATGATGAAAAAGATCATAACATGAGGATTTTTCATGACGTGACGATCTGATACGATGTAAAACATCGATAAAATTAATAAAAACGAGTACTTTGATCTAAACAGCAGCTGTTACGATGTTTTATATCATTAAAAGTGTCTGGAACAGCTTGAAACTCGCCAATCCGATGTTTTACATCGTTACAAGTAACCAGTTAGTATGCGTTGATAGTTTGTTCGTATGGAGTCCAATTGAAGTAAAAGCTGAAGTTAAACTTGCAGTAGAACTTGCAGTAAAGTGCGGCCACGGTTGTAGAGGAATCCATTGTAAGTGTGGTATTGCGGTAGCAGTTAAACACGATGCACGTATGACCAGCTGAAGGGTGTGCTAGTGTCACTACATAGGAAGAAGTACCCCATATACCTGAATACGACAAAGGAAGCAACAGGACTCATTTATCTGCTTCCAGATGGACTCTGCAAGAAGGAAGCAGCCCCAAGCTCAGAGTAGAACAAGTGAGGGAATGGGTATGGGGTAGAGGAGCGCTAGCGTCCGCCTTTGAAGCTCGTGTTCCAACCGCTGCAAGCCTTCCATTCAGGGAACATGAGCTTCAACAGCGGCCGGAGTCCCATACCCATTCCCTCCGCACACTCGAATGATGGGTTTAGACAAATGTTTTAAGGCTTGGAATACAGCAAAAGGACGATTCCCTATCATGCGGGGAACCGTTCTAATGTTTGCTATGATGCCGATGCGGTGTACGGATCAGTATTCAATTAGTTTTTGCTGCCGACAGCATCTAACTTTTTGGTTTCATGTAACGCCTGATTGGTAGCATTAGCTGCCGTATCTGTCGCTTTATGTGTGGAATCAGCGGCTTGATCCGTCACTCGATGAATCGTATTCGCGGCTTGATCTGTCGTTGTATGGACGGCCTGAGCGATAGATTCAGTAGCATTGCGAGCAGATTGAGCTGCACTGTCAGCAGCGCTCTTGGCTTTGTCCAATAGCTCAGAGCCATGCTCGGAAATCAGCTGAATGGCGTCCGCTGTAGTGGTTTTGGCTTGTTCCACCCATTCAGAGCTTTTGGATTGAAGGGTTTGAACCGTTTCTTTAATATCTTCTCTAAGCTCACGTCCTGATTTAGGCGCCAATAACAGAGCGACTACTGCACCTACGGCGCCACCAATAATTGTTGCTGTGATTACGTTGCTGCGATTCGTTACTGTACTCATGATTATCCACTCCCATTTGTTTTTTTGTGTAATTAATAGGATCTGCTGTTCATCGTTCTTGACAACAAAGTCAACAGGAATACGAACAATGCAGCCCCAATAATTGCAGGTACTACGGCAAAGCCTCCGATAACAGGACCCCATGCTCCAAGCAGCCAGCTACCGAGCCACGCTCCAACGAATCCGGCAATCATTGAGCCGAAGATGCCACCTGGCATTCCGCCCGGTGCTATCGCGGAACCAATAGCTCCGATTACGATTGCCATGATGATAGTAATGACTATTCCAATCATGTCACCACGCTCCTTTCGGATAAGGTTTCCTTCCATGTTGTCTATTACCCTGCTGCTGGAGAGCCGAAACAGGACAAAAAGAGACCCGCTGGCAACGGGCCGCGGGTCTTAAGTCAAACTATATTTTAAAAAGGGGGTCATGGATTAGTATAGCCTAACTACATGAAGAGAAGATGAATACTTTATTTCAGTTAGATGACAAAATGATAACGAATAATATCTGCATAAGCCTCAACCGTTCACGTCCAGCGCCTCAAATCCGTGACTATCATAAAACACGGGTCCCCTCGACCAGGTGCATGCCAAATGCATCAGCAGCTCCCCGGTCATTTGTTCCCGACGTTTTGCATGAGTTTCATCGGTATACAGATTGTTCCACTCATTGGGGTCTTCAGCGAGATGGTAAAGCTCACCTTGAAATTCGTCAACTCTGCCTACGGCATCGTTCAGAGTACCGTTCATGTAAAGGATAAGCTTCCAGTCCTTCTTGCGCCACATCAAGCCTGGAGTGGAATGGCGTGCGGATGCCGTTTTGCCATGCAACTCACAAAAGGTTCCTTTGCGCTGCAAGCTGCCGAATAAATCCAGACCCGGCAGAAGTGGATTGCGAGGCAATCCCGCTACTTCGCTTAAGGTCGGCACCAGATCAATCAGTTCAGCCGGACGTTCATCGACCGTTCCCTGTCGGGCTTCAGGTACATATGTACCTGAAAGGATCATGGGCACACGAACGCTGCTGTCATACAGGCAGTATTTGCTGAACCGATAACGGCGCTCTCCCAGCATCTCCCCATGATCCGAGACGAATACGATGAGCGCGTTGTCCAGAATGCCTTGCTGTTCCAGACCATCAAGCACACGTCCAAAATAATGGTCAAGCCAGGAGCAGTTTGCCCAATAGCGCAGGGTCGTACGCTTGCGCTCTTCTGGCGTGAGCGTCTCCCAGACAGCTCTGCGCCTGGAGTAATTGCTCTCGGAGCTGGCTTCATCTTCGGAAGCAAGATGGGTGTCGGTTTCATATAACCATGGCGGCTGGGCGATATCGGGAATATCGTGCAGTTGGTACAGGTCCTCGAACTCTTTGGGAACGTTAAACCCGGCGTGAGGCTTCAGAAAGGACAAGTACAAGAACAAAGGTTTAGTCTGATCAATCCCATCCTCAATGTAGCGCAAGCATTGCTCGGCAACCCAGCCGTCCCGATGATGCTCCATCGGTATTTGGCTTGTAGCCCCAATATAACCCAGCGCATTCTCTTCGCCGCTGCCGTAGTGCTTCGTTTCTTCGTGATAGGCCTGTAATCCATCAGGCTCCAGATCACCCATCATGGTTGCGTCCTGTTCATAATGTCCGCTGTTCCTTGCAAGGCCCACAGCCCGTACATCAAAACCGCGTGTTGGCGGAAGCGGGTTATGCAGTCCATGATTCCAGTGTGTCTTTCCAAATCCGGCGGTATGGTAGCCTGCACGACGCATCAGCTCCGGCAGAGGTTCGGAGGGCAGCTTCTGCTCCTCATATAAGCCACCATGGTTTGTACGTACACCGAGCTGCGATGGATAGAAGCCAAACATCATCGAGCTTCGGCTCGGTACGCACATGGGAGCTTGGCAAACAGCCTGATTGTAGGTAATTCCACGCTCTGCCAATTTGTCCAGATTGGGTGTTTGAATATGCTCGTTAAATTGCCCCAGACAGTCCCATCGCTGCTGGTCTGTCATTAAAAAAATAATGTTTGGTTTGGTTGGTACCATGTAGACCTCCGATACATTGAATTGTTATCCTTTTACTGAGCCTACCATAGCTCCTTTGGCAAAATGCTTTTGCAAAAATGGATACACGATCAGAATGGGTACTGTTGCAATAATAACAGCAGCCATTTTGAGCATTTCCGATGGGGGAGCCTGTTGAGTAACATCGTAGGCTTCCAGATCCGTGTTGGATGCACTCAGCAGCATATTTTGCAGCAGAACCTGAATGGGCCATTTGGCAGAATCGTTAATATACAACAGTGCCTGAAAAAACTGATTCCAATACCCAACCGCATAAAATAAGCCGAAAGCAGCCATCGCAGGCAGCGATAAAGGAAGAATGATCCGAACCCACGTCTGGATATCGTTGCTTCCGTCAATCGACGCTGATTCATCCAGCTCGGCAGGGATGCTTGCAAAAAAGCCTTTCATCAAAAGAACATTCCACCCGCTGGCTAATGCGGGAATAATGAGGGACCAGAGGCTGCCGATCAATCCGATCTGTCTGACCAGTATATAATGTGGAATGATACCCGGGCTGAACAGGATCGTCAGCAGCACCATCATCAGTACTATACGCCGCCCGCTCATCCTGTGGCGGGATAAGGCATAGGCGAGAGAAGAGGTTAGCAACAAGCTGCAGGCGGTTCCTACGGTTGCCAGAAAGGTGCTGTTGCCCATTGAACGAAGGAACGCTTTTGTAGAGATCAGATACTCATAAGAGGCAAGGCTCCAATGGTTTGGGAATAACGTCCACTTGTTGAGCATGTACTCCGTAGGGTCCGTTAGCGATACAATCAGCACGTAATAGAACGGGAAGACGGTGACCAGCCCCAGCAGCCCCAGCAAGGATATATTTAATGTTTGGAAGATCAGGCTGCCAGCATTGTCGGTTTTCATTTGCATTTCCTCCTTATCCTCTCAATATACGCCTTCTTCGCCAAGCTTGCGGGCCAGTCGGTTGGACAAGATGACCAAGATCAATCCGATCACCGATTTGAACAAGCCAACAGCAGTGCTGTAGCTGAACTGACCGCGTTGAATGCCTGTCCGGTATACGTAGGTATCAAATACTTCAGCCACCTGAGAGACGGCTCCGTTGTACATAAGGAAGATATGCTCAAAGCCTACATCCATAATATCGCCCAGCCGCAAGATCAGCAGTATGACAATGACGCTGCGGATCGATGGCAATGTGACATGCCACATCTGGCGCAATCGTCCCGCCCCGTCAATTCGCGCTGCCTCGTAAATCTGCGGATCAATCCCGGAGATCGCTGCAAGGAAGACGATGGTTCCCCACCCGGCTTCCTTCCACATGGACTGCAGCGTTACCATGATCCAGAACAGATCAGGATTGGTTAGGACGTCAATCCGCGACCAGCCGCCTGCCTCCAGCACATGATTGACCAAACCTTCGCCTCTTGCAAACAGTATAAACGTCAAGCTGGCGATAATGACCCAGGATAAAAAGTGCGGCATATAAATGACGGATTGTATGATCCTTTTGTAGATGACACCCCGAAGCTCGTTAAGCATCAGGGACACCACAATGGGAAGCGGAAAAAAGAACAGCAGACTCAGCGTATTGATGGCCAACGTATTGCGGAACAGCAGCCAGAAATCGGAGGTGGCAAAAAAACGTTCAAAATGCTCCAGGCCGATCCAAGGGCTGTGCAGAATACCGCTGAGCGGAGAATAGTTTTGAAAGGCGATCATGACGCCCCACATCGGCACATATTTAAACACTATGAAAAACAGGACACCAGGCAAAGCAAGCAGGTACAAATAAAGGTTTCTTCGCAGATCGCGCGTCAAATTATTCACCTTATTTACCGACTCGTTTAAGATAAGCCTGCGTCATTTCTTCGGACATCTTGATCACGCTCGGATCGGCTTTCATCTTGGCGACAAAATCGTCCCAAGCTGTGATAGGCTCGCGTCCATAAATAATTTTGGCTTTCAGATCCTGAATTTTCTTTTCCAGATCAGGCAGCACCTTTTGCGCTGTTGGCGAATTCAGTCCGGTACTGATATCTCCTATGCTCACTTTGGAACGCTCCTGCTTTACTTTATCATACAGCTCTTGGGAAGCTTTTCCCTCTGGCGTGGTAGGTATCGGATCGAGACTTGGATCAATCGGATTCACAATTTGATTGAAGTCAGAAGCATTGTCGGCGTTTAATTTGTCTGGAATTTGCACCTTCACCCCATTGATGACTTGGTGATGTACACCTTCAAAGCCGAAGCGTTGGATGGCAGACACATCGGTATTCATCCAGTCATTGATCAGCTTCAAAATCCGTTTCATTTTGGCTTCCGGTACGGACTTGGGAATTGCCAGAATCCCGTTGAACCCGGCGCTTTTCGGAGTATAGCCATTGATGGAGGTCAGCGGATAAAACTCCGTATCCTTAAAGTCCGAGACCACCTTTTTTAAATCCGTTGTATAGACTCGGCTCGCGGTTCCGGATTTATCGACGATGATTCCAGCTTTATTTGTTTTAAACAGGTCACGAACCTGTGTGATTTTTAAGGAAAGCAAGTCCTCTGGCATCAATTTCTCCTGGAACGCCTTGGCGTTGTATTCCAATGACTTTCGCACCTCAGGCAGCAAGGCCGTATAAACGAGCTTATTATCGACCAGCTTCCAGCTTCCGGTCACGCCGGTAAAGGAGCTTTCAATCATCCCCAGCACGGGACCGATTCCCCCTCCATTGGTCGTATCGTCAGACGGAATATAGGCGGCTAATGCTGTTGTATCGTTCTTGCCGTTCTTATCAGGATCCTTCTCTTTAAAAGCCTTCATGACCTCATATAATTCATCTGTTGTCGTGGGCGGCTTGAGGCCGACATTATCGAGCCAGTCCTTGCGGATGATAAAAAAGCTTTCATCGTTCTCGTCGCGTCCACGAGGAATTCCATAGTTTTTACCGTCAGCCATTTTGGTAGACTCCCATGCTATAGGGGAGACACCTTTTTGAAAATTGGGATATTCCTTAATGTACGGTGTAATGTCCCAGAATGCGCCTTGCGCGACCATGGAGCGGAAATTGCTCGAAAAAGGATTGTTGATCATCGTCAGATCTGCGATATCTCCCGAAGCTAATGCAATGTTCAGTTTGTCTGAATAGACATTATTGGAGGTCCATCGAATCGTCATTTTGGAATTGGTCGCTTTTTCGATGGCTCTTTTGATCACGTTGTCGTCGCTCGCTGTAGGTGTGCTCGGCGTTATGGTCATGATGCTCACCTCTAATGGAGCCTCTGTCTGACCTTTCACGGAGGTGTCTGCAGCAGGAGCCGGGTTGTTGACAGGTGTCGGGCTTGCGCCGCAGGCTGATAACCCCAAAGGCAGCATCAGTAGTAAAATGCTGGTGCCTGCAAGCAGTGGTGGTTGATTTGGATACCTCTTCTTGTCTGGTGTTGTGATCAGTATGTTTTTTCTTTGTATACGCATATCCATTTTCCTCTCTATATAGAACTCGATGGGTCATTTATGAAATCCGTCGATTCTTGGCCTGTTTGCGAAAGCCGCTCGGTGTGTCTCCAACAATCCGTGCAAATAGGCGGGTGAAAAAAGAAGTATCACCGAAGCCGACAGCCAGCGAAATCGATTCAATGCTTCGCTCGGTTTCATGAAGCATATGCTTGGCGCGTTCCATCCGGATATTTTGCAGCTTGGAAGTGATGCTCGTTCCCGTTTCCTGCCGGAACACCCTGTTCAGATGCCGTTGGCTAATATTGAAATGTTGGGCTAACAGGATGCCTGTAATTTTGTGCTGATAATTGCTTTCGAGAAACGCGCAAACCTTACGGATCAGAATCTCGTGTCCGCTCGACAGCGGCTTGGATCCGGTTTCCCCTAGCTCGCGCTGCGAATGGTAGCGGGAAAGCAGTATGAGCAGATCTATCAATTTGTGACTGAGGATGGTTTCAAATGCAGTATCACGCAGCTTGATTTCCTGAATCATGCTCGCAAGCAATCCCAATACAACCGAGGATTGCCGTGAGGTTAGGCTTGATCTTTTGGGCAAATGATCGAGAATGTCATAAAAGGGTGCCAAGTAGGCGAGACTGTGAAGCTGGGTCGGTTTAAGCGGCAGTCCTTCCCGCACCGTTTCAGGGAGGAACAGGCAGTTGATGATCTCAAGCCCGCTATTCGCTACATCGAGATAAGAGTGAATTTCCCCGGGAAGAATTGTATACACGTCACCCGCCCGAATTTCGTAATATTCGTCATTGATCTTGTGTATGCCGCCACCGTGAACTACATAGACGGTTTCAATAAAATCATGGCCGTGCTCTTCAATCAGATTGTGCTGCCCATGAGAGGAACGTTGAATCCATAGGGGGTAGCCTTCTTTTTGGTATCCACCAAATGTTTTGATTAGCAATGGTAACAGCTCCTGTTTTCTCTAAATAATCACTCCTAGATCAATACCAAGTATAACACTGGTTTTTATTTGTTTTGTTTATTTATCATAAACGATTTTGGCGTGGCACGTTATGTTCGATTAGGCCAAATACATGTCTATTTGCGACATCAGGTATCCAAAAACGGACAATCGGGCCATTAATGGGAATGCAAGGCTCGATGAATACCATACTCTGGTATACAGACAAAAAGAGACCCGCTGGCAACGGGCCGCGGGTCTTAAGTCAACTATATTTTAAAAAGGGGGTCATGGATTAGTATAGCCTAACTACATGAAGAAATGATGTATTCTTCATTTCAGTTGTATGACAAAATGTTAAAGTTTTGATACATACAAGCATGCAAATGGATAGTTCTTATATCAAGTGGGATTTATGGTAAAATAGGAATAACGAGCTCAGAGTGCTGCATATGTGCAAGTCTATAAACCAATTCCAATAACGTGTAAAGGAGCCCAAACCATGACAGCTGTTCAAGTTCAACAAGCGGTACCGGATTTTACTTTACCAGCGGCGAATGGAGCCGAAGTTTCTCTCAGTGATTTTCGTGGCAAAAGGGTACTGATCTACTTTTATCCGAAGGATATGACACCTGGCTGCACCAAGGAATCGTGCGAGTTCAGAGATTTTAACGGCCAATTCGGCCAATTAAATACCGAGGTGATCGGAATTAGTCCGGATGATCTGGCCTCCCACAATCAATTTATCAACGAATACCAGCTGCCCTTTTTGCTGCTTAGTGATGTTGATCATCAGGTTTGCGAGCAATTTGGTGTGTGGAAGCTTCGGGAACGAGACGGAAATCAGTTTTATGGCGTAGAGCGCTCTACATTTTTAATCGATGAGCAGGGTGTTCTGATTAAAGAATGGCGTGTGGTTCAGGTTGACGGTCACGTGGCCGAAGTATTGGAAGTTATCAAGTCGTTATAAAATCAGATAGAGCTGATCGATGGGTGCCTTTCTGGTTGTTCAATGTCAAAAAACCGCTCATATCTGAAGTGACCCCAAAAAGTTAGACAATATATATTAGGCTCCCTTATGGGTGTGAATCCGGTATTGTACCGGGCTCATGCCCTTTAGTTTTGCCTTTATGCGTTTGTGGTTGTAATACTGGATATATC
>NZ_JAJNMU010000048.1 GCF_022458865.1 Paenibacillus periandrae | reverse complement strand
ACTGTGTTATCATGCCCGCACACCGCTGCTGCCACTCTGGTCGAGCCATGCCGGGAGCAGCTTCTTAGTTGTTTCAGCTCTCAACGTAAGCTTTGAGCTATATCCGTAATTTCTTGAATGACAGAATTCATTACTGTCTTTAATTACAAATAAATAGCTCCCCTCTCCTTCAATTGGTGCCATTACATCGCCGTTATTAGACTTAAAGTTCTTGTCATTGAAATTTGACAAGAACTTTATCCCATAAATGACAAGAACTTTATCTCATTCCCGCCGCGTGTTTGTCGTTGATCAACGTATTTACTCAGTGCTTTATTGTCATCTGTTGGATTATCAAAAGCCATTGATAAAAATATTTTTAGACACAACTCAGATGTAATTCCCGACAGACAAAAAAACACCGTCTTTTTTAGACGATGTTTTATCGTTCGAACAACTTCAACTTCACCTCATCATTACACAAATATTCCATTAGGAAATCAGAAAAGCAGTCAACATCTTTTTCATAGGATAAAAAGCGGTGATCCGTATCATTTATAATGTTACGACAAATAAAGCTTCTTCTGTCGAAACACCAAAATAATTTAATGCTTTTTGGTAAATTTGCGGAGAAGGTTTTTCATAACCAATTTCTTCTGAGTTGAAAATTGTTCCATTTGGAAAAAAGGCTTAATTCCTATACCTATTCCTTCTGGATCAATAACCTTTGATTTGTCCGAAACAGTTCGGTAAGGAACCGTTTTACCCTCTTTAATAAGCGTATCAATTGCTTTTACACCAAGTTCAGTTTGAGCCGATGCTTGAAAAAGCCATGCAAAGAGAATTGTATCGTCTCCTGCTCCATTGGTTTAAATCGGAACCTAACCAGAGCCTCCCTCAAGACAAGCTGGAAGCTAGGGCTCTTGTCGTCAGTTGGGGCATATTTGGATCCACCTTGCAATGGAGCAGAGACGCTCAAGTCCGTTCATTGGAATCGATGGTAGAAGACGTTATCGAGGTTGTAACCGTTAATTTGAGCGCTTTTTGGGATCAATCCGATTTGGGATCTATACTGTAAGATAGGGAAAGCCATACCATTGAACGCCTAACTGTAAAAGCTTGCCGTTAAATGATAAGGTTCACCTCGCTGCCTGAAATGGCAAGTTTTAAGGCCATCCTTTTGCTCCGTCTGAACCCGCAACCGGACAAGAACCAGTCATTTGAATTCAATGACCAGGCCCTGGTACTTCAACTCTGTATACAACTTTGACTTTGACTGCTCTTTTAGTTTTGAACCGATGAGCAGCAATTTACCGTTATCCGGGCTCCAAACCATTTGATAAGGTACGATTCCCTTATAGATTTGCTTCATATTCAACACATTGTTGCCGTATATACTGGCGGCATAAACAGCATCGCCGTCCTTTGTATAGACAATAAATTTGCGGTCACTCCTTGACAGGCGGAATTGTCCGATATCGTTCAGCAAAACCGAAAGGACATCATTGCGCTGATCGTAAGCATACAATATTCCGTCCGCCCCAACAAAGGCGATTTGATCTTGATGAATCCATTCTACCCAGTCTTCATTGCTTATAGGATGACGGTATTGGCTGATGAATTCATTTCCCCTCAATTCACCCAATTCCAGCACCGAGTCTTGACCCAATCGCTTGACAATGACTGCGGCTTCGCCACTGTCCGATACATAAACCGAAGAAACGAGTTCGTTCTGTTGCGCAAGCGGAAGAGTGTACCGTCTCGACTTTCCTTCTATCGTATCGTAGACGCTTATTTGAATGGCCTTCTCTACCTCGTTGTCAATTGTATAACAGAGTAAGCGGCCGTTGCTCGACCACGACATCCGCGCATTTAAGAGTTGCTTGTTTTTCGTGGTTTCAATGAGTGTATTTCCGCTGTCACCAAGAGAATGCAAGTTCAATTGCAGTACACTGCCGGACACACTTATATAAGCTACATTTCGCCGATCCGGCGACAAGACGAGGCTGTTCTGGGGATAGGTGAATACGCCTACCTCGGACAATTTCTGTCGAGCGGTATACGGCTCATTCACTCGATCCAAACGGGACCGGGACGGATACTCGGGCGTAAACGCGAGCAGCGCATTGGCATCGATCCATCCAATCGGATATATGCCTTCCCCTTGTCCATCCAGTACGGAATAGATCGTTTGTACCGTAAAAGGCGAAGCTTCTTCGCCGGACGGCTGCTGCACCGCATCATTCAAAATAATGGTCTCCGTCCGCGGCGCTCCCAGGCAGCCGGTCAGCAAAAAGCAAACAGTCGCAAGTAATGCATACAGGCTGGTTCGTCTTTTCATCGTCATCCCCTCTTAAGCTTTCGCGAGCGGAAAGTCCATATCCACATTCGTAAACCCGTTATCGCTTGATATCCGGATGCGACCCCGGTGCTCGTCCACAATACCTTTGCATATACTGAGGCCGAGTCCGATACTTGCCGATTCCGTGTAGGCATGTCCTGCCCGATAATAAGGTTCGAAGATTTTTACCAAATTGTCTGCGCTTATCGTCTCCCCTTGATTGGATACGATCATTCGGATCCGATCGTCCTCCAAGCTGGCAATCGCGATAATTTCGGTGTGCGCGTACGAATATTTGATCGCATTATCCAACAGATTGATAAATAACTGCCGTAGTCGATCCGACTTGCCGCGAACAAAAAGCCCTTTGTCCGCTTCGCAGCGAATGGTCTTCTTGTACCTTTGCGCTTTGATTGCCATCGTGTCGCAAACGTCTAACAAAATTTGCGCCGCGTCCACTGTTATATCCGTATGATGCACTTCCGTCGCCTTAGACCTTTCGAGCAGTTCCAAAACCATAGCATGCAGCCGCTTGCTTTCGTCTACGATATGGTTCACCCCTTTTTGGAAAAGGGCCGGGTCATTGATCCCGTTCTTACGAATGATTTCCGCATATCCCATAATCGTGGTTAACGGTGTTTTAAGTTCGTGGGTGACTTGATCGAAAAATCGTTTCCGATGATGATTCAATTCTTCGAGCCTGTCCCGGTCTTTCTCGATGATCGCAAACTGTTCTTGAAGCTTCTCGACCATACTGCTAAAGTTGACCGCCAGCTGACCGACTTCATCCTTTTGCTTAACCGCGATGCGAACGTGAAAATTCCCATTCATTACCTCTGCGGTAGCTTTCGTCAGCTTGCTTAGAGGAACGGTGATATGCCGCGAGAGGAGATAAGAGAACAGGAACGCGGCGGCAAATACGGCCAGCGCAATCGAAAATATCGTACGCTGCATATAGCCGCTTTGCTCGTAAAGGGGAGTAAAGTCCTTGGCAAAGCGTAAAATACCTACTTTCGTGCCACGGATCACGACTGGATAAGCAAATAATACGGAAGCGTCCCCATTGGACCGCGTAAGAGTATACGCGGTCTTGCCTTGCTGCGCCTGCCGCAAATCCTCTTCACTCGTCGTAAAGACTGCTGGATCAGAAGCGTAGAGCAACTCGCCAGCGAGCGAATACATCGCAACCCTGCTGGAAGCAGCATGCTGCAGCTCCGTAGCCGTCTCTTCGGCTATTTGCCTAAAATAAATCTCATCGCTTGTGAAGTGATGCGTCAGAAAAGATTGCTGGATAAAGCTATTGCTGTTGTTTTTCAAATCCTGGAGCTGATTGTTCACGATGTTTCGATTGCCGGATTCGATATTTACCGTCACCCATTGCTGAAGGATCAGGAAAAACACGCCAAAAATAATGAAAAAACCGATCATAAATTTGGTTCGAATGGTCCGTATCATATTACAAATCCGTTTGACTATTGAATTTGTAGCCGATGCTGAAAACCGTTGTGATCAAATCGCTAATATCCAGCTTTTTGCGCAACCGCTGAATATGCGTATCGACTGTTCTTGTATCCCCGGAGTAAAAGTAACCCCATACGTCATCTAGAAGTTCCGATCGGGTATAAATTTTCCCTCTGTGGGTATACAGCCTGAGGAGAAGGTCGTATTCTTTGGGCGTCAATTCAATTTCCTTACCACCCTTCCTGACCAATCTCTCACTGGTGACAATTTCGATATCCTTAAACCGCAAGACTTGTCCTCCGGCTTCCACAGCCTCCTCTTTACTCCGATCGGCTTGATCGACTCGTCTAAGAATCGTGCGGATTCGGGCATTAACCTCTCTCATATCAAACGGCTTCGTGATGTAATCGTCCGCCCCGAACTCCAGCCCCAATATTTTGTCGGTAATATCCGATTTCGCGGTAATCATCAGAATGGGAATATTATAGGAGGCTGTCACTTTCTTGCAAATGTCCAACCCACTCTGATCGGGTAGCATCCAATCGAGTATAAGCAAATCGGGTTGAAAATCCGCAAGCACCTTCAATCCATCCGTGCCCGTATGAGCTTTCTTCGTATGGTATCCTTCCTCGATTAAACCGTATTCCAATATATCCGCAATGGCGACTTCGTCTTCAATAATGAGTATTCTGGTTTTTTTCATAAGAATTCCTTCTTAAAGAGATATTATATTCATCATTATAACTTAGTATCGTACTCGCTGACCATCTTCGAGAGGCTCGCTACTCTCCAAAATGATGTTTACTTTATCCAAAAAATCACCACTGATTGCAGTTTGTTGTTCGTTTGCACCAGAGACGGTAACGGGTCTTTTGGATGCATAATACACATTTCCGAGCGGTCCGAATGTGCTCTCTAGCGTAAATACATAGGCACCATTCCGATCTTGTCGCACCGCTTTGCTTGAAATAATAAGTGTCTCGTCGCCGACTGTCTTTGTTAATTCCACCTGCACACGATCGCCTTTGTGCAGAGATTCGTCATGAAGACTCACAAGCAGGCGGTTTGTCTCACGTACTGTAGGGGATTCGCCCGAAGAGGTCGAACTTGTTTGGGAGCCGTCGGTCGACATGTCGTGGATATTGGGTGCATTACCTGCTTCGATTATCATAATCTGTCCTTGAACAATACGACTGTTTTTACCGAGTACCCGGACCTTGAGAGGATCACCCTTGGCAAGCGAGGCTGCCAGATCGACCGGCACCTGTATATCGAATCGAAGTCCTTTATCCGTGTAAAAAAGACGAATATCCGACGCTGTAGAAGGGAGACCCTCGATGGCATTCACGGCTGTCACAATGCCGTCAAAAGGAGCCAAGAGCTCTCCTTTGACCAGTTTCTGGGTTTGTAGCATTCGAATCCGTTTCTCCTGCGCGGCAATATCGAGTTTAACATTTTCCAATGCATTCTGGGCCGCGGCGATTGCAGCGGGGTCTTCGCCGCGGGCGACTTGTTTATATTCGTCAAACCGTCTGTTCAAGTCAAGCTTTGTCTTTTTCAGCACGTCTTGTTCCGCATCAATTTGCTGTTCCGCTTCACTGTTGTCGTACTGAACCAAAATTTGCCCTTTACGGACCGTATCTCCTTCTTTCACCAGCACTTTCATCGTTGTTAACCCACCGGGGTTCGATAGATCGACTTCTATCGCGGACCTAAGGGTGGCAGTGCCTTGAAAGGTGAGATCGAGCGTGCCGGAGACAGGTTGTTCCGTTATCACTTTCGGCAGCGTCAATGCGACCAAGGTGTTGCCGAACAAGGTCATAGCGATGAGAAAAGCGAAAAACAAGCCGGCGATCACGGCGATATTGCGCTTGCGTTTTTCCCGTTTTTCGTTTTTTGCCAGAGCTTCCATTACAACCACTCCTACCTTCAACTAGCCCTTGATGCCGGAATGCTCGATGCCTTCGATCAAATACGTTTCGGCGTACAAAAAAAGCAATACCATCGGAGCCATATATAGAACGGAAGCAGCGAAGATGACACCTCGCTCGCCTAGTTGAATTTGCGATAAATATAGCGACAGCGGATACTGGAATTCCTCCTTCAGGAAGATGAGGGGCTGCTCGACCATATTCCAATAATCGACGAACAACAGCACGATCAATGCAGCCAAGCCCGGCTTAACTAAAGGAAGGATGATGCGGATAAATATGGTGAAGTGCCCCGCGCCATCCATTTTGGCAGCTTCCGTATAGACATGCGGAAGATTTGCCATAAACTGGCGCACCATAAAGACGCCGAATGCACCGAAAATCCCCGGAAGGATGATTGCAGCCGATGTATTCATGAGGCTAAGTTTGTCGATCATGATGTAATTCGGAACCAGCGTAACCTGAAACGGCATGAGCATCGTCATCAGATAGATCATGAACAACGTATCGCGCCCTCGGAAAAGAAGCCTGGCAAAGGCGTAAGCAGCCAGCGCGGCAACCGCCGCCTGTCCGGCAACGATCGGAACGACAAATCGCACCGAGTTCCAGAACATCTGAAGAAACTTTGGCGTCGTGATCAGCAGCTTCTTATATTGATCCAGCGTAATCCAGTCCGGAATCAACTTTAAGTTGACGAACGCATCTTTGGCCGAAGCATCGGTCATCTTGCCCACCAAATCGTAATTAAAGCCCATCTCCCTTTCGGTCATCAGCGAGTTCGTTATCGTCAGTATGATCGGCACCATCATGACCATCGCGACAATACCGACGAGAAGAGTAAAGACCAGTGTGGGGAACTTCCGTGTCTCTAGCATGGGCTCCTCTCCTCCCGATTACTCCATATTTTTCTGAAATCTTCGTTCGAACGACAACAGGAAGGATACTAACATCACCATACAGCCAACCATGAGCACAGCGGCAGCCGTTAATTTCTGGATATCGAGCGAGAAAAACATGTTGTTCATATAATGCTGCATCATATAGATGCGGTCATACGGGTATGGACCCGCAAGCAAGTAAATTTCCCGGAACACCTTGAACGAATTGACGATCGACATGAGGATGACGAAGATCATCGTTGGCGTTAAGTAAACGAGCGTAATGCCGGTAAACCGGCGAACCCTGCCTGCGCCTTCGACGAGCGCCGTTTCGTAATAGCTGCGCGGGATCGTCTGAAGTCCCGCGAGGTAGAGTATCATGTTGTATCCGATATTTTTCCATATATAGATCATGGCCACGATGATTATCGATCCATCCGAATTCAGCCAATCGATGCGCGGAAGATGGATACGGTGCAGCCAGGCGTTCAAGGCGCCGTTCCAATCGATGAAAATTTGTGCGATCATCACGATCGATGCGACGGGGACAACAAGAGGCAAGACAATAGCTGTCTGCATTGCGTTCCGCAGCCAAATTTGCTGATTGAGAAAGAGCGCCAGGGTCAGAGATAGCACGATCAGAAGCGGAACGCTAACCCCAGTGAAGAGCAGAGTATTGCTGGCCGCTTTGCGAAAGGAACTGCTCAGCAGCAGTTCCTTATAGTTGCTCACACCGACGAACGTTCCATCGGACACCCGATCGGTGAACGAATAGTAGATGCTCATGGCAAACGGAATCGCAAAGAACAGGGAAAATCCCAACAAACTGGGCGCCAGAAAAGGGATTGCCGTGATTTCGTCTTTACGCAGCCAGGATAAAAAACGACGTTTATTCATTGAGGTAGGTCGTTGCTTTGTTCTGGAGGATTTTCGCCACGGCTTGGGCGGATTTCTGCCCACTGAAGAAGGCCGGTGATTCTTTAAACAAACTTACCCCTATATCCATCTGGGCGATTGGTTTGTTGGCTTGCAAAAGAATGGATTCCAATTCCTGCAGATCCTCTTTCGTCACCCGAATCTTGCCATTGTTCGTAACCGTAGGTACTTCGCCCGCCTGCAGCAGCTTGTCTGTTTTTGCTTCATAAACCCTTCTGGAGATCGGAAACGTCCCATTGTACCCTTGCCCTTCATAAGTAAGACCATCCGGTCCCCAACTCGAAGCAGCGCTCGCTTCTCCCGACATCAGGAATTTGAGAAAGTCCCACGCTTCCGATTGTAAGGAAGATTTCGAGTTGATGGCGATATTTGTAAGCGGAGAGAAGTATCCTCCGGGCTGCTGGCCTTCTGCCTTTGGTTTTTCATATAACTTGGGCTTATTTCCCCCATTCTCTTTCATATCCGCTGTATATAGAAAATAATGATAAGGGGTCAGCAGCTCTGTTTCTGTAAAATAAGCTTTGCTCTCTCTTAGATTGGAGACAAACGAAACAACCTTTTCGGCTTCCATCGTCTTGATCTGCTCCAGCATTTGAATGAAGAAATCGGAATCGAAATGGGCCTTGCGGTTTACACGATCCATAAGCAGAGGGTAGCTGGTACTAGCCATATCTGACAACATAACTTGCGGTGCTTTTGTAACAAGCGCGTACTTGTTGCCACCCAATTTTGATAGCGCCTTTCCTGTGTCGATGAATTGATTCCAGGTCCAGGTTTTGTCGTCGAATTTCACGCCCGACTTCTCCAATGCCTCCTGATCTCCCATCCATGCGGACAAGGAGAACGATAACGGCACGGTATACAAACCGCCGTCGCTTTCTTTCAAGTTGTCCAATATGTTCTGGAAATATTGCTCTTTGTGAAATTCTGGGTCGCCGCTCATCATCCGGCTCACATCCGTAAGCAAACCTTTGCCGACATATTTGCTTGAGGGCAAGTTATCCATCACGATTATGTCGGGGCCTTCGCCCTTCAGAAAATCCGCAATCAAGGTTGATTGAAATTTTTCCTGCTTCACTCCGGAAACATCTTCGCTCCCATTTTTAATGGTGTATCTCAAATCGATCTTGATATTCGGGTGTTTTTTCTCGTACGCTTTCTTCGCATCCTGAAGGTAGGGGTCGTTTTTATACATGATGAAAACAAGGGTGCTCTGTTTGTTAGGATCCGGTGTAGGCAAAGCGGCCTGGTGTTCCGGATTTGCCGGAGCATCCGTTTGCGTTCCCTGCAAGCCCTGTACTCCAGTTCCGCTGCTTGCCCCCTCTTTGTTGTTGCCGCTGCATCCGGCCATCACAACGATAAGCAGGCAGCCTATCAGGACAATCATCATTCTTCTCATTTTTTTCATCGTGATTTTTTCCTCCCTTGGTATATCTGATATGTACTCTTTCGAGTATAGAGGATACATGTCAATACGAGCCGTCTAACTTGTAAACAAAATGTCTCAGCGAGCAGAACTTTTGATAACTCCTTGATACCTATGATATTGCGACGCTCATATTGCCCTTATAATACTTTTTCAATCGGAGCCATAATCGCTTATCACTTTCATTTTCGCAAGTTTCTGGCGGGCACGGAACAACCGTGATTTCACGGCTACTTCAGTGACACCGAGCACGTCGGCCATTTCTTTCATCGAAAGTTGATGATGAGCGAACAGGATGATGGCTTCCCGATATTTCGCCGGCAGCTTGAAGACCATGGCCCACAGGTCATTCAAGGCCCATTTTTCCAGCGCTTCCTGTTCGACCGATCTCCCCCCGTCCGGCTCCTCCAGCCAGTCGAACAGCGTGACCTTCCGGAAGAAAGGTGAACGCTGAAAATCGATAGTCGTGTTGCGTGTGATGGTGAACAGCCAGGTCTTAAAGGAGGAACCCCTCCGAAACGAATCGAGATGGAGGTACACCTTGATGAACACTTCTTGGGTGATGTCGTCCGCAATGTCCCTTTTGCGGGTTATGCTGAAGACGTAATTCCAAACTTCCTTGCCGTAGGCGGTCATCAAATCCTCCAGCAGCGCTTTCGATTCGTCGGTCTCGACCCTGTATTTCAAATAATCAAAATTCGTCTTGGAGTTCAAAATCTTGCACCTCGATCGTCTTCCATCGTCTTGATCTGCTCCAGTATGTTAATGGAGAAATAAAAATCATAATGGCTCTGCGGTTTTTACGATCCACAAACAGAGGGTAGCTTGTCTGTCCTGAACATATCGGACAACCAAATTTTTCAGATCGTATATTTCATCCCTTGATAGGTCTGAATTTGCACTCTTTGAGTATAGAGGACACTTGTCAATAAGAGCCGTCTAGCTTGTAAACAAAATGTCTCAATATCTTTTCAATGTTGTCCGGACTTACTCTAGAAAACGGATCATCTACAATATCCATAATTCATACATAAGAAGTGTATCACTTCCGGTTTATTTCATGGCGCAACGCTTGATAGCCTCATCTAGTACCGATTGGATCGTATGTCCCCCAGGTATCGGTGCAAATGCTGTTCCGCGGCCGTGCAATCTCGCTAACTGCCATTCACTCCCGGAACAGCCTCGTACAATTCCATACTGCCCTAGTTTTTACATGATTTTGGAAATAATCGATTGTTATCCAATATCGAAAGACAAAGCTTCAAGCGTACATTATATTTTTTAAACAAAACAGTAAGCGGTTGATCATATTAGTGATCATCCGCTTACTTCTGTTTGTTATTACTCTCCGGACTTCGTTGTCATTAAATTATACAGCTTCGTGTTCCGCGGGAACTTGTCGGTAAACGGCACAAGTGAACTACCCACCTTCCCATTCCCGTCAGGCAGCAAATCATCCACATTTTGCGTAATCCCCGTAAAAAGGCGCGCTTCCAAAGCGTGAACAGAAAGCTAGCGCTTTATTCGTGCTGGAGCAGACGATAGATTTCATCGATAAGGATAAACGTATTCTTGCTTATGGCGCGATTTTGTGTAATCCGATTTAAAATGTTGTCGAGTACGACCAGCATACCGATAGGGAGAAACTGCTTGCCCAGGTCGAGAATATCTTAGCAAATGAGGCGATTGTGGACGTTGACGTTAGTCAATTGGGCAAACGTATTCAAACTGCCGGAAGTAAACAATTCACTGGCCAACGCGATGTCATGCGCCTCCGGTTCTGCCTCTTTGAGCAGTTCAGCGCGAAAATCTTGCAATGTCGAAGGCCGTCCCTTATAGTTGCTCTGCTAATACTTGTGGCACACAGCGGCGGTACAGCGGTCGATGAGTGACTTCTCCTTGGCTCCGAGCTTGATCGGTTCATACGTGTTCTCATAGGGAATCTGTAGTCGTATTCACCGCATAGCCCCTTCCACTCGCCACTCTCATCCGGCTGCAGTCTTCCCTCTAAAACGTCCATGTTAAATTGGTAATATGACGATAAATTAAGTGATCGGTTAAACCGGAAATCATATACTCGCTTTAAAGGTCGGCCGATATAGGAGCGATCGCCATTATCGATCCCCCCATTTTCCAAATATCCCACCACTAGTACCACGCTTCCTCCCTCTATGGACATCGAAGAGGAGCTGTCATGCAGCGGTCTAGTCGTTAAATACCGATTCGGCTAGGGATTTTATCATCCACTAAAAGTTCTTGGATAACGAGAACGCGATGCCCCTCCCCCGTTGTGTTGTCGGGAATGGGATAAAGTTCTTGTCATTGAAATTTGACAAGAACTTTATCCCATAACACAAAAAAGCCACGATTTACGTGGCACTTAATGAGATAATGTTCTTGTCAACCGACAGTTTTTTTATCGGAGCACGATAGCGCAATTCCTTGACACCTTGGTTTGCTGCAGACGTTTGGCTACTCACCTGCTGGCCTTCCTACGTCCTGCAGCACGAGATCCCCGCAGCCGTCTTCCGGAGGAACTATCGGTGAGATCCTGATTGCTACATACTATTGGCCACTCAGCTACTGGCCAGCGTTTCCTGGTCGTTTGCTGGCCTCCCTACGTCCTGCAGCGCGAGATCCCCGCAGCCATCTTCCGGAGAACTACCAGTGAGCTCCTGGTCTCCTCGTTTGCTGCAGACCGTTAGCCCTCAGCTGCTGGCCATCGTTTCCTTGCTGCTTGCAGGTATTTCTACGACATACTGCGCGAGATCCGTGCAGCAATCTTACAGAGAAATACCAGTGTGTCCTGGTCTCCTGGCTTGCTGCACGTATAGCCACTCAGCTGCTGGCCATCAATTCTTTGTTGCCTGGTGGACTTCCTATAACCAGCAGCGCGAGATCTCCGCGGCCGTCTTCCGGAGGAACTACCGGTGAGCTCCATCACTCCAGATATGCTGAATGCTGCAGGTATTTGCTACCTGAAAGGTCTGCTGGCCTTTAGTATCGAGCTGCTACGCGAGTGCCGCGCGTTTAAAAGGAATCAAGTATAACTCCCAATACGCAAAAAAAGAGCCTTAGAAGTGAAGTTCTAGAGGGCTCTTTTTGTGACTATATTCTCGATCTGAAAAAATCGGCTTTGCATCAATGAATGTATTACAAAATCTGTATGCAGCTTCAGTTTGAGGACATGAGAGTCATAAATAATAGGTGTTCGATAGGGGCATATCTGAAATCATAAAGCTTGCCAAGGAGCAGCAGGCTTCAGACGTTTCTACTATGGTAGCGATACGGCGAATCGGACCATAAGTGTGCACCATTTGAACTCATTTCAAAGGTTTCGCGTTATTGTTCTAGTAGTTCATGAAACCATTTCAAGTTTAATTCATGGTGTGCCCTTACATTTTTCATCATGGATTTTGCGGTATCGTAGATAATATCTTTTTTGGAATTTAGCACAAAATCAATTTCTTCAATTTTTTTCTGTGTTTTTTCAATTTGTACAGATATGGCTCTTTTATATTGTTCTGGATCATATTGATGTGCAAACAATGTTGTCATATAAAAGGTTAAAGTAAAGTCATCGGTTTTAATGGAATACTTCTCCATTAAAGCATCGAAGTAATCGTTTCCTTCTTCTGTAATTTCGTAGATATGTTGTTCGGGATAGTTGTTTATGCTAACGACTTCAACAAGCCTTACAAAGCCCTCATTAGCTAATTTTTGCAGGTTATAATACAAAGATCCCTTCGTAACATGTACGAGGTACCTATAATTTCGCTCCTTAAATATATTTAGCAACTCATAAGCGCTTGATTGCCCACAATCCTTCAATAAGCCAAGTATCAATAAGGGTATAATCGTGAATTCCTCTTTCTGTTTAAAATTTGAAATCATTTAAATGCTCAGAAACCCATTCTCTGTACGTAAGAGGTTCCCGCCCAATAATAGTCAGGATCGTATTTGTAAGGCTCAGGTCGCGCTTTAAAGTGTACTCCCAGTCTTGGATTCTAAGGTTAATATATTCTTCATCGATGTAATTTTTCATGTATGAATGAAATTCATTGATGGTTTGCTCCTCAAAGCCAATCTGTTGTCCCAGTTGCTTTGAAATTTCTGACAATATGTTCAGTTGGCTAAGAATATTCGCTCCTGTAAGCGTCAATACTTGACCTGAAAACTTGGTAAAGTCGGTTAAAACAACACTAGTCACTTCGGCAATATCTGTTTCATGCACACTTGCCAATTTTGCATCTAAGGCTGGCCACTTTATAGTGCCCTTATTGTACCTAAAAAGATCTCTCCAGTAAATGGCATTATGCATAAATGCCTCGGCTCTGATAAAAACATAGTTAAAACCAAACGCTTTGATTTGATCTTCAACCTCTTTATGTTTTTTTGCATTATCATTGTGATTTGAATCGGAACGATTGATCGAAGCTGAAGATAAGAACACGATATTTTGAACTCCATTTGTTTTTGCCGCCTGTAAAATTTCTTCGGCATCGTCCAAGAGAATTAAGAATAGTGTGTCAACATCACCCAAGCCTTTTGACCAGGCAGAGCAATCTTTAATATCGCCAGCGACGATGCTCATTTTATCTGTTTTGTCTTTCAACAGTTTTTCCGGAGTCCGAGTGAGCACTTTAAATTCCACATCTTTTTCATTAAGGAATTTGACGACCTGATTTCCGACGGTTCCAGTTGCTCCTGTAATAAATAACATAAACATGACCTCTTTTCTTGAAAATATAGTTTAATTAGACTATTTAAAATTATAGTCTAATTAAACTATATTTTCAAGTTTTTGAATCCGTGATGACTTAATCGTAGAGATTTTACTGCAATTTGGACTGAGATCCTCGCGACCGTTTTCGGATATTTTCACACGTTTTCATCGCTTCATGGTTGCCTGCTGGCCTTCCTTCGACCTGCAGCGCGAGATCCGCACGACCGTCTTCCAGATATCCTCGCACGGTCACAATCATATTTTTTCATTCGTGTTTACCTATACGTATGTGTATTTGATCACCGGGTCGAACAGGTCAACGGGAAGCGCGCGGCGTTTGGATTGTCTCAACTTGTCCAAGCACAGGTTGGAGGCAATCCGATAGACCCAAGTTTTGAACGAGGAATCCTGTCTGAACGTGCTCCAGCTCTGCCAGACCCGAATACTCGTCTCCTGAACGGCATCGTCCATGGAGCCTAGCATTCGGTAACAGAACGAGGTTAAGCCTGGCTTTAAGCTTGCAAATAATGGTTCGTCAAATGCGGTCTTGTTCATCGCGTCGCACAAAAAAACCGCTGGTAATTTTATTAGCCAGCGGGCTTACAATCCATTAGAGACTCTGTGTGATCTCGCTTAGTAATCCGCAAATCAGCTTTGCGGATTCCGCACGAGTTCCACCATCTTTTGGTACAAAATGAGTTTCTGTTCTTCCTGATATTAAATGAGCAGCTACCATGATAGCGGATTGTGTATAAGCCCAATCAGAGATGTCAGTAGAATCGTTAAACTTCGAAAGTATATAAGCAGCTTTGTCTTCTGCAATAGAAAATGAAGGTTTATACTTGACCAGAACACGAGCCAGTATCGTTGCCATTTCTTGACGAGTAACTAAAGCTCCTGGATCGAATTTCTTTTCTGCTACCCCTTCAACAATGCCGTATTTAACCGCGATATTAACAACTGAACTAAACCAGTTATCCGTAGTAACGTCATTAAAAACTTCATCCGCATATTCTGCCTGTAAATCTAAAGCTCTGATGACCATAGCAGTAAATTCAGCTCTAGTCACCTGTGATTCAGGGTAAAACAATGTATCCGTTTGCCCATTAACTACATTTAGTGTCAACAATTTTTCAATGCATTCGCGGCACCAGTGGTCCGCGATATCACTGAATTTCCCTTGTGTTGGAAGTACTTCAGTGAAAGGAATTAAACCGACTGACCAACCGTACCCTTTATCTCCAGCAGGAGATGCATTTGGATCATAAATAGGTACGTCTACTTTGGCAGTGTTAGGAGCAGAAATGCCGCCGCCGCTACCGCCACCGTAAGAACCGCCAAAGCTTCCTCCAGATCCACCATTACCATTACCATTACTCGTTCCGGTATCAGGTGCTCCGATTTCGGGTGTTCCAGTACCAGGAGGTGTCGTCGCACCTTCAGTTACAGTAGTATTTACATCGATTTCTGGAGTTACTGATGTTGAACCATCAGGATTTGTAACAACAGCTTTGATTTTGTAAGAATAATCACCTGCATCCAAGCCTTCCTCATAAAAAGGAATCTTGTTGCCTTTCATTGATACGTTACCCAAATCTTTCTTTTCGCCAGTAACAGCATTATCGTAAGTTACATGGTATGTCCCATCTGGGTTTTTAATGAAAGCCCAGTGAGGATTACGATTTAAGTGATATTCAGATGCATTTTCTATAACGTCAAATTCGAAGTAAACTTTACCTTTTGCAATAATCGGTTCAGATACAGTCATAAGAGGGGCCGCTGGAGTTTGAACACGCAAGTAAACAGCTTCACTTACCCCATAAGCATTCTTTGCAGTTAAAGCATAGTCATAATAAGTTATTTCTGTAACTGTACGATCCTTGAATACCGTAAGATTACTTTCATACACTTTTTGCGCAACATTACGCATTACAGTATAAGTAAGAGCTTTGTGCACCAAATCCCACTGAAGACCCACAGAATCGAAGTATACCCCCGATGTGGAGAAACCAGAAGGCTTAGCCGGAGCACTGCCTAGAGTGTGTACAACTATGGTCAACGGTATCGAGTTGCCTACAGAATTCTTAGCAACTAAAGTGTAAGTGTGGTCAGTGTCTTCTGTTAATTGTGAGTCCTCGAAGTAGGTTACACCAGTTACCGTCGAAGGTGATCCACTAACTCTTGTTACTTCGTAAGAATCGGAATTAGCAATGGCATTCCAAGTTAACTTCACAGAGGTTTTTGTAACATTGGTTGCTTTAAAGTCAATAACCGGTGGGTTACTAACATCTGGTAGCGGAGAAACAACATCGCCACGTGTAATCTTGAAATTGTAATTCTTGACTGTTCCATCCTGTGCTTTAACTGAAACAACAACTACATTCAATCCTGGCTGTAAAGGTAATGGACCGAAAGAAACACCGCTTGTAGCTGGAATATTATTGATTTTAATTGATGCATTATCATTCTCTTTGAATGCCAAGATCGACTACGTGGAATCTGTCTGCGGTACTGATGTTGAATATTCGGTAATTGAAGGACTAAACACAGGATTCAATTGGGCTGATCCCATAAATACAGACAACAGATTCTTGTTTGGTGACAAACCAGCTCTCTTTACGTTTACTATGTAGGTTTTCTTTGTACCATCTTGAGCAGTAACTTCAATGCTAAAGATGTTATCGCCTATGGATAATGGTAAATAACCAGATGCAATATTCTGGTAGACTGGTATCCCATTAATCTCGATATTAGAATAAATACTGTAAGACCCGACGGTTATTCTTGTATTCATAACTCCTGTAGGAACATCTGCAGTATAAGTCAAAGTGTTTTTATTGAACGGTTCGTTTAGGGAAGTGCCCTCAACAACAATAGAAGACAGATCTTTAACAGTGTTCAATACTTTATTAATAGTTACTGAGTAGTTTTTAACCGCACCTGAAGGAGCCGTAACAGTCAAGACAAAAGTATTAGCACCTCCTGTAAGTGTTATGATTTGCGAATCTACCCCAGATGCTATGATATTTCCATTTAACTTTATTGTTGATCCTGAATCTTCCGCGGTTGCTTTGATCTTAATAGAATTTAAAGATACATCATTAGCTGAAGAGTAATTTAGGATATTCTTACTAAACGCCTTGTCTAAGGTTACGCCACTTACCACGATGTTAGACAGATAATTGTTTTCTGATAAAGGTGTTCCTCCTGTGCCACCCCCAGAACCATTGCCCCCATTACCACCTGTACTTGAACCAGGAACTGTTTGTCCTACAGCTGCCGTAGTCCCCACGCCGTAAGTCGGGTTACTTTCAATACTGCCTGTAAATGCTTTTACACTGTACGTGTAAGCCGTGCTGGCTGGAAGTCCGGTATCGACTAAATTTGTGTCAGTACCTGTATAAACCAGCGTATCCTCCCTATAAGCTCTATAACCGCTAGCTCCGGCTACACTACTCCAAGACATGGATATGGTGTCGTCTGTCCCTGATGTCTGGTACAAGGCTAAGGGACTACTTACAGCTATCACACCACCAATAACATAAGGACTTCCTACGGATCCATTACCGGAAGAAATTACAGATCCGGATTTAACATACAGCGTTGGTCTAACCTGAGCAGCTGACGAATAGGATTGATTTCCCGTTGTTGAATCCGTTGCTATCGTCATAATATTTGAACCAACAGTAGCCGTCGATGGATTCAATAACCACTGTGGCATTGTTCCGACGAAAGGAAGATTCCAAATCTTTTTAAACTCTTGGCTACTTAATAGGCCAATATTGGCTCCAATTGTTGTGATAGCAGTCGTGCTATTATCTGGATATATCGTCCACATTTTATATTGAACATAGGATTTATCCTGCTCACTAAATGTGTTGTATAAAGTATTGTTCAGATAGTATGCTACACTTCCAGTATTAGCCACATCAAAAGATGCGCCATATGCCGTACTTGTTAGTACGTCCTTGCTAATAAGATAATTGGGACCAACAACGTTCCATAGTCTACCACCTAGTAAAACGCAGTCCCCTATGTTTACCAACTTATTTCCCAAAGCTACCGGTACGTTTGGAGGCACTAAAGTTAGCTGTTTGCCTGGACCGTCACCAAATTTATTGAATGGTATAATTTCGAACGTATCTTGATCTTTAAAATCAGCCAAAGTATACGCATAATTCCATTGACCGGATGCCCCCCCACTCGGTAGCGATGTTCCACTCCAAGTAGCAATAAGTGATCCATTACGTTTAAGTTTATAACCATCCGTACCTTTCACATGACCCCACGATAAAGCAACCGAATTGGACTTTAGAGTAGGTCTTGAATAAGTGAAAGTCTTAGGTTGTTCAGGAACAGTTGTAGGAAACGCAGTGGATAACAAATTAGTTCCGTCGATCTTTATTAATGCTCCTGTTAAACTATCATTCGTATATGAGGTCTTAAGATTACTAGAAGCCTTACCTCCAAACCCAAGTCCAGGAGCAAGTAAAACTCTGTTTCCATTGCTAAGGTCATATAGGTAATTGATTGGAACACCCAATACAAAATAGCGTCCATCATCCGAAAAATATCCATTATAGTAATTGAGCCTGGCCAAGTCTATATCAGCACCGAGATTTAATGTAGTATTCGCATTCGTTGTTGAGTCGTAAACATTATAATTGTAGGCTGTAGTTGGCGTTGTGGTTGTCAAAGAATAAAATAACCTATTTCCATCTATTGATGACTTGATCAAATACAAGGAATCACTACCACTGGGTACTGTAATGTTATGCATAGTGGTTAAACCAGAACCCGCGTTCCACCTCTTTAGTTTAAATATCCATGGTGAAGCATTAGTTCTCGCAACAAATATTAAATCTCCGTTATCGCTCATTAAAAAACTCTGAATGGTTTCCCCTGCCACAGTAAAATTGGGGGATACTTGTGTTTGTGTAGCAGTGTCAACAACCTTTAAACTGTTTGCTGCAGCCAAGGAATAAGCTACTTTAGAACCATCTTTATTCAGTTTAAAACTTGCATTAGGTATGGTATCACCAGTAGCACTAACCCGAATAGGACTCGAGCTGCCAACATCTATCATCCATATCTGACTGGAGGTGTTGTATGCTATCTTAGTACCGTCACCAGAGACTGTAGCCCCATTAACAGAACTAAAAGCATTTTTAACAACCAAATTAGTATCTGCTTTATAGTAGCTGAAAGTGGATGCAAACGGTAATACAATAACATTACCATCAGAACTTACACTTGTTGCCGTAGATAAAGAAAAACCACTGTCAGTAACTTGCGTAGCGTTTATGTGACTCCAATCTGAATTATTAATCCACTCCATAGATGTAGGCAATGCAGCCTCCGCTTTACGGGAAGGCATGACGCCTAAAACTATAGATACAATCAGCACAAAAGATAAAACTAAGGACATGATCCGTTTAATAGATTTCAAAATTGTAACCTCCTGCAAGATGGTTGTTAGTAAGTTAAAAATAAAGTGTTAACTGCGTTGTTTGATTTTTTTCAATAATTATTAAGTCAAGTATAGGACTCTCCTTCCTTACTCCATATTGGGACTAAAATCTCCCACCTTTATTAAATTGACAACATATTAAAAATAAAAAAACGCGACATCGCCCCTACATAGAGGTGATATCGCGTCTTCCGCTCAAAATATATTGTTTTATACCATTCATAATACTATATAATCATAAAAGATAAAACCCTTATTGGACAGATGTGTAATTTCACTATTAGCGTTAAATAGTTATCGTAGCAGTTTACCTCTTAACCATCTATAAATATGAAATATAAGAGAATCTGCTCTCATACCACTAAGTGAAATTTCAAAATACTCACGAGTACAAGAATGCTTATAATAATGAATGCCGTAACGATCATGGTACATGTACATCCAACCTTCTAGATGTTTACGTCTTTTGGCACAATATTTATCAAATGGTTCAAAAGCAATATCTAAATCCGTGTGCACAAAATAACCGGCAGCTTCTAATTCCCTTTTTATGCTTTCTCCACCCTTCTTTCATAGCCTTGTAATTTCCTTGAAATACCATTGTTTATCCTGATCATGGGCTGTTGTCATTTCTGAAAGTCCAATGATCAAATTTAATATCCGACCATCCCTTAATTCAATCTCTACCTTGCAGCTCATGTTACGGCTTATTTCGTTAGGAGGGATAATCTTAGCTTTTTTCAACTCCCCAACTTCAAACAAATGAACATATTCTTGAATATAAACCCCCTGATTCGTCGGTCTATCTCTTGCCATTAAATCAAACAGATAATTTGCATCAATCATAGTCCCTGCTTCATCTAGTTTACCTTCATTAATAAAACTTAAGAATGAATTAACGACATCTTGTAATTTTTCTCGAGTTCCCGTTGATTTTCCAACAAGAGGGCCATCTTCCTCACCATATTCCCTGATAGTTGCTATAACCTGTGATTGTTCTTGTGATTCTTGTGACTTTGCTTTTGGTAACGGTTCAGACTCTGCGTGATCTGGAGTATGAAAAAGCTTAGGTATAATTAAAATACAAACTAATACTGTAAACCAAATAATCACAAAAATTTTTATTATTCGCAAAATTAACTCCCCACGTTTCTACTTACATAGGCTGCAGGATTTACAGGATTATCATTAACATGAACCTCGAAATGAAGATGCCGGCCAGTCACATCTCCAGTTTGTCCCATCGTCCCCAATACAGTCCCAGCCTTTACCTTTTGACCCTTAGACACTTTTAAACTTCCAGCTTTCATGTGTGCATATAGAGTATTTAGACCGTTACCGTGGTCAATGACCACTTTATAACCATATCCATCAGTGGAGAACTCGGCTATTAATACAATGCCATCCATCGCTGCAATATTAGGAAAATCTCTGGTATCGGAATTGAGTGGTGCGATATCCATACCTTTATGTAGTTTTTTTACTCCATCGGTAGGATTGATCCTCATTCCAAAATTTGATGTTACTATTGTGGCTGTTGTTGGCCATATCATTTGACCAGGTATCACAGGGGGCACATCTACGTATGAGCCATCATCGGAACCTACTAAAGGACCGCTTCCCACTGAACTTCCATAATTTCCGTTGTAACCATACAACATAAGACGGGAGGGATCATTTTCTTGTATACCTGCAGACACCAGCTCAACATCATCAACATTAAAAGAATATTTCATTAAGATAGCATCAAATTTGGTGAAATTGGGAACGCCACAGTTGGCCAGAACGATAGTCGTGCTTCCTGGGACATAACCAACATCCTCCCAAGGCTGACCCGTTTCCGGATTCTTTCCACCATCCTTATCGTACTGCAGCAAATTATAATCGTGCATAAGGTTCTTTAAATTTGTACTATATTGAGGATTCGTGGCATAACCGGCTCTATGAATTTCATTCGCAAACTCGTATGGATTTTTTTTTGAAAGGGCTATTGCATAAATTGAATTATCAAGTAGAAACTTTGTGTGGTCTGCAAATCCAGCAATTGCATTGGGATATGCTCTAAATTCCGCCTGTACTTTTTTTGTAACACCGTTAATAACCTCGGTAGTCCACATAAGCACAGTATTACCGGTCCAATCATGTTTCTTAATACCAAAAAAATTATAATATTTGGATGCCAACTCACTCGTACCCCATCCACCTTCTTCTACTGCCTGAGCAAGTGTAACACTTGCCGGTACCCCGCTCCTTCTTGATTCTTCTTGAGCAAGTGGTCCGTATTGTTGAAAGAAAGGATGTGTTTTCGTTCCAATCCCTGAGAGTGAAGGAGCGGGTGATATCCCCCCAGAGGCAACACTTGGATTTGTGCAGGATGGAGCATTTCTAACCCAAGTAGTCGTCGTAATCACAGTAGATGGATAAGATTTCGTTTCCGATTGTTGGGAGTAGGTAAACGTCTCATCACGGTTCCATGCATGTGCTTCCACCAGAAGGCTTACTGTGGTGTTATTTGTGTATACATCGGAACGTGTATTTCCTTCTGAATCCGTATAATAGTTTATAGTTGTCTGAGTATTTACAAAGTTCTTATAAACGAGGTCGGGTTTAAGTGCATTTGCAATTGCTTTGGGATTGATGTCCTCCGGATCTAATCCCAGTTTTATTATTCGCATATTATCGATCATTTGAACCACGACCAGAGGCGGCCGATATTCTTCCAATGGTGAAGTTGAAACAATAGCGGCATTATAAGCTGCTGTAAATTTTTGAATTGATGCTTCGTCGTCTCCTCCTATCCATCGAATATATACCAAAGCGCCGCCAACAATAATAATTACAACAATACAAATAACTGCTGGTATTCCAATAACGGCAACTAAAGCTGCGATAGCTTTAGCTATTAATTTCATAATTAATTTAATTAGAAATTTAGCAAGCTTTTTTAATAATTCCTTTATTATTCTTTTTACAACTTGTTTTACTTTATCTTTTAAAATATTACGAGCGGTACTTCCTATATTCTGCATATTCCCTTGAGTAAAACCATTCATATTCCCCTGCTATTAAGCAGGATATTCACCTCCTTCTCAATAACATGACTTAGGTTGACCGTCTTGGATTTGTTGATTCGGTCGAAGGCATTGAAGGCTTTCCAAGAGAGGGAATATTAACACTTCGCCTGCGAAGGTCTACACTACTCGCTGAGCGACCTTTTTCTAAATAATCATTCGGATTAGTTGTTTTGCCCTGATACACCATTGATTGGCCTTCTGAATCAAATGTCATTGGCGGTACTTCCTCCAAAGTTCCAGGACGAGTATCGGATGCCTGCATCATTGGCTTTATAGCAAAAGGCTGCCCATGCTCCTTATGAGCTGTATACGGTTTAACCACAACTTGGCCTTTACTCAATGTCGAATTACCCTTTCCGATGTTTGACATTCTGACATATTGCCCTTTTTCTTCACTAGCCAAGAAACTGCCATCCTGTGTTTCAACCGTATAAATTTGCTGATTGGGTTGAAAACTTCCAGCAGATAGTGGCTTACCTGCGTGTAGTTTTTGGGCAAATCCTTCACCAATTTGATAGCCACCTCTACCTCCGACAATTTCACCAATTGCACCGTATGCTCGCTCTGCACCCGCTCTACGCAAGGCAGGATCATTTTGTTCACCTACCCCACCTTTCATCCCTTTAAATGCAGAGGATACTGCGGAAGTGACGATTGGTGCATTTTTAACGACAGCCTTAGTAACGGGATCAGCATTCTGAAATCTTGGAGAGGATTCTCCATTTTCCGAACTATTTTGATTATTGGATTCATCAAAATGTTCTCGCGTATTTCGCATCCAGGATTGCATTCCCTGTCCAGCTGCTGCAATACCGGCTCCAGCACGATAACCTACAGCTTCCCCTGCAGCTGCTCCTGCTTCAGCCATAACGAATTGACCAGCAGGTCCAAGACCAGTACCCATTGCTGCACCAGCAAAACGCATCCCACCTTTACTAAAAGCACCTACTAACTCCCCGCCCGTTCGTAAACGAGATGCAAACGAGTTAGCTGCCGGGGCATTGGAACCCCAAGAGCCACCTGATGCAGAACCTCCACTCATGCCTGCCATTCCACCAACTTGTGACATTACAGAACTACCTCCAGCTGAGGATCCTCGATTTCCTGATTCAGGCGCACCTTTACCAGCTGAAGCGCTGTTTTTTACAGTTGATAAACCACCTATTACATCTTGAGCAGCTCTTCCCATGTGAAGGAAAGCACCCATACCAGCTGCTGTGCCAACCATGGAGAGTTTTGACCCGGTTTGGCTCGTTGCTCCGAAAATAAACCGGACGGATTCAGATATGGGGATAAATAGGGCCATGGCTACTGTTACATGAAACCAGCCAAGATTGGTATCAAATAAATTGAAAAAGAGCCAAAAAAGACCGGCATGTATCGCTTGTGCGACGATCTGTGACCATAATTCTTTGAAAGCTGCCATAGTGATCCCCTGCAGCATTGGATAAAACATCATTGCAATCCAAAAGGGAGCCAAAACAAGCAAAAGTGAAATAACTAAAAAACGCTGTAAGTAAAAAACCTCCCACCAGATTGCAACACCTCTTGTTGCAAACGAAACGATTAATTTGCCTAAACCGCTTTGTTCAGTTGCAAAATCCCGTAGAACAATTCGATCACCTTCAGGTATTCTGGAAGTCATAGACCCATTTAGATCGGGCCCATAGGCTGAAAGATCGATAGGCTGTTTAATATCTTGATATATCAAACTAACGATCATGTTATTCCCTTTAAATAAAGTTCCTGATACCGTAAAAAAATTACCGACCAAAATGATTCCAACCATGACTTTTATTAACGTTTCAGTTGTTTCAATTTTTAATGTTGATGATAGGGGAGTCATCGAATATAGCATTCCAGCCTTGACTACTGCAGCCGTAACAATAAATGCCATAGCTATAGAAAAAAGCGCAAATCCCCTACGAATGACATGGTTATAATTATCTTCTGTATACATTCCGAGTTTCTTATTTCCACAGCCTGTTTCGTCTTTGAAGCATGATTGATAAAACACGTGATCCCCCGGATCATGGATGCCTCCAAATACCGATAAGATTTTATCGAGAATCCAGAGTATAGGTTTAGCATACCAAGGGTCCGTTTCCAGGTAATGGTTCTGACTCATACCCGTGAGTGGGCCAGCCATTACCGTTGTAGTAGGTAAGAATGCACCTGCTAGTAATACAAAAAGGAGTAATAAAAAAATTAATTTACGTTTGGACATCATAAAATAACACCACCTAGATCTAAATCACCTTCAAGATCCATTTCTGGTAGCAGACCATGCTTCTGCAGATAATCCGGATCTGTATCAATGAATTTACGCATTTCATCCGAAACAGTGACCTTAATGTAAGCTGAACTCCCTCCGACTCGTAGTATGCCTTCACCCTTACTATCATCCTTTGATGATTCAGGAGGCCGTCGACAAATAATATCCAGTTCACCTTCTGAGAAATTGAATATAGATTTTAATGTTTGTTTTTCTTCAAAAGAGATTTGTCCCATTCTTAAAAATAACGCTGATGTTGCATTTTTAACGACAGCAATTCCATTAGGGTCATCAAGGAACGGCATAAGATCCTGTGTAATAATATCTATCCCCGCATTATATTTACGGCTTCGTCGCCCCATGTCTTCAACAAACTCCATTCCTCCTGGTATCCGTTTTTGTCTCCATGCTTCTTCCAGCTTCAAGCGTTTACGATACTTTCTTAAGGATGGACGCTTAATAAAATACTCCCATCCAAGGGTTGTGATTACGTAATTCATGAGGTCATAGATGTCGCTACCTTCGATTGGCTTGATATTGAAATTGATCCAACATACTTCATCTAGCATATTATCAACGGCTTTGCCATCGCCGAAGTTGTTTTGCCCATCCAAGAGTTTGCCATCTGGATAATCATTAAGAAAACCTCGTAAAACTTTCAGCAATCGATTAGCAAATTCATCAGATAATGACTCATAGGTTAAATTGGCATAATTTGGATTAACGGTACAATTTCTCATGATGCGCTTATAAATATCACTTAAAGTAATTTCTAGCTTTCTTTTTTTACGATAATCGATTCCACCTGATTCCAGCCGAAATGCTATCTTTTCAATTTCATAAAGTGTATCTGGATTCTCTGTAATGCCGAAATCACTGAATACATCAACAATTGCTTTTTTTACAATCGATTTTTCTTCAGAAGATAGGCCTCCTGCCAGCTTGTCATAAAATTTCAGCAGCTGTCCGATTTTAGACCCAATAGGAACTATTACTTTATTTACGCGTCGACCATTTGCAAGAGTAATCTCCACTTCTTCTTCGGTAATCGCACATACATTAATACAAACATCGCTTCCTTCGCGAATTTCTACTTCTCTTCCACCCATAAGGCGGCAGATAGGTCCATTCTCACCATCTGGATCAATGGAAAAAATTCGATACCCCAGGAGCACTTGAGTAGCTGTTATGTGCTTACTACTAAAGCTTTTACCAGAACCTGAGGCACCCACTATTAGAGAAGTATAAGAGTCCAGGTATGGAGCAAAAACGTTTAGAAATTCCATCGTGTACACATGCTTGTTGACACCGAGAGGTACCCCGCCTGTAAAGGGAATTTTGCTTGAATAGAATGGTGAGGCAGCGACCAGCGCAGATCTGTCAAAAAATCTACGGTCTCCTCGTTCGTTTAATCGGTTATTTCCTGTAGGTAAAGTTGATAGCCAACCATCCCTCTGTCGATCGTAAAGAACTCGAAGATTGTGATCCATGCCTATCAGGTCGTCCTGAATGATCATACCGATATTGTCGAGTGTTTTTTCATCGGGAGCATAGACTGTAGCTACACAAGATCCCAAAAAACCATCATTGTACCCGTCGGATATTTCTTCAAGTAATCTTCTTGCCTGCTGCATCGATTTTTCAGCGTCCGCTGCCTCCAGATCATTACCGCTTTTCAACATATTTACCAAGCGAGCCCCCTCGTCAGTGGCTGCGGACTTATAAGTCCGAACTGCTTGGCTTTTTGTTAGTTTTGTCATATAAAATGTGACGTTGACTGCACCAGCCCGATATAATGTATCTAAAGAACCTGTTGTAAGATTGGTTGGTCCAAACTCTAAGAGAAATGAACGGAAAGGATAATCACCTACTGCACCTTCACTTTGATAACCAATATCTCTTATGTTTGAAGGAATTTCATGTCCATTTAATCGAATGAGATCAAAAAATGATGATTTTTTAACATCAAATCTTTCATCTTCTAAATTTGTTTTTTGCTCTAATTCCTGCTCTTGTTCATGTTGTTCTCTTTGCTTTTTATTTATCCACTTGAAGGGAAGCTTAAATTTCATCCTGTTTTCTCCTCTTCTTCAAGATAACGATAAGAATCACGCGAATAATCACTTAGCGCAAATTGGGACAAAGGGTTCTCCCTTTCAAATAATCTACGGAAATTGTTGATACTTGCTGTTTTTTTATGAGTTGCAAAATACATAGCCTCATAGAGTTGACGTTGTTGACAAACCTCAGAATATCCGCCCATTTTTCCATAATTGCTAATAATATTACTTCCAAGGCGACCAAACTCATTTCTAACCTTTATGAGAATCGACTCTTCATCCATATCTTCGATCATCTTCTCTGTGTAGTCCAACATGACAAGAAAATAACGAGCATAATCATATTCTTCTACTGATTTTTGCCATGTATCCATAAATGGAAAGAACATGGATTGAGCATAACGCTGTGCGATTGGATCCAGATTTGGAAAGTTATCAGTATACAATTTCATTTGATCTACTAATTCAATCGGACGAGAATGTAGATGAGTTGCTATTTTCACTTCACGACCGGGACCCAATGAGAGACTTGCCAAAAGATGTTCATAAGCCCGATCGGTCTCTGCTTGTTCTTCATAGGATCGAAGAGCGTAGTTTATCGGCTCGCATCGCACGGAACCAACGAACTTTCGGACGTCTTTATTATCAGATTTCAATTCAAAAAGATTTCCAAAAACCTGCTTTATCCCGATAAGGTCATTGAAGGAACCTTTTATTTCTTTGGCTTGATATGAAACTTGCCGTTTATTGATATCTTTCTTTTTTTTTCCTGCCAAGCCGGGAATGATAGGTTTGTTATTCAATCCTCGATAAAGAAAGTAAGCACATAACCCAATTCCCAAATACATTATTATATCCCACATATTATCTATCCTCTCCAAACTCCACTTTGTGTTTTTTTATGCCGGATTCTATACCATAAATGCCGATCCATGTAATGTCCGGTTTGCGAACTTTTAAACATCGCGAAATAGATAAAAGGTATAACAAGAGGGATACACATTAACCAAAATATGATATTAATGACGAAACCTAAAGAATCCACATAAACAAATTGACAAGATTGAATAAGTGTCATGAGAGCTCCTCCAAAATAAGCGGTTTGCCGCCAAGAGAAGCTCCAATCATATAGTTTAATAGGTCTTCGTTCTTTTTCCGTATCGAAAGGCATTATGGCTCTCACTGTAAGTCTCCCCCTATTTATCAAAGACCTCTACAAGTGGTAGAGGTCTTTGATAAAATAATTATGTTCCCGCTTTTGTAATAAAGTAATCAGCTAAGGAAGGTGCTTTAGCAATAATAATAATTCCTACAATTGCTGCTAACATAGCTGCTGTACCTTTTGCCCGGTTTTGAGCATTACCTAGTGATACAGAAAACATGATAGCTCCAATAACGGCTCCTGCTACGGCAATTACAGCTCCTATAATCCTTAAAACCAGAATCCATTCTTTTAAAGTTGAAGTAATTTCTGTTACTTGCCCTGTGCCTCCATTACCCACTGTTGCACCAGTTTTAAAATCAGTGGCATGAACTTGATCAACACCTACAAAACTACCAAATGTTAAGAATGAAAACATTAATACAAATACTAAAAGATAAGATGAACTTTTTCTTATTAAGTTTTTACTTTTAGCCATTCTCCGCAGCCCTCCTGGGTATACTTTTTTCTCATGAGCGGAAAACTCTGCACCTCCTCGCAAAAAAAAACGCAAAACTAAACCCATTGGGTTTAGTTTTGCGTCTTCCGCTCTTAATATTATGGTTGAACCTCAACCAGATCGCTCATGCATTATTTGTTGCTATGTTCTATTTTATCGAATCTTGCTATATCTGGCAACAACGAATTATCGGAAAGTAATATTAGGATTATATTATGATATTGAACTATTTTATGGAAAGCTATATAATGATCGTAAGTATTGATAAAATATTTATTTTGAAAGTGAGGAGTAAATATGTTTGATCCAATTATTGAATACTTTCTCTCATCTATAAATTATAAATCAGATGTTCCAGTAGTTTTACTGTTTTCAGTAATTATTATCTACGGTTTATCAAGGTATATTTCACGTGTATGGCTGATTTTATCTACCATGATTGCTGCTACGATAATTTTATATCTTCCTATTTTTTTTGCTAGTCCAGCCATTTCGAGGTTCCTCGCCAGTATAGGGATGATCGGGGAGCATTGGTTAATTGACAAAGGTATGGAACAAGATATTGGAATGGGATTTTGTGTAGGGATTTTAATTATTTTCACAATAATTTATCTGGTTACAGCCTCTATCTGGGAATTGAATCTAAGAAGAAATCCCATATACTTGTTGACACTAAAAAAAGAACCATCACATATAATTTATATAATGGCTAAATCCTCAAAGGTTGATCAATATTCGAAAGTTGATATAGCCTTTTTTTTAGATAAGCTTGATATAACAGATGTGAATTATATTCAGAATTACCTGATTGAGGAAAGCCATATAAAGACTGCTATGGCCTGGGTATATGTTGGAATTCCTGTTAGAAGAGCTGTTACTAAAGTTAAATTAGACTTGCAAAACTTGACCCAAGATGTGGCATGAATTTCGATTTTAACATTACAAAATAGGAGACCACTAATGAATTCTTGGTTTTGATAGAGCAACTACAAGGCATGAAAGAAAGACGATCGATGTCCCCTAATGAGGAGCATCGATCGTCTTTTCGCTGTTTATTACCTTTGCATCCTGTTTTTGTTTGATGAAAATATAGTATTAGACGCTCATGCCGCTAACGCGGCACTATCAGATGATGAGATACAGTTATTTCAGGATAGACTGGAGTTGTTGATTTGACGCGGTTTTTCAGCTGGAAAATTGATAGTTTTTGAAGAATAAGTTTTAGACTGATCCATAAAAAAAACAGCAGCGAACCAAGACTTGAAAAATAAAGTCTTAGACTGGCTGCTGGTTTCAATTCCACTAACGTTCTCCGTTAACGCAATGACTCACACCATTGAAGAACTGCCTCGTCAACTTCATCAATATAGCCAACATCATTGGTTAAGTTCCAAAATAAAATTTTGTCTGTCTCCTCGTTTTCTTTAAACGGGACAATATAATCCACTTCAGTATAATATATTGGATTATACTTTATTGCTCCATCTGGTTTCCTAACCTTCAGGAGACCCTTAAAATCCATATCTTGAACAACCTGCCCTGTTTCCTCAAAAAGCTCCCGAATAGCGCATTCTTTTGCTGTTTCACCGTCATCTCTTCCTCCAGCAGGTACTTCCCACTGTAATCTCCAAGTATTAAAACAAATAAGATACTTACTGTCGAATCTAACCACGGCGTATGAACCTGCCAACGGTGAGTAGTGTATTAATTCATGTTCATTCAATGAAATGCACTCTAAAAACTGATAACCATTTTTATTAATAATAGCTGTCAAATTAAGCCCTCCTTCACCTAAATTGTACCATGAGTTGAAGGTGACTATTGAACATAACTGCCTGTTAGCACAACGCGGCTGCCGATTCTTGCTGGCAGCCACGTCTAAATTGTTTAGAGACTATAGTGTGCGTTAGCTGAGCGAAGTGCCAATATTTGAAGTTAACTTTATCGCTGGTGCCTCCTTATAGTCTGTATTTATATATTATCTCTGTTGTATTTCCAATGTCTTGTTCAAGCTTTTCAACACTTGCAATTTGTTTCGTTTGAGCATATTTATCAAAAAACATCTGACTAGCAATATTGCCTTTCGAAATTGATAATTCCATGAATACATATCCCAACTCTCTTGCACTATGTAATGATGAATCCAACAATAAGGTTGCAATTCCTTGGTTTCTATATTCATTATGAATACAAATTTGCCAAATAAACAATGAATGGTTATCCACACTCGGCATACCACTTACAAACCCTATTATATCGCTGTCATTTTCTATAATTTTACATGTTGATGCATAATATTTTTCAAGCATCCAGTACACATACAGGTTGTGTGGTGCCACATATGGACCACATTGCTCAACTAATCTAAGTATTCTAGTGGAATCACCTTTACGGATACTTCTAACATTCACGAAAATCCCCCTATATTTTATTTTTCCGTTATCGTGCCAGATCAATGAGTTGTCCTACTTCTTATTCTTCTCCCAAAAATTTCCTCATTTAACTATCCTAACTGTACCTGAGAAAACGGTTTCCGCGAGGCATCCTTGATGGCACTAATTATCGTGTTCCGATAGCTCAATGGAGTATATGTACCTAGACCCTAATAAATCAGGTCATCTCTAGTTTCAATCCCATGTAATTCACAATAAACTCTATATTTATTCAGGACGGTATAAATGTCGTCTTGCCCAATTATTTGATCGTTCTCATCAAAATACTGTAGTGAGCCCCCCAACATAAATAGAGTTACAACTTCTTCGTCTTCAGTTATAAGCGTATGAATGTCACCTGGTGGCTCAAATATAAAGGTTCCCGGTATAGCAACCCATTCTCTCCCTTCATATCTCCACTTACCCTGAATATTATAGCCAATTACTGATCCACCAGTGTGTCTGTGTCTTCCCAATATCTGATTACTCTTAATCTTAAATAAGTAAATCCACGTTCCAGTGTTTAGATCAAAACGTAAAGGTTTGAAATAGCAAGAGTGATTATGAGTGAACGGAACCCAAGGTAGATCTTCAATGTTCACAATACGCTCTGGCAACTGAAATTTCTCTGCGAGTTTTATAACTGATTCTTCAATTAAGGAATTCATTGGAGGCACCTTCATTCAATTTAGTTAAGTTATTATTATTATTCGAAAACAGCCCTAGTTTTCCCTTTATTTCCATCTGTGTCTTCATGTTAAACTGCCCCTTTAGTTTAGTAACGACGGCTAATATTCTGAACCAACAGCCATTACTTAGAGGGGGCTGTCAAAGTCTAAAAGAAACGACGATAAAGTTCTCGTCGTCGCTCGCCGCGAAGTTGAGCATATATTTGAGTGGTCGATGCTTTCTCATGCCCCAGCATGCCTTGAATGAAATCCAAAGGTGCTCCGTTGTCCAGCAACTGGCATGCATAGGTATGGCGAAAGCGTTGCGGATACACATTAGTTTCGACCTCTCCACGATCTGCAAGCCGTTTTAATGACCACCTGATTGTCGTAATGGCCATCCGTCGAGTTGGGTGGGTATCTGTTACAAACAAGGCTTTACAGGAGTCTTCGCGACTTGCCAGGTACTTTTTCAACCATACCTTGCATTCGGTAGTGAAATAAACTTCTCTCTGCTTGGATCCCTTACCATTAACTATTGCAGAGCGATTCTCCCAGTTCAAATCTTCAATGTTTATCTTTTGTACTTCTCCAACCCGGCAACCGGTGCTGTACAGGAACTCTAAAAGAGCTCGTTCTCGCACCGATAGACAAGAGATCTTCAAATGAATAACATCTTCCTCGATTAAAAACTTTGGAATACGCTTTTCCATCTTGGGTTCTTTTAATTTTAAAGAAGGGTTTGAGGTCAGGTAAGTTTCTTCGTATGCAAAGCGAAACAAAGATCTAACAAAACGGATACGATGTCCTAAACTGCTTGGCTTCAATCGATCAGATTGCTTTGCTAAGTATTCTTTTAAAAGCTGTAGAGTAACATCTGAAATAATTATATCCCCAAGTTCATTAACCAGCATTTTTAGTTGCAGGGCGTAGGCTTTAAGCGTGTTTGGACTGAATCCCTGGATCCGCTTATCGGCTTCATACAGCTTCCACAATTGACTTATATAAATAATAAAACCTCCCCATTAATCCTATTAAATCTAGGGTTTCATCTAATGAGAGGTTTTAAACTGTTGGATTGAACTAGCGTTTCCTGTTAGCTGAATGTATATTGATTGAGTTCGTTATGACACAATGGATAATTCCATAAATATTTCAGCAATATCATTATCATTGTATTTTGGTATCTCATAAAAGCCAAAACTTCGAAACACTGACATCGCTTTATAAGATTGTTTCTCAGTATCCAATCTCAGCTTTATTAATCCAGCTTGTCTTGCAAATTCTATTATTTGGCTCATCATGCTTTTACCGTAACCCTTATCTTGATATTCAGGTAAGACGAAGAACCTCTTTATTTCACCGATTCTGTTTTCAGAATCAATACCCTTTAAACCAATAGTCCCAATAACGCTCTGTTCTTCCTTCAATAACCAGAATCCGCCTCCCGTCTCAAAATATAGCAGTTCAATACTTCTAATATCTGAATGCGGCCCTCCAGGATCAAAGACATATCCTCTGGAAACATACATAGTTTTCATAAAGTCTTCCAATTGATCCTGGTCCGCACTAATGTATCTCTGCAGCAATAAGTATTCCCCTCTCTCGTGGATAGAACTTCTTTACTCTCGTCTTCAAACCTCATCCCATCTTCCTTGCAAATATTCGTCAAATGATTAAACACTCCTGCCCGTCAGCGAAAAAAACGGATGTATCGGCATCCGCTGTTCCGCTATCGTGCCCGTTCGTTGAGTGCACGAAGTTGAAAGGAGTGGTTGTTTTTAAAATAGCTATTTATGATACAATAGAATAGACTTCTTTAAAAGGAATGGTTCTAATGAAGAAAGCAGACAAATCAGCCTCCTAAATTCACTTTAGAAAAAATTTAGGAGGCATATCAAATGAACTTTAATAAAATTGATTTTGATAATTGGAAGAGAAAAGAGATATTTAATCATTATTTGAACCAACATACGACTTTTAGCATAACCACAGAAATTAATATTAGTGATTTATATCTACAAATAAAACAAAAAAGATATAAGTTTTATCCAGTATTTATTTTCTTAGTGACAAGTGTGATAAACTCAAATACTGCTTTTAGAACTGGTTACAATAGTGAGGGAGATTTAGGTTATTGGGATAAGTTAGACCCACTTTATACGATTTTTGATAGTGTATCTGAATCATTCTCTGGTATTTGGACTACTGCAAAGAATGATTTCAAAGAGTTTTATGATTTTTACCTTTCTGATGTAGAAAATTTTAATGGTTTAGGGAAATTGTTCCCTAAACAACCAATACCTGAAAATATTTTTTCTATTTCTATTATCCCATGGACTTCTTTTACTGGATTTAACTTAAATATTAATAATAACAGTAATTATCTTCTACCCATTATTACCGCAGGAAAATTCATTAATAAAGGTGATTCAAAGTACTTACCGTTATCTTTACAAGTCCATCACTCTGTTTGTGATGGTTACCATGCAGGATTGTTTATGAACTCTGTTCAGGCATTGGCAGATAACCCTGATGGTTGGATTTTATAAATTGTATAATATGAAACATAACCGACTGTCCTTTATACAGTCGGTTTTCTAATGTCGTTAAACTGCCCTTAGCTTAATAGGCTGCCACTCGTTTTCGCGGCGGCAGCCTCAATTTGTAGTTTATTGAAGTAACGTTCTGCGTTATTCAATTCATCAATATAGCATTTGTAAAAGTTCAGTAAATGTATTGCATGCGGGAGTAATTGCTTCTCTTTGCCATGCTTCCAGTGGTTTGGTTTTTAACTGTTCTGGAGTTACATCATCCGCTGGATAGCATTCATCTTGATTCCAATATACTATCGAAGGATCTGCTCCGTTTATATAATCGAAGCAATAATAGTTACCACCCGCATCGGCAGCAATGGGTACAATACTCATAGGTAATACATCACGCGAGCCATTATACATTTTATGAATATTTGCGCTGCCTACATCATTAATACAAAATAATTCACCAAGTGTTTTACCTTTTCTTCCATAGAAATCGAGTTGACTTGGATCAGGTATTCCACCGTTATTGACTAAAATTTGTGATATATAGTCTTCTGGAAACTTCACATTCAACTTTTTTTCAAGTTCAATTACTTCTCCCCGTGTAATCATTTCTCCAGGAAAATTCCAAACGATATGCATAGGATATCCTCCATCCCTTTTTTATAGATAGAAGCTGTATTCTATTCCCGTTTATTAATCTCCTTTAAAACATTTCTCTCAATTTTTTAATTTCCCGCTTTGATAAACTGCCCAATCCTTCAATTTTTGTAACTGGCTTCCTCCACGCTCTACTGCCAGTTAGGTGAGCGAAAGGCTGCCGATCATGCAGGCAGCCTCGTTCTGGTTGAAGATTCAACTATCGTACCCGTTCGTAATATCGAAACCGAACGGAGTTCGAGTGATGAACTACGTGTCCCGTTTTTGTTTTTCGGCTCTCAACCATAAACAAAACGAGACAATACTGGAAATAATTGCGATGGACAAGGCAGGAATGAACAGAGTGCTGTGGAAGGTATTTGTAAAAGGATTGATTACAGCAAACATGAACCCTGTGAAGCATATTAGATTCAAAATAGCTTGGATGATTCCTTCACGTTTCCACGTCATAATAAAACTTAATAATAAACCTAATATACCCACTGCCACTGCCAACCATTGCACCAAAATCGCCTCCTACAATAACGCGATCTATAATTACTTTCATTGCTCATATAATAGTTATCGGTCTTCGTGCTCGTTAGTTCAATCGTGTAATGCTTTCACTACTGCCCAACTTTGGTGTTCATGGAATAAGCTCTTAATAGCTTTAGCTGGTTCAATCCATCGCAAATAATGGTCTTCTTCTGTTGGACTACCTGTTTGCTCACCTATATCACATTGATAAAAATGACCTTCACTAAGATAATATTTGAATTCGTTTGTGGAGTAAAAATATCTTCGAGCACACCCAATATAACGACCTACTTGAACCTGCATCCC
>NZ_JAJNMU010000047.1 GCF_022458865.1 Paenibacillus periandrae | reverse complement strand
AAGTATACCAATCCAGCAGTAATAACCTCGACACGGTAGCGAATATTGAAACGAACGGAACAGCAGTAGGCAGCTATACGGCGGACATAGGTACATATAGTGTGACAGGCCTGACGGAAAGCACAACTTATTACTTTAACGTAATCGTGAAGGACGAAGCGGGTAATAAAACCGCCTATACGACGAAACAAGTCACCACAGACGCAGCGCCTACTTTTTCGATAAGCGCCATTGATAACCAGTCTGCCGCGGCGCTGACGGTTGGATATGCAACGGGAACACAAAAAACCAAGACGATCACGGTATCCCGAACAGGAACCGGGAATTTGACGGGCTTGAGGGTATCATTAAGTGGTACGAATGCGAACGATTTTATTATTGCTCAGCCGAATGAAACAACTTTGAGCAGTGCAGTACCGTCAACCACCTTTACAGTAAAGGCACAGGACGGCTTAGCAGTAGGAACGTACAACGCAACTGTATCCGTATCGGCGGATCTTATGATCGACGAGACGTTTACCATCACTCAGGTTGTGTATGCAGTTGAACCTACCATGATTGTATCCGCATCACCTGGAGACGGTTATGTGAACATTACTTGGAAACCTGTAGGTATGGAGGGATACAAGGTATTTCAGTCAACGGTATCTGGTACCTACGGATCCGCTGTAGATACAGTCGGAGGTTCTGTTTACAGCTCCAAAATCACTGGACTCGTGAACGGCACAACGTATTTTTTTGTAGTCCGTTCTATTCATGGAGGCATAGAAAGTCAAATATCAAATGAAGTTAGCCGTATACCACAGGTGGCTGCGCCTGATGTACCGGTACTGCAATCTGCGATCGCAGGGGACGGGCATGTGAATTTGCATTGGAATTCTGTAGTCGGCTCAAAAGAGTATCAAATATTTAGCAGCAATACGACTGGTTCCTACGGAGCGCCGTTAGCAACGGTCAATGGATCCGTGTATACCTATGATGCTGTGGGTTTGATTAACGGCATGACTTATTATTTTGTACTAAAAGCATCGAATCCAGGAGGAGATAGCGCAGCCTCGAATGAACTAAGTGCTGTCCCACAAGTTGCATCGCCATCCGTTCCATCTATAACTTCAGCTGCAGCAGGTAATGGACAGGTAAGGTTAACTTGGAATGGAGTAGCAGGTTCAACAGGATATAAGATATACAAGAGTACAGTTGCTGGGACCTATGCAGCAGAAACAACAACTGTTAGCAGCTCCGTATACAGCTATGTAGTTCCAGGGCTGATCAATGGAACAACCTACTATTTTATTATGAAAGCAACGAATCCGGGAGGAGATAGCGCGGCTTCCAATGAAGTAAGTGCTGTTCCACAAGTTGCATCACCATCCGTTCCATCTAACTTGTCAGCTGCAGCAGGAAATGGACAGGTAAGACTAACTTGGAATGGAGTTGCAGGTTCTACAGGATATAAAATATACAAGAGTACAGTTGGTGGAACCTATGCAGAAGCAACAACTGTCAGCGGCTCCGTATATAGCTATGAAGTTAGAGGACTGATCAATGGAACAACCTACTATTTTATAATAAAAGCAACAAATCCAGGAGGAGATAGCGCAGCTTCCAATGAGATCAGTGCCACCCCGAAGACGGTACCGGCAGCACCCACGGGAGTTACGGCATCAGCAGGAAATACACAGGCAACAGTGAGCTTTACAGCACCTTCTGATAACGGTGGAAGTGAAATAACAGGTTACGAAGCCATTGCCTTACCAGGTAATATCTCGCTAAGCGGCACCTCAAGTCCGATTACATTTACAGGCTTATCAAATGGAACAACGTATACGTTTATGGTAAAAGCAGTTAATAGCGCGGGCAGCAGTGAGGCTTCCGTGGCTTCAAACGAAGTCACACCAAGATCCTTTTCAAACAACGGCAATAGTGGTAGCAGTGGAGCAGCGGCGCAGCCGACAACAGGAATTGACGTACTGTTTAATGGTAAACAAGAACAGATAGGAACTGCTACAACAAGAATAATGGATGGGCAAACGGTAACGACAATTACTTTTGATCCCAAGAAGCTGGTAGAAAAGCTTGCTGCAGAAGATCAGAAAGCCGTGATCACGATACCTGTGAGTACAGCTTCCGATGTTATTATCGGTGAGTTTGACGGACAAATGGTCAAAAGCATGGAACAAAAGCAAGCCGTAATTGTCATACAAACAGACAGCGCTTCTTACACATTGCCAGCACAGCAAATCGATATCAATTCGATCATTGAAAAGCTGGGAAAGAGCTCAGCGCTTCAGGACATTAAAATTCAGCTCATGATTGCTAAACCAACAGCGGATACAGTAAAAATCGTTGAAGATACAGCACACAAAGGCGGGTTTAACGTTGTTGTACCACCGCTCAATTTTACAATAAAAGCTATTTTCAGAGATTCAACTATTGAAGTGTCCCAGTTCAACGTTTACGTGGAAAGGACAATTGCCATTCCAGATGGCGTTGATCCTAAACAAGTAACAACTGGTGTTGTTGTTGATCCTGACGGAAGCGTCCGTCATGTTCCCACCCGTATTGTCGTTGTTGCAAACAAGCAATTTGCCAAGGTGAACAGCTTGACCAACAGTACGTACGCAATTGTATGGCATCCGGTTGCTTTTAAGGATCTCGAGAACCACTGGGCCCAAGAGGTTGTCAACGATATGGGATCCAGAATGGTTATCAACGGGGTAAGTAATGACACCTTTGCGCCAGACCAAAACATCACACGTGCTGAATTTGCTGCTATGATCGTTCGCGCATTGGGACTGAAAGCAGATAACGGCTTGAGCCCGTTTAAGGATGTCCAATCAAGCGCATGGTATAACGGTTATGTGAATACAGCGTTGAATAGGAGCATAGTAACCGGTTTTGAGAATGGTACATTTGCTCCAGAAGATAAGATTACCAGAGAACAGGCCATGATGATGATTGCCAATGCGATGAAAATAACCGGTCCTCAGGTTAACCTTCAAGCACAAGAGGCTGGACAATTGCTTAGTAAATTTGACGACGGCAATCTTGCATCGGAATGGGCGAGGGTTAGTATTGCAAATTGCTTGGATGCGGGAATTGTTACAGGCAGGAATGGATATCAGCTTGAACCCAAAGAGTTGATCTCGAGAGCGGAGGTTGCAGCTCTTGTTCAGAGACTACTCCACAAAGCTGGACTGATCTAAATTAGCAGCAAGTGAATAAAGAACTTTGGAACCGCTGAAAGTCCTGATGGAATATGCCATTGGGGCTTTTTAGTTTTTTGTAGCCATTGCATCAGAATACGTCATAAATCCACGGGATAGGTGGGCACTGATTAAAAAGCTTATTATCCCGGATGCGGCTAATGTCAATGAATACTAGCATACCTGATAGTGGTTGCCTTGGACAAAAAATAAAGCGCTTGATTTTTGGATGGAATCATGCAGGATCTTGACAGCCGTGTGCTATAGTAAATAAGTAATTTAAATAAGTATTTTCAGGTCGAAAGATAGTCTGGCTTTAATGCACCATCATCACCACAAGGAGGCATCTCATGTTTCAACATAGTAATCAAAATTATACAGAGGTAAACTTTGGCACTCAAGATTTAAGGTACGGTGAACTGAATAGTTGTACATTTAATCGCTGCTCGTTTTCTAACGGCTCGCTAGAGGAGATTACATCCAGCAACTGTCGTTTTATTCAGTGTGATTTTAGCGGAGCATCGTTAAATGGCTCCATACATAAAGAATCCGCATTTGAGAATTGTAATTTTAATCAAGCGAATCTTTTTGTTGCGAAATTTGAAAGATGTAAAATGACAGGTTCGGATTTTGCCGGCTCCAATATGGATGGGATCACAATTGCTCAAGGCGATTGGTCGTATACAAATTTAAGAAATACGAGATTAGTTAAACAGGACTTACGTGGGGTTAAATTTTATGAAGCAGACTTGTCAGGAGCCAACCTGGAAAAGGCCGATTTAAGAAACTGTGATCTGAGTATGGCGGTACTGGCCAAAGCGAAGCTGCAGGGTGCTGATGTAAGAGGGGCTAAAATGGATAAAATTGATTTCAAATCCTTAATCGTTACAGGTTTAAGAATGGATAGAGAGCAATCCGTATTGTTTGCGCTTTCTCATGGAGCCAAGATAGATTAATCTCAACACATGGTAAATGCTCACTCATTGACGAATTGACTAACGATAAAATCCAATATACAATGTAACACATATTTAGTAAATTAGTAATTCAGAAAATAAGTAAATGGAAAGAGGCTGAATAATGAAAATACCAACTACTTTAAAGCATAAGCCTGTTGTGGTAGCAGAAAACTATGAGCAGGTTGACGGACGAATCGCCCGAAATACGGATGCAAAAGGTCTTTCCCTCGGATTGGCCCAATGGAACGATAGAGGAAAGGTCGATATCTCTGCCAAGGTATGGAGATATACGGGTGAAAAGTGGTCAAGGCAATCGGAGGAGCTGCCTCTCCATCGCGTTCTTGATTTGTCTATTCTGATTTGCCGGTCTATGGAGCATTTTCGCGAAGCATACAGATATGAGCATTTATATGATCCAAAAGAGCCTGTCATCGACCGGATTGGCTTGCAAGGTGATGCCATGACCGTGTCGATATGTACGGATAATGAGAAAATTAATGAAGATATAAAACTGTTCAGCCAAGCTCTGAGTGATGACGATGAGATGATTAGCGAACGTCTGCGCACGTTGTCAGGAATATTAAAGGAAATGGGATATTAAGGTGAGAACTAGGAACACAAGCAGATTAAGACCTCAATGGGGATTATCCAAATAACAAACAAGACCCTATAAACCACAATGCGATTAACTCGTGTTGTGGATTTCTTTTGTGCTGGACAACATGAGCAGATCCAAGCTGCTTGATTTGGGCATTATCGCCCAAATGTGATTCTAGAACTCTTCCATGTTCATGGGTCCTATGATAATAGGCTGTTGAGCGTATTTTCGTTGGCAACGAGTTCCATTATGATTAGAAAGGTATAGTTAATTCCTGTGAGCAGAAACTTTTTGAAGGAGGTATTATAAATGAAACAACTGCTTCAAGAAATAATAGAGCTGCTGCAGGGTGACCTTCCTCAGCTAGCTGCATCGTTAAACCCGCCGGCAACGGAGGAGGAGCTTCGCAAGGCGGAAGCGGAATTGGGATTTGACCTGCCTTCTGAGCTGCGGGAACTTTACCTGATCCATAATGGAGAAAAGGAGGGCGGTCCAGGGTTGTTTTTCGGACTGCCATTTCTATCGCTCGATGATATGCTTGCGGAATGGTCGATTTGGATCAATCTGGAAGATGATGTCTTGGAAGTGGAACATTATTCTGTTCCTGCGAACTGGATTAAGGAACAGTACATTAACCGTTATTGGCTGCCGATCAGTAAAGATTGGGGCGGCAACAATCTTGGTATCGACCTCGATCCTGCAGACAAAGGAATTAAGGGACAGGTGATCAATTTCGGCCGCGACGAAGAGGTCAAGTATGTGATAGCCCTCCGCATCTCTCTTTTGCTGCAATTTATTCGCGATATGGTGAAGGAAGGCAATTATAACGTGAATCATGAAGACGAAGAATACATCACATGGAGCTTTGGTAAGCAAGAGGAGGTCAATTTCCTCGATGCGCTAAGCAGGATGGAGCTTCCTGTGCTTGAATCGTTCAGACCAGAGTCGGTTGTACAGGACACGAGTGATTGGTTTGATAGCCTGAATAACGGTTGGAAAGAAAGGATCATGGAGAAGAGCGGCTCTCCAGATGCTTTTCTTCGTGCGAAGCAGCTGCTTTTTATAGGTCAAGGCCTGACTGATATTACTCCTCTGGTAAGATGTGCGGATGTGCGTGAATTGGTTCTGAGTGTGAATGAAATCCGTTCCATCGAAGCGTTGAGTGGCTGCAAGCAGTTAAAAATATTGTATCTGGTGAAAAATCCGGTTTCGGACCTTCGCCCGCTGCAAAGTCTGGAGTTTTTGCAGGAGTTGATCATTTCCGGTACGGCTGTTACTGATGTATCACCTCTTAGTGCGCTTCCCAAATTGAAAGCAATAGATGTCCAAAATACGCAGATCCGTGACTTCTCTCCTCTGAAGCCGATCAAGAGCTTGCATGCCTTGAAGATTTCCAATCCGGATGCCGAACAGCTTCGCAGTATAGCCGAGCTTAAGCAGCTAAAGGAACTGACAATTTCCGGATTAGGAGAAGTAACCGAAGGCGATTTGGACATACTAGGCAAGCTCGTGAACTTGCGTAAGCTGGAGCTCGAAGAGATTACTGTGCCGACTATGCAATTTCTAGAGAAAAGCCATAAGCTGAAAGAAATCATCTTGAAAGATTCGTCGGTTGAAGATATTTCCGCACTGGCCAAGCTTGAAAATCTCCAGTGCTTGGAGCTGAGCGGTTGCCGTGATGTTGGGAAGCTGGAGGAGTTGGCCCGATCGGTCTCGTTGAGCCAAATAACAGCTTCCTTTCAGCAATTTGTTCGATTAAAAGACTGTTTCGACCGGGCAATAGATTTTTCCACAATAACCGGAGGAATGACGGAAGAGGAAAGAGACATTTGGCACGAATATTTGGATCGAGTTCGAGGCTAAGGTTTAGAATCAACTATGTCATCTCTGTGGATGGTTCAGGCGATCCAAGCGAGTTTCGTCTGATACAAACAGCCCCGGCTTCATAACGAAACCGGAGCTGTTTGTATCAGGATAGGAAACGAATTACGCTGTAACGTGCTTGCGCTCTGCGATATAGCAAGCAATTCCCAAAATCAGAGCCAGTCCTACAAGCACAGCACCGACCCAAGGAAGGGATGTAATAGCCAGATGAGTAATAACCCATCCCCCAATGAAGGCGCCAGCTGCATTTCCAAGATTACCAGCTGAATGACTGGAGGTAGAGGCAAGTGCCGGCGCCGCCTGTGCAAGGCTCATAACTCGTACTTGCAGCCCCGGAAACACAGCGAAGGAAGCGGCACCCCACAGAAAAATGGTCAATACTGCAGCGGTTGGACTATAAATGGTAAAGGTAAAAAGGGTTAGGAGGACACATATCGTAAAGTAAAGTCCTAAGACAGAAGGCATCAGCTTCCAATCCGCCAGCTTTCCTCCGACGATGTTGCCGAGTGTCACTCCACAACCGAATAGGATTAATATCCAGGTTACACTATGCTCGGCAAAACCGGTGACTTGCGTAAGCAGTGGCGTAATATAAGTAAATACGCTGAATAAGCCGGCGTTGCCTAATGCTCCGATCAGCAGATATAGCAGCAGCTTAGGCCTGATCAGAGATCTGATTTGCAGTAACATACTAGCTGGTTTATCTTGCCGGATTTGTGGTATGAAGATAAGGATACCAATCAAGGCGATAACTCCCATGATCGCAATTGCACCAAATGAGGATCTCCACCCCATATGCTGACCGATAAATGTTCCCATAGGAACACCGATAATATTTGCAATAGTTAGACCAGCCATCATAATGGATACAGCCCCGGCCCGTTTGTCCGGACGTACAAGATTAGAGGCGATCACAGCCCCGACTCCAAAGAATGTCCCATGTGTTAATGCAGTTATTATGCGGGCTCCCATCATAACTGCATAGTTCGGAGCGAAAACTGAGATTCCGTTGCCAAGAATAAATAAAACCATCAGCAGACACAATAGTTTCTTTTGTGGGATTCGGTGGGTGAGTATGGTCAGTATAGGCGCACCGATTGCTACCCCAAGGGCATACATCGTAATGAGTTGTCCTGCTGATGAGATGCTGACTTGCAAATCCTCTGCAACATTGGGCAGAAGACCCATGATGACAAATTCAGTCATACCTATTGCGAAGGCACCCACTGTAAGAGAAAGTATAGAGATGGGGAACGATCTTTTGGTTGCTTGTTCCTTGGTAATTCGTTGAGATAAATCCATGATGTCAATATCAACCTTTCTGCGGTGAGTAATGAAGCTCCAATCGTAATCTAGTAGTACCTGTCAAAAAGGCCTGATTCATATTATTAAATTTTTTGAGAGTATAAGCAAGATATTTTTTATAAAGAATAAGTAAAAAGGTGTGATTTTTATCCTTACCGATTTTTAATGCTTCTGAATAGGAGAGTGTTATTGTGATAAAGGATAAAGTTGTGACCGACCATTTTCAAAGTCTCAATGAGTATATATACAATAGTCAAATTGCTATGAACGCCACAGCGGCAGCATCTTTTATTATTATGAAGGGTGTAATTGTTAATGAATGGTATTCAGGGAGACACGATTCCTCTGAAGAATCACGTAAAGTTGATGCATACACCCAATTTAATGTAGGCTCTATCCGTAAAACATATCTTGGACTCGCGATAAGTCTCTTAATAGAACAAGGGTTAATCCAGAGTATTGACGATGATGTCGGAACCTATTTAAGCCAGTATAAGAGTTCATTAAAAGGAGTTACGTTGCGACATTTACTAACCCATACTCACGGTTTAATAGAAAAAGCAGGTAAAATAGAAAAAGAGTTTCCTAATGGAGAAAATTGGGCGTATAGAAATTTGGGTATCACAATGTTAACTCAATTGGTTCTACACTTGTCTGGGCAAAACTTAAGCACTTTTATGAAAGCGAATGTGCTAGATATGTATAAGCTTATGGAAACTGGATGGAGAACCGAGTACCATGAGAACCTCATTTACAACTATTACGAGGACAATGATATATGGGTCGGGCCTAACAATAGTAATGCTGGAGACCAAAGTAACTTGTTCATTAGTGCAAGGGATTTGGCTATGTGGGGGTATCTTCACCTAAGAAAAGGCTGTCTGAATGGCAAGCAATTGTTACCTCAAAGTGTTTTTGAACGTGTGATTACTCCTCAAACTCCAAAAAACGTTCCAGCTTATTTGCCGCGAAATGGTTTTATATGGTGGTTGCAAAGCGATACTCCTACGAATCAATTAGGGGAGCGACTGCCTAACTGTTCTTATCAAATACTCGGTATTACGGGATGTGCTTGCTTGGTCGTGCCGAAATATGATGCAGTCGTAGTCAGAATGTACAACCAATTAAGTAACCCCGCTAACGGATATGATTACTTAAGCGATATTAGACAATTCGGAAATTTAGCAAATGACCTCCTAATTGAGTTTAATGAGTAGGATTCAATCGGAGGACAATAGATCAAATTCGAAAGGGGTTGTACTTATGGCAGTACTTCTTCGTGAAAGTGAGAGGAAAGAGGAAATAGAAGCTCTTAACAAGGAGCTTTGGGATAAATTGCAAAGATATGATGAGACCTACGCGGAGGCTTATTATAAAATTTGTTTGAAAAATGTGGGCAAGGAAGAAAAGGTTTTTTGGGGCCCGACCTTTGAAACAAGTCCAACAAACACTGAATTTTTTAAATCAAAAGGATTTTGGATTGCAGCATTACTTGGTGTGCTGATAGTTGTATTTCTTGTTTTTTTTATTTTGTGGTTTTCTTTAATCACAGAATAAATACGACGCTATAGCTTATAGCAAATGGGTTCATAAATTCACATCCTGGCCTGCAGCTGTGATCATGCATGACGATCGGTAGGCCACAGGCCGATGCTTTTTCATTTAAGCGATTAATCTATTCCCGGCATTTCGCTACGTTTGTTTCACCAGGTTCTCTGCCGTGCGGAAAGCCAAAGCAAGAATCGTCAATACCGGGTTAACGCCGCCATTGGTAACATGTACAGAGCCGTCGCTCACCCAGAGATTGTCGTATCCATGCACACGACCAGAAGGGTCGGTGACTGATGTCATAGGGTCTTCACCCATACGCAGTGTGCCCGCTTGATGCTGCCCGGCACTAAGCCCACCACCTGGTTGGGTTCGCCAAACGCGTCGTGCTCCAGCTGCCCAGAGCCAAGTCTCTGCTTGCTCTGCCAGCATGGCTGCGGCTCGTAGAGATTCTGGATGGACACTTCCTGAAAGTTGAGCCACTGGCACTCCGAAACGATCCTTGACCGTTGGCGAGAGCCGTACTCTTGACTCGGCGTTAGGTATTTCTTGAATAGGTCCCTGAACATGACTAGTGCGCAGATAACTATCGCGCATCGTTTCCTTGCCTGCGATTCCCCATCGCGCCGCATCTGGAGCAAGTGCACGATTCCAGTGAATAAGGGGCAGCCGGATGAATTCGTTGGCCAGCATCCCGCCCCCGATAATCCCGTCCGCGTTACCATGGGCAAAGCGACAGGTAGCAATACTCACCCCAGGTCCAAGACCGTCTTGAACCGGATCATCAAAGAGGCCGTAGGCGCCCGTATACACATGACCCTGAAGGTTCCTTCCTACTTGGCCGTACCGATTGCCTATTCCATGTGGTTCTGCATCGTTGGCCGAATTGAGGAGTAAGCGCGCACTTTCGATAGCTCCGGCTGCAACCATCACGTGATTCGTGCGCACTTGCCGACGTTGGATCGAGCCTGCTGCCTCCTGAACAAGACGAACCCCGGTGGCGCGCCTTCCTGCCTCGGTATCGATACGCTCCACCATCGTATCGCAAATCAGATCGCAATTACCGGTAGCGAGTGCTCTTAATAACATTGTATTGTGGCCGCCATTTTTGCTATTGGTCGGGCAGGCAAAGCCGACACACTGGCCGCACCTTCCACAGGCCGGTCGACCGTCACGTTCGACTGAATTGATGAGGAGAGGAACCGGACCTGCGTTCCATCCTAAATTAGCTGCTCCTTGAGCTAAGCGTTCTGCTTCCAGAGTTCTTGGTAGAGCTGGCATAGGAAAATGAAGCCGCTGCCGCCCACGTCCAGTGTGGGCATCACCATCCCCAGAGACACCAACTTCCCACTCTGCACGCTCGTAATAAGGTTCGAGTTCATCATAGTTGATCGGCCAATCGCTGAGCGAGCTCCCATCAGGAATCCCATAGCGAGTCGCCATGCGGAAGTCATCTGGATGAAATCGCCATGCCTGTGCCCCGTAGACACGTGTGCCGCCTCCCAAAGTCATCGCGTTATTATGATAGTCGCCTTCGAAGGGTGCTGTAATCCGTTCATCTCCATTGGCCAAAAGAATCGTGCGAGGGTTACCTTCCAACGCTGGTCCTGTGTTATGGCCGTATTTGCTCAAACGATGATTTCGCACATGATCACTGCCTATCTGACTGTATGGAAGCCAACTTCCACGTTCGACGACGAGAACGCGAAGTCCCGATTCCGCCAATACCGCTGCGGCTACCGAGCCACCAGCACCGGCTCCCACAACGACAACATCATACTGGTCTTGAAGCTGATCGAAGGTCCGCTCAGATAGCTCGGGTTCTAGAACGGGTGCATCTATTTCAGGGAAGGTCCCCGGACGAAATCCAATCATGTCCCACGACGTACCCTCGCGGTTTCCACCAGACTCAGGGCTTCCATAGTACCCTTCGATAACTAAGCTCAATAGCGTGGTAAAGAAACGTTTAGGTGAAACAGGCCAGTCCTGCACACGATCATACACAAGGTCATGCAGCAGTTCGTCCTGCTCGTTAGCCGACAGTTCGACAAATGGTCGTTGATGAAGATTAATTGCTTCTGCATCCAGTGTGTGAAGTCCGGGTTCAATCAAATCCTTCCAGGTGGTGACATCCTCGCCGGCGCGGCGTTCCAGATATGCCAGGACTCCCGAGTCCGTTGCCGAGGGCCATGTATCTTCTGGTATCATTCGGTCGGCGACCGCCTCCAAGACAGGGCGCAACACGTCAGAATAAAGCTTCTGATCTCCAGGTATCATCTACACTCACCACCTAATGTCATTTGACTTCCATCATAATTACTCATCTTCATCAACGTTTGCTCCTTTACCCAACAAATTGTCCACTCAATCCGATGATCAGTTTCGATTGCTTGCATCTCCTCCGCAAACGCTTTCAAAGGGGAAGGAGGAGGTATATCCGTCTAATATCTAGTCTATCACGTGACGGAGACTTCCCGCTAGACATTTGGCCCACCATCGAAGACTATATAGAGAACCACGGACTATAATTTTATAATTAAACTGCCTGTAGCCTTAGCTGTAGTGAGAGCTGTAAAATCAATATGAAATGGTAATCGAATTATTTTATTAAAACAGCAGGAGGTTTGTAAAATGAGTACAACATTCTTTCTTGTAAGGCACGCTATAAAAGAAAAAGCAATTGGAGATGTCTCAATTACGTCCAAAGGGACAGTACAAGCACAATTAACAGCTCAAAGTTTGTGCCAATTACCGATAACAACCATAGTGACGAGTCCGCTCCGAAGGGCCAAAGAAACCGCCGAATATATGGCATTAAAAACGAAAGCAACTATTTCAGAGGATAATCGTTTGCGGGAACGGGCTAACTGGGGGGATATACCTGATCAAACCTTTGAAGAATTTGTTGCTATGTGGGAGCGATGTACACGTGATCCTGACTACATACCACCCGTAGGAGATTCTGCAAAGCAGGCAGGTGCACGCTTATCCTCTTTATTATTAGAGTTGGCAAATCATTATCCGCCTGAAACTAATATTGTTATTGTTGCTCACGGGGGATTAATAACTGATTTTCTGGTTCAGACATTTTCTGAGGATGAGCTAAATGTTTGGCACCCTAATTTTGTGGCGGTACAAAGTGAACTGGTGTCGGAATGCTCGATCACAAAGCTGATTTATGAAAGTGGAAATTACAATTTAGTTGATTTTGCGTCAGTCAAACATTTAAACTCATAAGAAGGCTGAAACAGATGTCAAAATACCGCTAAACCTGATTCAGAGGACCGGGTTTAGCGGCAGCGGTACAAACGGCAAGCCGCTCGTTACGGAATAAAGTGTATCTAAGCAGAATGCTTTATGGCTGATGAAAATTCGCTCTAACGCGCTGCCTTCACCTCATGCCAGCGCAGCGCCAGCAGGTCGACATCCTTCAGTGTATCCAAGGCTTCCTGACGGATACGTTCGTCGATTGGCGCATTTGGATTGCGAACATAGGCAGACTCGATCACCCCGCCCGTCCGGAGTATTTCCTTATGGACGGCCATTGCAAAACCGGGCAGTGTACCGATTCGCATGAACGGCAAATACTGATAAAAGGTTTGGCGCGCGGTGTCCAGATCCCCGGATTTGAAAGCCTGATAAATCCGCACACAAACCTCCGGAAATTCGCAGGCAGGCATCGTACCTACAGCGCCGCGATTCAGCTCCTCATAAAAGTAAAGTCCGTTCATTCCGCTTTCGGCATCCTCATGTACACCGAAGCCAAGATGCAGCTTGATTGCCGTAAACCCCTTCGCCTTCCATTCCAGTGCCAGTTCAATACGTTCTTCCCGCGTCTGCTTCGGAATACCGGACACATAAGCTGGTATTTCCCGGCGGTAAGCGCCGCTCAGCAGCTGATATACAGGCAGCTGAACAGACTTGCCGAGAATATCCCACAACGCCACATCGACGGCGGTCAGGGCATCGACCATGAACCCGGTGAAGTAGCCCCTCGCCCGCATGGAATCGTAGCTGATTGAAAATATTCAAAGATATATGAAACAGGTGGTTCATGTCAGCTTCAGCTCCAGGCGCAATGGCTGGGCGACGGCGGCTAATTCTTTCTTGCAGGCATCGGAGCTCCTTCGGGATATGTACTATTCCTTAGGCACAGGGCAGGTATATGCCAAGCTGCCCTCACAGACTGTACAGACTGCTGACGAGGGTATGATCCGGTTGTGGTTTGAGGAAATCAGCCGCAAGCTTGCCCCGGATACCAAGGTTGATGCGTTGAAAGGGAAGCTCAGCCGCATTGCCCATTACGCCCGTGAGCACCAAATCCCTAAGCCACGTATGAGTGTGCTGATCCGGCAGTTCATGGACGATGTCAGACAAAAGGTTGTCGTCTGGAAGCTGGTTGCCGATCCTGCTCCTAACATACTGGATGAGGGGATGAAGTTCGAGCAGCAGTGGAGCCGGATGCTGGCTTACATTAATGACTGCCTGTCCCAGAGGCATGCTCCGGTTCGCTCGGAGATATCCAAAGCGAAGCAGTATATCGAGGACAATATTGCAGAGAGATTGACGCTGGATGAGGTGGCGGATTACGTTAATCTGGTTCCCTCCTACTTCAGCACCTTATTCTACAGCTGAGCAAGCTGGTCGGCATTCATAATGAAAGATATTTTTGCACGCTGTTCAAGCAATTGTACGGACTGCCTCCGCAAAAGTTCAGAAAGACGTACTTGTAAAAACGTACGTACAACGGTATTTAAGGATCGAGTGCTTGCATTTTTTCTTGACCATTAGTTATACTTAATGTTAAAGTCTTTCATATTAATTAAAAGCTAAGCTTAAGGAGGGATAAAGTTATGACCGAATCTGAAGTTGTAGATGTTAATGTGAACCTGTCCTTTAAAATGATCGTTGACATGGTTCACCAAACAACTAAGCAGCCACCGGAACTTTATCCTTCTATATATAGATGCACTTAGCGATGACTTCAATAAGCGCTTAGTTTCTTTATTGTATAGACAGGTTAACGTAAAACGCACTAAAGCACCGGTTAGCTGGTGTTTTTGTGCGTTTTTTCTCCGTGCTAAAAGGAGAAAATAATGAAACCACAATCCAAATACGAAAAGATTAAGCGAATCATATCAAGCCTTAAACAGCCTCATTACCGATATCTTCAAATTATAGACTCTATTTTCAAGCAAAAAATCAGTAGTTTTGAGGAAATGACCATTTTGCCAAAGTTTTTACGTAATGAATTAATTAAAGAATTTGATAATAATCTGTTAAGCGTCATTCCGATATTAGAAAGAAAATCTGATCAGGTCAGCAAAATTTTGTTTGCAATTGCTGGTGGTGAGCGTGTAGAGGCAGTTAGGTTAAGTTATAAACGCGGGTGGGAATCGTATTGCATATCCTCCCAGTGTGGATGCGGGTTCGGTTGTCGATTTTGTGCTACTGGAACGATAGGCTTGAAAAGAAATCTAACAACCGATGAAATAACTGATCAATTGCTTCATTTTTACTTCAACAACCATCCCTTGGACAGTGTTTCTTTTATGGGAATGGGAGAGGCGCTTGCAAACCCTTTTTTATTTGACACACTGAAGATACTGACCGATCCGGAGCTTTTTGGTCTCGGCCACCGAAGAATTACGGTTTCTACGATTGGCATACTGCCGGGAATCTACAAGCTGATGAAGGACTTTCCACAAGTTAACCTGACCTTTTCGTTACATTCACCATACGACGAGCAGAGAAGCGAACTGATGCCTATTAATGATCGGTTCCCTCTGGATGAAGTAATGAAAGCGTTGGATAGCCACATACAGCAAACCGGTAGAAAAGTGTATATCGCTTATATACTTCTCAGGGGGATAAACGATTCAATAAAACATGCTGAAGCTGTTGCTAATTTATTGCAGGGAAGGGGATTATGGGAGCATCTATATCATGTTAACTTGATACCCTACAACTCCACAGATGCGACGCCTCAAAGCTTTAAAGAATCTGATCTGATTAGTGTCAAAATGTTCGTTCAGACTTTAAAGTCAAGACGAATCCATGTTACCGTGAGAACCCAATTTGGTTCAGATATAAATGCAGCTTGTGGTCAGCTATATGGGTCAGATTAAACTATAAAAGTAACCTCGCCATACTTCCGCCATGTTCAGGTCCCATCTACTCTGACATAATACAGTTAACAGAACAGAGGATGGTGTTATACCAAACCTTAAGGAGGAGTTGGCATGTTTCATAAAACGGTGACGCTGCAGCCATTTGTTGATATTTCGGTGCATACCGAGGGATTCGAGATAGTCTCGGCTCAATTCGGTGGCGATGGCTGCGTTTATGTCCTGCTGATTAACCAGATCCCGGAACGGGAACGTGGAATGTTCGTCCCATCGACTTTGAAGCAACCGTATACCTACAAGGTTTTGATGGTAGAAGATCAATATATTGATGAAATCGTGATTGAGGGCCAGCATTTCAATTATCATTATGTTCAGCCGCTTCGCAGACATCTGCTGTTGGTCGGAGCGCGCTGCTCGTATTATGGTGCAGGCAAATATGATCTGAACGCCAAAGTGTGTGATTATAAAGGACGTACCGTTCGTGAGTTCCTGCTTGGAGACGGGATTCAGAAAGTTCAAGTGACGGAGAAAGGTACCATCTGGACCAGTTATTTTGACGAAGGCGTTTTCGGGAATAACGGGTGGGATCAACCCGTCGGTGCACACGGCCTTGTAGCCTGGGATGAGCATGGCAACAAATTATACGAAGATAACGTGTCTGATATTGCCGATTGTTACGCTTTGAATGTTGTCCGAGAAGAGGAGGTCTGGTTTTATTACTATACGGACTTTTTGTTGGGCTGCATCTCAGACGGACCCAGCCAGCCCAAGGTCACGTTTATGAATCCTGAGATTTCCGGTTCGGCCGGGTTCTGCACGGATGGTTGTCACTTCTTGTTCGATGGCGGGTACGGAAAAAGTGGAGACTATTATATCAAGAAAAATGAAAAACCAAGCATGACCAAAGGGCATAAGGTACATTTTCTGAATGAAAAATCCGAGCCCCTTGTACCACGGACGCAAGATTTTCGCGAAGATCGCGTGCTGTTCAGTGAAAATAATTTGTTGTATCAGGTGTCGATTAAAGAGCTGCTTTGAGGATGCTTGAATATTACGATTGCGACCGATGAGGAATCATAGCCAAGTGGCTGCGGTTGGACGAAGATTAGGGGACTGTGACAGGTAGTGAAAGGGTGACCTGTTACAGCCCTTTTTGGCTTTTTTACAAACTGCGTAGACCAAGGCGTGGATGTATGGATATGGAAAATGAAGTCGTTCAGTACTGCGCTCGTTCCAGATTATCTACATATTCCTTGGCTTCTTTGAGGCTGAGACCGCTCGCTTTTTTGAATTCCTTTATTGCTTGAACCCTTTTTCCTGAAGCAAGCAGCAAGCGCAATCTCTCATCAAGAATTGCAAAGGGCGAGTTACGGGTAATATCCGCTGCAAAGCGAGGACCATTCTGGTTTGGCTTGGAGTATTCGTGTACTTCCGTTCCGAAGCTCGGACCTCTTAGATCCGATTTTAATTCATTAAGCTGTCTCTGCAAGCTGAACACTTTCAGCAGAAGCAGCACAGACAGGATTAAAGCGCTGAGGGCAACAATTTCTATAGTCTCCATTTGAAAACTCCCTTCCCGTATGATAGTTCATTATAGCACAATGTTTATGGTGAGCAGGAATGACTTGGGATGTATAGCACCTAAGGAAAGCGGTTAACCCAATAATCTCAAAACCGATGTATAGTACGATCCCAGCGATAATGTCTTTTTTCGATTATCCTTATTTGAGCAATTCTTATCATAATTATTAATGTATTGTAAAAATGATTATTGCACATTAACTGGACTTGTTTTAATGTAATGGAACAAGGAGAGGGGTGCTTAATGACAGATAATCCGAAAAGGCACGTAACCATGATGGCCCTCGTTACTGCCGTTTGTTTGATGGGGGATTCGATGCTTTACATTGCCCTGCCGATATATTGGCGCGAGATGGGCTTGGCTTCCTTATGGGAGGTGGGCATCCTTCTTTCCGTTAATCGTTTCGTCCGGTTGCCACTTAGTCCGCTCATTGGCTTATTGTATGCGAGAATGGACAAACGGTGGGGGCTGATACTATCGGTTGTATTGGCCTTTCTTACGACTACCTCGTACGGACTGCTTAGCGGATTTGTATGGTGGGTTGTTCTGCGCTGCTTATGGGGAGTCGCCTGGACGTTTTTGCGTATTGGTGCTTATTTAACGATTTTGGAATTGTCCGATGAACAGAACCGTGGAGCCTTGCTTGGCAGATATAATGGAATTTATAGACTCGGCAGTCTGGTCGGAATGATGGCAGGCGGCTTTTTTGCAGACATGTATGGCTTACACGCAGTCGCTGTGACCCTCGGAATTATTGCATTGATTTCTTTGCCTTTAGTATGGAAGTACTCTTCCAGGTCTCCGCAGACAAGCACGGTCCCCAGAACACCTAGTGCTAAAGGCAGCCTGCAGGTGAAATTGCTTTTTAAAGGACCCTCGAACGTGTTGTTTATGATTGTTACAGGACTTCTTGTCTCCATGATTTGCGAAGGAATGTTTACGGCAACTCTAAGCCATTTGGTTTCGCTGCATGTTTCTTCCATTTTCATGGTTGGTGTGGCAGTGGGAGCAACGACAGTGTCGGGTCTTCTGCAGGCTATGCGGTGGGGATGGAGTCCGTGGCTGTCTCCTTGGTTCGGCAGAAGGATGGATCGAACCAAAAGCCATGGACGGCTGATGTCCATCGTATTGATTGCCGCAGCGTGCTGTTTTGCAGCGATTCCACTGCCTCTGCCTTTTTCGGTATGGCTGTTATTTATCGTAGGTATATTAGTTTCGTCTACACTGCTGACTACGGCCATCGATACCCTTGTCACGAATGCCGCTTCGTCTTCTTTCAAAGTAACTATTATTACTCTATATACGCTCACTTTGGATGTAGGAGCCGCTCTTGGTCCGATACTCGGTTACTCAGTCGATATTAACATGGCATTCAGTGCTTCAGCAGTTATCCTATCCGTTCTTGCGGGAGTCTGGCTCGTCAAATTCCGTTCGAAGCAGTCAGAGCCCGGGTCGGCACAGTAGACAAAAAAACCTACCCATGAAATTCAATCTTGGCGGTAATACTTTGAGATGCTGTATCCAATGCTTCTTTAGGTGTCTTTTTACCGCTAAAGGCTTCTTCAATCGCATTTTCTACCAACTGCCTTGTCTCTGGAAAATACGCCAATAACCGCTCCTTGGGTTGCTTTGTTAATTTTGGTGGCATGAAGCTGATCGATAGCCGTTTTAAACTGTGGAAACTTAGTCATGTTTTCTTTAACGATCGGTTGCTCATAAGCTTTCTTAGTAACCGGGAAATAGCCAGTGTTGATATGCCAGAAAGCTTGCTGCTCTGGTGATAGCACGAACTTGATAAATTCCCAAGCTGCTTGTTGCGCATCTTTGGACTGATTGTTCATCATGTATAAGCTTCCTCCACCAACGATAACCCCACCTTCTTGTCGGATCATATCGCCTGTTTTAATACGGAAATGCCTGCCTCCATGTTTCTTCAAACGCATGCGGGGAGATTAAGGACTGGAATATGCAAGTAGACGTTAATTAACAAACTATTATGAATGAACATAATAATGAAGAAACTGACAACATGTTCGGAATTCAATATCATGTCTACATTAATTGTTTAGAGTGCGGCTTTTTGTTAATGCGATAAGGTTCTTGTCATAAGTACATTTCAAGTACCTTAATGCATTGATCGATGCTCTTTTGGTAATAGTAGAGTTATCTGAGGCTATGTTGGCTGTGTTCGCACTCGGTTTTTGTTTGTATGAATAGATGAGTACCATTAGCATAGCTGGCAGCATTGCCAAATAGTTAGCAGTGACGCGGGCGACGATAATCCAGTATACTAAGACACGTAGCAAGCGATACAACAGACGGCGGCGCGAATGAGCGCCTGGCAAACAGACGATTCGTTCTGAAAGAATGATATTGTGTGTTTCGGAGCAACCCGACTAGTGTATCGCTATTTGGCGTGCACGCGGGGACTATTATCTATTACAACAACCTTAGGAGGTCATACACAATATGAAAAAAGCTTTGTCGACGATTCTTTCTTTGGCTGTAGCGTTCTCGATGTTTTCCACTGCAGCATTAGCTGCTACGACAACAACAAAGGCGAAATCATCCAAAGATTTTACAGACCTCAAGAATCTGGACAGTGTAACGAAAGAGAAATATGATGAATTGATCGCCACTGGCGTGTTTGACGGTATTGAAGAAGGCACATTTGGATTGAAAGAAAACATGAACCGCGCCCAATTCGCGAAGGTGGCGGCACTCATTTTTGGATTACCAGTCGACATGACATTGAAGACCTCAAGCTTCTCCGATGTGAGCGGCAATGACCCGGCGAACGGCTATGCAATGCCTTATATCGAAGCGATCGTCAAAGCGGGTATTACAGACGGCGTTGCTGAAGGCAAATACGATCCAACTGGCCAAGTGACGAAAGAACAGCTGGCAGCTTTCCTGCTTCGCGGCCTTGGTCTTGAGGAAAATGCGCAGAATATAACAGCCGTGCAGGATGATACCGTCTCCGACTGGGCGAAAGGATACGTGGCACTTGCGCTCGACCGCGGATTGATGAGCAATAGCACCAACGGTACGTTCGGCGGTACGACAGCAGCAAGCCGCGAGCTGCTCGCGATGGCTTCCTATGAATCGAAATATCAGATTAAATCGGTGTTTAGTGGCAAATACGCGATTGCTTCGATGAAAGCTACTGATGCGAACGTAATGTCGATTCGGCTTAATGGTGTCGTCGCTGATACCTCTGCCGTTACTTTTGCGCTGACGCGGAACGGATTGCCGGTATCCGATGGCTACACGACAACCTGGAGCGCAGATAAGTCAACTGCAATGTTAACCTTTGATACTAAATTTGATGATGCTGCCTGGACCGCGACACTCGGCGGATTGAGCAGCATAGATGAAGCAGGCCAAACGGCGAAGGCAACAACAGAGAAAGAGAAAATAGCGAAAATCGATCTAGTGACGACATCCAATACCTTGCCAAATAACCCATCGGCGAAGCTACGTATTGACTTCAAGGCAACAAATCAATACGGTAAGCAATCGTCGGTATCAGCTAGCGAATTTGACCTCCACGCCAGCCTCGGATCAGTAACACCTATCGGCGGTGAGCAGGCGTTCTACCTGACTCTGCCATCTACGCTGAACCGCGATGACCGCTTGTCACTGACCGTCATTCACCAGGATAGCGGCACACAAGCGAACAAAGTGTTCACCATTGGCGATGCACGTATCGTGTCCAAGGTTGAGCTAGGCGACCTTCATGGCACGTCCGGTAATGTAGTAAGCTCCATCGAATCAAACAGCTACGCTTATCTTGACCTGAAAGTCTACGATCAATACGGTCTGCGTGTTGATGCTAAGGACGAGCTGAACAAAGGTGTCACCGTTACCTTCTCCGACTCCGATCTGGACAAGGGCAACGAGGGAGAATCCGGTGCGTTCGTCGACAACGCTGTGGGCGATGATGCGGCTGACCTTAAGCTGCGTGCGATTAGCGACAAAGTGAAGGACGTAGTTGTGACTGTATTCGCGAACGGCTCAGGCGAATCCGTTACAAAAACCGTTCCCATCACAGCGACGAACGTACCGAGCGCAGTTCAATTCGGGACCTACTCGTACACATTGGCTAAAGGTGACGTGCCAAGCGGCGATGAAAGTCTTGATGCCAAGTTATACTTGCCATTGATCGTGAAGGACGACCAAGGCAACACGTTATCGGCACAGGACATATATGACAATCGTGATAAATTTACTATATTTTCCAGTGGTGGCGTGACACTTGCCGATCAGCCGATCTCGAACTCCGGCAGCTATAAGGGCAAGATCGCCATTGCCGGCGTCAATACGAAAGGAAGCTCAATTATTACGGTGCAGTTGAAGGACAACCCGCAGGTTCAAACGCAATTGAAGGTGAATGTGAATGACAAGCGCAAAGCTGATAAGCTTATGTTTTCCCAAGCACCTGCAAAATATATGACTGCCGGCACAGACAATGAAATGAAAATTAAGTTGTACGACCAATACGGCAGTGAGTTGAAATACGATGCGAACGGTCAGTATGTGGTGCGTTATTCGTTGACAGCGAGTGGTGGCGATGAAGCGAGTCTGGCAGCCACAAGTTTGTCGAGTGCGCAGCGTAAGGACGTAAGCGACGCGACATCCGCGCGTAAGTATGTGCTGCAGCCGACGAAGATCGGACAAGCGGTTACGCGGGACTTCCATTTGGCAGCTGACAGCTCAGACACATCGAAAGACTCCTTCTACGACAAATCGTTCAAATTTTACACGGCAGCAGATGCGAAAGAGGCCAGCTACACGTACAAAGCGACGTTGTATAAGCAGGACAGCACGGGTACGGTGACGATTAATGGCAATTCTTATGTTGAAGTGAACAACTTGTCCACGACGATGGAAGTGCTCGATCCTTCAAATGTGAACACGAACCTGACCTACGAAGCGTACCTGGATAAATCGGTAGATAACACCATGCTGGCCGCGGACGATTTCATGTCGGTCGGAACCGGAGCGCAAGGGGCAAGCACGATGTACGATACGTACAAGCCGTTCACCAAAGAAGTGAAAATTCGTGCGACCAAAGACAAAGGTGATGAAGTCAAAGTCTCATCCAATATCGTGTCCTTAACATCGAGCGATCCGCAAGTAGCGGACGTTGCAAGCAAATCAAAAGATAAAGACAGCACCCACTACATTGCAGGCGGTAAGGAAGGGCAAGCTGCAGTGACCGTGATGTTCTATGACGGCAAGAAAAATATGCAAACTGCATCATTGAAAGTAAGTACGAAGAAAGAAGCGCCAGCCGTGAGCAGCTTGACGCTGAAGAAAACAGGTAAATCCGTGTCCATGGCCGATCTGCAGGACGGCTTGTATCTGTGGGACGCGAAGCTCGGTGAGAAACTGACGGCTCTTGATCAATACGGTGATGAAATCGTCAACGAGAACGCACCGGGAACGATGAATGAAGAGGGTCAAGCGAACGACAACATGCTTGTACGATCAAAGGGCGTCGGCTACAACGGCAACGAATTGCTTAAACTCAGCTTCTACGTATCCGATATTAGCGGTGTGAATCCAGACGCAATAAGCGTGGATGAAAACAATGGCTTCATCCAATATACAGGCGCGGCTGATGATGTGACGAGCTTTAAAGTGAACGTAATTGCTCCTAGTGGCAAACAAGCATCGTTTGATGTTGATGTGAAGTAATTGTGGGTAAGCTGGCGCCTGTATCCAACCGGTGTCAGCTTATTTTTCTTTGCGCAACAATCGGTTTCTCCGAAAATCCGAAGGTGTCAGGCGTGTCAAAAACACTTGAAGAAAAAACAATAGTAGTTTAAATTTGGAGAAATGGTTCAGATTTGGTTTCTATTGTCACTATACGCTATTCAACCGATAAGGGAGCCGATATAATGAACTTAAAACAGGTGGACTCAATCGGATGGAGGTATACAGTGATGAAGAAGCAGCGGTCAGATAACTATTTTTCAAATATGTTTATTAAAATGACGCTGGTAACAACACTACTGGTGATGGTGCTTTCGCTGTTTTTTTACATCTATTTTAAAAGCTACAACAGTAAACTGATCAATCGTTCAAACGAAGAAATTATGCATCAGGTTATCTATAACGCCGAGCAGGTTCATACTTATGTCAGGAACTACGCGGTTACTTTATCCAATAATCTGGACGCGGTTAATCTCATGAACGGACAGAATCTGTCTATTTATGAGCAGCTCAGCAGTATGAGGGCGCTTGATCTTATGCTGAAATCGAATCCGTACATAGGCTCGTTCTATGTGTACAACGGTCAGGAGGATATGTATTATATTGTAGGCTCCAATCCGCTGATACGCCGGGGGAGTGATTTTGATCCATGGGCGGCAACAATCCTGAAGAAGGGCAGCACCTTGCCTAAGCTTGCCCCGATCCCAAGAAGGATGCCTCTCAGCGAAACGAACCCGGAGCAAACCATGAATGTATTTTCGTATGTGCAGCCCGAGTATTATTTGGATGGTGGGCTGAAGAGCGCACTCATTTTCAATGTAAACATAGATATACTTCTCAATCAATTGACCTTAGGAAGCTTCGATACTCTGGATAACAAAAGCTTCTGGTTCGTCAGCCGAGATGGCGGAGTGATGGCGCATACCGATCCAAAGCAATTTTTGACAAATGCCGCAGAAATACCTTATGTGCAGGATATTATCCATTCATCCGAAAAATCGGGCTATTTTGTAACGGAAATAGATGGCGTCCAATCTGTGGTAACCTACGCAGGCAGCGATTCACTCCAATGGCAGCTTGTTGGTGTTACAGCCTACAGCACGATTGCGAATATTGCCGCCAAGGTCAACTACATTACGCTGGGTATCGCGCTTACCATGCTGGTAGTTGGCTCATATGCGGCTTTTCTGCTGGCCATAAACTTGTACACCCCGGTGCAAAAGCTGCAGCGTTTTCGAAGCAGCCATATATTCACCTTAAAGCAGAAATCATTGTCGGATTTGCTTCTAACCGGATTCCCCCCGAAAGAAGGCGAATGGCTGCATGAATACGGGATTACGTTGGACCCCGGCAGGCCTGTCGCCGTTGCGGTGATGAAAATCGATCACTATAGCGGATTTTGCGAGCGGTACAAGCAGTCCGATCGGGCGCTGCTCAAATATGCTCTCACCAACATCGCCGGCGAAATTATGTCAGAGCTCCATACCTGTGAAGCGGTTGATTTGGATGAAGACGTTGTTGTATTGATCTTGAATATGGAGGAGGAAGGCAAATTATCGGGGAATGGAAGGCTGGAGCTATCCCGATCCCTGCATCAGGTACTCGAAAGCTTTGAACGCTATTGTTCACTGACGGTATCGATCTTCGTGAGCGAGGCGGCGATGAATCTCAGAGATTTACCCTACATATATAAGGATGCGCTGGATTTATCCAACGATCGGCTGAAATATGGACACCGATGTATGCTCTTTCGAGAGGTTCAGTTCGCAGATTCGCCGCAATCGTTCCCAATCGACCATCCGCTTGTCGAGCAGCTGCTGGGTGCGATTAAGGAAGGGAAATTGGAGAAAATGGAGGAGACGTACGCCCGGCTCACGGAGCTTGTCTCCAAATGCGACTATAACAACATCATGCTTGTAATATCCTACATATCCTCGGCCGTCTTTAATCAACTGCATGTAATGGAAAGCAACAGTACGATATCGTTTGAGAGCGGTTTCTCCGAGTTTGACAGGAAGATCAAAAGTGCGGAGACGCTGGTGGAAATTCATGAGCATTTTCATGGCTTGTTCCACGTTATTACAGAACGGCTTGGCAGAAATAAAAACGACCGCACCGGCCTCATTGTCGCACAGGCCTATCGATATATTGACGAGAACTATGCCGATTACGCGCTCTCTCCGCATGGCATCGCCGCTCTGTTCAATATGACACCTGCGTATTTGAACAAGCTATGCCGGGATCAAGGCGCTCGCTCCTTGTCGGATTATTTGACAGCGGTCCGGATTGAGAATTCAAAACAGCTGCTTGGCGAAACCAACCTGACCATCGATCAAGTTATTGACCGGATTGGTTGGGAGAACAAGAAATACTTTTATACCATTTTCAAAAAACATGTGGGTGCTACCCCTACCGACTACCGCTTGAAACTGAGCCTCACCCGGTTGAATCAATCGTAAAAACAATTGAGAGGGAAACCTTCACCTTATGAATCGCGCAGCTGCCGGTTGATAAGGTTTTTTACTTGGAAATGGGGCTGTTTGAACCATTTAAGGATGATTAGACTGCGATTTTAAACCATTTCACTCATTTTAACCCTTACCGACATTGGCTGCTTACAGTACGATAGGAGCACATCAGCCCCATACCTCTGAAGGAAAAGAAGGTGCAGCTCAGTGCAAGATTGGCAATCCGTAACTGTAAGACGCTCGCCCGCTAGCCGCCGGTCGGTCCGGCTCGGGAGCAGATGGAAAACGTTCCGCAAAAACCGTTTTCTACTGCTGTTAACCATGCCGATGGTTTTATTCATTTTTGTTTTCAAGTACATACCTATGTTCGGAGTTATCGTAGCTTTCAAGCGATATCAGTTCAACAAAGGACTGCTTGGCAGCGATTGGGTAGGGTTCAGCAATTTTCGATTTTTACTCGACTCCCCCGATTTATGGCGAATCGTACGAAATACGCTGGGGTATAATTCCGTCTTTATTGGTATGAATCTGCTCGGCGCGCTTGTCATCGCTCTGCTGTTATATGAGATAACAAGCCGCTCGATGCTGAAGGTGTATCAAACCGTGATGCTCTTCCCGCATTTCCTATCCTGGGTTGTCGTGGCCTACATGGCTTATGCGTTTCTGAATCCACGTTCGGGTATGCTCAATCAAGCTAGGGAATGGTTCGGTTACGCGCCGCTTGACTATTACAATTTGAGCGATCCTTGGCTCTATATTTTTCCGCTCGCCCAGTGGTGGAAGGAAGTAGGGATGGGTGCAATCATTTATTACGCAGCGCTTATGGGAGTCGATCCGGCCTATTTCGAAGCGGCCAAAATCGACGGCGCCAATAAGCTGCAAATGCTTTGGCACATCTCACTGCCGTTTCTGTATCCGGTGATGACGATATTGACGATATTGGCGATAGGCAACATTTTAGATGCCGATTTCGGTCTCTTTTACCAGCTCCCGATGAATTCCACTACGCTGTATGAAACGACGGACGTTATCGACACGTACATATTCCGTGCACTCACGGTGAACGGAGATATCGGTATCTCGGGAGCGGCGGGACTTATCAAATCGACCGTCGGCTTTGTGCTCGTCATCGGTACGAACTGGTTCGTCAAACGCCGCAATGCGGACAATGCACTGTTTTAATTTGAAAATATAGAGGAGGGAAACGGGCTTGACTGCCAGCCGAACGGAGCTATGGTTCAAAAGATGCATTCATCTCTTTATGATTTGTCTGAGTATTGTATTTGTTATACCGCTTGTCGCGATCATAGCCGTCTCGTTATCTAATGATCAAGACATCGCTGCTCACGGGTACCGGCTTCTACCGGTTCAAATTGATCTGGAAGCGTACCGTTATATTTTATCTTCACCGATGACACTTTTTAACGCTTATAAGGTGACGACTATCATGTCGGTACTGGGTACCTTTCTGTCGCTGCTTATGATCTCCTCCTGCGCGTACCCGTTATCACGCAAAGATTTTGCGTACCGAAGCGTGATCACTTTTTATTTGTTTTTTACTATGCTATTTAACGGCGGCCTCGTCCCGTTCTATATCCTGATGACGAATTACCTGCATTTGCAGGATACGTATGCGGCGCTCATTATTCCGGTGCTCGTCAATGTGTTTTATGTCTTTCTGATGCGAACGTTCTTTCAGCAGCTGCCGGATGCGCTTGTAGAATCGGCGACGATCGATGGTGCTGGCGAGCTTCGTATTTATCTGGAGATTATTTTGCCGCTGTCGAAGCCGGTTCTGGCAACCGTCGGTCTGATGCAGCTGCTCACTTACTGGAATTCCTGGTATCCGGCATTGCTGTTCGTCTCCAGCCAGGAGATGTATCCGCTTCAATACCTGCTGCAGGTGATGCTGAAAAATATAAGTGAAATCACAAAAAATATGCAGGAAAACGGGCTTGTCGATTGGTCGGCTGCGGCCTCCTTACCTACAGAAAATATGCGGATGGCGATGTGCATGCTGGCTATAGGGCCTATGCTGCTTATATTCCCTTTTTTTCAAAAATATTTTGCCAAGGGCCTGACAGTAGGTTCAGTCAAAGGGTAAGGCGGCAATAAATATTCATCATAGTTTCAAAATAATGACATGCGGAGGGTACCTATTAATGAATACGATCAAAAGGATAACGGGGATTACTGTAGGGACTATTTTACTTGCGGGCTCAGTTTTGAGCGGTTGCCAGTCAGGAGGAACCAAGCCTTCCAGTCATGCTGCCCAGCCGGAGGGTAAGCCGGAAAAACTCGTCTGGTATGTTCGCAGCAGCGAACCGAAAAATTCGCAAGCGGTACTGGACAAAGCCAATGAGCGAATCCAGAAAAAAATCAACGCAACACTGGAAATGAGATTTATCAACCCCGGAGACTACGACAGCAAAATGCAGCTGGTCATGTCATCGGGCGAAGCGTACGATTTGGCTTTTACGTCTGCATGGGCGAACAGTTATGTCAACAATGTGAACCGCGGAGCCTATATCCCGTTGGATGCGATGATTGAAAATTATCCGGGTTTGAAAGCAATGATGCGTAAGGAAATTTGGGATGCCGTCAAAATTAACGGAAAAATGTACGGCATGCCGAACAATCAGATTATGACCAGCCAAGATGGCATTTGGTTTAAGAAGGATATCGCGGAAAAGTACGGTATTAACTTGAAGGCCATTAAAAGTATGGAGGATTTGACCCAAGCGCTGCAAACCGTCAAGGACAAGGAACCTGGAATCATTCCGGTCCGTGAAGGAACCACCAGCTTTTCTTTTAAAAGGTCTGGGACGATCATCGAGGATTTGTTTGTCGTTAATCCTGCCACTTGGAAGGTTGAGGACGGTGTGAAGCTTCATGCGGATACATTCAAATCGTTCCGCGGGTGGTATCAGAAAGGATTTTTCCCGCAGGATGTAGCAACGCTCAAGGATGAGCTGTCTCTGATTAAAGCTGGCAAAATCTTCAGTCGCTACGGTCGGCAGAAGCCGGGTGCGGATGCCGAGCTGAAGGCGGCATATGGCTTTGAGGTCGTTAACATTCCAACGGGGCAGCCGATCATACAGCGCAGCGGTGCCCTATCGACGCTAACGGCGATCAGCTCCACATCCAAGCATCCCGAGCTGGCGATGAAGCTGCTCGATCTGATCAATACCGATAAGGAATTAATCAATCTATTGTCGTTCGGCATCGAAGGACAGGATTACACCAAACTGGCAGACAACCGGATTGAGCCGAAGCCAGGAGGGTATTCGCTGCCAGCCTGGATGATTGGCAACGTATTCAATTCGTATTTGCTGCCGGGTCAGCCGGACGATGTATGGGAACAGACAAAAAAGCTGAATGAAACGGCGTTGGTTGATCCGCTGATTTCATTTAGTTTTGACCGAAAAAACGTAGAAAACGAAATGGCCCGGCTTGTAGCCATCCATAAGGAATTCAAGCCGATTCTGGACAACGGGCTTGACGATATTGATAAAATCATTAAGCAGCGGGAAGATAAGCTGAAAGCGGCAGGCTACGATAAAGTAGCACAGGAGCTCCAAGCACAGATTGACACATGGAGAAAGACGCAGCAATAAGAGGCAGTGATAAGGAGGGGCGTAAGGGAGCGCCCCTCTTGTCATAATACAATGAAAAGGATGATGGTTTATGTGTACATGCCTTCATGGAAGGGTGCTGAAATTCATTGGCCTGCTTGTCGTCTATGTGCTTGCTTTGCCGATGATCATGCTGATGAAGCCTGAAAATGTAAACGCTTCACCGAATACGTATTACGTGGCGGTAACGGGAGACGACATGACTGGAGATGGCAGTTTATCGAGCCCTTGGAGAACGATCCAGAAAGCGGCAAGCATGATGCAGCCTGGAGACACCGCGTTGATTCGGGAAGGAACCTACAGGGAAACCGTAACCCCGCCAAGATCAGGAGTAGAGTCAGCTCCCATTACATTTAAGAGTTATCCGAACGAAAATGTCACTATTAGCGGGGCGGATCCTGTGTCCGGATGGTCATTTGATTCATCAGGAGCGCTCCCGCTGCTGCAAGCGCCAATGGAAGGGTCGCTTGGCTCCGGCAACCAGATTTTTATTAACGGCGCGATGGCGGAAATCGCAAGATGGCCGAACAATACTGGGACGCTGATGGAGCCTTCCAGGGCGACGGCGGAAGCGGGGAGCAACACAACCCTTACAGATGGAAGCCTCCCTGGCAATATCGATTGGACCGGAGCGGACATCTGGTTTGCCGGGGGCTCGAGCTGGGTTGGTGATGACAGCGTTGTGACGCAGTACGACCCCGCCTCTCATAAGCTGACCTTCACTTCGGTCCGGGCAGCTAACTCGAACTATGACCCGAGAAGTGGGACACCGTATGTTTTATCGGGAATTAAAGCTGCACTGGATGCGGAGAACGAGTGGTGGCTGGATGAACAGAACCGGCGTCTGTTCATTAAGCCGCCTGCGGGGTATGATGCCTCAAATGTAAAGGTTGAGGCAAAAAAACGAATTTATGGTTTCGACTTGTCTGACCGGTCCTATATTCGGCTGGAGGGGCTTCGGCTGTTCGCGACAAGTATTAAGACGAACGATCAATCGAATCATCTTGTCATCGACAGGCTCCATGCACAGTATGTGTCTCACAACAGCCGGAACAACAAAGGGAATCCGCTGGAGGAGAATAACGGTTTGACAATAAGGGGCGAGTACAATGAACTTATGAACAGCGAGCTTACCTTCAGCTCCGCGAGTATTTTGAATGTAAAGGGACAATACAACCAAATCGTTAATAATTATATTCATGACGGCAATTATGCAGGTACATGGAACGGGGTTGTATTCGCCAGCGGAACCGGACATTATATCGGTTATAACACCGTAACCCGATCGGGCAGAGATGTAATCAAATTGGATGATCCCGCTCGTATGATCGTAGAATACAATGACGTTTCTTACGGCGGTTTAATTACGAAGGACAGCGGGTTGTTCTATACGGCAGCAGATGATGCCCGAAATACCGAAATCCGGTACAATACGTTCCACGATATGTATACACACCTGGGCATGGGAATTTATACGGACAATCAAAGCAGCCATTTTATCATACACCATAACGTCATATGGAATGTGCCGAATTCCGATCCTATTCGCCTTAACTCTCCGAGTAACTACAATTTGGTCTATAATAATACCGCTGCAGTCAATACCCTGGGGATGGGCACTTATGCAATCGTGTTCAAAGGAGATATGTATGGAGATCGTATCTTCAACAATATTGTGACCGGAGGCGAGGTTCAATTTGGTGAAGCGTCAGGCTATGTGACCGGCAACAATCTCATGCTTGGTATCGATCCACAATTTATAAACCCGGATCATTTCGATTTTCGGTTAATGGCGAATTCGCCTGGCATTGATGCAGGAATAGTTGTCCCCGGTATTACAGACGGGTATACCGGAGCCGCTCCTGATATAGGGGCATACGAATACGGGCAGCCATTATTCAAGACGGGACATGATTTTGCAGCTCCGCCTGTCATCGGAACTGTTGCGTCTATGATTCCCCTTACCGCTGACCGTGTGATGAATGGCAGCTTCGAGACGAGAACGCTGGAGCCATGGTTGGTAACGAAAGGCCGGGCTCAGCATATTTACGCAGCGGGTGCGGCCTGGTCATCGCAAACCGCGATAACACGCACTCAGAACGGCAGTGCCCAGCTTAGCGGGAGCGTCTCGGAGCTTGAGCAAACAGTGACCGGTTTAACTCCAAACACGCACTATACGGTATCGCTATGGACCAAAGCCTCGTCCCCAGATTCGGCATCTGTTTTCGGCGTACGGAACTTTGGGGGAGATACAGTGACCGGGATGACGTACGGAACAGAGTGGACGCAGCATAAGTTGGAGTTTATAACGGGAGCGTCGAACACGTCCGCTGTTGTATATGTGGCTAAAGAGCCGCTGCCGGGGGCAGGCGACAGTCTGATTGAGCTTGATACCCAGACGCTTCCGACAACAAGCTCTGCTTGGCTTGCTTATGATGTGACATCATTCATTCGGGATGAAAGCAAGCGGGATGTTGCAGCCAGTCTTACCGTGAGAGGTGCCAGCAGCCGGACGACGTTCGCAACGAAACGGACCGGTACGAACCAGCCGAGGCTTGAGGTGATGACAGAAGATTCCGCGACCCCCATGATTCTCTATGCGACCAAAAGTGCTGGAGTACGTACCAAGACGGGGACAGATGATGCGAATACAAACTACGGCAATACAACCTCGTTTAATGCAGCATATTGGAATACCGGTTACCAGGAAGAAATTTATTTGCAATTCCCATTAGGTAATCTGGCAGGTAAACAAATTACAAGCGTGAAGCTGCTGCTTCGTGCAAGCGGTGCTGCTGCAGACGGAGCCAGTACCACGGTATATGGATTAGCCGAGGACGGATGGAGCGAATCGACGCTAACCTGGAATAATAAACCTCAGGCGACTCTGCAGTCCGTATATTACGACGATATTGGTCTTATTGTGCCCTTGGAAGAGCTTCCAGCAGCCGATCTATTGCGCAAAACGATTGTCGATGCACGGTATATATACGTTAAAGCGGAGAGAGAGGGTTTGTTTCCGCAAACTATATTGGACGATTTTAAACAAGCCATTGATGCCGCGCAGACTATAGTCATGCAATCATCGTCTACGGATGAACAGCTTAACACGGCGCGCAGTCTGCTTCAATCCAAACTAAAGGCGCTCGATGCCCGAAAGCGGCTGTTGGAGGTTATCCAGTTGGAACGCAGGATGATGGATACAACTTCCGAAGGCAGTCTGCCGGGGCAATATCCAGCTTATGCAAGGAACGATCTTCAGCAAGCGGGAGACAGGGCTTACACGCATTTCGGTGATGAAGGAGTGGCCTATGAGCAGCTTTTAGCTGAAGAAGCCACGTTACTGGCCGCGACCCGATTATATGAGGAAAGGGTTATTTCTACAGAGCTTCCGCTTGTGCCGAAAGTTAACTTTCAGTCGATATTGGACGATACAGCCGGGTGGTCGGATACGTTCAATACAGCCGGTGGGTGGAACATTTTTGCCAAGGATATGACGCGATATACCCGTTCCAAATTCGGGGATACGCTGTTTGCCTGGAATATGAGCTACGACTTTGCAAACAATGGGCTGGAGTGGCCAGGTATGCTTATTCGCTCGCAGACACCCAATAAGCCGCTCAACCAGGATACGAACTACTTGATTATATTTAAGCCGACGGTGTGGGAGCTGCAAAAATGGATCGACGGCAAGCAGAAGCTGTTTCTTACATTCCCTAACAATCAATTCAACGGCAGCGATTCAAGAATTTATGCTGGTGCTGTCAATGTGGAGGGCGGCGTTCGGATCTTGTGCTATGTGAACGGCCTGAAAGTACTGGATGTCGTGGACAGGGACAATCCGATTACACAAAGCGGTTATTTTGGATTTGTTTCATCAGGTCAATCGGGCGACATTAAAGCGAAGGCGGGAGAGATAATGCCGGAAGCGGCGCTGCGTGGTCCAACCAGATTGAATCTAATGGATGATCATACCTTCAAGTTAGATGCCTACGATGGAAGTTCAACGGTTGGCAGTTCCGTCTATCAATCGGTATACGGAGGAACGCTGAAGTTCAGCTTCGATGCTCAGCTTTTTGATCTGGTAGGTACCGCGACGTTGCCGGAGCATGCTGCTGCTTCGATATCAGGCGGAGATGGCTTGTACACAATTGATTTTACTACAGTGAATCCCCTCATACGAAATGGAGAGGCACTGCTCCAAATAACGCTTCGAGCCAAAAAAGTGTCGGTCCAAACGGCCATCACCGTTCAAGAGGCTCGGTTCTACAAAAACCCTGACAGGCAGACAGGTGTAAAAGCCATCCCGTTATCCAAGCGGGTAGAAATAGTGCCGTAAACTGACAAAGAGTCCCGTAACAGAGGTAACAACTCCATTTCAGTGACGCGTACAAAAGCTGACTGCAGTGTATGCAACTGATTGTGATTGTGCCTCAATTCATATAGACAGAGCTTGCTTCAGACAAGCCCTGTCTTTTTTTACTGTCTTTTCTTATGATCGTCAGGAGTTGCTTTTCGTTTCTACATTTTGTATAATAAAAAACGAGTTGTAGAATCGAAAGGAGGAGAAGTGTTGATATGCAAATTACCAAGGCGGAAATGGAGATTATGCAAGTCATCTGGGAGAGCGGAGAAAGGATGACCACCAAGGAAATTGCGGAAAAATTGCCTGACAAAAAAATTACGACGCTTATCACCCTGGCTGGCAGACTGATTGACAAAGGCGCTCTGCATTCCATCAAGCTTGGACGCTCTCACGCATATGAATATTGGGCGGCCTTAAGCGAAAAGGAATATCAAAAACTGCAGACGCAGAGCTTCGTACGCTCCATACATAACGGTTCTGCCAAAAGCCTGATCAGTGCCTTGTTCAAGGATGAAAACCTCACTAAAAAGGATATCGACGAGCTCCGTGAATTTATTAAACGGGAGGCCGATTTCCATGATTAAATGGCTGCTTATGACCTCCCTTTCCGGCAGTATCGCTAGTCTGTGCCTCATTCTGTTTAAAACGAAGCTTGCTGCTAAATGCGGCGGCCGTTGGTATTATTACATCTGTCTGTCGGCCTTGCTGCTGTTTATCGTTCCGCTCGGTATCCAAGTGCCAGCCCTTTTTCCTCATTCCCTGATGCCGGACACAAGTACAGTTTCATTTGCTGGAAATACGACGACAGCAATAGGGACAAAAGCAATGGAACCGCCTGTACCTTCCAGCGAAGGTGTTTTGAACGATAACCTTAATATCCCAGTTATAGCTCCCGAAGCTTGGGTCCTGGGAATCTGGGTCAGCGGTTTTGTCATCATGCTGTGCTTTAACTTTTTTAATTACTTTCGATTTAAACGCAAGGCGCTTCAAGGTACCCGAATCGACATAGTGAAAAACCTGAATGTGCTGGCCAGTCCGAACGTGCATTCACCTATGTTAATCGGGTTCGTTAAGCCCCAAATTGTATTTCCCGTTACGAATATGAGTACGGAGGATTATCAACTGGCATTAAAGCATGAATTGATTCACCACAAGCAAAAAGACGCGTGGCTGAAGCTTTTTGCCGTGATCGTGAACTGCCTGCACTGGTTTAATCCGGTTTCCTATTTGGCCCTGGCCAATGTAAGCGAAGCCTGCGAATATGCTGTAGATGAAGCCCTATCCCAAAAGATGCATCCCATGGAAAAGAAGCTTTATAGCGAAATGATTTTGCATTTTGCTTCCCAAGCCTCACCTGCCCTTAATAGTAGCCTGGCTCAGCCTAAGAAGCAGCTATACCGAAGATTTAAGCTGATTATGAACCCAAGTAAAGGAAGAGGCCAGGCACTCGCCGGCATCGTGACTGCCGTAATGATCGCAGCCGTAGCCCTCTTCTCCTCATCCGTGGTATTTGCGAAAGCGCCACAACCGATTACGGAGTACAGCGGAGGCATTAAGACCTATTACAATGTAAACGATACGCTAGAAGGAAATGTACAAGCCACGCTGGGAAAATCCCAAATGGGCGTTTTGGCAACAGATTTGTATATCGATGACACTGGATTGAAACTGGATTACTTTAACCGCACAGAGCCTTATTATAAGGTGGGTATTCTATGGAAGGACAAAGATGACTCCTCCGTTGCCGGAATGACCACAAAAACAATAATCGTGCAGGATCGAACCGTAACTGTCGCTTTCACCGACAAAGCAGAAGCGTATAAAGAGGATAGCGTCATTAAAAAAATGATTTCGAACCAAATTGCTTTTGAACTGAAGTACTCCAACAACAGATATCAATATGATCATGCTGCATTTATCGACGAGGTCATCCAGCGCGGGGTGTATGTGATTTATGAAATCCTTACCCCTAAGGAATTTACATTCAATCTGTCCAAAACGAAAAGCGATGATGTTATCGGTTACAAGCAGCTAACGACCTATGACAAGAAAAATAAAATCACGAATATTTTCAATAATAGTATGAAGTTGCCGAGATCTGTAATTGACGAAAATACTGACGGTACTCAGGGTATTCAGCTCGGAAAAGCTTTTGTCATGAACAGCGGAGAAACCTTGGCCCTCGATGTCAAAGAAACGTCGGACATTTCTCCATCAATTAGCCTGTCTGTCATAGATGAGGCAGCAGGTAATTTGGTGTACTGGAATCCTGCAGCTCGAAGCGGTACTCGATCTATCTTTACGCCAGGTGAAAGTAACGTGAACCGCTCTTTCAAGATAGTGGCAAGCGGTGAAGAGGAGGATACGGTGAAGGTCGAAATTTTCACTTATAAGAGCGGGGAAGAGGAGATCAAGCCTCCTTCAGCTAACTTCCTTCCAGTCCTTCTCCACTAGCAAATATCCCCAGAGATCAAGTATTGGATATCAATGAATAGTTAATGAGGTATATGAAAATGGAGCTGATACAATTGTTCAAATCAAAATGGAAGTACAGTGTGCTCGGTTTGCTTTGTGTTCTGGTATTCGGAACTACGGCGTATGCAGACAGGGATTTCTACTGGTCGGATTCAGTGCCGATGCCATCATGTAACGGTAGCATGGGTGATACTCCCAGCGATAGGTCTTCCAAAGGGAGGATGGGCATCATAACGGCAGATGGCAAGAAGATCGAACTGGATCTTCCTTCGTGTGCGGAAGCGAAGAAGAACCGTGTCCTGGTCCTTGTGAACGGGTTATATCTGCAAGTCAGTGGAGTGGTCGAAGCATGGCCCTATATCGAGAACGGACGAACTATGGTTCCGCTGCGGGCAATTGCTGACGTATTCGGGTTCAAAGTGGATTGGGAAGCAAGCGAACAGAAAATAACGCTGACCAAAGACGGGAAGACCATCGTCATGCACATCGGAAAGTCTGAGATGCTGGTTGACGGGGAAAAAGTGCTGCTGGAAGAGGCGGTGCCTGCGATTAAAAAAGACGTGACATTTTTACCGGTCCGGCAGCTTGCGGAAATCCTCGGCATTCAAGTGGAGTGGGATCCGGAGACAAGGACCGCGAAGTTTAACTAAGGCATCACTAGAAAAGAGTGACTGAAATGCTGCCGACATGAATGAGTTAACGGAACAAGAGCTGGCATGGCTTGATGGGCTATGGTTCTCATTGCCTCGTCGTCAAGAGTTTAGTTAATAACAGTGATATACATTTAATGGTATGGATCAAAAAGCTCAAATCAAGAATCGAGTAAACGAAATTGTACAAGTTATGAATGCGCTGCAGGATTTACTTGAACATTTTGATGACGAACTATTTAACGCGTTGGTAGAGAAGAAAACCATTCTCTCGCCAACGCGTTATTTATTTACCCTGAGAAGTGGGATGGAGATTGAAGAGCTCGAAGAATAGGCTCCAACCTGTAATAAGAATAGAGGATTAGACAGATGGCATGGCGAGTCCATGCTGTTTGATCGTCAAAACTCCAAATGATTCTCTTTTAAAAAAAGCTTAATCTCCTTAATCATCCCCACTTTTCAAATCCGTTAGCAATTTTGATGATTTTTCGATCAATGGAGCGATATGTTCCTGCTGTTCAACAGATAGAGATAGTTCATCAAACCTCTTGTACAGACCTTTCACTAACCATTCCGGCCAATCTTCCATAGTGCAAATCCCCTTCCCGTTGTTTGAGTGTGTGTATGGTAACTCTGATGGGAAGGGATGGCAAGTTGTTTTGAAACTCGCCATTCTTTCTACAATTCTCTGCCAAATTCGACTTATATATGGTATGATTTTACTATTCACGGAACAAATAATGAAGCCATGTACCAATGTCATCAACAAATTCATCGATCTATTAGTACTTTTGTATTTTTGGGGAGTGCATATAATTCAGGATTTGTTTACAAGTATATTAGGTGATGAATAGATAAAAGGTTAATTTTATTACCGAAGGGGTTTGATATATGAAGAGATACCTCATTGTAGTTGCCCTATTTTTAACTACCATCTTATTGAATGGTTGCAAACAGGAAACTATTTCATACACTCCATTCATCAGTTCAAACCATTCTATGCCTAGTCATGAGCCGTCTGTAGATCAAATTTTGTTCAAAACTTACACAGATCACGTTGCTCCTAATCTAGAAGTGATTCATTTAACTTGAAAGGCGATGACGATTACATTCAACTAAAATCCCCGATTTGTATCGATCGGGGTTACAAATAAAATAATGACGGCGTTGAAAGGCTTTAATACGATTATGACGACCTTCAACGGTAGCATT
>NZ_JAJNMU010000046.1 GCF_022458865.1 Paenibacillus periandrae | reverse complement strand
AGCTTATTCTCCTTTATGAACTGACGAAGCTGTTGTTTGGTCCATAATCCCATGTGTGCTCCCCTACCTTTCCTATTCTTTCATTTTAATAGGTTTTGGAGTTTACACAATCTATTTTACAGACTCATACAACTTGAGGCACTTCGAATACGAACAAGTTTCTTGCAGCAAAAGGAGCATCCTTTGAGAAGCTCCTTTTTCTAAATTATATTGAAGGAGCGATAAAACGTTAATCCTTGTCACGTTCAGAATGTATACCGAAAGAAATTTTAGAGGGTAATACGTTATCCTTTGTTGTATATTCCATTAGAATATCTGGTAAACACTCTCTGGTAAGAATCAAACCACCTATTGTTGATTTAATTATTTCTAAGTCTTTTAGGTCCATTTTCGTTAATTCGTCCAATGAAAATCTTATTTGTCCGAAATGATGTATAAATGCTTTGACTACGGAGTCTTTGTCTTCTTCGGATAAACGTTCAAATTGAGTCAAGACTTCTTTAGCCTTGTCATTTCCCATCAACGTCACCTCCTGAATCCAAATCTTTTTTTATGTTCCCAGATTTATCTTTGCTTTGCAACCAAGATGCAGTGTTTCCAGTAAACTCCCGTTAGCACAACACGGCTGACGATCTATGCCAGCAGTTGCATCTTAGTTGTTTATTGAGCCTATAGTTATCCGTTAGATTCCTGTAGATGGATAAATTTCAGCTTTGTAAAAAAACGAGCGCCTCAGTACGATGGAAGTACGTTACGAATTGAGTTTGTGGGCGGTTCTATTGAGATGATTCTAGTACTCCCGTACCCATTTTTCACCAAATAAACTGTAACTATCAACTTGTGTTATCATCATCTTTACTTCAATTACATATTCGTCATCTAACAAAGAATGAATACAGGCTATTTCATCTATTTTATTTTTATGACCTATCCTTACCAAGCATTTCAATTACTTTATCAAGCTTCTTGCCTATTTCAACATCATTTTTCTTCTTCCAATTAAAGTACCTTATTCCGCTGATCAACGCAAAAACTAGTAATACTACCATTAGCAATGAAATGACTTGCATTAAAACAGTTATGATTGAAAACGAATAACTCATATCATATTTCTCCTTCTCAGGTACGATTGGTCTTACATAGAACTTCTCTTTTATTTGTTGTTTTTTTGCGTAATTTCTAAACTCGCATAGAGAAGCCACCTTGAATAGTCAATCAACTGCAGAGCTTTATCATTATCTATCCGCTCTAAAATTAAACAAAATATTTTATGAGCATAGTTCATAGCCAAACTCGATTGAGTGAAAACAAGACTATTGAAAACTGGAGCTGCAGTAAAATTTCCATTTTCCACAAATAGATGATCTAGCACTGGGGAACCATGTACTGTTAATGATAACGAACTATAAATCCTATCGTAGTCCTCATTCATGTCAACAGCATCACATAAAGCTCTTAAAGTAGCTTTCCTGTGCTTTCCTCTTAATCTAGGATCACTATGTATAATTTTTAATAATAACTTACTATACCAACTTGATTTAGGGTCGTAGTTAGACTTAATTTCTTGATATTTACGCTCAATTTCTTCATACATATATGCTTCTATCGCCGTTTGATCCTTCTGAAGTCTTTGATATTGCTCAATGTATTTGAAATCATAAAACAAATCAATGCGTTGTTCATAATCGAGATAAATGAACTTTGTTGCTACTACTGTCTCAAAGAGTGATCTAATAATAGTCGATGCTTGATGTATACAACCACTTTTCGAACAACTGTATACCCCTAACAAATCAGTTATTGTTTTTGAAGCGAGTAACAATGTACCACGATGGTTTCCAAACAAGACACCTTCATCTGCAATATAATTCAGGAAATAGTAATAAGTTAATAGAAGATGGAGCGGTTCTTCATATTCTAAATATCGAGCATCTAGCCAAACTGGAAAATCAATCTGCATTTTATCCAAGTATGTTATAAAACCTTCATCAACATAGTCTAGAGAAGTGAATAATGATTTTTTCATTAGTGTTCTCCCTTATTTAAAATCGTGCTTTCATGTAAGTCCTTAAACAACATCATCATAAGCATCGCCTAATGAAACAAAATCATTTTCTAGCCAATACCACCTATTTCCACCATTCTCTATAAGCTGCTTAAGTAAATCAGTAAACGAATTTGCTATAACTGGGCAATCGCCTATCACGCCATGTCTATCCCAAAAACTATCATAGCACTTTCCTAATCTTTCTATTTGAAGGTCTATGGTCAGATAATCTCCATTATCATCTTTTGCAATGGTGTACCACATAGATGAAATATCATCTTCGCATTTTTCACCAACAATAACTGGATTAGCTAATACAAAATCACTAGGAGAAACAATGGAAATCGAATAATCACCTTTTGTAAAAAGGGTTACTCCTCCACAAAACTTATAAAAATCAGTCAGATCAGAAGGCAATAGAAGCCCTTCTTCTAAAATAGGAAATCCACTTGGTGAATGAACAACACAATCAGGAATGGTTTTTAGTTGAGTTAATAAGCTTTCGATGTTCATCTATTCCATGTACCTCACAATTGTTTTATATAAATTATTATTTTGTTAGTTTTTCTGCTTTTTTCCATACAATCATATTGCGGATCATCGCTAAATAACTTTGAAGACAGACCTGTTCATGATCTTCAACGCTCCAAGGTTTCATTTGAGTCCATATTTCATCTCTGAAGTATTCCAAAAGGATACGTCTTTTTTCCCTATTTATACCTATTATACCATTTGGCATGTAGCTGTAGTTGATAATTATCGTTCTCATTCAAAATACAGCGCGGCGATTTGCAGTGCCTATACCCTGCTACAAAATACACTTTTGCTACATAGTAATATCCCATCCCCCCTTCCCCTATAAGAAAAAAAGCATCCACTATTATTAGATGCTCTCTCATTTGAAGGTTCCGTTGATTAATTTGTATTAGCATATATCAGTATGTCACAACAAACCAGGTTACCAGTAAATCCCATATCCAACATCATAAACCCATCACGTGTCATTTCATACATTGGATATTTCCTGCCTATGTTATCGAAATATTCGATCGGCTCAAAATTGAGCCGATTAAAATCCTCAACGTTTTCAATGCTACTACTTACCATGACCAGATTCATTTAGGCTGACCAGTAAATCCCATAGCCAACATCATGAAGCCATCACGCGTTATTTCATACATGGGTCTTTTTTCGCCTTTTGTATCGGAATATTCAACGCGCTCAAAATTGAGCGCGTTAAAATCTCAACGTTTTCTTGTGACTACCCCTTGCATAAAATCATCACGAGTCATTTCATACATTGGCAGTTTCCTGCCTTTTTTATCGAAATATTCAACCGCCTTAAAATTAAGGTCGTTGAAATTCTCAATGTTTTCTTGCAACTACACCTTGCATGAAACCATCACGCATCATTTCATACATTGGCAGTTTTCTGCCTGTGTATCGAAATATTCACTCACAACAAAATTGCGTTCAGTGAAATTTTTAATGTTTTCGTGTGTCTATTAGTAATGACCAGATTCATTTAGGCTGACCGTTTATCTCATACCCAACATCATAAACCCATCGCGTGCTATTTCATACATTGGCAGTTTCCTGCCTTTTTATCGAAATATTCAACCGCCTTAAAATTAAGGTCGTTGAAATTTTCAATGTTTTCTTGCTACTACCCCTTGCATAAAATCATCACGCGTCATTTCATACATTGGTAGTTTCCTACCTATTGTATCGGTATATTCGATCTCCTTAAAATTAAGGAGATTAAAATTCTCAATGTTTCTTTCTCCCGACTTCCAAGAAGAAGCGTATAAAGACCAGATTCATTTACTATGTTTATTTCTCCCTGTTGACCCCCTAAGTTATACTTAGTCAGTTCATCTTCGTCTAGCTTCTTTAATGACATTGTTGGATTCTTATTATCTAATACATCACATACATTTTTTGCAATCCACCAAGACTGACCGCTTTTCTATGCAAAATAACATCCATTATTAAATGGATGCCTTCTCCTGTTCATATTCATTTGTTCTTCTATAAAACGTATTAGGTTTCATATCAACCCTACGCATTCTACCGCGGTAATGCTTCCAGTTTTCCATTCCTCATAAACAACAATAAACTCATTGCTAATTTCACGTTTTGGTCTACCAAACTTAACACCGCTATTTTTAGCCGCTGCAATTCCTTCCATTTGCCTACTATTGATTTTTTCCTTTTCTCTTTCAGCCATATACGACAATAATTCTAATACTATTGCGGTTATGACTTTTTCTAAACCATTCTTGTATTGCCTGGTATCTAAAATTGGCATATCCAAAATAACAATATTCGCGCCAATTTCCTGAGTGGTTTCCTTCCATTCCTTTTTTATCTCTTCTGCGTTTCTGCCTAACCGATCCAGCTCTTTAATAAAAAGTATATCGCCTTTTCTCAATACCAACTTTAATGCTTGGTATTTTGGTCGGTCAAAATCCTTACCGCTTTGCTTGTCTATGTAAAGATCGCGTTCTTGAATGTCCAAACCTTTCAATGCTTCAATTTGTCTTGCTTCATTTTGCTCTTTCGTTGAAACACGTATATAGCCAAAGCTCCGTATCTCTCCCATATTGGCTCTCACCCTTCGATTGGTTTCCAGTATATTAGCATGTTATTTCAAAACATACCAGTTTTATTTGAAATGTGTTGTTGTGCTGTGATATTGTCACCATGTAACTCTTCTGTGAAAATGTCACTATGAGACAGGAGACCTTTACATTGACCGATGCCGAGATGAAAAAAGTTTTAGTCATCGAAAAAGTGATTGCTAGCCAGTTTACCATACGGGAAGCAGCCGAACGTTTGGGCTTATCTAACCGACAGGTAATTCGATTAAAAAAAACCTATCAACAGGAGGGAGCAAAGGGTTTCATCCACAAGAACCGGGGGCGTAAGCCGGTTCACACAACGCAGGATCACGTTAAAGAACAAGTCATTCAGCTATACCGCGGTAGATACCGCGGTAGATATCGTGACAGCAACAACTGCCACTTTGCCGAACTATTGGAAGAGAAGGAGGCGTTAGTATTGAGTCCATCTTCGGTGCGAAGAATTTTGTTATCCGCTGGACTTAAGCAAAATAAAGCACGGCGACGCCAACGGATTCATCAGCCTCGTGAGCGCCGATCTCAAGCGGGTGCACTTTGGCAGACCGATGCCAGTTCTCACGCCTGGTTAGAAGATAGAGGGCCAAGACTCACACTTCACGCAGCTATTGATGATGCGACCGGACAGGTCGTGGGCGCTGTTTTCCGACCGACCGAGACCCGGGAGGGCTACTTTACCGTCATGCGGCAAGCTATTGAGACCTATGGAGTTCCGCTGGGACTTTACAGCGATCGCCACAACATCTTTCGTTCACCCAACGAAAAGCTCACGTTGGAACAGGAGTTAGCTGGTGAGCATCAACCCCTGTCCCAATTTGGAAAAGCCATGTCTGAGCTTCACATCTCTCACATCAAGGCGATGACTCCTCAGGCAAAAGGACGCATTGAACGGCTTTGGGGTACGCTGCAAGATCGCTTAGTCATCCAGCTTCGTTTACGGAATGTGTGTACACTCGAACAAGCCAATGCTCTGCTTCCCGAGCTCATGGCCAAACATAACCACCAGTTTGCCGTCCTCCCCAAAGAGGAGGATTCTGCGTATCGACAGCTCAAAAACGGCACGGATCTAACCTATGTCTTTACGCTCAGAGAGCATCGTCAGATCGGCCACGGACAGACGCTATCTTATAACGGCAAGCTCTATACCCTAGACGCTAAACAGACCGTAAGCTTTAAGAATAAGTCGCTGGTGGAAGTCCGGGAAACCCTTCAGGGGGAAGTCGTACTTTTTCATCAAGGCCACCCGATCCCGCTTCGCATCACCCAAAAGCCTGATCGTCCAACCACCGTAGAAACCAAAAAAGCGGGCTCTGCGTCGCCACGCAAACCCGCTGCAGGCCACCTTGGAAAACAAAGGAGAGCCTCACGAATAACCAAGTTCATTCTAACAGAAAACAAGTTCAGTTCCAAGATGCCATGAACTCCCAACATAATAGCTATGCAGAAGGGTCATGGTAAAAACCACCCCAATTAGATGGGTTTACAGCGAGAGGCGGCTGAGTAGGCTTGTGCCAAGGCGGCTCCTTTTGGAGTCGCCACAGCGCCTTATGCTCGGCCGCCAGAGGCTCGCTGTAAACCCATCGCCTCAACCCATTAAAAGTGACATTTTCACTGAATAATTAAGTACGCTTCATGGTGACATTTTCACTGACGATTGACAGTTTTATTTGAAATGTTTCAAATATGGAAACCCCACATTTTGAAAGGCAAAATACTATAAAGAATGGAAGTTGAATCGGCATGGCATAAAGTATACTTTTTGACAATGCCTTATAATAAAGTAGATACAAGAATCTTTTAAAAAATAACCACTTAGGTCATTTAAAGATTTCCCCTCTACTCTAAACTTCATAATCTATTTTACCGTTTTGTTCATTATCAATTTGTTTCAGTGATTTATTACCATATTTCCAAATTTTCCTTCCGTTAGCTGCTGCCCCTATTATAGCTGCCGCAGCGTAACTTGGACTATTAAATGAGGTATCCTGCTTAAACGTATAGACTCCGTTACCTTCATTCAACATAATTCCCGAATCAATCAAATCTTTACGTAGTTTTTGAATTGAACCTGGAATCGATGTACGATTCTCTAAAACTGCTGTTGAGCCTGACAAAACAACATAACTATTATCTATAATCAACATCCTAGCTATTACATCTTTTGTTTTAAGCTCAAATACTTGAGAAGATTTTTTTGCTTCAACTAAATCATTATTAAGAGTCCTCGGTACTAAAAAATCATATCCCAGTGAGGACAAAATTAGTTCAATCCCTTCAATAAATTGTTCAACTTCTGATTTATCTACTTCTGAGATATTGGGCTTAGCAGGACTATTCGTATTATCTATTTTTGCTTTAAATGCATCTTTAGCTTGTTCAATCAAAACCGATTCAAGGTATTGTATTTGTGTCTTTGTTAAATAGTCATCCTTCGAAGTAAATACAATAGATTCAGTCCAAAAATCCTTATTAACGGAGTGTCGCTTTAATCTTGGTAGAACAGGATCACCTTCACCAATATATAACTGGTTGGTCAAGGTTATCTACATCTGTTCCAAGCAATATGTAAACGCCTGGCTTAGTAGCGGACTCTCTATTTTCAAATAGGTTGATTTTTGTTCTAGGAAAAATCGTACCATAAATCGTCATGTTTGATATCTCTACAGTTCTCAACCCATTCGGTTTACCTTCAACCAGAAAATATCTTAGAAGCATTCCTTGCACAATTAATAATTCCTCCTTCGAATCTGAGCCTCAACAATCTATTGCATTGGTGTAGCAGTTTCTTCCTCATCTAACAATCTAAGAGCCATCTTTTTTACGCATTCTTGCCCTGTTATCCATTCAACTTGAACTTCACTAGAGAACAACCTTTTTATCCTAATCCATGTATCTTCTTCTATTTTCAAGTTCACTAATACAACACGTTTTATGTTGCTACAAGATTGACCAAGAAAAGTTCCATAATTCCTCTCTTATTTACGTATATGTTACGAAGAGATTCTAACTTATTATTACAAAATTCAACAAATTACTGGTAAATCCTGCATCATGCATTTATGATATAATTTAAATTCCTTTTAAAAGAAAGGAAGTATATAAGAGATGATTAGACAGAAATTCAAGAATTGGATAGAAGGCAATAATGATAAACTTTTGGAATTATTTATTTCAATAGAATATGTAAACCATGCAAATACAGATGAAAGTCTTATTCCTAATCCCTCAACAGGAATTATACATGAATCATATAATTGTCTGGGACAAGTAACTGTGTGGAAATCGCGACAAATGGAGTATGAGGTATTAAATAAGCATACTGAAGAATTAATTTTTTGGAGATATATTGAGGAATTATCTGATGAACCCAATTTTGATGAGATTTTGAGAGATTATTTTCACATATTACAAACAGGTCTTAAATCCTGAATAGGACATCTGGTATTTCTTCAATATATGAAAAGGATAGTCAAACTTTTCTTAAATATGCTCCTTAATTAAAAGTTGCTCCCTTCTTGAATCGATATGCTGCTATTGATCTTGTTCTTGCCGCTACATCAGTTGTTACTATTTTTCGTGTTTTCATAGATTTCCAATATCATATACGATTGGAAAATGTAGACTATCAGCGGTCATGGCAATAGAAACCACAAGCGAGGGTTAGTCGTATTGTGGCGAACCTCTACTTTTAAGTTAATTGCTTCATATCTAATATCCACTTCTCATCATGTTGTTTGCTGATTAGTGCAACAGTTTCTTCTGTGAGCCATATGATATCTCCAAGTTGTCTAGCATAAGCAAATTCATGTGGTTGCTCTGTAACTACAAGCTTTCTCCCCAAACTTATGCCTTTAATATTTTTCACTTCTATAAAGATACTTATTGCCCTCACTTCATGTTCACAAATAACTTCAGCAACATATTGTTTATTAGCATTTTTTACAGGCTTATTCCAAACCCACACATTATTGTAGTTTTCTTCTACAATCTTTGAGAATACCAAATCAAACGGAGCAAATATCCATTTATTTAATGAAGCTATTTTTTCTACACCTTCTCTAAGCAATTGCAATGAAACTTTCTTTTTATCAGAATCCGAAAGTGTTATAAAATCTAAAAAATTAAATTTTACTTGGACAACGTATACTCCTGAAAAGTTTAGCACAGTTTCGCTTTTTATTAGATCTACACACTCAACAAGAACTTTTCGACCTCCTCTTACTTTGTAATTACTAAATAACCTTTCAAACATAGCTGTAATACATCTGGTTTCGAGCACAAACTCACGCCTGATCCACTTCCACTCAATTGGACAATCTTTATCCTTACCCCGTAAAGGTAATTCATTTTGTTTAAAATATTCAATAAATTTATCTTTATCCGAAGCATAAGGCAGGTCTAATTCAAATTCCTTCAAATACATACTAACCTCCATGATTAATTGGATTCCTCACATCTATTAAATATATTTTCAAAATCACCCTCTTTTATTAGATCCCTAATTACTTCTTCAATACGGTTACGACTACATTCATCTACAAGGAACATGTCACTTCCCCAAAAATACTTACCATATAAGCACTCACCAGTCTTTCTGTTCTTTTCAGTCAGTGTTTGTATGTTCTTGTATGTGAAAAATGATGCTACCCATCTTGATCCATCATCAAATGTAACTATCACATCAGACCTGTTGAATAACCACAAAATGGTAGAAAAAGAGCCGCCAAATCGGTAAAATGTTTGTACCCCTACAAACTCCCGAAAGGTGGCGACTCCATGAAAAAGTCTACCACGATCCTGTCTATTCTTCAATCCATTTTGAGCCAAGAAGAGGTCGAATCCGTCGTCAAAGAGGTGGGGTACGAGGATAAAGCCCGTAAATTTACGGTACACCCGTTGTTACAGTATTGGTGCACGGCGGCTTACGAAGAATGGCCGAGTTATCGCGCTGGTGCCGATCGTGCATCCCTCAGTGGCTTACCAGAAGTTCATTATTCCCGGTTTTCAAGTAAAGCGTCCGAAGTACCGTTTGCCGTATTTAAGGAACTCCTTCATTTACTTATCCGTAAGTGCAACCGGGAAATTCGGCGAAAACTGGCTTTCCCGAAGGAACTGCTGCTCATCGACTCCACCACGGTGACGGTAGGTAAAACCCGTTTACCCTGGGCTCCTTAAACGAGCAGGTATCAAATTGCATGTGGCCCTTCAGGCCGAAACGCAGCAACCACTGCAAGTCGTGGAAACCGTCGGCTCCCGACACGACGGACCCGTAAGCGAAAGCCTGACTCCGTCCTCTTTTATCCTGGTGATGGACCGGGCATATGGCAAGCTGGAGCGTCTGGATCGCTATAAAATAGAAGGACAATCCTTCGTCATTCGCCTACGCGACAATATCCATCTGGAAAAACCAAAAGCATTGCGTCGCCAAAGCCCCACGGATTCTCCGGTCATTCGCGACATCACCTGCCAGCTCGGAACCCCTCAATGTCGTTCGGAAAAGCGCCATCGCGTCGTGATCTTTCGAGATTTCGAGGGCCGTGAAATCCGGGTAGTGACCGATTTGATGCAAGTGACTGCGGAGCAGATCGCGCAGATGTACAAAGCTCGCTGGCAGATCGAAGTCTTTTTCCGCTGGATCAAGCAGCATTTAAACCTGGCTACACTATTCGGCACCACCGAAAACGCCGTATATGGCCAGTTATTTTCTGCTTTAATGGTCTATGTTTTGCTTACCTGGTTATTTGACGCCGTTTCCACGGGAATGCCTCGGCATGCAAGGCTCTCGTTTGTTCAGTTTTCACGCTTTTTCGTTCTTGGTAAGTTACCCGTTGAATGGATCGTTTGTATTCAGCGCTTCATTCAAACGTATGTCTCTGTTGAGGTTAGAGTTACAAAATCTGGTTAATCAACAGGTCTGCTATCACATCTGTGTTATCATCATATATATCCCATTCACCATCTACCCAGTTTTCCGCTTCAATCCACATGGAATAAGGTTTTTCTTTCATCATGAGCCTCCATATCTCATTTGGACTTTTATCACTCAGCTACCTTCGTTACAATTGAAATTAGCTACCTTTCAACTGTATTTCCACCGTCTTTTATTTCCCTCTCTTATGATGTTTTATCCAATCCATAGTTCGATTTCCTCAATAGATATGACTTCAATCTCATTGCAATAAAATTTAAAATCATCTTCATTTTCAATATCACTTACAAGATACTTTTTTGATTCCCAGCCACTATCCATAATATCCAAAATCTCAAATCCAGTTAATTGAATAGCAGTTCCACCTGCATTGAGTTGTAGACTACCTAAATTATGAAATCGAAATTCAACCTTATAATTTTTAACATTCTGTTTTGGGATTAAAATGAAGCTAATGTCTAATATTGATTTATTATAAACATCGAACAAGGAAACCGTATCTATTTTAATGGAATACTTTAAGTCCCAGATAAATTGTAAGTCACTTAATGTGAAATCAGTAACTTTCTCTGTTACTAAACCGAAATTCTTAATATTTAACACAGTCTTTCACCATCCTGTTCATACAATTGTACTCTAAACATGTTCTTCATATGAAAAATGCTCTACCTGCATACCCTTTTCATTAAATACATTGAGTAACCTGGTCAAATACCAATTAATATCTGTTATTTCTACATTTGAATTTGAACTTATTCGCTTTCGCAATAATGTTACATTAACGGAGATTATTCCATTACACCTAAATAAAAATTGTCCTCCAATTCCTGTATCTTGCCATGTTAGAATAACGCCAATAATTTCCTCAATTCGTTCCTTTTTTTTCTATGGTTTGTATAAGTGACTCAAAACTAATTTTTTCACTTTTCCAGTCAAACTTATCATCATCACCTATTGGCAAATATGATATTAAACCATTGTCATTTAAAGTCCAGCCGAAATCTAGTAAACTTCTTAATATTTTAGTTGCAGAATAACATTGAGAAAAACTAAAATCGAAAGATGATGAAACTGAGATAACTGTTCACCTCCTCGTACCATAGAGTACTCCTTTCAGAACTTTGATAAAATCATTCTCATTGTTTTATTTAAGAACAGTTATCATTCCCATTCACTTTCGTTCTAATTTCTTCAATCAATTCTTGTACAAATGACAGATGCTCACCTTCAGGTTGATCTCCTCTATGCGTACACCCTCTTTGAATCAAAAACAAGCTAGTTCGCAGTTCTGTTATACTACATAATGAAAAATCGCCTGTCTCCTTGTACTTATCATTGACTATATCATCAATCTTAACAACAGCATCAAACGAACCAAACTCTTGATAACCATTGAATGATAAGGCAAAGCGGTTTATTCTTTCCCAAGATGCATTTGGTTTTGGAATATCAGCTAATGTTATATTGTCATTGCTAATCTGAATTATTGGTTGTATGTACTCTAACTTGATGGAATTATGATAATGCTTTTCCATATAGCAGCTCATGAGTCTTTTACGAACAACTTCAAATACTTTTTCACTGTCGGAAACATAGATTGTTGAAAGTATTGTGACAATTCCATTTAATTTAGATAATAGCACTTCTCCGAATGGAATTATTGAATTAGAGTATAAATATTCCATTTTACTTTTATGACTAGAATCCATCAACATATACAAATTGTCTGAAACAATCTCTTCTGGCATTGTAATAAAAACGCTTGAAGGATAAAACTTCGTTAAAAGGTGCTGATTCAGTCTTTCTTTGGACTTCTCAATGAAGTCCTCTTTTTGATTCAAGTTGTTATTTACATCAACAGGTGAAATAGATAATGATACTTTATTAATTAGAAAGCGGCAAACTAACTCCTGATTGTAATTAAAACATATATATTTAGCCAGACTTTCTTCATTAGCTTCTAGGAATAGCATAATCGTTGGTTGATAGTGCCTATCTAAATTTGTTCTTAACTCATTGAAAAGTGACTTATCTGATTCGCTATTCATTTGCGCTATTGATGTGTACTATCCTTTTTCAAAATCAATCTCAACTATACCAAGTGGGACATTTTCGAAGTTAGTATATTTATAAATTACTTCTTCGGACGATTCACTTACTTTCACAAGAAAAACTGGATATTGCATAACTTACCTCCTATTCAAAAACAACTGCTTGCTCTTGAAATGAACCAAAATCGTAAGTCGTATTGTGGCTTTAATTAATTTGCTTTAACAGTCTGAAATAACGTTATCAGTTCCGAAATCTGTTTCTTCCTTATCATTAGATATGGGTCACCCCCATTAGTCAGTGAAACAACAATAATAATAGAGTCTTCAAAAATACTAACAAGCACAAAACCTTTTCTTTTTTCTGTAGATCCTTTGGTGTAAATAATATCAACAGTCTCTCTCTCATGATGGAAAGCACCATTTAAAATTAGATCATATGCTTTTTCAAGTGCCTTCACCACTCTTTGAAACTTAGTAATATTTAATTGGATCTCCGCAGTCATTCCATCTTCATCATTTTGCGAGATTTGTATTCCTATAAATTTATTGTCATATATTAGTCTAACATTTCCTAATATTTTATCATTATCAGATTCAATATTTAAGTATTTTGTATGTTCTTGAAATTTATCATCCACTGTGATCTTCTCCTAAATTATTTTTAAAAAAGCGTCTTGGTATATCTGGCATATCATCTCTACCTAATACCAAATAATCAAGTCTCATTTCACCTTTTCACCAACTTATTTTCAAACCAATCAAATGCAATCGGAGCACCCTTTTCCTTTGATCTCCAGCCTTGTTCAATTGCTTTTGTTATAATCACTGCTACTTCTTTTGGCTTTACTATCTTCAAATTCAAATCATCAACATAAGGAAACTCGACCCAAAACTCATTAATGTCTGATTCAATATACACTTCAATTCTTTGTCCTTTTTCTTGACCATGTTCCGTAATTAATACGATACGTCCTTTTGAAGTTGCAGAGATAATCCACCTATATTCTTCTTCGTCTACAACTATTTTTCTGGAACCCTTTTTACTTATTGTCACAAGTTCACCTCTCGATACTTTTTAAATAAATCCGTAGATCTATTCAGTAATATGCAAGAATTTTTCTTATTGAGCATTTCAGTATTTGTTCTAGCTTGGATATATCCTTGTCTATTAGATCGTTTTCTGGGTTCATGATTTCAATTGAGAAACGTGCGAATCCAGCAGCCCACTTATATTCTAGATCATTCAAGGAAATTGCCTCTCCGCAACAATCAAGCACAATTTGGAGACTATGAAATAGACTTTTATATGCCTCATCCATTTTTTGTTGCCACCAAGAGATATCAATCTGTCTGGAGCAGCAAGGACAATGTATGTTTTCAAAATTCTCACCTTGATCAATAAAGCGTACTTCATCCGTTAAAACATATCTCGTTTCATCGTTGTCATGGTAATCTACTTTCATCCAGTCTCTAACAGCAATTAAGTCTGCTTGATTTGGTGTGAACTCTGGATGAACTGGTATTAACTTTAAAAATGTGATGGACATAACGTCTACTCCTTAAAGTTTGAAATACAATTTTCCAAGAATCAGCTTCAATCAACTATGTTATCCATGTAATCCAACGCTTCATAAAGACTATTAAATGCTTCATCATGACCACTAAAATCTAAACCATTTATTTCTCTTCTAGTCGATATCCCTACTCCATCTTTCGGAGTGACTTGTATCTCAAAGTAATTTGATTTGCCATCATTCATACTTATCCAGACAGCCACACCATACTTATCAAAAAACAAATTCCAGTGTGGATATCTTTTAGTTAAAAGCTCCTTAATTTCACCAATTTCCAATTTCCACTTAACCTCCTTTTGTTTGGCGCATTGCTCCCTGCTCATAAAATAATTCACTTTTTATTATGTTGATTTGTTTGTGCTCTTTTTATGATCTTGCCTATAAATGATTAAACTTATCTATTCGTTTTTATGACCTATCCTTACCAAGCATTTCAATTACTTTATCAAGCTTCTTGCTATTTCAACATCATTTTTCTTCTTCCAATTAAAGTACCTTATTCCGCTGATCAACGCAAAAACTAGTAATACTACCATTAGCAATGAAATGACTTGCATTAAAACAGTTATGATTGAAAACGAATAACTCATATCATATTTCTCCTTCTCAGATACGATTGGTCTTACATAAAACTTCTCTTTTATTTGTTGTTTTTTTGCGTAATTTCTAAACTCGCATAGAGAAGCCACCTTGAATAGTCAATCAACTGCAGAGCTTTATCATTATCTATCCGCTCTAAAATTAAACAAAATATTTTATGAGCATAGTTCATAGCCAAACTCGATTGAGTGAAAACAAGACTATTGAAAACTGGAGCTGCAGTAAAATTTCCATTTTCCACAAATAGATGATCTAGCACTGGGGAACCATGTACTGTTAATGATAACGAACTATAAATCCTATCGTAGTCCTCATTCATATCAACAGCATCACATAAAGCTCTTAAAGTAGCTTTCCTGTGCTTTCCTCTTAATCTAGGATCACTTTGTATAATTTTTAATAACAACTTACTATACCAACTTGATTTAGGGTTGTAGTTAAACTTAATTTCTTGATATTTACGCTCAATTTCTTCATACATATATGCTTCTATCGCCGTTTGATCCTTCTGAAGTCTTTGATGTTGCTCAATGTATTTGAAATCATAAAACAAATCAATACGTTGCTCATAATCGAGATAAATGAACTTTGTTGCTACTACTGTCTCAAAGAGTGATCTAGTAATAGTCGATGCTTGATGTATACAACCACTTTTCGAACAACTGTATACCCCTAACAAATCAGTTATTGTTTTCGAAGCGAGTAACAATGTACCACGATGGTTTCCAAACAAGACTCCTTCATCTGCAATATAATTCAGGAAATAGTAATAAGTTAATAGAAGATGGAGCGGTTCTTCATATTCTAAATATCGAGCATCTAGCCAAACTGGAAAATCAATCTGCATTTTATCCAAGTATGTTATAAAACCTTCATCAACATAGTCTAGAGAAGTGAATAATGATTTTTTCATTAGTGTTCTCCCTTATTTAAGTGCTTTCATGTAAGTCCTTAAACAACATCATCATAAGCATCGCCTAATGAAACAAAATCATTTTCTAGCCAATACCACCTATTTCCACCATTCTCTATAAGCTGCTTAAGTAAATCAGTAAACGAATTTGCTATAACTGGGCAATCGCCTATCACGCCATGTCTATCCCAAAAACTGTCATAGCATTTCCCTAATCTTTCGATTTGAAGATCTATGGTCAGATAATCTCCATTATCATCTTTTGCAATGGTATACCACGTAGATGAAATATCATCTTCGCATTTTTCACCAACAATAACTGGATTAGCTAAAATTAATTCTTTCGGTGGAACAACAGAAATAGCAAAATCACTATTTGAATATAGGCTTAAACCACCACATCGATGATAAAATTCATGTACATCTTGAGGCAAAATATGTCCTCCATTAATACTTGGTATAGTAGTAGCAGGGTATATGATACAATAAGGGAGATTTTCGATTTTGGCTAGTAACTTCCTGATCGTATCCATTAGCTCACCCCTCATCAATTATCCATGCATATTCTTTTGTTATTGCTTTAGCAATGTCGGATATTACTTTTTCTGAATCATCATTTATTTTCCAAGGGACAGCTATTTCAATCAAATTCACTTCTTCGACCCCCTCAAGCGAATTAAACGCATAGTTTCCTTGCGAATTAGCGGGAATACCCGTAATTCTCACAATTTCTCCACCACTCTCCATAGAAAAAATCAAGTTGCTTTCCTTTGTAAATTTTAGCATGGAAACTAAGTATTCTTCCAGTACCTCTGTTCTAATCTTCTTGGAGTACATCGCATCAGAACAAATGCTTATAAAATCGTACATAAATTGCCTCCGCTAACAAAATTGTTCTCTCATTCTAAAGCAGTGGAACTCAATACATCATCATAACCCAAGCCATCAAGTGTAAATAATGAGTGATATACCGTGATTTCTTCACCATCATTCAGAATACAGGCATATGCTTGAACGTATTCAATAGGAGTATCTAAAGTGTAATTAATCGTTAAAGATATTTTTTTAACCCTGACTTCTATGGAGTTTGGGTCTATATTTTCCCACGTAGTTTCAAAATCACTTTGATCATCAACCTTCCATTTATCCATGTAGTATTGAAATCCATCTAAAGTGCGTTGAAGAACATTATATGTTGTGATGAAATGTTTTAGCGCTTCGGTATCCATTAATTTTCACCTTCCATTCAAATCTTCTTGCCCATACATTACTTCCCAAATTCGTTCCGCTTGTGTAAAAACCTTCATATGCAAACGACTGAACAAAACTTGATGAGAAAGATGTCGCTAATCCAATTTCCTCACCCTACACGATCTGTCTTTGATCAGAAGCCCCGACCCACCTCAACATACCATAATGATTCCAATTCATCCAAGTGGCTCTGAACACGAAATCTGTGCGTCTGGTTATGTGTGGAGCTTAGATAAAACTCCGATTTTATGTATGCAGCTGCTCATCAATCTGGAATCGATGAAAATGAAAATTTTTTAATGATAAGCACAGTTTTTCCACAGAACCCATCAGCAATTTTCACAAGATAATTAGTCAAATACTTTATAGAAAAAGTGAGATTATCTAATAGTTATCGTAAGCTTTAACATGTGTAGCACCGTAGAACACTTTTATAGACTTATATGAGTATTTTAAACTGGTTACAGTATTTAATCGGTAGCTCCTACTTCTTCATATTCGATATATGTTTTTATTATCATTTACCTCTTCAAACTCTTCAGATTTATATTCAAACCTGCCTGAACGTAAACTGCAGAACAGGAAGAAAACCATGCCTACTCGTTAGCTTAATTAGGACATCAACATAAACAACACATGATAGCATAGCCTTGATTGTAATCAGAAGGCTACTTTCACCCTCAACATTACATAGCCTCTCCCACTTATCCAAGTAACTCTGAACACGAAATCTGAGCGTCTGGTGGCGTGCTGAGCTTAGATGATATCCACATTTTTGTAAGCGAATGATCGTGAAAATCACAAAAAAAGGACTTATCCTATGTAAGAATAAGCCCTATAGCTATAATCATTTTTAGTTAATGTGATCCTTAAGAACTAAGAATTTTTCGTTGAAACTTTATTTGTATAAGTAGCCTTCTATTTAGAGTAGTCCCAAATAATCATCATAAAAGGTTTTACTATTTCTTATGAATTTCTATTATTGAAATATTTTTCTTTCCGATTTTCAATAACGTGTTTATACGGCTTATATTAAATATATATTATACCCCTGTAATATACTAGAGTTAGAGGTGGGTGGTAGTATATTTAATATAAGCCGTATAACGACGTTTTTAAATTTCATATTAAGGTAGTTGTAGTTCTATCCCATCTAATTCATCTGGACTTAACTGACTAAGTATTGCATCGGGGTAGTCCCTCATACAACGCTCCCAACTAGTTTTTATGGGTTTTGCAACTGGTTGTTTAAAGCTTTTAAACTGACTGTAATCGTTTGCTTTATATCCATTACTTTTAGTGCTAATATGTGATGGTCTGTCAATAACCCATGGCATATTTTCAACATCAATCATTCGATATTCCCTTAATGTTAACAATACTTCTTTGAATTTAGTAGGCTTTAGCCCAGACATTTTTATTAAATCATCGAATTTTACATTCCAATACTCTTGAAAATAATCACTTTTACTCTTAATCAGAGCATACAAGTAAAATCCTTCAACTCCCAACTCAGGATCGCTCATACATTTCAAAAATGTTTCTAACTCGATACCATGCGTATGTGAAATACTATAAAATGTTCCAAGTTCACTTTTCTCTCCGTTGGTGTCTGTATGTTGCCTAACAAAAGCTTTAATAGGATAATGAATTTTCACTCTGTTAGCCACCGCTTTCATAATCATGTCTGGCAGATAGTAACCGTGATCCTTACCATCTTCATCAATCCTTCTATCTTTCAACAATGCAAACTCAAGCTCGTAAATCGGATCATTCTCTTTTGTTAAAGACCAACCTATTGGATAATTTGATTCTGGTCGTGTGTAGCCCATTAAATTCAAAAGACCATCTTTTTTGATAATGGGATCAATTACCCTACTATTTCTTGGATAGCCAAGAATCTCTTTATACGTTGGTATTTTCAAAGTTTCATGATTATTACCATAGATAGCATACCTATAAAGCAACACATCTAAGTAATAGCAACAGTATATACTCGCTACAAACTGAGAAGTACCGTTAACGTTATCTCTAATATCGTTAAATATTTCATTAGGCATAAAAAGTATTGGGAGCTTTCCATCCTTAGTCAATTCACTTACACATAAAGTTTTTCTTAATTCAGTCATATTCATATTCAAAATCTCCTTTAATTTAACCTTCTTAGTATTAATCCTATTTGAACCAGCTTTATCTAACGCCCATATTCACGCCACGTTGTTTATATTCCACCAACGCTTGATTCAACTCTTCATCACGCTTGAATTGCCAGAACTTCCGTAATGTAACCTCATGTAGTCCTGAGCAATTGTAATTTATCTTCTTTTCCATCTTCAAGAACTTAAACAAGTTCGTAGAATAACAGTAATAAAATTCTCTTTCATTAAACATTTTGAATACCTCCATGATCTTTACGGAAACGACAAATAAACGTGATCTATAATTATCACGCATGATCGTTACATATATGCTTTAACCTCATTCTCTATCAACATACTCGATATAATTTCTTATTTTCTATTGTAACATGCTGCTGCGATTATTTTCCCAGTTGCTGACCAAGCTTATGGTACATTCAAGGAAATGTGCCAGCACCTTCAACCTTATATCCTCCTATCTACAGAAAATGAAACCACAAAAAGAAGATGGTCAATGACCATCCTCTTAGATATGCATATTCCCGATCCAATTCAAATAAATTATATTATATCATACGAGCATACATTTGTCCAGTTTTATTTCCATATCGATCCATTTTCCCGTTGGTATTTACTTTTTTATACTTTCTTATTTCAAATCCTTTTTGTGTACACCAGCCACTAGAACACTTTTCCCTTGTTTAATGTACAGTTCCTGTGCTTGTGTATCACTTCTCTTCGAGTGAATGGTATAGCTTAATGTGAAGCATTGACTCAAGAAGTGATGACGCCCGATTTTAGTATCATCCTGCTTGGGACAGCATTAAAGAAAAGAAGCTATTCCATATCTCACTTTAGCCGCCGCGGGCACATAAATGTCGATTTTTCTTGTTGTCCAAAAAACCACAAGCACAGTGGCATTGTGGTTTTAAAACAGCTTGCTAAATGAACTCTTTATCACTAAGGCTAAATTTTGGACACCAATGAAATGCACTTAGATTCGGTATTGCTTTCTTAAATTCATCTTCTCTTTCAAACCAAGGTAACAAACGTTCCCGAGGCATTACTTCTCTTAAACAATACCAACCGTGCCTTAAATCCTCCCCACCAGTGGACATAAAATCTCCATTCTCACAAAATGCACAGATATTGAAATTCACATTCATTTTATTCTTTAACTTCTGTAATGCTATTGAGAAATCTTCAGTAGCTTCAGCGGAATATTGAGTATCATTAAATAAGCACTGTATTTCAAATCTCAAAACGCTATCATCAGCCGAAGCAAGATACGTTAATGAAACTAACTCAGTAATATCAATAAAATGATTTCCCTTTCCCGAAGTTACAGCAACTCTGTTTTGTAACTTCACTTTGTAACCTTCTGGAAGTTGACGAAATATTGTTGCTAAAGCTTCTAAATAAGTATTCTCTTGACTCTCATAAAAAAGGGTATCTGCTGTTAATGATAAATAAACCGTGCTGTAGTTCCTAAAATTAACGAATAGCTTTGAATCAACTACAGTATTATTGTTATCCATCAATTCAATAAAAGAAAGGTGTTCGCTCATTCTCTCCTCCAATAGTTCTTGTTATGGTCCTTTAATAGAAATTGACCTCAAAATTGTTGTCAAGTAATAGGGATTAGCTTCAGCATTTGCTCTGGATGCAATCCAAGCAGTTTGATGGGCAGGATTTGTTGCAATTACACTCACATGACCTGTTGAAGCATTGTCAATAAATGCTTTCAATACTCCTGTCTCATTTACTGCTTCTAAGGTAGTGAAAGTATACTTACCTGTTTTTGGAGCAGTGAAATAAGACAATCCACCTGTATCTACTGGTCTTGGGGTTAGATTAGTATTTGTTCCTGAACCATCACGGAAAATAAATGATTGGGAATTATTATTGGAAACTTCATCCATACTAGCGGTAATCTTTTCAGCAATTACGAGACCGAGTCCTAATAAACCCAGACCTGCGCCCCTTGACATAGGTTCACTACCTGCTCTTGGAACAGTAATTGTTGTTCCTGCTACACCACCAACAAACATAGGAGCCTGATTTTGGTCAATGCCACTTGCAATATTCTCCCCAAATGAAGTCCAGTATCCATTTCTTGCTACACTAGCTTGCTCCGATGATAAATCTTTCATCCTTGAATTATTTTCATACCCACCATTGTTTGCCGTATCCCATACGGCTGACCAGAACTTGATGTTTGTATACGCACCAGAATCTTGAGGAATGTACTCATCCCCATCTTGCCAATGCCCTGTAGGGTCGGTATACCTCAATGGATTATTACTTACATACGTGTACAAATTCAAACTCAGCGGATTACTAATATCCCCTTCATACGTATCCTTATTAATAAACCGCCCCATACTCGGATCGTACCATCTGGCTCGTAAATATTGAAGCTGGCTGCTCGTATCCCAGTATTCGGAACTGTACCTAAACGGATTCGACATCGCTTCTTGAGCAGATAGCGTATTTCCCCAAATGTCATACGTGTAAGCGTTCAGTAAAGTACCTGCACTACTCCTGAGTTCGGTTACATCTCCATGTCCATTGCTCAGGTAGTAGCCCTTGGCCACATTGTCCTGTCGTGCCAGCAGTCCCAGTCCGCGAACTGTCCGCGCTTTAAAGGCTCCATTAGCTGAACCTTCCGCAATAATCTGGTTGCCGTCGTAGTAATACTTCGTCGTATCCCCATTTTCTGTTCGGCCCACCATCAACCCGTCCCCATTATACGAGTAAGAGATCGTCGAGCCCCCATCCTTGATCACCTGCTTCAATCGGTTCAAGCTATCATACACATACTGATCCCCCGAAATATTCACACCGCGGTTGGACTGCATCGTCTCCCGGTTGCCCCGGTTCGTATACGTATAGCTCTCTTTCAATGGATTCGGTGTTTGCCCCTGTATGCTTTGGCTGGCAGTAGCAATCCGGTTCACATCGTCATACGTAAACGATTCCTGAAACGGAGTCACTGGATTTCTCGCTCCCAGCGTTCCACTGATGCTACTCATGTTTTGATTGTCATCATAGCCATACGTGTACTGGTTGGTTCCACCGCCGCTATTTTGGTTCAACGTTTGCAGCTTGACTCCCTCATAGGTGTACGTTGTCAGGCTGCCCGGTTGTTGAATCGTCTTTAACAAATTGTTGTTAAAATAGTTGTAGCTGCCCTCGTATGCTCCGGTTGCATTGCGGTCCGATGAGGTCGATACAGCCTGCAGCCGGTTGCGTTGATCATAAAACGAATAGTACGTGTTCTGGAACGGATCGCGGATCGAGCTCCGGTTGCCGCGGCTGTCGTACGCATAGCCAATCGTTTTCCCATCTGGGTAGGTGACCGTTTCCAGTTCCTTTGTATTTGCCTTATAGTTGTAGCTCGTAATGCCGGTTGCGTCCTTCATGCTGGTCCGGCGGCCTGCTGCGTCGTACGTATAGTCCTGAGTTTCGTCAGGGGCTTCCACTTTCGTCAGGAATCCTCGATTGTTATACGTCTGTTTGAATACCTGTCCCTTTGGATCCTGGTGCCGGGTCATTTGCCCATTGCCATCATACTCATACACATGCTGCAGTTGCATAGGATCAATCGTACGGATTACCCGTCCGAGTTCATCATACTGCTTCTTAAGTTTATTACCATCTGGGTACTGCAACTCCGTTAATTGCCCAGCCATTGAATAGGTATACCGTGTTGTTTCCAGAAGTGGATTCGTTACGGATAGCAAATGCCCAAATGTGTCGTAATCATAGGTTGTAGACTTTCCTTTTCCATCCGTCTGCTTTATTGCTTGTCCCGCATAGTTATATTCCGTACTTCCAAGTGTTGTAATTACACTATTGCGAACCTCTTCACTTTTTATAGCTCGTCCCAGTTTATCAACCGTTGTTCGAATGCCATTCCCCTCGGGGTCTATCGACGTTTGCATGCGATTTGCATCATCATATCGCATTTCCGACTGACCACCACCAGGAAACATCACATAGTGCTGTCGGCTCAGATTATCATAGGCATACAAGGTTCGATTACCCTCTGCATCTTCCATCCATTGCAAACGTCCGTATTCATCATACCCGTATTTGATTTTAGCTTTATACGTTCCATCCAGAATGCCTTCCTGTATCTTTTCACCAATAGGATTCCATGTCACAATGGTTTGCTTACCGGTTTCATCCGTTTGTGTGATCTTGTTGTCGATATCGTTATATTCCAGCTTAACAACGGATTCATCTGGATGGGTTACAGATACCACTCGACCCAGCTTGTCATAGGAATAGGAGGTCTTGTATCCGTTTCCGTCCCTATAATTTTTCATTCGACCGGTTAGCATCTCATATTCGGATTGAACCACCTTATAGGAACCCACATTATTCGCATTGATAAAGTATGTGGATTGTTTGGTAGGAAAACCGGATTGGTAATCCGTACTATATTCGCGGGTCGTGACGATGTTTCGAGTATCATCCTTCACCACCGTCTTCAGTATGTTGCCATAACTATCCCGTTCCGGAATATCAATTTGTTGAACGAGTTTACCCTCCTGATTGTTTTCCCGGGCGACCAATTTTGTCAATTGACGTCTGTAATCAAACACATAGGATTGGTATAAATTTAATGTTGCACTGATCGGTATAAGTGAAGATGTCGGAATACCTTCAAAGTTATATTCATACTTCGCCGTACGGCCCAGGGCATCCGTTTCACTTGTTACTTGCCCCAGATAATTATACGTTCTTGTTGTCGTCGCTTTATCGTTACCATTGACTGACTGACTGATCGTTACTGGCAAAGGGTTCCGATTAGTTTCATCATATGTTTTATCGGTTCGCAACTCCGTCGTATTATTTAAAAATTGGCTGGTTTGTATGTTGTAATAATCACTCTGTGATTTAATTAAACTCGTTTCCGCTTTATATTTCCTTTTATACACGTAGGTAGTCCGGTTAACGCATGTACTCGAACTGGGTCCATCACATACTGATGAGGAAGAAGTATAGTCGCCGTACACATTTCTATCAGAAGGTCCTACAGGAATAGTGAACTCCCTATGATTTTTAATTTCACTATTTCCATTGTTAGTAAGCATTTGATCTTCTCTGGATGTGATCACATGAGAGTCAATATAGGAGAATCCTGCATAGTTGCCCCCTAAATATTTCCTATCACTTGCATAGGTATAGTTCGTTTTGCCGCCTGTTGGATGAATGATTTGTGTTAGTAAAGCGGAATCGACATTTGCGCCTCCGCCATAAGTAAGACTAAATCCCCCATTTTTTTTCATGTACGTATACTGCGTTTTTCTTCCGATCGGATCCACAACTTCGGTTAACAGTTCGTGGTCAATATTTTGCCAGGGGTAAGAAGCCGTCGTGTTCGATTTCGTTTTATTATACGTGACGAAACTGTCTCCCTGTTTTATGGTGACGGAAGTATTCGTGTAGGTGATTTCAATTGTATTCCCGATTGCATCTTCAATTTTGGAAAGCACCGTTCCATACTTCGTATGATTAGCATACGTAAATGAAATCGTGTTGCCATTCAAATCTCTTATTTTTGTGATATGTCCGGTCGTATAATCAAATTCTTCAGTCACTCCGGTTAAGGTATGTACGATACTGCCGTTATATCTCAAATCTGTATATTGAGCATCCCGCAGACTACCGTTTCCATTGATGTCAACCAGGATTTCGTAGGATGCGCCCTCAGCTGTATGGTAAACCTTCTTCCCTCTTTCCTTATCTATGGAAAGATAAGGGAGGTTCCATCTCCAGCCTTTTCCCAGATGAAATATTTTTTCGGCATCCGGTAGATTAAAGGTATCATTTTGCACGAAATTAGTATGGTCGTTTCCAAAATATCTAACATATACTTCCGGTTGTAGTTGATCCATTGTGTTTACGTAATTATAATATTTAGTTGATGTGCCACTTGAGTCCGGACTATCAGTGTGAACATCAAACAATTGCCCGGCGAGGCTCTTGATCCAATCCATTCGACGATCTGCATCCAGACGGTAGGTATCTTCATAACTAAATCGATAAGGGATCGGATTGGACTGTGAAATGACAACATTATTTTTGATTTTTTCTGTATAATAATAGCCATTAAAGCTCACCTTGCAATCACATTTGTATAGTTTAGGAGCTTCCAACTCGAAATAGAGTGAAGACGAGCTATCATACATACGTTGCAAGGTTAGAGATAACCCATTTCTTCCTGGTAAATGAAATTCAGCATTACTTAACGAGAGAGAACCACTCAAAGTAGAAATATTTTCATTCCCGTTTTTCACCGAGTACGGAGCCTGGTCCGCATTCACTTTAACTTGAGAAAAAGCGTCGGGATCAAAAAATGATTCGGGTTGAGCCGTTGCTTGGACGAAGTAGTCTTGCATCGCATCGGGCTCTGGCGAAGGTGAATTCTGCTGTGAGGAGTTACCTGGAGTCGTTGGTTTTGCGTAACCTGGCGCGACATGGTTCAGCGATTCTTCTATGGATTTACCCGAATCTTGTTTAAATTGCAAGGCTTGTCCAACTTGATCCAACGTATAGCCCTGATCTAACCATTGCTGAATCCAATCTTCAGCAGTATTGTACGTAGCGCTCAATTGTTGTTTATTTAGTTGTTGACTGCTACTCTGTGTTGAATGACTGATCAGATCCAAAGCTGCACTAGCATTAAGTAGACCGTAACCATATTGCTCATTTGCACCAAGCCGCTCTGCCGTTTTGGTCAGTACATTCCTGATCTCTTTATTGTTGATATGAGGTGATTGGGATTTAATCAATGCAGAAACCCCAACAACATGAGGTACCGCAGACGAGGTACCGCTCATGGAAACAATCCGCCCACTCAAATCCAAACTTTGTATATTAACCCCGGGAGCGACCAACTCGACTTCATTACCCGTGTTTGAAAAAGAAGCTAACTGATTAAAAGAGTCAACAGCTCCAACAGCAATTACGGATTGAAGTTTTGCTGGATAGGAAACCACATTCACTCCATCGTTTCCTGTAGCTGCTATGAGTAAAACTCCATTGTCATAAGCTAATTGAGAAGCTTCTTCCAGAGCTCTGGAATATTGATTACCCGCGAAACTCATGGACACCACATCCATATGGTTGTCAATCGCCCATTCTAATGCGCTAATGATCCAACTATATCTGCCACCTCCATTTTCATCCAAAACTTTAACTGAATAAATGTCTGCCTGGGGAGCAATCCCTACGATTCCTTTGTCATTTTTTAAGGCAGCGATGATTCCTGCCGCGTGCGTACCATGACCATTTATATCATTATACGTCGGGTCATTGGGAACAAAAGAAGCCCCTCCTGAAATACGCAATTCCTCTGTACTTGTTGATACTCCCGTATCAAATACAGCAATTTTCACACCTTTACCACCATAAACGCTGCCGTATACACTATCTGTGACATTCGGCAAGCGTATTTGTGTCAGATTGGGTGTCATCTGGTCCGTTGTTTTATGGACGTAACCATCCGGTTCGATATAAGCCACATTGGGATCTTGCTGTAGCTTCGCAAGGTCAGCTTTCTTTAAACGCACCGTTGCGTGGGCATTCAGACGATTGCTGAATGCCTTCTCCGTCTTTTTATTCATCGTACGTAATGCTGTGTTGCCTTTGGGGCCGTCTTTGAATTTGACAATATAGCCGATTTCTTCATCCTTTTCAAAGGATGGGTTTGGGGCGGCTAGCAAAGGTGTGGCCAGGCTGAATACAATAAGGAATACAAGCGATATGGCTGTGAGCTTCTTAAACATAATTACCTCCGGGATCATTATCGGTTCATACAATGGATTTGGATCGTTTTATTGATGCGTCTTGGAAACATTCTTTCATGGATTCACGGTAATACGACTTTAGTCATATTTCCATTGTTATCGTACTGGTAATCGATAATTTGCCCTGAAGGCATTTGGATGTAATCCAGTCGACCATTAGCATCGTACACATAATGGGGAGCGGTAATCCAAAAAACTTTGATCGCTTTACTGGCTGCCGATACATTACCTGCTGCATCCCGTGCTTTCACTGTGATACTATATGTCGTGTTTGCGTTTAATCCATTCACGGTGTAGCTGGTAGCTCCATGGTTGGTGACGACTACTTGACCGTTGACATAAACATCATAACCCGTAACTCCTACATTATCTGTTGATGCTGCCCATGTGATGCTAGCACTATTAACTGTACGGCTTGCTATCATGAGATTTGTCGGTATACTTGGTGCCTGGGTATCTATATAGACACTGAGTGCATTACTGTCTGCTGATACATTACCGGCCATATCCCTTGCTCTCACTGTGATACTAAGTGTCGTGTTTGCGTTTAATCCATTCACGGTGTAACTGGTAGCTACATGATTGACGGCGAAGAATTGACCGTTTACACGCACATCATAGCCCAAAACCCCAACATTATCTGTTGATCCCGTCCATGCTATTGTGGCACTATTGGGAGTATAACTTAATAGCGTTAGATTTGTCGGTACACTTGGTGCCTGGGTATCTATATAGGCACTGAATACATTACTGGCTGCAGATACATTACCTGCTGCATCCCGTGCCTTCACTGTAATGCTATATGTCGTGTTTGCGTTTAATCCATTCACAGTGTATCTGGTAGTTCCATGATTGGTAACGATAGCTTGACCGTTTACAAACACATCATAGCCCGTAACACCAACATTATCTGTTGACCCGGCCCATGCCACGCTGACACTATTGGGAGTATAACTTAATAACGATAGATTCGTTGGTGTACTTGGTGCCAGGGTATCTATATAGACACTGAGTGCATTACTGGCTGCCGATACATTACCCGCTGCATCCCTTGCTTTCACTGTAATACTATATGTCGTGTTTGCGTTCAATCCACTTACTGTAAAGTTGGTAGCTCCATAATTGGTAACGTATACTTGACCGTTTACAAGCACATCATAACCCGTTACCCCAACATTATCTATTGATCCCCACCATGTCATAATTACACTATTGGGAGTATAACTTATTAACGATAGATTTGTCGGTACACTGGGTGGTTGGTTATCAACATAGACACTGATTGCATCGCTAGCTGCGGATATATTACCTGCAGCATCCTTCGCTTTTACAGTGAAGCTATAACTCATATTCCCAGTCAATCCTGTAATCGTGTACGTGGTCACGCTACCGTTTACACTTCCGGTCAGCCTGTCACCGTTGTAAATATCGTAACCACTCACACTTACGTTATCCGTAGAAGCTGTCCATGTCAGTGTTACTGTACTTCCTGTTGTACCGCTAACGGCTATATTAGTTGGTACAGTCGGTGCTTGCGTGTCTATAATTGCACTGACTGCATTGCTTACAACCGATATATTCCCTGTCGTATCCTTTGCTTCTACCGTAAAACTATAATTCGTGTTCGTGTTCAAGCCTGTAACAATGTACGTGGTCGTGCTGTCGCCCACACTTCCGATCAGTGACGCCCCGTTGTAAATATTGTAATTACTTACATTCCCTTTATTCAACGCCGCTTTCCAACTTAATAGTAAACTGGTATTATCTATGTTCATTGTGGTTAAATTGGTTGGTTTTAATGAATCACCTAATGCAGCAACCATAAACCTTGCTTGTAGTGCCTCATTAGATCTCAACGAGATATAATAGGGGGTCGATGCATGTAAGTCCATTTCTACCCGGGAAAAACGGGTACTGTTGTAGTTGTCATTGGTGGCCAATAAGTTTGAAGACGTCGGGTTATTATAGATCTCAAGAATCGTATCATTTTCACTTCCTTGATCCCCATACGATGAAGTCCAGAATACATACTTTCCCGAGGTACCAGGAGTAAATTTGTAATGGGCCACTACTTGATACGGTTTCATAACATCTATTGCTGTATTGGGTTGCACTTCGTCAACAGCTGTATCTTTTAGAGTTACCGCAACCCTTACTTTTACCTGTGGCGTATAGACTTTTATTTTCACATAATAACTTCGCCCACCATCTAAATGTAAATCATTCACACTCCCATAACCCCACCCAAACAGCTGGAATAATGTCTCATCATACACACTGACTACTGTATATGGTGGGGTTCTATCCGTCTCTATACCACCAAAGTAATCCGTAGCTATATTATAGTTTCCTGTCGTGGGGGGAATAAAATTTAATATCCAAGTATCTGTACCTTGTTTATCTACATCTGTGGGTGCATCTACTAAAAGCACATTATTACTATTGGATACAATTTGTATTCTTGTGTGCACTATTTCATCCATATTTAAAGGGGCCAGTTTAATATAATACGTAACTCCCGTATTTAAAAAATAGGATAACTCCATTTCACTAGCAGTAATTAGGTTAGATAAATTCGCATCGGTATACAACCCAATCAGAGAATCACTTCCATATGGACTAAAGCCACCGTATCCAATCGTTTTAAAGGTATAATCAAATGATTGTGTAGGTGTAAATTTAAAAACTGTAAACTGTCCTTCTGGTAATGAGACATCGATAGGTAGATTCAAATCAATAATTGGTTTCTTGCTTACAGTTACGAGTGATCTTGGATCTGACATGTTTGTCATTATTTCAATAGGGTACGTAATGCCTCCCTCAAGACTTACCGTTACAATTGTTTTATTATGGATATAACTATAATCATGATAAACCCAATCTCCTTGTGGGGTCACCATATCACAGGTAATATCCATACTGCTCTCTTTATCTATGGGTTCCAAAATAAATTGATATACACCTGTTGATGGAGGCGTAAATTCGAAATTAGTTCCAACGTTGTTGTCCTGTAAAAAAGGTGTATCCAATCCTATAGCCGGATATGTAATCGATTGTGCAGTAATGCTCATTCTTCGTTGAGGTTTATGATCATATTGACCGATGACCGTCTCATACTCTTGTATTAATTGATCATACTCATTTTTTTCAGATGAAGTATGCACCACTCCATACACAGATTCTTTTATCGTAGTGTTTGAAACCCCATTACTGCTATTTGCTTTATGTAGAGAAACATTTTTTTGGAGTAGATCATAATAGCTTGTAGTCAGTGTTTTGAACAACTCCATATTATTTTGTTTGTAGGCTTTTTCACTTAGATAAAGAAGTCGATTCCCGAGTCCAAGCAAAGTTTTATCTGTTTCAACCCGACTTTTATCCAGTACATTTTTTGATGAAATCCGAGTATTCAATGGTACAGGACCCTCGATTAGATTTAAAGCTCTAGCCATGTTTACTAAACCATGACCGTAAGAACGTACATCTCCTAAATTGGTAGCCGTCTCTATTAACTTGTTTTTAACATCACTGTTATTCCATTTTTGATGAACAGACCATAGTGCAGCTGCAGAACCTGTTACATGTGGTACAGCCATTGAAGTGCCCGACATAACACTATATTGACCATCCATAGAAGTACTTAAAATATCAGTACCTGGAGCCATTAAATCGATCTTCTCTCCTGTACTGGAGAACCAGGCCTTTTGAAGGTTCTTATCTACGGCACCAACCGATATGACTTCAGAGAAACGTGCCGGATATAATGGATTCTCTGTACTTGAACCGTTATTCCCGGCAGCAGCTATGACTAATATTCCTTTATCAATTGCACGCTTGATAGCTTGATGGAGAGCTTTACTGTCTTCACTGCCACCAAAGCTCATGGATATGATGTTCATTTTATTTTGAATAGCCCAATCGATTCCCTGAATAACTTGTGCATAATCGCCTACTCCGCTACTATCAAGTACTTTTACAGCATATAGATCTACTTTTGATGCCGTTCCTACAACTCCAAAATGATTGTTCACTGCAGCTAATGTTCCTGCTACTTGTGTACCATGGCCGTTATCATCCACGTAGGATCGATTATTTTCTACGAATGAAATACCGCCTTTTACATTTAAATCAAGATGAGACCCAATACCTGTGTCTAACAAGGCTACTTTTATGTTACTGCCCTCAAATTTCTTTTCAATAGCAAGATCGGCACCGATTGCATGAATACCCCATGGTGTTATTTGCTTATCAGTCTTCAATTGCTCAGCATCTGGATGACCGTTCCTTAATGGAGAAATTAAAGGTATTTTTAGTAGGGGATTTTTCTCAATAATAGCTACATCCAAGTCCTTACTAAGGTCTTCCACATCATTGGAATTCAATTCTATTCCAATCGTCCTAGACTCATTTGATTTCTTGATTTTTTGATTTTTGTATTGTTTTTTTCCTAAAAATCTTTCCGTATCCACCCCATCTTTTAGAGTCACCAAGTAACTGAACTTCTGTAATGTAGGTTGAGATTGATAAACAGTTTGATACACAGATTGATTTACTGAGGATTGATCTTTACTCTGGAGACTATTGTTGTTACTTATAATCGGACTCGCCAGGGAAGTAAGACTACCTGAAAACAATGTTGCCAATACACAAACAATCGATGTCACTTTAATCCATTTGCTCTTCAATCGATTCTTCCTTCCTTTTATACGATTTAGTAGGTCTTAATTTAATGATGTAATGAAGTAATCAATGGAAATCGTTTTTACCTCCTTTTCAATTTTAAACCAGCATTTTCTATTCTATCTTGTCGAGAAACTTGTTTTCCATGGGATAATTTGTCGTCATTTGTTGAATCATGTCGTATTAGATGGATGTTTTGAAAATTGACAGTAACGAACAAGTAGCTCTGTTCCTTATTGCTTCAAAATGCGGTTGAGTAAAAAGATTGGCAAGCAGTCGACGCAGCAAGAATGGCGACTTTATAAGTTCCACTGACCTCATGCTCTTCCCGACGCAAACAGGAGAAACGACCAGTAGCCGCCATGGTTATCCGTTAGTGAACACCTTCTCGGGTTCTTAAATAACGTAAACGTAAAATACTCCCCACCTTTCAAGAAACCTCAAGCTCATGAGAAAATGAAGGCATCCTAAATGAGGAGGTTGCCTCATGACAAAAAGTGATCAACGTCAAAATGAGTGGGCGAAACGCATTGAAGCTTATAAGGCCAGCGGACTAACGATGGTGGCATGGTGCAGTGCCAATCAAGTCAATTTGGAACAATTGAAATATTGGAGACGATCACTTACAAGCGCAAGAAAACGGTCGGCGGTCGAGAAGCGAAACTCGCATCGCTGCCAGTCGAGACGATTGAATACCGGCTGAGCGAAGATGAGCAGGTTTGTTCGTGTTGCGCGGGAAAAGCTGCACGAAATGAGTACGGAAGTGCGGCGGGAGTTAAAGTTCATCCCTCCTCAAGTGAACGTAGTGGAGCATATACGCTATGTGTACGGTTGCCGTCGTTGCGAACAAGAAGCGATTTCCACGCCAATCGTGACCTCACCGATGCCCACACCGGTGGTACCGGGCAGTCTGGTATCGCCATCGATGATGGCGTATGATTATGAGCCAGAAGTACGTGGACAGCCTGCCGCTATACCGGCAGGAGCAGCAGTTCCTGCGTTTGGGCGTTGAACTGTCACGCCAAACGCTAGCGAACTGGATGATCGCGGGCGCAGAACGCTGGCTGACGCCGCTGTATGACTACATGCATAAGGAACTGTTGAGACGAGACATTGCGCATGCGGATGAAACAACCCTTCAAGTGCTCAAGGAGCCGGGGCGTGCAGCGCAAACGAAGTCGTACCTGTGGTTGTATCGCACCGGCCGGGTTGGTCCGGACATCATTCTGTACGACTACCAGACGGGACGAGGCAGCGAATATCCGGGCAAATTCCTCAAGGGATTTACCGGTTATCTGCAGACCGATGGATACAGCGGCTACAATCAAGTGGAAGGTGTCACGCAGTTGGGTTGTTGGGCTCATGCAAGGCGGAAATATCACGAGGCCCTTCAAGCGTTACCTGCAGGTCAGCGTTCCAACACAGTGGCTGCGGAAGGACTGGCCCTGTGTAACGCTCTCTTTGAGGTGGAACGTAAGTGGAAAGATGCGACGCCCGAGCAGCATTATGAAGCCCGACTTGCGGAGAGTCGACCGATCTTGGACGCGTTCTCTGCTTGGTTAGAAGCTCAGCGGTCGCGTGTACTGCCCAAAAGTTTGTTAGGTACGGCGATCACTTACTGTACGAACCAGTGGGAGAAGCTGAACGTATTCTTGCAGGACGGACGGCTGGAAATCGATAATTACCGCAGCGAACGCTCGATTAAGCCCATGGTTATCGGTCGAAAAAATTTCCTGTTCAGCAATACGCCGCGCGGAGCCAAGGCCAGCGCGATCATTTACAGCATCGTGGAGACGGCTAAAGCTAACGGTCTCAAGCCACATCTGTACTTGCAGCATCTGTTTGAGCGGCTGCCACAGCTTCCCAATCCAGCAGATCCTGAAGCACTGAGCAAGCTTGTTCCCTGGTCAGCTTCATTGCCGCTTGTATGCCGCGTCTATTCCAAATAAGCATCGTTCAGCTCCGTTCCATCCAATACGGGGTTATTCGGTGTTCCTTCAATACTCGTGTTTCTTGATAATAAAATCGTTTAAATGGAACTCTTTTTTGGGATTGCCCTCGGCGGACATTGAACTATCGTATTCGTTTCACCGCGCTGTCTCTAACGGCAAGTTTAAGGAGCATCCCTCTACGGTGATATGCTCCCCATACGGTAGAAAGATGAAAGAAAAAAGCGGGCTGTCCCTCGGATCACTTTCGTGACCTTGGGACAGCCCCTTCTAATTTTGCTAATCGGCTTTGTCTATTGTCTGCTCCGATCCCCGTCCTCCAGCATATCGAGCAGCAGACCGGCGAGCGGAGCAGGGAATTGCACGTTTTGCGCCGCTGACAGGAAGAGGCCGACATCCTTCTGCGGAATTTTGCTTTGGGAGATGGTTGTTGACTTCTCTGCAATCATTTTGCCATAGCTTTGATAGATTGGGGCGGTAAACAGAGTGCTCGTAAGCATGTTGACCGCCGCTTTGGGATCGACCCCACCGCGCTCGGCCATTCCTAGTGCTTCCTCCAGCGAGCGTGCGGCGGAGACGATGAGGAAGTTACCGATCAGCTTGACTAGCACGGCGGTACCGGCTCCTTCGCCGAAGTCAAAGATCCCTTTGGCTCCCATAGCCTCCAGCACCGGCCACACCCGCTCTTTCGCTTCCTGCGGACCCGCAACGGGAATCCACAACTGCCTGGCAGTTGCTGCCTCAGGCCGCCCAAAGATGGGCGCCTCAACATATACGGAGCCGTGCCGCGCGTGCAAGTCCGCCAGCTTCCTGCCCTTATCCGGCGACACCGTACTCATCGACACATGAATACCGCCCGGCCCCAGTCTCTCCAGGAAACCCTCGCTCCTGACGACGTCTTCCAATGCTTCATCGTCCCACACCAAGGTGACGACGATGCCACCGGCCGTCACGGCGTCAGCGGGACTTCCCGCCTGCAACGCGCCCTGAGCAACGACCGGCTCCGCTTTGTCAGCGGTGCGGTTGTATACGGTCAGCGCATAACCGGCTTGGAGCAGATTGGCAGCGATGGGTAGCCCGAGCTGGCCGAGCCCGATAAAACCAATGTTTTCTCTCATGAATATAACCTCCTTCGAATTTTTAAACATGACGTTTACGTCATGATTTTAGCAAAAAAAAAAAAAAAATTAGTCACGATCATTAACCTCGAGCCACTGCTCGAAGCGTTCGATATGAGACTGTAGTTCGGCGTGGAACTGCCCAAGCGCTTCGAGCTTCTCGTCTGTGTCGGCCATATGCTGGCGCAACAGGCCGAGAACCTTCCGCTTCGGCTGCACCCCGCTTGGGTCCGTGAAGTAGAGCTCGATAACGTCCCGAATCTCTTCGAGGCTTAAGCCCAGCTTTTTCAACTGATCGATCTTCCGCAGACGGGCGATCGTTTCTTCCGTGTAGTAGTTATGACCGTTGCCCTCGCGCTCGCCTGAAGGAAGCAGTCCGATGCTCTCGTAGTAGCGCACCGTGCGCTGGGTAACCCCGGCCCGTTCTGTCAACTCGCCGATGCGCATGCGGTCCATGATCAATCACTCCTTCCAAAATAGAATACAACGTTAACGTCATGTTTGTATCATAGCACTTGGATTGGGCTTTGTAAAGACACCTGAAATTCTGCCCGTTAGCATCCCTGTAGATGGATAATTTTCGTCTTTGTAAAAAGAAAAGCGCCTCGGTACGATGGGAGTACGCAACGGGTCATAGCCCTTTAAATCCCATCATCCAGGAGGACGCTCTACTATGAAGTTTAAAGCGCAGGACAAACAAAATCAACTCATTGAAAAAATTACCGCTCAGCATCTCGTCGTTGGGATCGACATCGCTCAACAAATTCATGTCGCACGTGCGGTTAACTTTCGAGGAATCGCACTTGGCCATCCCCTATCCTTCTCGAATGATGAAGAAGGTTTTCAAAACCTGCTTCAGTGGATCCGCTCGTTACAAGCCGTTCATAGCCTAAGTGCTACCATTGTTGGTATGGAACCAACCGGCCATTACTGGCTTAACCTTTCCAACTGGCTCTCTGAGCGTCAATTTGAAGTGGTTCTCGTCAATCCTCATTTGGTAAAAAAAGAATAAGGAAAACCGCGACAATACGCCATCCAAGAGTGACAAAAAAGATGCGACAGTCATTGCCGACATGGTGAAGAACGGCTACTACTCATTCACTCACAACACGCCAGAAACTTTTGAAGAACTTCGGGTCTTCCTTTCAAACCGCGACTCTGTCGTAACGAGACTCGTGAGTGCCAAGAACCAAATCCATCGCTGGGTCGACGTTGTTTTCCCTGAGCTGCGGCAAGTGTTCAAAAGCTTAATTTGCACCGGTTCGTTAGCTACTCTACGTCTTTTTCCAATGCCCGAAGCACTGAGTAAGCTGCAGCCTCAAGACGTTATTGCTGGCTGGAAAACCCTTATGAAGCGGCATTCTGGTGAGCGTAAGGCTCGAGTGCTTGTCTCACTTGCGTGTCGTTCTGTAGGATCTAAACAAGCCACACATGCCTACAAGCTTCACTTAAAGCAACTGCTCGATGAATACGATCTTGCTTGCCAGCAACTAAAAACGGTTGAGGCAGAGATCATTGCTGTTCTAGATCGCATTCCTTTTGCAAAATCCATGCTTGCTGCCAAAGGGATTAGCGCCATTTCATTAGCTGGTATTCTTGGTGAGGCAGGCGATTTAAGCGGGTTTGTTCACGGCAATGCCCTGCTGCGTCATGCTGGCCTCAACCTCGCAGAAACCAGCTCAGGCAAATGGACCGGACAGATGAAAATTAGCAAACGAGGACGCTCTCGCCTACGACGTTTTATCTTCATGATGACCATGAGTTTGGTGATGAACAACCCGGAGTTTCAAGCTATGCATGCGTACAACGTGCGGGTGAAGATGATGAAGAAAATGAGGTCTATTATGAAGCTATGTGGAAAACTTTCTCGCATACTTGTTGGAATGGCTCGCAGCCGCGAAGCCTACAATCCTCATAAAACGATGCCCATTCAGCTAGCGGCTTAGCCAGCATCTACCCGTTTAACTGCATTAGTTTTGGCTTATTCGCGGGATTTCAAAAAAGCACGGAGTACCGGATACATTAAACCAATGGGCATCGACCCGTTGAGACATGGGAGTGAAAACCTCCAGGGGCGGCGTGGAGATTGCGTGCAATATATGGAAGAATATGGGGTTTCAATCTCCCCCTCTGTTTCCTCACGCTCATGTTGTTCTGGTCTACTATGGCTTCCCTTTTACTATCTTTCTGTATTTATTTGCAAGGGAGAAATCCTTCGAATAAGCGAGCATTCGTGAAAAAACTAAATCTTACCGAGGGAGTTTAGTGGCCACGGTCGAAAAATAACTCGCATCTACTTACGTGCGCGCGTAACTTTCAGCTACGCAAATGATCGCATTAATCCCGTCGCTTTACTAGGTGTGCGGGATTTGACGCTTACGTTTAAACCTGAGGCTTTACCAATGTCTATTCTAAGGGATGCACTTCAATCAACGGGAAGGAAGTTAGAGTCGTTTTTAGATAAATGTGCTACTAATAATAACCAACAAAATGAAGAGAACAAGAACAACATCTGTGTATGTTATGAAAATCAGGAACAGCGTGGTTGAATGGATACTAAAAAGGTTAATTGTGATTGTAAAATAACAAGTTCCCAATTTAACAGATCATTATATAATGGCATGCAGGTGAATATCCCAACCATTCCAGTCCTTTTCTTCTGAAATAGACGGTTGCACATGTTGCTCTGTCTATTTCTTTCACATAGAATCAGGAAAGGGGGAGTTCTTAACCAAGTCCCAACTGTTTTATTAAATTATGTATTAAAGTATCATAATAATGCAATCTTATTTCCCATTTTATCATTTTTCTAGGCCATGATATTTGTTCATTATATAGGATATTTTTCTTAACTCCCCACAAAATGAACGAGCCTCTAATCCTTCCACCATTTTAAAAAGTCTTAACAGAAGCCGGTCTCTGCAACACTCAGAATATTTCAAGCAGAACAATCTGTAAGGTCACCCATACCCCTCCAAATGAAAACCCGGCAACAATGTTGCTTGGCAGCTGATCCAAAACCAATAAATCGTTCAAACCAATCCAGATCAACAGTACAATCAACGCTGGAAAAGTGATACTTTTCAGCCAACCAAAGAGGTATGGCGTAAAAGTAAAAACGAAATGTACCCATACAGGACAACAGCGGTTAGCGTTGGTTCGGATGGAAACCTGATATCTATCCAAGCAGCGTCTCCTGTTGAAGTTGGTGTACCGATTCGATGAAATACGTTGGTCAGTAGCTCCCCCCACAACTCGCCTCCAACGAGGGTAATGACCAAAGAACTTATCTCCAGCTTCCTGTCCTTTCCCATCCTCCATATCCAAATCACAGCCCAAGTTACAATTATAATGCCAGCGGGCAAAGAAAATAATATTGAAGCTGAGTTCACCCATTCAAACGAAAAATCCTCCATTAAGGAACCCATCATTACGAGGATAACTTCGTTGAATTGGTCAAATTCATTATCCAAATAATCTTGGATCAGTCCAAGGGTAAATAGCGAAAAGAACAGGAAAGCTGCGGTCGTCAACGCAACCATAAATTTAACTCTACCCAACGAATGGAATAGATGATGTGATCGGCTCGGTAGATTTACTAAAAATTGAATGATTGGCATGCGATATTTCTTCAGAAAATAAACCAATAATATAAGAACACCCACTATAGCAACCCCAACTAACAAGTACTTGGTAATGATACTGTGAAATTTCTCCCATTGAGGTCCGAGCAGCTTGCCGATCGTAACAAAAGTACCAAAAGTACCTACCCATAGAAATGCACCGGTGTATGCATATAAAGCGAAAGTCCGAAAAGGAATACGGACAATGCCGGCAAAATATCCGGTAAAGTGCCTTACTCCAGGAATAAAATAGGCGATGGCCAAGAGCTTGTTGCCATAAGAGGTAAACCATTGAGACGTCCGATCCAACTTGTCTGGTCCGAAATGAACATACTTTCCATACTTTTGGACAAAAGGCACACCAAGTCGATACCCTATTAAGTAGGAGGTTGTCATGCCAATAGAAACACCCAAATATCCAGTTCAATTTCCCTTCGAACACTAACAACCCGGCTGACCCCATAAGAAGCTCACCGTGAAGTGGAAGCGCGAGCAATTCGAGAAAAAGAGACAGGAATAATAGGATATATCCATGATGATTGAATGCATCTATAATCCATTGAAACACTATTTATGACCCCGCTTTCACCTTGACTCCAATCGTCCCATGGAACAGTGACATTAGTATCCCCCATAAAATTGAAACTCCATACCTGGGTCATCATCTGTTCGCGAGTCAACCAAATCATTATCAAAAAAGCTTATGGGCTGAGTTAAAGTGGTCCATATCTATGCCCTGCCAAATATTTTTCACAGGAGCTTGTTTGGGATGATCGAAAACTAAAAATGCGGTTGGCAAGTAGCGCATGCCATAACTGCTGGAATGATGATTGACCACTTGATTGTCTTTAACAAGAACTGAAGATGAACCTCCATCTAGGTTTGCTGCCGTAACAGCTTCTTTTTCAAGAAGAATTTGCTGAATGTCATATAGAGAAGCTCCAATGGAATAACCAGGTTGTCTGCCATCTATGATTATAAACAAAATGGTTCCGCCTTTTTTCTGAGCCATACTCGTCCGAGGGGCAATTCCCCAACCATCTGCTTCATTTTTGATTAAACCTTTACCTTTTACGATAAATTTAGGCTGAAAGGTTACAGCGTCATTTACACCCATCTTCAGTAGTTCAACCTTTTTCGGTTTTTGGCATATTGTCGCTTACTTAATCAGTTGAACATATAGGCCCCATTCGGTTTTGAGGTTACCCTTAATCGGGTCATACGCGAAGGTCCGGCTGATCGTGGATGGAATTCCGTCTGCATCGGTCACCGTTTGGGTTTCCATGGTCGGAAACGCACCGTTATAATCTGTGCTGTATTCCAGTTGGGTGATGTTTTGACGACCACGTCATCCAGAATTTTAATTTGGACCGGGTTCCCGTACCCATCGATCTCATAATCCGTCTTTTGTAATTCGCTGCCGTTGGCGTTATTTTCCTTGATCACTTCCTGTGTGACCGTATGCTTGGCATTTCTCGTCAGCCCTTGATACAGGCTCAGCCCCGCACGAATCGGCTGCGTGATGCTTTTGAGCGGATGGGTCGTCGGGTCATATCCATATTCAGTCGTCACCCTCAGGGCATTGGTTTCCGTTAACTTGTTCCCATAGATGTCGTAGGTGTAATCCACCGTGCTCACATCCGATTCCAGCTGGGTACTGATTTTTTTGTTTTTAGTAGAGACACTGCTCGGTACCGGTAATTTACGCACTTCGTCATACGTAGAGTCGGTCGTGCGAATCAGACCGTCTCCGCTTTCGACTTTCCTGTAGGTGTACGGATAATAGGACAACCCCTCATCCCAGACCCAGATTCTACGATTGTAAAACGTGGTGCTTGTTAAATCATCCCCTATCGTCATCGAAAATTCGGTGTTGGTAGACTCTGCATCGGCGTTTAAATCGCCACATAATCGAACGTTTTTTTATTTTTGATTTCTACCTCGTTTTTCTCATTCTTCATCCTATCTTCACGGTTTGTTCTTCTAGCGAGGTTTTGACTGCTACGTGACGAGCCGCGACTGCTACCTTACAAATAAAAGGGCCTTATTTAAGCAGATGCCTAGATCAAAGATCTGTTTTTTCCATACAGTAAGAGTAAGCCAATTACACCACCTTCCCTTGTGGGAGGGTATTTTTTGTACATATGTATTTTTCAGTGACTTGGGCAGCTATTTCAAGCAATCCGGAGCAAAACGGACCCTTCGAGTAACAAACCATGAAAGAGTTGCAGAAGGAACTAGCTGCAACTAAAGAACAGTTGAGCCGGCGCAAATGGTGTGCGCTGCAGGTGTTGGCCACGAGCAGCAGCTGCGAGATCCGCGAGGCCCGTTCCATGGAGATTACATGTAATATCATATTTGGGCTACCACCTGAAACGTCAACGCGAATATATATTGAATTGTCAAACTCATGCTTCATTTCTTGAATGTACAGAAAAGGCGTTCTTAATGGGTTGGGAAGCACCTTTTCTGTATGTATGTATTAAGCGGAACAGACATATGTAGTAAGCGTCAAATATAGCACACCTGTTCATGGACGATTAAATCAGTCACAATGAATCCATCATACAAGACGGAAGGATGGATTCTGAATTGGATACGAATTTGCAAGCGTTATGGAGTGAGCGTACTATCGCCTACCAAGCCAGCGGCCAAACGATGAAAGCCTGGTGCGGGGAACAGAACCTAACCGTTCATCAATTAAAATATTGGCTGTACAAAGCGCATAAACAGCAGAATCCGGCGCCGGCCCAGACAACCTTTCGTGCTGTGACCGTCACGCCCCCAGAGCCTGAAAGCGATCCACTGTGGGTGCAGATCGGTCCTGCCCGTATTGGCGTGCGTTCCGGTTTCCAGCCGAACCTGCTGCGTGAAGCGCAGCGCCTCGGACAAGCGGCTGTACAGCCGCTGCCGGGCTAACAGAAAATACGGATTTTCCGGCACATACAGCTTCGTCTTCAGCAGATGGCGCTCTTCCACCTCCCGGGCGCGCGCATGCTCCCGCTCGTTTCGCATCACGGTTTTCGCTCCCCTATCCGTTTTTCTTTTTTACTCATTACGCTCTACGCCTCTACTCTCTTACCTATATTCAACGCGGGGCGCATCCTTCCTCCAAGCCCGTGCATTTCTAAACTTCCAAAACATGGAACCCTTCCCGCATTGCTACCCTAACGGAAATAAGCCGTTCATCCCGGGGCTTCCCTTCCGCCCGGTTTATAGTACCCGAACGGATGCTAAACAGGCCTTCGCAACCTCCAACACGTCACTTACCATCGTTTCCACCTTACGGTCTTGGGGGTTACGGCTGTACTGCATGGCCGACCCGAAAATGCCCCAGCTTAAGACAAGGGCCGTAGCCTCCACTCTCTCTTGTGAATAGGCGGCAATTGATTCCCCTCTTAACCATTTGAGCAGGAGCCGATGAACTTCCTTTTGCATTGCGATTTCAAACATCGGTTCAAACTGCTTATCTCCCGGAGTCATGTATTGCCGAAACCGGATAAGAAAATCAAATACGGTTTGAACGAGGGTCCGCAAGCTGTTCATATCGAATATTGAATCATCGGGCAATCTTTTCTGTAAGTTCATCTGGAACTTTTCCATCATCCAATTCTCAAGAAAAGCATATTTATCCTCGAAATGCGCATAAAAGGTGGAGCGATTAACGGTTGCTCTTGTTGTAATATCCTGCACAGAAATGGAGTATATATTTTTCTTTTGTTCGAGCAGTTCCATGAAGGCATGCATGAATAATTGACGCGTTCGTTTTACTCGAGGATCATTAGGGTTTACCGTCATAGTACTCCACACTTTCTTATAAAATGAAAAACAACAAAAATACATAAAGGTTGTCAACACAACAAAAACAGCCTTCTGCCGGTTGTCCTAAAAGCCCAATTCCATTATCCTTTGCTTATACAATGTATTTTACACGAAACTGTTGTGTAAGCAACGTTGTATGATTATTCAAATTCACAACTGATGCACCCATTCGTGCAGGTAAAACAAAAGAAAGGATGATTGTGTTAATGATTATCGTTACCGGAGCCAACGGAAAATTGGGTAGGGCGGTGGTAGAGCAGCTGCTTAAACGTGTTCCTGCCGCACAGATTGGTGTGAGTGTCCGTGAACCGAATAAGGCATATGAACTTCAGGAATTTGGGGTTCGTGTCCGGCTGGGTGATTTCGAAGACGCTGAGGGTCTGGTCCATGCCTTCGAGGGAGCGTCACAAGTTCTCATCGTATCGTCCGGCAATCTGGGGGAAGCCGGAATTCGTCAACATCAAACAGCAATTGACACAGCAAAAAAAGCCGGTGCAAGTCGAGTGCTTTATACAAGCCACATGGGGGCTTCCCCGATGTCGCACTTCGTACCTATGGTCCACCATGCTGCTACCGAAGAAATGCTCAAGGCCTCAGGTATTGCCTTTACGTCGCTTCGAAACGGTTATTACGCCTCATCAGCGCTTATGTTGATTGGTGGAGCAATCAAAACAGGGGAATTGATCGCTCCTGAGGATGGTCCGGTTGCTTGGACATCTCACTCCGACTTGGCCGAAGCTACAGCGGCTATCATAACTGATCAAAAATATGACGGCATAACCCCTAACCTTACCGCATCCGAAGCGATTGACATGGACGGAATCGCTGCGATTGCCTCGGAGATTACCGGCCGCCCGATCCGCAGAACTATCGTGTCCGATGAACGATATCGGGACTACTTAATTTCCCAAGGTCTTCCTGAAGCGCTGGCCAACCTGCTTACGGGTATTTTTCATGCAAGCCGGAAAGGCGATTTCGCGCAAACCGATCCCGCTTTGGCTAACTTGACCGGTCGAGAACCGATGAAGTTTAGGGAGGTATTGAAAGAGTCGATTTCACATTAACACATATGTATAAGCTACTGCGCGAGATTCACAAGGCCACCTACAAACGATTACGTGAGCAGCTTGCCATCTTACGGGTAATCTCCACGGAACGGGCCGCTACCGGTTGCATCCAGTTTAACAAACGAAAACGCCCTCTGATCTATATGAGGCTGTCCCATAAGCTATGAAAATGGCTACGGACACCTCTTTTCAATTTTTCACAACAAAAAGAAACCGTTCTTTGGTAAAATGGAGGTACCCCCACCCACTTACGAAAGGAACGGTTTCTTTGTACATTCAATATACCATGGACCAACTATGCTTGCCAATGGATTTGGAAGAGGACATTCCTCAAAATCATCTCGTTCGTGTCGTTAATGAAGCCGTGAATAAGCTTGACGACGCCATCTTTGACGCGGCTTATCCCGGAGGTGGACGAGACAGCTATCATCCGAAGCTGCTAACCAAAGTCATCATCTAC
>NZ_JAJNMU010000045.1 GCF_022458865.1 Paenibacillus periandrae | reverse complement strand
TTTCATAAGTATTATGTCATCCGTACTCATGTCGCAGCTTTCATGAAACGGGTTAATCAGAGCCCTCTTGAATTGATTGATCGGCTACTGGTTCGGGCGTAAAGATTTTCAGTTCAATCTATATAGCTTTGGTAGACAGAAGAGTTGGAAAAAAGCGAGTATTAAACCTAACCGAGAAGATGAAGCTCAAGCATCCCATTGTGCAGTATTTTTATGAATTACGACTTAGCACGTTATGAAAATAATAATTCATGCTTTGAGGATGACTAAGATAATCACGTCTATGTATCTGTCGGACATCAACAAATGATGACTGATCCCATAAAACCATTGGGACTGTCTTTTTTCCTGTTAACGACTCCTGCACCCATGCGTAAAGCCGGTGGAAGGTTGTTCGTTGATGTTACACAAATGCTGGCTACACCTGTCAGCAGAGAAACTTTATTGAATACCATGGGACAACACGATCCGCTTATGAAAGACGCACTCATGACCATAATAGATCGAGGAGATTTTATAAAATCGTCACCAGATGGAGACAAAGTACCGAGTCCCATTAAAAGCAATAAAGATATATCGTCTACTGATTTTCAAGCGCAAATCGAAAACGATCCGACGATCGTTTCGGATTTGATTAAGAATAGTCAAACATCGATGGAAGTGTTAAAACAAAACATCCAAACGAAATCAGGATCAGATTTATTTGATTTTATTCTGGAGGATATCCAGCAATTAAAGAAGATTTTATTTGACCCACAAAGTTCGCGTGTATTTATGACTGCTATGGATGCTTCATCATGGATCAATGAATACATGAACAAATGGTTTGGTGAAAAAAACGTAGCAGATACGCTTTCTCAATCTGTCCCAAACAATAATACTTCGGAAATGGGTCTGGAACTATTGGATGTCGTAGATGTGATTCGTCCTTATCCAGAAGTAATTGATTATTTGCAGCATGTAAAAGAGGATAACTTTTTGGCCAAGCTGATCAAAGATGGGCAACGAATTCGCGTGCATGGTACGGAAGGGTATATCGAAATATTGTAATGGCTGAGTACGCCAAAAGAGTCATTTATATTAAAACTGAACCGCCTATAATCAGCCTTGTCGAATTACGGCACAGGGTTGATTTTTTTAGCTTCTAAGGAAATTCCGACGAGCGCTTGGTGGAGAAAATAAGTAATTTTGTGGAAAAAAAGCAAGTCAGAAATTTTTTTCTTTTTACATATTCACAAAACTCGTATTTTGTACATATGTATATATTACGATGTTAACCATTGTCTGTCATAGGTTTCGATATATTGTTACACATTATATTGGTTGTTTTTTTCGAGCACTTAAAAAAGTTCTCCATTATCACAACTTATTTGATCAGATATTTGAACTTATCTATAAGAACTTATTAAAAAAGCCAGCCATGTCAAGTGGCCGACTGCTTACGATCCAGCAACAGGCCGCCGATTATACCGATAGCCTGAGTGGCGCTATCGTTCCACGTTGACGGAATATCGGCCGCCAAATGGAAATCGTAGTGTCCTTTTCTAAACATCCAATGCCTTGAGTTCTAATCTTACAGAAAAGGTATACCCCATTGACTCTAACAACTTCATAGCTTCCTTATCCTGTTCATTAACCAGCGTACTCGTCAACAAAACTTAGATATTATTATATAGTATTTTGTACATAAGTCTTTATGGAAGCACACGTTCTGTTTTCTTCTGTTGATCGAAACAGCACGATTAACTTCCGTCCTTTTGAAATAAAAATTTTAATATTGAACTCTCTACGAACGATTCAGGTATTACCTATACCTATATCGAACTCGATATACTTTAATTAGGTTACCTCTGCCCTTACTGATAACTGCCCATTCCATCTTACCACATCTTGGAACTATAATTCCCTTTAATTCAATGAACTCAAAAAGGAGCTACTCTTGCGGCAGCTCCACGCTATCGTTCCTCGTTACAATAATCAGAACTACTCCCTAATTAAATACTTCGGTCGTCAAATTAATAGCCCGAAACATGATCGAATGCGTTTGTAATGATATTGGTGCGCACTACATAAGCTCTTCAGTTTTACGATGTCGTCCCTGCCGCTGCATGTTCAGCCAACTTTTGCTGACGGTATTCGGTTTGCAGCTGTCGATAACCCTTCATTAGGCACGAACAGACTGCAACGATAAGCAGCGCTGTACCAGTATATACTAGAGCCGCCGGGATACCGAGCTGTTTTGCCATCCAACCGCCACCTACCACGCCGATTATCGTACAGAGGTTCACAATTGCGAACAGAAGTGCAGAACCACGCCCGACGAGCTCTTTAGGCAGCTTCATCAGGAAGGTGGAACTGAGCGGCACATTGTACAGCCCTTGGGACAGACCGGTAATCACGCACCAGACGTATACCGGCAGCAGTCCGTTCTCCTCCCTCAGGAAGATCAGAGACTGGACGATGACTAACGCGATCCCGAATAGAGTGATCGCCGCCTGCAGGAGCAATCCCGGTCCAAGGTAACGTCTCATCAGCTTCGGACCAATCAGCGCCCCAGCGATCGCTCCGATACCAAATAACGCTTCCAGCAGGCCGAAGTGGAACGCCTCTGCGTGAAATTCTTGCAACAGTAAGGCGTTATAGTTTGTAGTGAAAATCCCGAGGGTTACCATCACCGGAATCATGAGGATCAACAGGTATCGTAAAGAAGACTCCCCCATCGTCCCTTGAATTCCTGCCTTCAACGCCGACCAATAGGTCTCTGCTGGCTTAGCTTGCGATTGGGCCAGGGTCTGATCTTCTTTCAATACGCCGATATTGCCGATCAAAAGAGCCGAGCAGAGGTATGTACCCGCACTGATCGCAAAAATGATTCCTGGATTGTCGATCACCAGCAGGAGGCCGGCCAACATGGGCCCTACAATGTTGATCGTCTGAACGGTACTCTGGAACAAAGATATGGCCACCGGAATGCTGTGATTTCCGACAATGCGCCTCACCGATGCGATGCGAGCGGGTTCAAAGACCGACTTAGCCGCTCCGTTGAGCAGCACGAGGAGCAGAAGTAGCCAGGGTGAATGGGTGATAAAGATCATGCACAAGGCTAAGATCATTCGTATGAGGTCTGCGCAGATCATGATCAACCGTTTAGGAAAGCGATCCGTCAACGGACCGACGAAGACGCTCAAAACCGATGGCACCAGTTGGGCAAAGATGACGAGTGCCAGCATCAAGAGATCATCAGTCAAATGCGACATCAGGTAGATCACCGCTATCCGAACAATACCGTCGCCTAGAAAGGCGATTACAACGGCCAACCAATATTTAATGTACGTCTTATCCTTGAGAAGCTCGAGCAATGAGAAATCACTCCTTTGAATTTCTTGTCTTCTTTTTCTTACATTCCAGCACGCCGAACTTGATGTTAGCTGCCTGACACTGCGCGAATATTCATAAACGTCCGGTTGTGATTGCGCCTGCACGCTCGTAATTCACGACAATAACGCCATTCGGGGCGACTGTGCTTTCCGTCACCTTGAATGCCGCCGGGATCGTGCCATCAGCAAACAACCGCTTTCCACTGCCCAACGTTATAGGAAATATCATCAGCCAGAACACATCGACCAAATCATGCTTGATCAGCGTCTGAATGAGATCACCGCTTCCCCAAACGTGCAAATCTGGCCCCTGCTGTTGCTTGATTTGAGTGATTTTTTCCGCAATATCTCCACTTAAAAACTCGGACGGCTGCCATTCGCTAGATGTCATGGTGTTCGAGGCGACGTACTTGATTGCCTTATTGGCTCCCGGCCATACGTCTGTATGTAGAGGCCAATACGCTGCAAAAATTTCATAGGTTTTGCGCCCTAACAACAGATCGAACGGCATGTTCATCTGCCTTCTCAGGAGCGTTCCAACGATCTCGTTAGCATATGGCGCTGACCACCCGCCATATGCAAAGCCGTCGCTGATATCTTCGTCTGGCCCGCCTGGGGCTTGTATGACACCATCAAGGGATACATGTTCAAGCACAATAATTTTTCTCATAATTGAGTTCCTCCTAAATCTGGAGTACTAACTGACAACCCGCAGATCATTTTCCGATCTTGGCGAATGCCATGTCTTTGAAGCGTTACTCTTGTTTTTTGATTACTAGTTTCCATTTTGAATGACCTCACTCGATTATTGTTTTTTATTCTCATTATTTTAGACGAAGTTCGATTGCAAAATTCATCGGTCTAATTAATAACTGTTATAGTCATTTTAAACGATCCATGCACACTGCATCACCTAGGCCTTACGCTTAATGGCCCATTGAGCAACGCAAACAGATTCGATAATTGGGGGAGGCTCCTATGAGTGTCACCTTTATTTAATCCCAATAGTGGTGCCTGCCTTTCCATTTATCATACGCTTGGTTCAGTTGTCTTGTCGGGAATGGGCATATGTTCTTGTCAATTTCGGGAATGAGTACAAGTTCTTGTCACGAAGAATTGACAAGAACTTGTACTCATAAAAAACAAAAGCCGCGATTTACGCGGCAATTAATGGGCCAATGTTCTTGTCACCCGACAGTTGTCGGATGATGTCGGATGACAAGAACATTACCCGATAACTGACAAGAACATTGTCCGATTAGCCGTATAAAGGACTCCAGTTTTACGATAGCACTGGGAGACACAGAGTTTTAATTAGTATAGCAAATTCTAGAGAATCAATATTGCTAAAAGAGGCATTTTATGACAACTTATCAAGTAATAGAAGATACTCATTGAATAAATTTAATAACCAGTTATTGTGTTACAGGGTATTTAAGGAGATAAGAAACTGCATAATCCATAATGCAGGCTTGTGTAGCACTGAACTTTACGACAATATTAATCTATTTTCAAGCTTAATTACAGTTCCCACAGATCTTAATGTAAGACAATTATTTAACATTAGTGCTATGAATATTGGAGATAAAATTAATCTTGATCTATTTGATGTTGTTGGCTTATCAGATATCATCATTAAAATGATATGGACAATTGATACTGAGTTATCGAAATCTTTTATATCAGAACAATGGTTTATCAGCCAATTGATAAGTGGAAATTCAAAGCACTATCCCAGAAATGACACAATTGTGCTAAAAAAAAATCTCCGCAAAACAAAGAGTTTTGTACAAAGTTTAGAATTTCCTAAACTTTGTAAGTCTGGTCGAATCTTTTTGTATATTTGTTCTCTGCCTTCTTTGGTAAAGAGCGAAAGACCTTGACTAAAGCCCATCGTATTCTTTGTTTTCACATTGGCTAGAGGATACAAATAAACATCAGCTACTTTAAATGTCCTGTAACCCAAGCTGTAAAATTTACTGTACGTTGGCGGTGGGTTTGCAGGATGTTCGTATTTCCCGATTTGTTTGAGACGATTGTACATGAAAGCTCGCAGATCGTAGGCAAGACGTGAGAACGCAACACTAACATGTGTTGCCCGATTGAAGTAATTGTGAATTCCTAATACAAAACTGTTGAAGCGTGCAGCGTTTAGAGCCGTTGGAGAAGTCCTCATTCTGAGGATGTGTTTCTTAACCTCGGCTTTAATTTTCTGCCTTTTGTTCGCTTTAATTCCTGTGTGGGCTACTCGCTTTTGACCCTTCCTGTTCGCTCGGATTGTAAACCCAAGGAATTCCGACTCTCGTTTTCGCAGATTAATGATTTGCGATTTCTCCGGAGAGACATCGAGTTTCAGGCGATCTTTGAGATACAGAATTACCGCATGATACCACCTCTGGGCCGATCTCCAATCTCAACAAATGATTTTGAAGTCGTCGGCGTAACGCACCAGATAGCCTTCTTTCAAACTTGACCGTATTTTCGCAGCCCTTTCGCCAGTTCTTGATTTGAAAGGTTTTCTCAGCGGAAAGAGTTCCCATTGACCTGCAACCCAGTGATCTAGGTCATTTAGTACAATATTCGAGAGCAGTGTTGACAGTAAACCGCCTTGTGGTACACCTTTTGAAGGTATTCCTTCCCCCTCGATTTCAGCTTTTAGCATTTTAGAGATGCATGCTAGAACCCTTCTATCTTGGATACCCATGTTCCAAAGTTGCTTCACGAGCAAGGTATGGTTGACGTTGTCGAAGAAACCCAAAATGTCGATGTCTACTACATAATGCATCGACGCCTGATTAATGAGAAATTGGACTCTTGCCATGGCATGGTGTGTTGATCGAAGGGGTCTGTAGCCATAGCTATGGTTGTAAAACTGGGCTTCAGCTATGGGCTCAAGGACTTGCTTGAAGCACTGTTGAATGATGCGGTCGAGGATGCATGGGATGCCAAGCGGTCTCATTTTACCGTTATCTTTCTCGATAAGCTTCCGTCTGACATTCTTGGGGCGATAGTTTTGCAGTTTGTTTTGGATTTCACTCACTAGTTCGTATTCGGGTAGTTGTTCAATGTCTTTGATGGTTAGTCCATCTGTTCCTGGTGTCTTTGATCCTTTATTGGACTTCATCGTACGGTAAGCCAGCCATATATTTTCTCTGGATGTGACGATCTCATACAGATGTGAGAAGGTTTCTTTGCTTGCTGATCTTTCGTGCAAATCTGTAAAGGCTTCCGTCATGCCGTAATACTCCCAATTTCGTAAAGCTTGCACTGTGGCATCCCTCCTTGACGAAGCGACGTCCCCACATTCCTACCTGATCGGTGCAATTCACGTATGGAAAATGATCTTTCTTTTCAGTTAGACTTGGGGCTATTCCTCCACCTCAATTACAGAGGCTTCGTCAGTCGTGCCCCTACCCTCACAAGGATAAATGCATTTCGGCCAGTGCCTTATAGCAACCGTTTCGGGTAACAGCCCTTCTTGCAGCGTCCCTTGCTTTCCAAGTCCCTTACAGCCTAGCTATCTTTTCTGGACTTAGGTGCTCCCTCTAAGCCTGTGAGATCGATGCCGCCATAGTTCGGCATAGCGTATTTCATAGAAGAAAGTTTTACTTTACGCCACTCACCCCATCGTATGATGGTACATATGTTTCCATATGCTCTAACTTTAGACCTGTACATTCGGAAGTTCGTCAGTTCGCTTCTGTGCGAGCATTCTCACCATATCCAGTTTCTCAGCCGCGCGACATATCCATTGACATACCTTTTTTTTCTCGAAATGGCTCTAGCCTTCGTTCTGTCGAATCTACCTGTACTTCACACCTCATGTTCTGTTAAACATGACACACGCAGGAGTATTGGCGGGATGGTTTCAGGATACTTGGTTCCGTCATTCCCATCCTCGGTCGTAAAGTTGAGATTACTCGTGTAATCTCCTGCTTTTCGCACTATGTGGTGCTTATAGCAGAACTTGTCGTACTTCTTCGTTAGCTGAATCAAATATGAATAATACCCGCCTTTTTTAGGGCACTCAGGACAGATAGAACCGATAATGCTGAAACCACCAGAGCTATGCCCTGGAGGTTCTGCGCGTAATGACGGTAAACATTTCCATTCAGCCTTCTCTCTGGTAAAATAGAAAAAATCATATTTTCACTTGGGAGGCAGGCGGCAACGATGGAACAAGAGCTAAGCGCACAGATAATGAAATGGCACGAAGATAATGAACACCAGCAGATCGTAGACACTCTGATGAAGATTCCTCCAGAGGATAGGGATTATGACATGATCAGCAGCATGGGTCGGGCTTATAACAATCTGGGTTTGTATGAAAAAGCACTGGAACAGTTTGCTTTTATTGCTGAGCAGGGAAAAAATGATCCGTTGTGGTATTTTCGCGTAGGCTATTCCTATTATTATATTAAGCGGTATGAGGAAGCGGCAAGTGTGCTAAGCACCGCGCTGGAGCTGGATCCTGGCGATCAGCATTCAGCTAGATTGCTAGACTGGAGCCATAGCAAATGGCAAAAACAACAAAAGGCTGAATCCCGGTTCAGACTCAGTAAACAACAGAAAGGCCCGGGAGCGATCCCTTTTGAAGGTATGGATCTCGACAGTTTCTGGGAAGACAGTAGCTATGCCAGAGAACAATATGTCTCTGACCCACCTACGGATGAGCTGATTTCTTCTGTAGAAGAAGAACTCGGCTACAAGCTACCAGCAGCCTATATCGCTCTGATGAAGCATCAGAACGGGGGCGTTCCCCATCATACATCCTTTCCGACAGATGAAGCTACCTCTTGGGCTGAGGATCATATTGCTATAACGGGAATTATGGGGATCGGACGCGACAAAAGCTACTCTATCTGCGGTGATCTCGGAAGTCCGTTCATGATCGAAGAGTGGGGCTATCCGGATATCGGCGTGGTAATCTGTGACTGCCCTTCGGCAGGGCACGATGTCGTGATGCTGGATTACCGTCACTGTGGGAAGGACGGCGAACCTGAAGTCATCCATGTCGATCAGGAAGATGATTACGAGATAACATTCTTGGCACCGGACTTCGAGACGTTCATCCGCGGTCTGGTGAATGATGAGGATTACGACACTTCTGAAGAAGATAAAGAGAACGATCTTCGCAAAGTGGCTGAAGGAAAATTCTCTCCACTGCTCACGGAACTCTGCGGTCAGGCCTCTGAGGTGGAAGGGCTGGAGTCCAAAATACGCAGCGTCTGTACCCGGATCGTCCAGGAGAAGAGCCATTTCTCATTTCATGCGGATGAGCGGTCTCATCTCATGTACGATGTGCAGTTCTGGCTATACACCAATGCTTACCCGATTACCAGCCGTCAGCAGTATCTGGATACCTATGATCAAATGATCGCTTTCGGCGGCGAATTCGGCCAAGGAGGGTACGCTCCCGGCTTCATCAGCGATTGGCTGGATGGGCGGATCGGGGAAGGCCTTATCGTTCAGGAGAACGGAGTCCTCCGCTTCACGGACGAGGCACGCAGTGCGGTGATAGCAAAGCTTTCAGCGGAAGCTGCACAGGCACTGGCAGCTGCAGGAGAAACAAAGGATGTGGCCCCCTTTATCCTCGTGGAACAGAATAATGGCGGCAAATCTGTCATTCTGACGGTCGGTAGCTATTTGACCGAGCTATTCGACACCCGGGCGGAGGAGGGGTTCGAAGGCAACGGTTACGATTGGGCTTCACTGGCGGCGGTGTTTTTGAATGAGCGGATGCCGGAGCTCGCGAACACGATTCATTTTGACCCGGAAGCAGATATGTTCTGTGCCCACTCGAGTAATGGAGCCGCTGTAGAACAGTTCGCATGGGCGTTCAAATCTGCCTGTGAGGATGAGGTGCTTATTCACGATCTGTTCACTCGCGCAGAGTTGGACTGAGCTAATGTTAAGGGGAATGTAATCCGGACCGAAACTATAGAAAATCGCGAATCAGTCGGCTGATTTCTTTTGTAGGTTTCTATAAAGTTCATACTCATTCCGTAGCTCTAGTTTATCGATTAGACTTTTTTGAGTTACTCCAAACTTGTAAAGAGAAAAGTATAAATTCTTTTGATATATTGCCATATGTAAGTGATTCGACTCCTTAGCTCTAAGTATTTTTGTTTACAAAGCTCCAACAGATCTTCAAATGATAAAATATTATAATTCATAGTTACAGTTCCCTCTCCAAAAAAGAACAATCCTTACTTGATTTTATTTCACTCTACTGCCCTTAGCTGAGCGAAGGGGCTATCGCGCGGCAGCCCTTCGGAGTTGAACTATCGTTACCCCTAGCGCGATGATAAATTTGGGCAGTTAAAAAGTGCGGCTTGCTACTTGTACTTGATACTCCATTGCGTCTAATGCCCTTATTCGTTGAACCTCACTTAATTCCGATAAATGCATCCATTTATATTCAGAATGTTCAGAACTAAGTATTATTTCTTCATCATTTGGAATGGAACAGCGAAATATTCCAACTTGTGCATTGAGTCTACTATGATAATAAAATCCCGTTAAAACCACATTCTGAACTTCTATTCCAAGTTCTTCACGACATTCACGATATAGCGCTTGGGAACAGCATGCCTAAAATCAAACACACATTGAGTCGTCTCAACTTTGTTCCTCCTGCTTGTACGTCTTCTTTTTGTCGAACCAGATTATATGAATTCAGACTATTAGTCCGGGTAAACAAGCGTACCAACGTATACTTATAAATATATCCTATTGATCAAATAAATTGAATTGTTCATTCAAAACAGAATGTATCACCCGAATCAACCATATAAGCGGATTGGGCAATTGTAATTGATGGGCTTCTATTACTCAGCCATCGGCATTTCCTTGATTGCGTATTATGTTAATGTACTCTTAAATAAGTAATTTTAACCAAATAATACTCTGTTTTGATAAACCTTTGATAAACTCCCTGTAACCTTCTCGTTGTGGCAAGAAGTCAGGGACATCGGTATACAAAAGAGGGCTTCCTGCTTTTGAATTGGATAATCGTCAGCTTTTGAAAAATAAGTTTTAGACTGATTTTTAAAATGAGACAGCGGCGGACCAAGACTGAAAAATAAAGTCTTAGACTGCCGCTGGTATCATTAAACTAACGTTCCCGTTAACGCAGAACGGGAAAGATTTCAATGACTTGTTGAGAATAAGGCACCAATGTGCATAAGTTTTCGTGAATTGCGTAGGCTACTAGATGGTCTTACACTTGAACAAAGAAGCGCTCACAAGGAAGTAACAGAACGGACACTATTATGAAAAAAGCCATCTTTACTCTCACGTTTGACTATGGTGCCGCAATCGGAGTTTTAAGAGGTTCTGACACCTAAATTTGGGCTAAAACAACGGGACAGACCTAACCTTTGTCGATTACTATAGGGTTTTGGCAACTCGCTTGAGAGAGTACCGTTTTATGGGTTAGCTTGGCTCCGTCCCTTTTTTGCCATTTCCACGTCCTGCGGGTTGGTCGCAAATGAAAATACATAAGCGTAGGCCGTTTGAAGGGCAATTTTGAAAGGACGGGTCGATTTGCGGGTCTTGGTTAAGAGCTGCCCTCCCTGTAGACTGGTTATAACTGCACAAGCTAGTTCAGCCGGGTCAGTCTCGGCCCGAAGATCACCCCGCTCTTTCATCTTGCTAAATCCATCAATAAAGTACTGCTCCCATTCATCAAAAGAATGCACCAGGGCCACCCTGGCTGTCTCGTCCTGGTCGGCTAGTTCGCTAGCCAGTGAACCGAGCGGGCATCCTCCCAAGCTCTCGCTGCTTTCCTTTAAGTCTATAATCGTCGTTCTCCATTTCTCCAGGTTTTCCCAGGTGTCCAGATGTTCCAGGAGAGGCAGTTGCGCACCCAGCACATTGACGGTTTGCCGCTCAATAACCGCCAGGACCAATTCTTCCTTATTAGCAAAATAGTGATAGAGCTGGCTTTTACTGACAGAAGCTGCGACCCTCATATCGTCCATACTGGTACCCCGGACGCCTTTTTCGTAAACAAGTTGGGCTGCCTGATTCAGAATACGCTCTCTACTGTTCTGCCCGCGTGAAGTTAAAGACCCGTTGTTTGGCATAAGCTTTCTTCCCTCTTCCTTTCTCATTCTTGTTGCAGTAATCTCCTATCCTGAAAGTATAGCACGATTTTCAACAGTATTATACCATGCACTGGACTATTGGGTCCATTAATGTTACTATGGACTAAGTAGTCCATTTTGCATCACACACAGTTCAAAATCAGCAAAGCAACCCTAACCTCAGAAGGAGAATACACATGGAACATTCGATCGCACTCGTCACAGGCGCCACCTCCGGGCTCGGTTATGCGGCAGCCCGCAAGCTCGCCATCGAGGGCTACCGCCAGGTCATCGTCACCGGGCGCAGCCTGGCCCGGGTTCAAGAAGCGGCCGCTCAACTCGCGGCTGAGACCAAGACACAGGTTTTCACTCCGCTGGAGCTGGATCTGGACGCACCGACCAGCGTTCAATCCGCCCTCGCCGAGCTGGTCAAACGAGGTCGGCCGGTTGATTTCTTGCTGCTCAATGCGGGGCTGGTTCCCTTCAAGCAGCGCGAGATTACCGCGACGGGCATCGAGGCATCTCAGGCCCCGCTCATTGGTCATCATGAACTGACTGTCGAGTTGCTCAATGCCAACTTGCTAAGTCCCGACGCGCGGATTGTTATCGCCGGCGCGGAGCCTGCCCGAGGGGGCGTGCCCATGTTCAAATACACCGACCTGCCCGCCTTCGCGGCCAAATACCATCAAGGCGACCGAACCGCCGCTGTTGAAGCCCTGATTCGCAACGGGCCGAACGTGAAGTACGTGCCCAACAATGCGTATGCCGACGCGAAGCTGATCATCGCTTGGTGGGTCGCGGCGTTGGCGCGCCGGCTGCCGTCCGGCATGGCTGTGTACGCTGTATCGCCCGGTGGGGCGACCGCCACCAACGTGAAGCGAAGCGCTAGCCCTCTGTTGAAGTATGTATTTATCCCAATCGTGAACCTCATTCCCGGCATGAACCAGACGCCGGAGACCGCGGCCAGTCGCTACATCCAGGCGTCGGAGTTCGGAACCGACGTCTCAGGGCAATTCTTCGCCTCGGCCAAAGGGAAGTTCTCAGGCCCAATCGAGGTGCAGCTCGAGCCCCACCTCCACGATCGCGCCAACCAGGAAGCCGCGTGGCAAGCCGTCGTCAAGGTCTCCGGCGTCGACTTGTCTTAGTGTCTCCGGGGACGACTTGTCTTATCGTACTAAACAGTTCACAATCAGCTAGGCGTCGCAAGGAGAGTTCGCATGGAACGGTACGAAGCGAAGCGGGCGGTGATCATTGGCGGCACGAGCGGCATAGGGCTCGCGACGGTGAAGATGCTGAAACGCATAGCGGCGTACGGTATCCTCAATTACTACGTAAGCGTCAAATAGCCCCTTATCCGGAATTCCGGATAAGGGGCTATTGACGCTTACGCTTCCTGATCTCAGGAGCCCTCTTTTGTATAGAATAACTTGAACCAACGACCCCTTCACTCAGCTACCCTGAAAATCAAATGCACTGAGTAGCTAAAAATTGCAGCACGAAACTAAGCGCGGCTAGTGTGTGTTTTTTTAGCTGCGCCTACATTCTAATATGGGGTGGTGGTATCATGATGCAGCGGGGTTGGATATTGTAACAGTAAAGCCCAAGTTTTCGAGCCTTCGCACAGATTGTTTAACGATCATCTCTTGCTGCCTCGTCTCAAAATAATTGGGAACCCAAGTCACGGTAATTCTCGCCACGCGTAAGCAGGTAATAAGCGATCGTCATCATCGAATGGGCAACCGCGATGGCCGCACGTTGCCTTCCCTTACGGGCTGCAATACGTCGGTATTGGGCACCAAGATAGTTGTCCGACCCTCATATGGATTGGGCCGCTTCTGTGAGAGCTGCTCGGAGATACTTGTTCCCCTTACGAGTCTTGGAAGGCTTGCGTTTACCGGCACTTTCATTATGTCTGGGAACAAGTCCGATCCATGAGCAAAGGTGAGCTGCACTTGGGAATCGGGCGCCTACATCCGTTCCGATTTCAGCAAGGATTTGTTCAGCGGTGCGACGAGCGATCCCAGGGATGGTTTCCAGTCGATCCAACTGCTCCTGAAAAGGGTCTAGACGTTTGGCTACCTCCGTATCCAGATCCACGATTTGTTCATTAAGAAAATCGATGTGAGTCAGCATCGCTTTTAACATGAGACGTTGATGGGCGCTCATGTTACCGCGAAGCGCTATGTGCTGAGCATTGACGACAAGAAATTCGATATCCTCGGCCTCGAGCAGGTTGACGATTGGCTTCCAGAAAACACCTGTACTTTCCATAGCCACATGGCTACAACCACGCGCGTTGATCCAGTCGATTAGCTCCATCAGGTAAACCGTGTGAGTACGAAACGTTTTAATCTCCTTTCCGTCCGGTGTAACGATACAGGCCGTGATGGACTTCTTGTGAACATCAAGTCCGCATGCTCGTTCAATGAGTACTTCCATTAAAAGTCACCTTTCTACGGCAATGAAATTGCGGGCTGGTGCAACAACCAAATGGGTTATTCTACCCTACGTGCTACCCCTAAAGGGTGCGACAGTCCGTGGTGCACCGTGGTCGTCGGAGTCAGACTAACGGATGGGTTCGCGACACCATAGCTGAACGACCTTCCTCGCCAGCCGTAAGAAGTATATCGTCAAAAACGAGCCCCATTTTCATCATCTGTGATGCCGCGAAGCGCGGCATGGGGGGCTACCGGGCAGCTTTATTTAATAAGGAATACTCTATATTTTGTAAGTTTTTTGTAAGATCTCTGTTAGTCTTTCTTAATATTCGCACGCTACCTTTAGTTGTAGAAATACATGACCAACACTAAGGAGGAACCGAATTATGAAAACATGGAAAAAAACAATGGTTATTTCACTAGCAGCTTGTACATTAGCCATTCCGAGTTTCGCTAGTGCTGAGGCAATGATGATGAAAAAGTATGATTACAGCACTGTTACAACGATGATGAAGGATGGTGCTGAACTGGCTCCACTCCGTCAAATTGCCGAGTCGCTCGGATTTAAAGTAACTTGGAATGGGGAACCCCGGTCCATTACTTTAACGAAGGTGATGATGGAAGGCAAAGGAATGATGAATAATATGATGGCGAGGGGTGACACCTTCGTGCTTCAAATCGATAGCAAGACCATTAAGGTTGGTGGTATGGACGAAATGCTCATGTCTGCACCTTCGATTATAGATGATATGACCTATGTGCCAAAAGCATTTATTGATACTTATTTGGTGAAATAAAATCATACTTGAACGTCTCCATGGCTACTCAGCTAGTGGTCATGGTTTTTTCTATAACAATCGATATTCATGCTTTTGTAAACATGTTGTCAAAATTAAACCGGGGGTGTGAAGTAAGAGAGTAGATCGTGGCTAAAAAAATATTCTGAATCAAATTTATTTAACTCTTAATATTGAGACCAATTTACCCAGTGTAGTACCCTGGACTAATAGAGAAAACACCACATTGCTGAAAGTCATGGCTAATAATAAATCGCGCCCTTCAAATGAAGGAGATACACCCAATATCAGAGCGATAGACAGTGAACCTTTCAGACCTCCCCAAGCAATGATAGGCTTCCATGCGCTTGGAATATCGCGGTCCATCGTTAGACTTACATAGACTGCAATAAATCTTGAAATGAGTACGATGAGGATACTGCCACCGATCTCAAACCACTTATCTGCGAAGTTGATATTTGATATTTCCAGACCGACCATCAGAAAAATCAACGCATTGGCAATAAAAGCAATCGTTTCCCAAAAGGAATCCATTTTCTCATGGGTCATATCGGACATGCCAACATTTTTTCCGTAGGTTCCCAGTAAAAGACCTGCGAAAACCACAGAAATAACACCTGATAAGTGAAACAACTCTGCAACTTCAAAGACCCCATAAAATAATACAATAGAAAGACCTATTTCTACTAAGTAGTTATCAATTCTAGAAGTGATTCTGGAGGCAATAAATCCGCCCACGATACCGATGATCATCCCACCGAGAACTACTTTACCAAATTCTAATGTGCCGCTCGTCACGCCTGACATACTTAATGCTGTGGTCGCCAAAGCGATTTTAAATAAAACAACAGCAACACCGTCGTTAGCCAGACTCTCTCCTTCCACAATTACCGATAGTTTCTTATTTAATCCCATGGATTTGAATATACTTAAAACAGATACAGGATCTGTTGCTGCCATTAAGGCTCCAAACACTAATGCTTTTTGCAGGGAAAGACCTAACAACCAGTAGCATAGCCCTCCTATAAGTACAAAGGTCAACAGTGTTCCTAATAAAGAGAGTAATAATATAGGCCTCTTATTTGCTCTAACTTCTTGAAAATGAAGCTTGAGTGCGGCGTCACCAATCAAGGCAGATAAAAAAATGAGAATAACCGCTGTTTGGAACACCTGATCCGACGCTACATATACTTTCAAATCATGTAATGCCGGAATCGGAATAAGTCCCAGCAATAATCCTGCGACGACAAGAAGAGTGGGATAAGGTTGTTTAATCTTATCTGCCAAATAAGCAATAGCTACTGCAATAGCAAGTAAAATAAGCCAATAATGAATCATATAAGCCTCCGTATCAACATGTATTTAACCTATCGGTATACAGGCAGTCATCGTGTATCCTATCTGATTGTACCTGTTCAGCAGCAGTTTTTCCCTTAATAAACAGAACTACTCCTTTCTCTGCAGTTCCTGCCCCTTTATACTCGTTTTACCAAACATAAACTTCATCATTGGCGGTGTTACCAGAGTGGTTATCAAAACAACGACAACCATAACGGCAAACATCTCCTGACTTAACAAATTCGCTTCAAGCCCCATGGACGCAATGATTAAAGCTACTTCCCCGCGGGAAACCATTGCAGCTCCGATTCCTAATGAGTTCCTCCAACCGAATCCAGATAACCGGGCTCCAATGGCAGATCCGATGAGCTTGGTAAGTATCGCCAGCATGCTTAATCCCACGATCAGACCGATATGATTACCAATCCCGATGAATTCAGCAGACACTCCAATTGAAGTGAAGAATACAGGAACAAAAATCGAATAACTAATCGTCTCCACCTTTTCGAATACTTCGTGCTTGTATTTCGTGAGACTAATGGCAATCCCGGCGATATAGGCTCCTATGATGGCAGCAACCCCAGCAACCTCAGCCAGGTACGCATACATAAAACAAATGATCAAGCCTGCCGAAATAATGGCTTCAGTAACCCGCAAAGGGGCAAATTTATTTAATAACCATGGGACTATTTTCCACGCTATAAATATGGCTACAACAAAAAAAATGACTTTTTTGAGTACAACAACTCCCAAATTCACATCTCCGCCAGCAAAGCTCATCACAAATGCCAATACAATGATGACCAGAATATCATCGATAACCGCAGCACCCAAAATCGTTGTGCCTTCTCTTGATTTGAGCTTCCCCATTTCTTTAAGTGCTTGTACGGAAATGCTGACACTTGTTGCAGACAGCAGTAACCCTAAAAATACGGACTGGAGCTGGGGAAGCTCTAACCAGATCCCTGCTAAATAACCCAAGGAAAAAGGTACAATAATGCCTGATATACCCACATAAGCCGAAGCTTTACCCGTGCGTTTAAACTCTTCTGTGTCCGTTTCCAGCCCTGCAATAAACATGAGTAGAACAACACCGATTTGACTAATTTCTTGGAGCATTTCTGTATTGGATACAACACCCAGAACCGTAGGTCCCAGTACTATACCTATGAGTAATTTACCCAATACAGAAGGCTGACCCAGTTTCACACTAAGATCTCCAGCGATTTTGGATGCCAGTAAAATGATCGCTAATTGAAAAATAAGCATGTAAGTTCCACCTTTCTAATTAAATGTAGGATGTGCATATATAGTTAAAAAAACGCAAAGAAGCCCGTAATACCACAACTGCTGAATCGCAATGCTCTGGTGACAGGCTCCTCCATGGTTTTCGCTATTCGATTTTCAAGTAATGAGTTACTTTAAGCTGCTGTTGCGCTTGAAATGCTTAGGTCCATTGTACACTTATTATCAAACGGTGCTTCATGAGAGAAAGAATAAAATCCGTATAGTAATCCTGTCTAACAATGAATTGATACTCACGATTCAAAAACGCATAGAACAAAACATCTGTGATGACATGATTATGTTCAAAATCATGTTGGATTTCCTTGATCCGCGTATCCAACACCTTATCCCCAACAACACGTATGTGAAATTCAATATCTTGACCATTTGCTACTTCACTGATTTCGATCTCTTTGTCATCGTACGTATAGGTTAACATAGGTTAGAGTCTCCTTTGCTACATCAAATATCTAAAATAAATATAAAAGCTGGAGAGCACAATCGAAAGGATCATTAATGGAAACCCGACTTTCAGATACTTGACAAAGGTAATGGGGTAGCCTTCTTTACCAGCCAATCCGGCAACGATTAAGTTGGCACTGGCCCCAATCAATGTACCGTTGCCACCCAGACAAGCGCCCAAAGCAAGACTCCACCAGAGAGGCTCCAGATGAGTAACTCCCATATTGCCCATCTCATGAATCATGGGTATCATCGTTGCAACGAAAGGGATATTATCAAGAAAAGCAGAGGCAATCGCACTTAACCAAAGGATCAGCATAGAGGCTGCCACCATATTGCCACCCGTTAACTCAATGGCTTGTGCAGCCAATCTGGCTATCACACCCGTCTCCACAAGTCCGGAAACAAGGACGAACAATCCCACAAAGAAGAATAATGTGGTCCACTCCACACTGTGGAAAGCATGCTCAAGCATTCGTTCACCTGTCAACAGTAGAAGCAGAAATGCACCCGCTAACGCAACCGTAGCTGATTCCAGATGAATGCTCTGATGCAGAAAAAAACCGATAATGGTTATACCCAGAACGATCAGACATTTCCTAAGCAGCTTAGGATCTGTAATCATCGCTCTTTCATCCATCTCCATAATACTTTGCTGCAGTTCCGGTGTAGACCTGATCTGTTTCCTAAATAAGAGGATAAACAAAGGTATGTATGCCAACATAATGATGACCGCAATGGGAGCAAGGTTATTAATAAATGCCATAAATGTGAGCTCTTTTACCGAGCTTCCTATCATAATGTTGGGTGGATCCCCTATCAAAGTAGCCGTCCCGCCTACGTTTGACGCGATGATTTGAGTAATAAGGAAGGGAAGCGGGTTTATACGCAGCTGCCTTGTGATGCTCAGGGTAACAGGGACCATAAGAAGTACGGTTGTGACGTTATCCAAAAATGCTGAGCTGACTGCTGTGATAATAACCAGAGCTACCATGATTTTAACGGGTTTTCCTTTTGCTGTTTTGGCTGCTTTTAATGCTACATATTTGAAGAGTCCTGTTTCAGCTGTCACCCCCACAATAATCATCATACCAATTAGCAAGCCAAGCGTATTAAAATCAATGTGATGCAGTGCTGTTTCTTGATTAACAATACCCAAAACGATCATTAAGATAGCACCGACCATGGCTATGATCGTACGGTGGATTTTCTCGGAAATGATAATTCCATAAATAATCAAGAAGATTCCAATTGCCCAAATTGCCTGTTGTTCCATATTTTCCCCCAGTTATTTATTTCAAAATAGCCAAAAGCAGCATGAATGGCTATAAAAACACAAAAAGAGCCCTTGGTGACAGGCTCCTCCAAAAATCCGATCTTATGAACATACATTTACTATACCTGTTTTTAGAAGCAAAGTAAAGAAAACGACTATCTTAACAATAACTTAGTTATGGTACAATATAGTCAGTTTTTCGGTACATGGAGGAAGCGCGAATGCAGGATCTGGATAGAGCTAAAAAATACTCAAATATTTTAGAATAGGAACGGCCTGTCTAGTTTTAGGGATAGGGATCATAAATACTGCATTCTTACATTCGAATCAAACCGTTTATTTATTTACACAATCTCTTTTTGCACTGCTAATCGTACTTTATATTTTTGAGCTTATTATAAGAAACAAAGGAAAATGAACTCAAATCATGAATATCCCCTGTAAATATTCCCATAATAGAAACATGCAACTTTCAAAGGGGATTCGGTTATGCGCAATAGGTTTTCAAGAAGCATGATCTTGCTGCTTTTTTTGGGATTATTTTCAACCCATTTCACGCTTAGGTCTCTGGCAAATGAAATTCCGCCGATGGCTGAAAAGGTACTGCAAGAGTTTGCTCAAAACAATGGTCAATTGACTGAGGTTTCATGGAATAACGAAACACAGACTCCGGCATTACTTCGGGGTCAATTTACACAGCCATCTCACCATTCGTTGATATGGATCGCCTATGAATCAATTAATCGTTTAAAGTCTCTCTATGGCCTCAGTAACGCTCAACGCGATCTAAAAGTAATAGAGATCGGGGATTCCACATTAAATAACAGGTTCGTTCGCTTTCAGCACATGCTCTTTAAGACGCCTGTTTGGGGTGACGAGCTCGTAGTTGAGATTGACCATAAGGGTATTGCACACAAGATTTATGGTACGATACACCCTAAATTAAACCAGAAACTCTTTAACAGGCCGATGATTGCAGCTGTATCAGAAAATCAGGCCATACGAATTGCCCTTGGATCCTTAGCTGAATCTTTATCCAGTATCTCTCACACGGAAGCAACCAAATACTATCTTCCTACACGGAAAGGGATTCCTTTGGTTTACGTAATAAAAATTCAATTTAATGATCCAGAGTTAAAAGAGCAAACCATTCTTGTTCACGCGCTTACAGGAAATGTAGTTCCTGCGAGCAATAGCCACACGCTGCTTCTGTCCTCCGGAAAGCTGTGAAGGGTAAGCATCCATTTTATCAATCAGACCTACCTTTTGAAGCATTTCCTTCGAAAGAATGATAGCCTCTTCCTTAGTTAAGCCTAATACATGGATCGGACCTGCCGAACTGAGGGTTCCAATTCATCTATGTTTCATGGAGGGGTACTCATACTCTAAATACATGCCCTTTACTTCGTTCTTTACCTTTAAATGTGATGATCGTCATTCTTATTGCAAATATCGACAAATTATTAACGAGGCTGGTCGGATAGTGCGTGGGGCCACTTTTTTATATTCGTCCAAAATTTGTTTAAATTCTTCCTCCTGCGACAGCCCAAGCGAAGCGCTGCGCGCTTGTTAGTGTACGAGCTCCAGCGATTCAACCGACTTATTAGAGTTTGCTGAGAACTGCATGAGATGATTTCAGAATAAAAAAAAGCCCAACGGATTACCCCCGTCTGGCTATTTGTCTGTCGCTAAAGTCTAAATCCCACCAAGATTTGTCTATTTCGTCTTGAGTCTACGATTTTAAAGCAAATACGGAGTAGCCAACGTTCATCATACTATCGACGGGATCCTGCGGTCAGCACTCGCTTCAATATTGCCGGTAACGATTACGATCTATAATGAGCAGGGTAACGAGAACATAACCGGATATGTAATTGAAATCGATTCACACCGAAAACGTATTGGAACTGGGGAAAACGGACGCGGCGATGAATGTTGGCGCTGGATTCCGTTCGATGACATTATAGGGGTTGAATTTGATCATACTGACGGATACTGAACGGAAGTTACAGCCGATTTGCTACATTTTACGGCAACAGATGGGTGCAGTTCTTCTTTCCTATCTGTTCATGGGTGCACCGTGCACTTAAAAACCGAATGTAAACCTCATCGAAAGAGAGCGCGATATTGAAAATTAGTTCTTCTCTATTTTTGACTGAAGGCCTTAAGGAGGAAGCTACAGCTAATTCAAGTGATTCGCCGCGCTTGGCCGGAAGAAGCAATCCCATTTTTTAAGAACTGACCTCCGAAATGCTGAATATATAGATAATTCAAAAAACACAAGTTATCACATACCATAGTTTCATCGATAAAGAGTTCTCCTATTGATATCCCTCCACGAACAAGCCATCCAACACTGTCTGTAACCGCTAAGCATTGGAAATTTGAAACACAAAATAATAGTGCTCTTATATCGAGCAGTCTTTTCTCCGGCTGTTCTGACAGCTTCTTGACAATAATAATGTTGTCGGAAAATATCTTGAACTGAATATCACTGTAGCCATCCATAGCTGTTCGCTTATCCATAGAATGAGTATACAGGTTATGAAGCTTATTCATTGCAAGCTTTTGTCCCTCGTACCCATGCTTCATCCTTGCTGCAATCCCCAAAATATCCAAGTATGCAACGATATGCTGAGAAGTCTCTCTATCATACTTATCTACACTACCTCTAACGAGCATCAGTATCTCCCCTTCGCAAAATTTCGTCTTGCATAAAATAGAAAAACTGTTACAGCAATTTCACGCAATATAAACCGGAATTCCCAACTGCTTCCTTATACTTTAGCGGGAAAGTACATCACTTTCAAGAATCAAGTAAACAGCTAGTGGTGTACACTTCTGCGTAAATAAAAGCCCAAGCGCCAACAGCGCCTGAGCTTAGTCTAATAGGTAAATGCGGCTCTAATAATTTATTTCCTGATAAGCGACACAACATTCAACATGAGTAGGGTGTGTAAAGTAGCTTATGCCTTTCCGAATCTGCATAACACGCAATTTTGGCAAAAACCGACTTGTGATGCAAGGCTCTAAACTAAAAATAGAAACTACATTTCTGTCATTCTGAAGGAAACGTTTGGTGGAAAATAGGGGACTCGAACCCCTGACCTCTTCGTTACTTGCGAAGCGCTCTCCGCTTAGGGGTATTACACACCCAAAGCCAATTTTAATTTACGTTTAATTAAATATTAAACATAAAAAGACTCCTGCTTAGTTGGGCAGAAGTCTCAAAGCAGGTTTTGGTCCATACGGCAGAGTGGTGATCTTGTATATCGGCTTGACGCCGTACTTACAATCTTGTAGTTGCTCGGATGAGTCCTCACGTTTTATCGGAAAGCATCGATGTGGTCCTTAACGAACTGTCTGAACGTGCGTGCCGCTTGCCCTGTTACTTCCATTACCGTATTTCGAATGATTCGTTGTGCGGTTGCAGCTTTCCTAACTCGGAGAACGGAGTCTACCTTTTCCTCAGGCATATACTGCTTCATTTCTTCCTTAGCCACCGACTCGGTGATATTGTCGAACTCGATCGACTGCTGAAGCACCTCTGCGATCGTCTGCACCTGATCTGCGGGAGTCAGGAGCTCAGGACCGGTCAAGGTGTAAATCCGACCTTCATGACCAGCGGATACAAGCGACTCTACAACTACGGCGGCAATATCCCTGGGGTCTATAGGAACAAGCCCATCGTTGCCGTATGGCGCGCGGACTCTTCCCCCAAACCGTATAGTGTCTGCCCAATGAAGCGCGTTCGACATGAAGGGTCCCGACCTCAAAATAGTGGAAGGAATACCGGATTGTCGGATCAACTCCTCCATACGCGCATGCATGCGAGTAATAGGGTTATCTGCACCAAGCTCCACCGCACTGGAAGAGAGAAAGATGAGATGCTTAACGCCAAGTGCCCTTGCAACCTCCGGGAATGATTCGTCGCCTGGAACCGCGATTAGGAAAGCCTTTTTGACTCCCAACAACGCCTTGTTCATAACCGCAGGATCGGTCAAGTCCCCGGCAATCACTTCTACGTCTACAGGCCAGGAATCGCCGGGATTCCGGCTCACCACTCGAATTCGGTGTCCCCTGTCATGTAATTGCTGTGCAACCTCCTGCCCTACATCGCTCGAAACTCCGGTAATCAAATTCATGAATACAGCCTCCTTAATTCAAAGATCGTTCTAAAAATGAATGTAAGTGTTCACTTGCATTTATGATGCTACATAATTATAATTAGGATGTCAACTAAAATAAAGAGGTGTTTCAACTTTGAGTAAATCCAGTACGAGAGACCGTATAATCGATACGGCATTGGCTATTTTCTCCGAAAAAGGGTACGAGGCTGCTTCCACGAGAGATATTGCCGGGAGAGCTGGAGTGAATGAAGTTACGTTATTCCGGCATTTTAGAAATAAAGAGAATTTATTCAGCGAGGTTTTGAACGCCAAATTTCCGACTTCCCTCCTGTCGGACGAAGTTAATCACCGATTGACCGGCCGATTGCGAGAAGATCTGACTTTCCTGGCGCAGAACTATCTGGAGATTCATTTGAAGAATCTCGATTTCATCCGAATCGGCCTCATGGAAGTTCCGCACAATCCCACTTGCGCGAGTATAGTACGGACCATTCCGGAACGTTTGGAGGAGCACTTGGCGAATTATCTGTTGGACTTGGCAGCCAGACATGTGATACGGGACGCGAATTTTAAGCTGCTGGCTCGAATGTTCTACGGACAGTTGTTCCAGCACGTGATGTTGATCTGCAGCTTCGGCGACGATTCCGGCACTCTGAAAGCAGAAAGGGATGAATTAATAAATACGTTGGTAGCCATGTACGTTCAAACATTGGTCTGAAAGGCTACCTCCCTCCACTCGATGCCTATACTTCGAAGCTTACTCCCTTCATTACGTCCGCGCGGGACGCCCCCCTTTCAGTTGTTCGCTCCCCCGGTGAACATAAAAAAACGCCACTACGTTATTATTCGTAATGACGTTTTTTTATGGAGCCTAGGGGGATAATCGAACCCCTGACCTCATCGCTGCCAGTGTCCGCCGCGTGTTATTTCTGGTTATTGGAAAGTCTCAGAACCCTTGTCCTGTCTGGGTTTTCGGCGTTTTGTATTATCTCTGGTTATCATTAAATCCGGCTAATTATCGGCATTTTGTTACCGGATTGTTACCGCGAAGTTACCTTTTTGACGTCCCCTCTTTGCTTAAAGCTTTCCGTTATAGAAGCGCGGAGAACCGTATCACAGATAGTGGTAAAGCAGAGAGTTGAAGTAGTGGTGGACTTAAAGGTCTTCAATATTAAGGTTTAGTTTGCTAAACAATGACCGAGAAAGCAGTTGCTCGCTCGGTCATTGTTTGTTTTCCGCGAAGTGATTAACTACCTCCCTTCGGTTGCTGTACTCATCATTGAAATCGGAACAAGAACAGTTCAAATTCCAATGATGAGTCGTAGAATAATTACCCGGACGGGTATCTATTGTTTTAAAGGGTATTGTATTGTTATATCTTCTAAGTCTTTTAATCCATCGTAATAACAATAATTATGGTCTGCCCCGGCTATACATAAAATCCGTTGTCCTGGATGTCTTTTGATTGTATTCCTGATTCTTTGCACCATAATCTGGTTTCTACAAATCCACCTAAAGATTTGCGACTCAGTATTGATATCGTACAGCCATTTGTATTTTTGTCTTGCAATGTCGTCATATTGCTTAGAATTGAAAGGAATAGGAGTAGCATTCCATACTCTTTTTTGTTGTTCAAACCAATCCGCCAATTTGTTCTGAAATGCTTCCCTCTGTGTTCCTTCGAATTTGAGAAAGGGGTCAAAATCATTCCAAACATCTAACTCAAACCAATCTACTGGTAAAAATACTACACTATTCTCCTCGCAATAAGGGAAAATCCAGTCATAGTATATATCCTCCGCCTCTCCCCAGAAACCTCTTTTAGTTTTATCAGACAAGTAAACATTCCATGTGTTTGGATGTACCTCACCGCAAATGACATCAGGGTTAAATTCTGTTATAAGGGTGGCGTATAAATCTATGGTACAATCGTATCCCTCAATACCATACATTGAACCTAATATTCCGACTATGGTCATATTCATTTCATTCCTTTAATTTAGTATGTAATGATTTCTATCGAAATACTTTCTCATAGATATCGATTTGATTTTTGTGATTGTCAAAGCCACTGTTTATTTTATTAAAGCCATGTTTATTCCAAAATGATGCCCCTTTAATGTTCCCATTTTGAACACATAACCTGACTCTATTTATTTTGCGTTCCTTTAGTTTTTCTTCCAATAACTCTATGGCAATCGTCCCGATACCATTCCTTTCATGCTCATTATGGATTATTAGTAGTCCAATCCAAGTGCAATTATCATGTGGATTTTGAGGGAGATAAGTAACTAAGCCAACATGTTCGTTATCCTTCTTCAAGTGAAACAGCTTTTCGCCATATTCGACATTCTTCTGGTTTTCTTCGATGATATCTTCAACAGTTAGCAATTCCTTCCCAACTACTAAACGGTTGAACAAGGGTTGTGAATTCATAATCGCTTTTTGGATCTCCAAGTTTTCACTGGACAAAGGATTACTCACTGGTATTAAGCTAATCAAGTAGTACACCTTCCTTATCCAATTGTTTAGTAAGAGCGGTTTTTACAGTTAAACATCAATTCAATTTACGTTAATACATCCCACCTTGCCCACATTTCAGGTGGATTTAACTCGTAGATTTGGTTTTCTCTGAACATGAATTGGTGCATAATAAATTCTCTGCGTATTGTAGCGAAATCATCATGAAAATTCATGATGAACTCGTTGATTTCCTTTTCAGTATATTTACGTCCTTTTTCTAACCGGGAAACAAGGTTTTCTAATACGATTAACTTTTTCTTAAGTTGCACTGGTAGGTTCCTAAGTTTCCCATTTGATGTGAAGAAGTTTTTAATAACTGATTCCTTAAGTCGCATGTTCTTATCGTCCATACCTTCCGCACCCCCTAAAATATTCGCGTTTTTGTAGATTAAATCCACAGAGGCAGTAGCATTACTTTTTATGAAGTAATGGTTCAAAGAAAAAAAGATAGTATTTTTATCCCTTCTCTCATTAATCAAGCTCGCCTCACGTAATTTTGTAGTGTGATGTGTAATGGTAGCAGGGGAGACACCTAGTTTTTCTGCTAAAACCTGACCATTAAGTTCTCCTTCTGCAAGCAATATTAAAATCCTGATTCTTGTTGGGTCTGCAAGTGCTTTATGATAGTTGACCACTTTATCCAGTTGCATGGTTATTACTCACCGCCAAATTCAGTTTAATGAATATTTAATTTAACAAATATCTAATTCGATAATATTCTAATTTGGTGTAAAAAGCAACGCGTTAATTCAATTGTTTTTTCAGTTTACGAATGTATCCCTCTGTGACACCTAACAATTCTGCAATCTGATAATTTGAAGCCTTCGGGTATTTGAGGAGCAAAGCCCTTAATAATTGGATTTTATCCGAAGTATTAGCTTTCCTTTGTTGCTGATACTCATGGATGGTCTGTATTCCGTTTTCCCTCCGTTTGTTTGCCCTCTTTGCATTGTTGCCAATGAAGCCCTTTATATTGTTACAACCACGGACTCTTCCCTTTGAGAAGCCAATCCCTTATACATTGCTTCAAATGGAGCCGCGCCGCATATTTTAACTCCTCTTGATAAGGGCAAAAAGTATGCGCCATTTTCCAAGCAGCGATTTCATTTTGAATTTTTAATTTGATGATACGCTTCTTCGCTTGAAGCGTATCTACATTTTTCAAGCGAAATGCTTCCATTTCGCGGTATTTGAATTTGGCATCTTTTGCATGACCAAGTTCATGACAAGAGATAATAATGGCATATTTAATTGGGTATATATTCAAGTATGTGGCTTCCTCAGCAATCAGTATTGGCGATAACTCGATACGTTCATTGCCCTCATGGTTAGTTATGTATAAACCGAGAAGCCCCAAATTGTCATTCATCAATAGGCGAATAGCATCTTGAGTGATTTGCTCGTGGAACATTCGAGTACATTCTTTCAATTCTTGTAGTATGACTTCTTCCTCCATTTGGGTTGCCTCCTTTCAAAGAATAAAATTAGAAGTGAATCTGTGATGAACATTTGATGAAAACAACAGGCATGGTACGGGAATCAAGGGCGAGCGCAGCGAGTTCATCTTGACCCTTGAATCCCTCGCCTACTCCAAATCCTCTTGATTCAGTGGTCTTGACTAAAGACCACCTGCCTCCGGCGAGGACGGGGTTTGGGGTAGCGCCCCAATTTTTCTTTTGACTTTACGTCGCACATTCCTCGTCGTATGGGAAAAGAGCCTGCGTATGACGTAAGCTCTGTAAGGCAGCATTTCAGTCGTTGAGATAGTAAATGCTGTAATCAAAAATGGAGGTTATTTGTGTCGCGCCTTTCACCGCAAAAGCTTGTTGGGTGCTTTTCATCGTATCGTTCATTTTAACGCGGTTCGTTTCTGGACTACTATAATGCTTGGTCGTTTGAATCCGCGCATAAATTTGACCGATATTGGGATGCTGCTTTTCTTCAACAGGATTGATTAAGAAGGCAGGTTTGAAAAGGTGCTCGACCATCGCATGAAACTTCGTGACAGGCTTCCCTTGTTGCTTCTCATCCCACACATCGAATGTGCTCGTCAATTCCTTCCGATGAAGATAATGCCGCGCGTTCTCAATCTTCCGTTCAAGTTCGGCAATCATGATGGCGGCGATATTGTAGTCTTCCTCTGACAATTCACCAAAGATTTGCAAGAGCAACAAATACGCCTTTACATCCTCAAGCTGACAGTCCACATAATACATATAGTCGAGCAAGTCCAAGTGAGACGGCATATGGTCTACGTGGTAGCGCTTTTTAAACTCCACGCGGATAATCCAAAACTCATCGTAGAAATCGTAAAATCGCCAAACCAAATCATGGATAAACGAGCTTTCTTTAACCATGTTCATTTCCTCCAGTCTATTCTTCCACCGGGCTTCATTATTCTCATGCTTGTAGCGCCCTTCCGTTTTGTCATAATAGAACCAGAACGAACGGGGTTTGGGGCAATTACTCGCCTGTTTCGTATAGCGTGTGTCTTGAGGATTCACTTCGAGCTTGCCATACTCCTGTATAATTTCGCATAATCCCCCGCCATAATGAATCATGCGGTAGTCACAAAACTTCGCTCCATATTGTAAGGGCAACATGCGTTCATCTCGATATACGGGGAAAATGACGATTCCCTGTTCCAAAAATTCCTTTCCGTAATCAGGGCGAATATCCGTCTCCTCCAAAGCAAATTTCCTGCGGATACTCTCATTCTCCGATAGTTCCCGTTCTTTGATGATGAGTGGCGGGCATTTTAATACCTCTAAATCTTTCATAAACTGATACATCTACTTCACTTCCTTTCTGGTGAGCATAGTAAAAGAAAAAGCCTGACTGTCAATCTATTTGTTGACAATCGGGCTTTTGAAATTATAATATCCGCGTCTTACTGCTTAAATTGTCCGTTCATTATGTTCGGACGAGCTTTGCTTGTTTTATAGCGGGTGAAGTGCGCCGCGGGTTTCGTATTCACGGAATCATCCAAGAAAACCATCACATTTACCGCCTTGCTACGCGCCATGCGTGGCGCACGATAAAACCGGACACCACCCTAAGGGCAGTGTCCGGTTCTGTGTGGGACAACCAGTTGCACAATCTGTTCGTTTGGATGCCCATTGCCTTGTTGGCCGAAAAGCAATCTTTTGATGACTCGGAACAGAAAATTATTTGCGCAACCGCATTTTCTCTTTTATCGCTACAATACTTTGAATACCCATGCTTTGCGAACCCAGCGGACTTTGCTTGTCACCATAGAAGCCATGAAAATCCGATCCGCCCGTCATGATCAACTCATACTCATGAGCCAGCGCCCGAGCTCTAGCCTCATCCATCGGGCTATGATCCGGGTGCCTAACCTCAATGCCCATCAGTCCGGCCTCTACCCATTCCGGTACCGCGTCGTAGTTATCCATCTGCCCAGGGTGCGCAAGTACCGGAATACCTCCCGCGGCAAGAATGGTGCGGATCGCGTCGAATGCATCCACATAGGTCAGTGGTACATAGGCGATGCTAGGCTCCTTGCCGTCTCCACCGCGTGCAAACAGTTGCTTGTACAGCGGGCTGTAGATGGCGTCGGTGTAGCCGCCGTCGATCAGCGCATGCATAATATGTTGCTTGTACACGCCGGTTCCGCCTTCCGCATACGCCTCAACCTGCTCCCAATCGATGTCGTATCCCGCTTTCCGAATGCGCTTGACCATCTCCCGACACGCCTCATGCCGGGCCGCCCGCAGCGGTGCACACAATTCTTCAATCGCCTGATGATCCGGCTCCACAAAGAAGCCGAGAAAATGCGCACGTCGCCCACGTTTGTAATCGTAGGCCGAAATCTCGATTCCGGGGATGATTTCCACGCCGTGGCGCTCCCCCAGTTCCATCGCTTCCTGTAAGCCCATCGTCGTGTCGTGGTTCGTGATCGCTAGATGCGTCACGCCCGCCTTCGAGGCCAACCGGATGACTTCCTCGGTTGTAAATGAGTTGTCCGAGATCTTCGTATGACAGTGCAAATCAATAAGTGCCATTTACTTCTCCTCCGCGAATCGGGTCATTCCTTTGAAATGTGAGACGAGTACTGCCGCTTGCAATCCGAATGTGAAACCGCAAGCTAGCTCGTTTATGCGTTGTCGAGTTCCTTGAAGATTTTCACCGCCCAATCACATCGATCGGTGATGACAGCGCTGATTCCAAGATCGGCGATGGCGCGAAGCGCATCGGGATTCGTCGAGGTGCGCGTGCTGGCCGTAGGCGCTGCAACGGCGATCGTGGCATAACCGCGCTCATGGATGCGCGCGATGAGCTCAGGTAGGTACTCGGTTGGCAGCAAACGAATACAGCTCGCCTTGACTTCATCAGCTATGTCCAACGGATCAAGACCCTCAGGGACATGGATCGAAATGGCAACGTCAGGAAATCTTTTGCGGATCGCGCGCGCGAGCTCATAGTTATAAGCCGTGAAGATGATCCGATCCATGAATCCAGCGCGTTCTGTCGCATCTCCAATCACCTGGAATGCCTCCGGCGTCGCGCCCTTTGTATCGACCATTACCGGCATACTTCCCGTCATCGACAGGAAATTCCGGTATTCAAGCAGCGCCGGAAACAGCGCGAGTGCCTCACTCAACTTCAGATCGCAAATACGTTCGTTGCGGCCTGCTACGCGGAGCAGATTATCGTCATGGGTACAAACGACATGGCCGTCAGCCGTAACATGCACGTCTGTTTCGACGGTATCGGTTCCCGTTTCGATCGCGAGCTCGAACGAGCGATTGGTGTTTTCAAGAGCAATTTCGGGCAAGCCACGATGAGCGATCACAACGGGGCGCTTGAGGTCGAATGGCAAGGGAGACCACATAGACTTTATCTCGTTCCTTTCGTGGATTTGTTTAGCGTTATTTTCAAGTTCTCGTTGTTGTTCGTTTGTCATAATCATTCTCCTCATTTATCGGTTGGTTTGACACATGGTTCCCAAATCCAGGATCGTATCTGCAAGCTGTTCCATGATATCGACATCATGAAATACGCCGATCATCGTCGTGCCCTTCCGTTTCATATCCTCCAGCAGCGCCACCACGTTCTTTTTGGATTCCCCATCGAGAGAAGCGGTCGGTTCGTCCAAAATCAACAAACGAGAAGGAACGACCAAAGCTCGAGCTAGATTGACGCGCTGCTGCTCTCCACCGCTGAATGTGGCGGGATATGCTTTCCATAAGGAACGCGGAACGCGCAGCATATCCAGCATCTCGCCGGCTTGTCTGCGTGCTTCGCCGGCGTCCGTTCCGTTCAGCAGCAATCGCTCGGCAACGATATCGATCGCTTCCACCCGTGGAATGACGCGCAAAAATTGGGACACGTAGCGAATTTCCAGCTTTCGCAGCCGGCTGATTTGGCGCTCGTCCGCGCTGGCGAGATCGATGTCGCCAAACGTTTGCGATTGAAACCAGATGTGCCCTGCAGACGGTAAATAGGTGCGATAAATACATTTCAATATGGACGATTTCCCGATTCCGCTCGGTCCGGCAATGCCGAGAAATTGTCCGCTTGGAACGGAAAATGATAGATTCCTTAAAGGGGATACCTCCATCGTTTCGTTTAGTGCCAGATGAAACGTTTTGGACAATGCTTGCACTTGTAGCATGTTGCTCACCTGCCTTCTACAGTAGGGAATGGACCAGAAGCTGCGTATATGGATGCTGCGGATCCTCCAAGATTTGATCGGTAAGCCCTTGTTCGACGATACGTCCTTGACGCAGGACGAGCGTCCGGTCGGACAGCATGCGGATCACGCCCAAATCGTGGGAGACCACGATCATCGCGACCCGCATGTCGTGTTGAATCTCCCGGATGAGATCGAGCACCTTGGCTTGTACGGACAGATCCAATCCTGTCGTCACTTCATCTAGCAGCAAGATCGGCGGACGATTCGCAAGAGCCTTGGCGATTTGCACGCGCTGCTGCATGCCGCCGCTGAATCGTTTGGGCGGCTCATCCATCCGCGATGGCGGTATTTCCATCCGCTCCAATAATTTCGCAGCGCGCGACCGAATCGTACCGACATGATAACAATCCGCCGCCAACAGTTTCTCCGCGATATTTCCGCTGCTCGATATCGACATTTTTAACCCCAGGTGCGGGTTTTGGTACACCACGCCCATAAGATGGTTGCGAATATACCGTTGTTTTTGCGCGGATGCCGATAGCAGATCAACGCAATCGTCGTCCCCATCAGCGGATAAGATCAATGTTCCGCATGTCGGCTTCTCGTCAAAATTCAGGCATCGCATCAAGGTGCTTTTGCCCGAACCGCTTTCGCCGACAATGCCTAGGATTTCGCCTGGATACAGCTTGAAGCTAATATCGCAACAGCCCCATGACGTTCCGCACTGAGGGCAAACATTGCCGTTCGACGGAGGCGTTTGACAAGCCGCGCATCCCGGACCGAATCGCTTTCCGATTTTTTCAGCCGCGAGAAGGGGCGCTTCTTCCTCCTTCGGTTGTACCGCTAACGGCGGGTTACCATCATGCTTTTTCATCATAGTCATCAGACTGCTCCTTTTTTGTTGCATGTCTTTGTTTCCGGCAAAACGCCGTATCCGAACACTGATATTGTTTCTTTCCCGTGCGGTCGTCGATCGTTTCTTCCAAATAAGAGGTACGGCTGCCGCACAGCCGGCAGCCTTGCGCATTCATGCTCTCGGCCTCGAACGGGTAATCGTCGAACGAAATCGGAACGATTCGCGTGTACGGAGGAATCGCATATATTTTTTTCTCCCGACCGGCGCCGAACAGCGTCAAATGCTTCGCGCGATGCAGCTTCAGCGTATCCCAGCGGGGAATCGGCGAAGGTGACATCAAATAGCGGTCTTCAACCATGACAGGATAGTCGTTGGAGATGGCCACATTTCCCCAATTCACCACATGCTCGTACAAACTTAACCACATGTCGCTATATTGTTTGTCGGCATGCAATCGACGCGTCACTTCTTCCCGCGTTTCCACTTTGTGCAAAGGCTCGGGAAAGGGAACCTGCAAAATGAGGATTTGTCCTTCCTGTAACGATTCTTCAGGAATCCGATGCCGGCTCTGAATGAATGTGGCTTCCGTCGTATCCTCCGTCGTCCGGATACCGGAAGTGTCTTGGATCAATTGGCGGATGCTGACGGCATTGATACTGGAATCGCTGCCCTGATCGATTACCTTCAAACAATCGTGCCGGGTGATCAGCGACAAGGTGAGCTGAAGGCCGCCGGTCCCCCAGCCTCTGGCAATCGGCAAATCCCGGGAAGCAAATGCGACCTGATGACCCGGGATGGCAACGGCCTTCAACGTTTTGCGGCGTATTTCCCGCTTCGAGCCTTCATTCAAAAAAGCGAAATTGAATTCGGCCATCTTCCTGATGCTACTTTTCGTCTCTGGCATGCTCACTTTTCTCCCCCTGCTCCGACTTCGACGTTTTCCCTATGCGTTTCATCATGTCGAGATAAGATTGGAAGGACACATAGTGCGGCAAATTCATATGCGACATAATGCCGCCGGAATCGAGCGGATCGATATGCTTGAGCACGAATTGTTCGTCTTCCGCCGGCGCCGTTCCTCCCCTCTCCAAGCTATGCTCCAGCAACGACATGGCGATCGCCTTTTGCTCGTTATGGCCGAAGACCAGACCATAACCGAATTCCAAAACTAGCTCCCCCGACTTGCTGTCCTTGCCGAAAGACTGAATCATCTCCACTTCGGAAACCAATAGCTCGCCCACGTAGAGGCAATCGTCCGTTTCATCTCCAGCCAACGGATTGCGAATATGCAGCGGCACATACCCTACACGCAATTCTCCCACAACCGGATGCTTCTTGCCGTATCTGCTGGTGCTGCTGTAGGCCAGTGCCACGAGCGCTCCGGTTTCTCCGCGGGAGAGCGATTGAAGACGCGCGGATCGTACCGTAGGAAACGACAAGCTTTGTCTCGTTATATCGAAAGGCTCTTCCTCTTCGGCCTTGTCCGGTGCGGCGATCATGCCTTCGCGCCGCAAGCGATCAATCACTTTCGGGAATCGCCCGGTTGCCCCAGCTTCCGGCATGAAGCTGGACAGCTCCGCCAAAAAGGCGGCGTTATCGTCCGTCGTGGAATGCTGTAGTGTAAAGTCAAGAAGACGATGCGTATAATCGCGGGTCGGACCAAGTATTTGTCCGCCCGGAATATCTTTGAAGGCGGCGGATATGCGCCGGATCACCCGCATCTCGTCGGTGTTTAAGGTAGCGGAAACGTGATTGCGGACCAACGTGGAACTGTAAGAGCGCAATAAAAATACGGCTTCGTAAGGATCGCCTTCCGCCTGCTTTAGCGCTAAGGCCGCATATTCAGGGGCGTACAACCCGCTTTCGCTCATGACCCTGTCCCGCAGCATTCGCATTTGATGCCTGATCAGGCCGACGTCCAGCTCTTCGATGGAATCCTTCAATCGGTAGTATTGAACCATGTTTCGGGCGTGCCCGATCGCTTCCTGACCGCCGGTCACCATCACATAACTCACGAGATTGTCCTCCCTTCGATCGAGGTTGTGCGAGGCAAGGCCATGACATTTCCTTGCCCATCGAATACGATTAGATCGATGCCAACCGGATACTCGGCATTCAATCTCGCTCTCTCGCTGATCCATACGGGGGATAGTCCCTTGATCCTGCAAAATGCGCGGTCGTAAATACCCGGACCGGCCAGCACAATCGATGCGGCTTCAAGCGTGGCATCCGCCACCTCATCGACCCGAACAAAAAGAGTGGCGCTATCTTCCGGCTCCTGCATAGTACCGCAGCGTATCTCGGTGAAAAGTCGTTCCAGCGCCGCCTCCGGCAAGTCGCCGTCGACGAACACGTAGTCAGCTTGCGACGAAACGGCTGTTTGCGCGTAAGTTTGCCGACAAATGGCTTGTTCCAGCGTTGTGCCGTCCTTCATTCGTACGGCGAAACGAACGTCGGCATCCAGCAACGCCAGCGCTAACGCTAACCCCATTCTGTTTTCCGGCGCCGGCTGCAGCAATTTATCTGCGGCAGCACCTATGTTTCCCACGCTTCCAGGTCTGGACATCGCATCAAGCAACGTCCGGTAAACCAAACTGGTGTCGTGTATCAGATCGTACACGCCGTCGTTCGTATCAGCGCCCGCCATCTGATTCCTCCTCCGGATCAAAATTCACTTTCGTTTGCATGATCAGCGCATGCTCCCGCTCATGCTTCTCCCGAATGCGTTGTTCCTCTTCCAGCAGCAAGCGATGCCAGGAGGCCGTCTCCAGCAACTCTGCCCGAAATGCCGCATCCACCACAGCAAGCTGGAAAGCCCGCTCGGGTTCTTCCCCCATAACGGCGCCAAAGCCATACACCGGGCCGATCGATACGGTGCATTCCGTTATGAAAACCTCTCCGGTATAAAACGGCTGCAGGCTCACGGAGTCGCGCGCTTTGGTCAAAATCAACCCTTTGCTCGCCGGCTTTTCCACGCGAACCTCGTACTGTTGCTCGATTTGCTGGCTCAATTGCGACAGCAACCGCTCGCTGCCTTCTACCAAAATTCGTGTTCGTTGCGATGCTTTCACCTGGTCACTCCCCCACCCTCATACTTCGATTTGAGCCACTGTCAGGCGATCGTTTAATTTACTTACACATCTGCCTTCGACCAACGTGTGCGTGATAAAGGGATGACCATTTCGCTCGTCCACCACCAAAATATCGGCTGCTTTTCCCAGTTCCAACGACCCTGTAGCTTGATCGATTCCCAATGCCTTGGCCGGATTAAGCGAAACCAGGTTGGCCGCATAAGACATGTCGTAACCCAAGCGGTATAATTTAAAGGCTGCGAGCAAAAGAGAAGGCGGGTAATAATCGGAACAAAGGAAATCAACCGCGTCTTCTTTGATTGCATCCTGTGCGGAAAGATTGTTGCTTGTCGAATGCCCCAGCAGTAAATTCGGAGCGCCCATAGCGACATACATGCCGCGTCGTCTCGCTTCCTTGGCCACCGACAACTCGATCGGAAATTCGCTTATTCGCGAATGAAGCTGTTCGACCCAATTCAATTTGTCCATGGTGTCGTCGTCATGGGAAGCGATGGGAATTCCTTGTCTGTACGCCAGATCAGCGATTTCCTTCAGTTTGGAAGCATCCACCTTCTCCTTGTCCAACTGCTTGCTTACGTAATGTTCGGCTTCGCCTTCCTGAATCTTCTGCTGCCGAATCGCATTTTCCCGAAACAACGCGAGATTCCGAAATTGGCCTTGGCCGGGCGTATGATCGGTGAACGAAAGCTGGTGAACGTGCTTGTCCGCCAGCAATCGTTCCACGAATTCGACCATTTCCAATTTTGTAATTTCGAACCGTAGATGAATGCGGTGGCGGATCAGCGCTCCCTCATGTTGCAATCGATGTGCTGCGGATACGATTTCTTCGATTGTATCTTTATTCCGCACCGCGCTTTTGGCATTGGCATCGGCCAATCCGAGAGCGTGGTACATGGTCGTAATGCCTTGTCCCGCCAGCTTTCGTTCCAATTCGCGAAAAGCCTGTTCAACAGGAAACAGGCTTCGAACCCTTGGTTGAATTTCCGTCTCAATGGCATCGCTGTGCGAGTCTACGATACCGGGAAATATCCATTGTCCTCTGACATCGATATCGTCGGGACCTGATCGTAAAAGAGCCGTCGCGCCAATGTCGACAATTTTTCCGCTGTCGACCGTAACGGTGCCATTCTCTATGACAGCTTCAGGTGTCACGATTTTCCCACCGTAAATGCGAAATGAGTTCATGAGCCCGCTCCTAGTTTGTGTTTTGTTCCTCTAAGGCTGCAGAGGCATGCGAAACCGTCTTTGCCGCCATATTTTCATAGTCGATGACAAGCTGAACCCGGTCCCCTCGCGTTCGGGAAATATCAATTTCTACCGGCGTTCCATCGGGATGCAAACTGATGTTTTCTTTCCAAACGACGGGGATGTTTTCCGGTATGCCCAGTAAATCCGTTTCTTTTTGAGAAGGCATTTTCGCTTCGACAAACGAGAATTTCCGTACGGGAACAATGTTGTAATAAGTCTCCAGCAAGGCATGCAAGGAATAAAAATCTTCAAAATACCGATCCATTTGCGGAACAAGTTTTTCCGGAAAAGTCGATGTTGTAACCGATATTGGTTCATTATCCGTAAAGCGCAATATTTCCAACCTGTAAACTTGTTCGTTCGGAGCCAAGCATAAGATTTCTCTCTCATGCGCGGTCGGCTCGCCAAGTTGCCAATCGATTAATTGAGCTTTTGGCTTTTTTCCGTCTCGGATCATGGTGTTTGTATAATTACTGTATCTGGAAAGAACGTTTGAAATCTTCGCCGATCTTTCGTTAACAAAGCACCCTTTGCCATGGACCGAAGTCACCCATCCCAAGTTCTCCAAACGTGTCATGGCTAACCGAGCAATATGATGGTTAACGCCAAATTGCTTCGATAATTGGTTCAGGGATGGAATTTTTTCTCCGACTCGAATTTCATTGTTTACAATCCTTTGAATCACATGATCCGCAATCTCCAGATAGCTGCATGAATGTTCCTGTTTATGGTCCAAGTCCTCTCTCCTCCTTTTTTCAGATTAGCTTTACAGTATCTGTGCGCACAGTCCGTATGGTTATCGCAATGTAAAAACTGTTTTAATAAATTGTTAAGCTCCATCCTATTTAATGGTGATCTTTCAATTTTCGTTTCACTCTGGTTGAACTATATTCAAAAACGAACGCTACGAAAAGAATAAAATAGGTTATCATTCCAGCTTCATGCAGATCGTAGTAAAAAGAAGCGGCTTGAAACAGGTTGAAGCCTATACCTTCTGCACCTGCCGCTGCGCTGACAGCAACAGCTGTAGCAAAATTAATTTCAAATCGTATAAATGTCCAGGAAATTAAAAATGTCATGGAAGACGGGATTACGGCATGGATGACGATCTGCCACCAGCTTGCTCCGCTGCTTTTCAAAGCTTCAATAACACTTTTGTCCAATTCTTCAAAAGATTCAGAATAAGCTTTCATCAGATAGCCGATCGTATGAAAGCTCATCCCGATTACCGCAGATGTACTGCCCAAACCGATGGAAGCGGAAAATATCAATACCCAAAATATAGTTGGAACGGCTCTTATCATCGCAACAATTGCTTTAATCAAGTTTGAAGCCGTTTTTGACGAAAGATTTTCAGCTGCAAAAAGACCAAAAATCAAGGCAACAATTCCACCAAATACAGTCGTTAAAACGGAAAGCCCCAGTGTGGCAATAATGCTATTTACAATATCCATAAATTCAAAATGATTCAATTGAGGTTCAAAAAAGAATACCTTAAAATTATGAAGTGTTTCAGGTATGCTTTTCTGCAAATTAAGATTTTGATAATTAAGGGTCAAAAAAGTATATATCGTCAATAAAACAAGAATAAGGATCGTGGACTTGGTTATTACATCCGCTTTGTTGAATGGCTTTATTTTAATTGGCTTTTCGTCAGCCTTCACTACAAAATCACCCTTCTTATATAATTGGACACAGCTTCAATAAGGAGAACAGTTATTACAGTTACAACAATGACAAGACTTGCTTCATGATATTTCATCAATTTGTAATTTAAATCGAATAAAAAACCGATCCCCGTTCCGGTAAGCATGCCAAGCAACGTTGCATCTCTGATATTTGTTTCAACTTTAAACAGAATCCAGCTTATGATTTGGGGAGTACATTGCGGCAGAACAGCACGAAAAATAGTAAGGACGTAATTAGCCCCTGTAGCTTTCAGTGCTTCGACGGTAGTGTGACTTGATTCATCTATCGTCTCCATGAAAGCTCTCGTTAAAAAACCGAAAGATACCAAAAACAATGCAATATAACCGGTTAACGCACTTTGCCCGAATGATAAAAGGAGCAGCATCCCCCAAGCCACATAAGGGACATTCCTAGATAGAGAGGCAATGCCTCTACTAATACTACTTAAAAAAGGATTGAACCCGGTTGTCTTTGAGCCCAGCAGAGCAAATACAAAGCTGAAACATGCTGAAGTGGTCGTCGCCGCAACAGACATCAAGACGGTGTCTCCCAGCTTCATCAAAATATTCGGCAGCTTTTCTAAGGATTTTACGTCCGGATAAAAATTCAAAGCAGCCCAGACTGTTGCCTCATAAAAGCCTGTTATACCCTTTATTACATCATACTTTGTTACAAAAACCGAAAGAATAACGATTGCTACCAGGCTAAAAAAAAGTAAAGCATTACGTTTGAACTTGTTAAGAAAAAAATCGGATGTCATTGCTGTCTCCTTTACCTATCTGTTATCTAGTTCAATATGGGAACCATATATTTCATTAATTTTTTCTGTATCTATATCCTTATTATCGTCATACACTACTTTTCCAGAATGAATGCCAATGATTCTGTCGGAATATTTTAAAGCAACTTGAACCTGATGCAGATTAACAAGGCATGTAATGTTCATTTCCTTTGAAATGCTTTTCAAATGGTCCATAATGATCGTTGAAGAATTAGGATCAAGAGAGGCTATCGGCTCATCGCATAGAAGAAGCTTTGGATTTTGTGCAAGCGCACGCGCAATCCCTACTCTTTGTTTTTGACCGCCACTCAGTTGATCGCATCGATTATAGACCTGTTTTTCCAAGCCAAGCATTTCAATAATTTTAAATGCCTGCTTTTTTTCTTCTTTTGTAAATAGACCCATCAAGCCCTCTATTGTTGACTTATGACCTAATCTGCCATGCAGTACATTTTCTATGACAGATAATCTTTCCACAAGATTATAATGTTGGAATATCATCCCAATCTGGGTTCTTAGTATTCTCAAATTTTTTCCTTTTAAATGTGAAGTGCTTTGCCCGTTAAAAATAATGTCCCCTTGAGACACATCAATCATCCTGTTAATACAGCGAAGAAGAGATGATTTCCCAGCTCCTGATCGACCAATGATGGAGATAAATTCACCCTGTTCCACTTCAAAACTTATATCAGATAAGGCCAATGTTCCATTCGAATATTTTTTGGAAACCTGTTTAATCATCAATTGACTCATATGGACTCCTTTAGAAAATGGAAAGCCCTCTTTTCGAGGAGGGCTTTCCTATTTTGTTTACTACAAAGATTAGTTAGGAATATAGTCCATAAACCCCCGTACAGTGCCATACCACTCATCTTTGATCTCGATAAACCGCATTTTACCGTCTTTCGTTTTATTCTTAAAAATACCTTTTACATTCGAATCTGCCGGAACAAATATTTTTTCGTTTTTGGCAGTTTCATCCGAAGTCAATGCGGCAGTTATTTTCTTAACCGTTTGATCTGAAATTAAGCTGCTATTATAACTAAAACCCATGTTTGACATTGGAGTCGAACTGATAACTACATACTCGCTCCCACGAAAAGCGCTTAATGTTTCTGGTGCATGATCATTAATTCTAAAAATGGATCCAGGCTTGTCCACGGAACCCTCAACTATATCAACATAACTTTGCAAAGCAGTATCTGGAAAGACTGCAAGATCTGCTTTTCCCGAAAGCATATTCGCTAATGCACCCAAGTTTGTATTTCCGTACAGAACTTCACTAAAATACTTTCCGCTCTGAGTTAAATCTTCAAGTTGTATATTTTTCCATTTGCCTGTACTTTTTGCTTCTTTCGTTACTAGAGCGATTGGAATTGCAAATCCTGATGTCGAACTTGTACTCACATAGGAAATCTTCTTCCCTTCAATTTTGTCGAGCGTATACTCTTCACCGGATTTATAATGGCTTTCGGTTCCCTTTTTTACAACCATTAAGCAATAGTATTGGGCATCGCTAATCGTCCCAGAGTCACCGGTATTGATGACAAGCGGGAGTATTTTACTATTTTTATTATGTGCTCTCACATAAGCCGTAGGCCCGATGTATCCAAGCTGAGCATTACCGGACAAAACTGCTTCTGTCGCTACAACAATATCTGTTGTAAGCTTATTTTCAATTTTTTTACCTGTTGCCTTTTCTATAACTTTTGCAATTTCGTCTCTTGTTTCTTTTAGTTCATTGCCTGACTGGTCCGGAAGCCAAGTAATGGTTAACGTATCCGGTTCGTTTACCGTCTGATCGATATTTTTCTCAGATCCGTTTTGCGATGATTGAGAGCATGCAGCCATGGATACTACTAAAACTATTAAGATTACCGGGACAATAAATTTCTTGAACATTTTGATATCCCATTCCCTTCCTTGTGCTCTAGGCACCATTTGATCTTGAGCTTACGCTGTGGATGACCTAATCCTCACTACTCCTTCTTTCAGGATAACCTTACAATAACTGTGCGCACAGTTTGCATGGTTATCGCAATGTAAAACTTGTTATAAGAAAATGTTAAGATTCGCAAGATAATCGGTTGTGACTTTCCACAGAAAAAAATCCATCCGGACCAAAGGAGTGCAAACTTGAATTTAAGGACTCAAGGTAAAGAGGATTTCTCTGAAATTCACTTGTTATAAGATGCAAAAAGCCGCTTCGGTTTTTAAGCGGTTTTTTTGCATCTTATAAACGAATTTTGTTGCTATTTTTAATAACCTATCGCCGTTTTAGAAGCAGATTAGAACCCTGTCATTGATGTAATGGTACGGTCGAGAGGACCGAAGAACCTCCACAGGGTGCTAGCCACACGCACCTTAATCTGGAGGGTTTGCCAATTCCGCCGCGATGAAATTGTGACCTTCCTCCTATTGCTGACGGAGAAGAAGTTTAGTGCAGAAGCGGCTGATCTTGTTGCAATCAGCCGCCTTTTACTGCGATTACTCCCCAGGCTTCGTTGTCATTAGGCTATACAGATTTGTATACCGTGGAAACTTGTCAGTAAATGGAACAAGGGAACTACCCACCTTCATCAGTCCATTCCCCGCGTCTGCATTTGTGATATAGGAGAGTTGCAGGTCCGAAATATTGAGCAATTCGGCAAGTTCCATTCGGTCAGTGCTTGCCTGATTCAGCATGACAATAAATTCGCTATTCGCCAGCATCGTTCGGGCGGTATGGCTCTGCAGCAGATCGTCCACGTTCTGCGTAATACCAGTACAAAAAGCGCCATACTTTCGGACACGCTTCCACAGCGTGAATAAAAAGTTGGCGCTGTATTCGAGCTGGAACAGCAGGTAGATTTCATCAATGAAGATAAACGTATTCTTGCCTCTGGCGCGATTTTGCGTAATTCGATTCAATATGTTGTCGAGTACGACCAGCATGCCGATGGGAAGAAACTGCTTACCTAAGTCGAGAATGTCGTAGCAGATAAGCCGATTATGCACGTTGACGTTGGTCGGCTGAGCGAACGTATTCAGACTGCCGGCAGTAAACAACTCAATCGCAAGCGATATCCTGTGCCTCAGGTTCTGATTGCCTCAGCAGTTCGGCGCGAAAATCCTGCAATGTCGGCGTCTGTCCCTTATAGTTGCTCTGTAAATACTTGCGGTACACAGCGGCGGTACAGCGGTCGATGAGCGATTTTTCCTTCGCGCCGAGCTGATGTCCGCCGATCAACTGCTCGCACAACGACAGGACGAATTCCGATTTAAGAATGATCGGATTAGCTCCGTCGCCATAATCCCGGTTCATATCCATTGCATTGATATGGTTCTGCGAAGTTGCTGAGATATGAACCGTCTCGCCGCCCAGCGCATTTACCAGAGCGGAATACTCCCTCTCTGGATCAATCAGGATAATGTCGTCGTCGCTTGCCAGAATCTGGTTGACGATTTCTCGCTTCGCGGTGAAGCTCTTGCCAGAACCAGTTACACCAAGGATAAAACTGTTCCCATTCAGCAGTTGCTTGCGATTGGCGACGATCATATTTTTGCTAATGACGTTCTGTCCGTAATAAATGCCGTCTGGATGCATGATCTCATGCGCTCGAAACGGGATAAAGACAGCCGTACTTTCGGTCGTGAGCGTCCGCAAAGCATGAACCTTTCGCAACCCATACGGCAGCGCCGTATTCAAACCGTCCATTTGCTGATAGGAGAGCGTGGAAAACTGGCACAGATGCTTGCGGGCTGTAGTGAGCAGTGCCTACGAGTTGTTCTTTGCTGTCTGCAACATGCACCATCGTAAGTAGCCCGAACATCATTCGCTGGTCGCGTGTGGTCAGGTCGCTAAGAAATTCCTTGCTCTCCTTGCGTTGCTGCTCCATATCGTAAGGAACGACGGCTGAAAAGTTGTTGTTGCGGTTTTGCCGTCGCTGCCAATTCGTAATGTTCGTCTCCACGCCGAGCAGTCGATTCTCCACTTCGCGGACAGCTTCATCGGTCGGAATTGGGATCACATCGAGCGACAGCAGCAAGTTGCGGTTCAAGTCGCATAGTTCGGCTACCATACTGTCCTTGATGTAGTTGGCATAATCGCGCAGAAAGATGACCCGACCGTAGTATTCGCCCATCCGAAAATGATCTTTGGCAAACTCGAAGGTATCCGGGCAAATGTAATCTTTGAAATCGTGCCCCTTGCGCATCATATCTTGCATGTCAAAGCGAAAATCAGCTTCCTCGCCAATCCCAAAGAAGTCATGCAGAATGCGCAGGCGATCAGTCGCATCAAGCTCAGTACATTTCGAGCCGAGACGAGAGAAATGCGCCGTCAACTCCGTGCCGACCCGCGCGAAGTAATGACGAGCTTCATCCACGTTCTTTTTAACTACGGAGATGGTGAGGTATTTCTCTTGAATCGTCCCATTGGTGTTGCCATCCGTCGCTTTGCCGCTTTAAGACTCGTTACTGGTGAAATGGCTTGATTCTTGCTAGCGGGTTTCTGCCATTTCGAGACCTAACTTGCTTGGCGAGCGTTGTATTGGCAAGAAATACATTTATTGAGATGACCATACTTCTTCGAATCTAAATCCTGTTAATCCAGATTTAATCACTTCTTCTTTAAATTCACTTGATACGAATACAGCTTGTCTTGAAATATCTGTAATTTTAAATATATGTTGTTGGTCTACTATTTCAGGAAAAAATTCATATTTTTCAAATCTCATAATCCTTCCGCTTCTATATTTTACAATTGAAGAACTATCATAATCGACACAATTCAGTACATTCAGTACATTTATTATAAAGTAATCTTCCCTAATAAACTCGGTGGGTAGTATTTCCACAAAATTACTAATAATTGGTCTTAAAACATCCACAGCCTTAGCGCTAAAAAGAGGTGCAGCAGCAATAAATGTAGGTGCATCACTTCTAGGTGCCAACTCATAAGGCTTTATTTTTATTGCTTGCCAATTATTAAGTAATGAATTCCCTCCAAATTTTTCTATGAGCTCATTCCAGTCTCCATCAACGATATTAAAACCTTCATAATTATTACTGTCGCAATCAAGTTTCCATACTTGCAATTTAATTACTTGACTCTTGCGAATTCGTCCTTAAGAACCGAATAAGGGCAGACTTGTAGTAGGACGTAGGATTCATTTGGTTAGGCAGGGATCTTGAGATGTTTAAGGATGTCGAATAGCGGCTTTTTCTCCAGGGCCTGCTGGTACACGTAGACGATGATCTGTCCGAAATATCCTTGCCGAATGCGATAGACCACATCTCCAAGCGTCAGGTGCTTGTCGTTCTTCATCCAGTCCTGACGCTGAGTTTCTAACAAGTTCTGCGTCAGGTACTGGATGGCCCAAAACCGCTGAATGCCTTC
>NZ_JAJNMU010000044.1 GCF_022458865.1 Paenibacillus periandrae | reverse complement strand
ATGTAAGGAAAAATCCCCGAAAAGACCAAAAAAAGAAGACATCTCCCTCAAAAAAAGCGGGGTAGATGTCTTCGTTCATTTTGATCTTACCGCCGAAGAAAAAAACAGTAAGTTCTTCAGTGGCCTTTATCATTGCTAAGGGCTCTTTTCATGCCAATCTCCAGTCGTAGAATTATCGAACTTATCGAAGTTTTGTCACCATGCTTGAAAAGCTGAAAGCAGATTTCAAAGGCAAATACGATATTCAAACGATTCCGGTCGATTGGGGTAACCTGGAAAAAGTCGTCAAGACGGGTATCGCTTCCGGACAACCGGCAGATATTTATGCGTATTGGCCCAACAATTTGAAGACGATGATCGACTCCAAGATGGTAACTGATTTAACACCGTAATTGGATGCGAACGGAGGCGAATGGAGAAAGCAATTTACCTCCATGCTGGACACTGGCAAGTATGGTTCGCAAACTTATGGTGTTACGATCAGTGGTGTATTCCCACTCATTTACGCCAACCAGGATCTTCTGGATAAAGCTGGAGTTAAAATTCCGGACAACTGGAATTGGGAGCAATTTCTGGATACCTTGAAGCAAATCAAGGAGAAAACCGGTGTGTATCCGTTCGGTGCAGCTAACGATCAAGCTATTATTTTACCGCGGGAAGGTTTACAAAGCATTGGGGAAGCACAGAACAAGCTGGATGAATTATCAAAGCTGCAAATTCCAATCGCAGACCCTATGTTTACCAAGATGCTTGAAAACCTGAAAAAATTGGGTATTCGGATTTTATGGTGGAAAAGGGCTTATAAATCATTGTCATTTACTCACCCTACGCTCTTATCATCATTCAAATTCAGAGCCACCCAGATCCCAGGTATAATAATTGGCGTGTCCCTATTTAGGAGCCAGCTCGAACGGTTGCCCGGCCCGGCGCATCGGCGTCTCCGTCCCAAATGTTTTAACATACCGAGCGGAGTAGCTGGATACGATTAACGGCGTCCTGATCGGGCCTGGGGCTACCGCATTCACCCGGATTCCTTGACCCACCAATTGAAGCGACAGCGAACGGGTAAAGGAGACAATGGCTCCTTTGGTTGAAGAGTAATCTACCAGTAAAGGTGCCCCTGCATAGGCGGTCACAGATGCTGTACTGATGATGGAACTACCGGGCTTCAGATAGGGAAGCGCGGCTTTGGTCATGTAGAAGTGTCCAGCTGTCCCGCAGTAATGTTAAGAATACTCTCTTGGGGAAACTGTACGGCCTGATTCAACACCAAGACATCTATTTTGCCAAAATGGTCCATCGCCCTTCGCACCACTTCATAGGAAAACGACTCATTCCTCAAATCTTCGGCTATCGGCAGGCAGCGACGGCCGTAGCGGGCGACCATTTGCTGTGTAGCCTCCGCATCTTTATGCTCGTAAAGATAGGCGATCACGACATCCGCCCCCTCTTTGGCGAAGCCTATCGCACCGCACGGCCGATACCGCTATCGCCGCCGGTGATAACAGCAACCTTGCCCTGCAGCTTCCCGCTGCCCATGTACTCCGGATTGTTGGAGATAGGCGCAGGATCCATTAAATACTCTAAACCGGGCTGAATATCCTGGTGCTGCGGCGGAAAGGTAACGGGATTGCTCTCGCATTTGGTCTCATAACCATAATAAGGATACACCGGGTACATATTAATCCCTCCTTTTTTCGGTTAAACCGTTCGATTTGGGAACCGGTCGTTGATCGATAGTGAAGTTTATGAAAGAGGCCTATCCATTATGTTCGGTCGCTTAATAGAACAAGCTTTCTCAATTTGGAGTGCTCAGAATGTCGATGGTTCGACCAGCTCCCCACTAAGGGGGAACGATGGAAGAATGAAAAAAACACCCAACCCCCTGAGAGGGTTGGGTGCTGAGGTAAGCTTAAGCTTTACGTGATGTTTCCGAGTTTGACGGTGAAGATGCAGATGCGTTAGCTCTTGGGTCAAAGTGTTTATCGTTGGCATTAATTTTCATTCCGGCTGACATAGGATTCATCCTTTCGAGATTAAGTGATATTGCCCTTATTTTACCATAAGCTGAAGATGTTTCAATACATATCAATTGTGAATTTACATACAAAAACAAAAACGGGAGGTTTTCTTCAGAAATCTCATGTTATAATACCTATTAAACGATGGCTCTTATCACTGAATTCGTAAGCTCAAGACAGGAGCGTGGAAAAGTGGCGCTAACCCTTATAAAGTGCAATGAAGATCATGAATACGAGCAATTTATCCGATTTTTTCTCAAATACAGGGATCAAATGACTCCACCGTATCCGCTGACTTATACCTTGCAGCTGATATCCACCCAGGTGTCCAAAGGACACATCATCATGGGCTTGGACGAGGAGGGGGAACCGGGAGGGATCGTTACCTATTATTACGGTAACCCGGATAATGATTTTCAGGACCGTGAGAGTCTTCTGGTGGAGATTTTACTTATCAAAAAGGAATATCGCAAAACCACTGCTTTTTTTCAGGGTCTTGAATACCTGATAAACGGGGTTACGGAAGCAGATTGCTCTGTATCACAAGTGTTCTTCTATGCCCATGCGGATTCTGCCTATTTGCGCAGGCTCTATTCGAAGTTTGCCAATCCGGTTGCCAAACGAGAAGGGGAGTTTGGCGAGCTCGATGTCTATTCTACCTCCTTGGAGGCTCTTTCCGCTTTCATCCGATCTTTTCATCGACATTCATAGTGTTTTGGAGGGAAATGATGGCCTATCAATTTAATCCATGTAAGACTGACGCTGATTGGGAAGCCTATACACTGTATATTTTGGATCATAAGCTGGAAATCCATAGTGCCTTTTTAGCGAAACGTGTGATTCATTTCATCAAGGAGCAGGTCCTATACGGGAGCGCGGTCATTGTGAAGGATGCATCCGGACAAGTGATTGCCGCTTTGGGATTCGTGTATGGAACACCGGAGAAGGGATTTACCGACAAAGAAACGGTAAGACTGGAGATGGTGCATATCCTCCCGACTTACCGTAACACAAGGTTATTTTTACGCGGACTGATCTGGCTCAAAGAGTTTTTGAAGGAGCATGTCCCGGCAACCCAACAAATCCAATTTTATACCGAGTCCAGCCCGGCAGAACGTAAACAACTATTCGAAAAGATAGCGGATCTGATCAGTACGGAGCCGACTCGCTTTGGCGTGGAGCACGAATTTGTCGCTTCTTTAGACCGTTTAAACCGATGGAAGCTCGGTTAAGAGGACATTCGCTCCTGTAACGTCATCACCAGCATCTCGTATATTTGATGATGGTTGTAGGTAAGCTCGAGCAGTTGCTCACGCTGCAAGGACAGCAGTACACTGGGCATCTTAGCCGTAACGGTTGCCGTGCGCGGAATCCCGCGAAGCAGGGCAATCTCGCCAAAATGATCCCCATCCTGCAAAACCGCCACAGCTTTGCTGTTTGCCCCGGTTCCTTTGACCACTTCTACGGCACCGCGAGCGATCAAGTAAAACTTATCTCCTTCCTCGCCTTCACGGACTATGACCTGCCCCGCTTCATATTTTTCGCTAACAAACTGCTTGCTGATTATGGTTAACAGATCCGGGGCAATGGCTTCGAAAAAGGGAAATTGCGCCAGCCGGCTAGCCTCGACCTGAGCAAGAAACCCGTTTCCGGTAATGTGGATACCATGCTGCTTGTCCCATAGACGCTTATAGGCTCCTTCCTGCCGAAGCAGCTCCTCGTGGGTTCCGGCTTCCACAATAGCCCCTTCCTGAAAAACAAAGATCCGATCCGCTCGCTTGGCGGACGCAAGCCGATGGGTCACGCTGATGATGGTCTTCCTGCCTCGTAGTCCTTCAATCGTTTCGTTAATTTCCGCTTCTGTAGCCGGGTCCAGTGCAGAGCTCGCTTCATCGAACAGCAAATAATTCGGGTTCTTGGCCAGGGCCCGCGCAATCGCCAGTCGCTGCTTCTGCCCGCCCGATAAATTGCCTCCGCTCTGATCCAACTGCGTATCGTACTGCAAAGGCATGGCTTTAATCGTATCATGGATACGAGCCAAGCGCGCCGCTTCCACGATGGTATCCAGGCTAACAGGCCGCCCCAGGAACAGATTCTCCTTAATGCTCATTTGCAAAAACTGAGAATCCTGAAAAACCACCCCGAGCTGTTCATAAAGGGAACACTCGCTTACGTGGTTATGTAAATCTAAGTCGCCGAAGTAAATGGTTCCTCGCGAGGGCTTCAGGAAACGCAGCAGCAGCTGGAGTGCTGTGCTCTTGCCGGACCCGCTTGTACCTACGAAGACCGTATATCCACCTGCTGGAATGGACAAGGTTATTCCTTTTAACGTATCCTTATCCTCCGTGTAGCGGAAGTGAACGTCTTGGAAGCGAATTTCTTGAATAGCGGCAGGAAGCGGAAGTCTATTCTTGCTACCTTCGTCCGGGCCGCTTGAATCGAGCAGCTCTTTAATACGTGCTAAGGATACCTCCGCCTCGAACAGCCGAGGCCACAGCATAGATAGGGATAACAGCGACTGACCTACCTGCAGGAAGACCGTATTCATGGCAACGAACTCTCCGACTGTCAGATCCCCTTTAAAAATAAGGTAACCGCCGACACCCACCATGAGTGCGCTAAGTGTAAGCAGTGAAGCGGCCGGTATTCGCTCCAGGAAGGAAAAGAGCAGATTCATCCTGGTTCCGATTTGAAAGATGGATTGAATCCGCGGCTCCGCTCTTTGATTCATGAGGTCGGCGAGGTGGAAGCCCTTCACGAGCTTATGCCCTTTTACATTTTCGTCTACCAGATCAATAAATGTTTCTTGAGCTTGCTTGAAGCGTTCACTTGCTCTTTTTGAACGTTTCTCGAGCAGCATGGGCCCCGCGAATAAAATCACTGAGCAGAGAAGCAACAACAGGGTCAGCTTCCACTGCATTTGAAAAAGCAGAATCGTGCCGATCAGGGCCGATAGCAGCCCTTTAAAGAGTGCAGGAATTAAATAGGCGGTAATGCCTCCAATTGAGGGAATATCATTCGAAAATCGGCTTACAATCGTTCCGATTCCGTAGTGTTCTATCTTTTCTATAGGTATGCGGTGGAGCTTGCCGAATACCCTCCTTCTCAGTTGCAGGGCAACTCGTCCGCTAAGTCCAGCCATGGCGTAATCAGAGCCGAAGCCGGCTAGCAGTCCGATGATCCCTCCCGAGATCAATAGGATCAGGGTGTGAAAAAACACGCCGCTATCCTTGGGGATGAAAGCTTTATCGATTAGGTAGGTAAAGCTTAGGGGCCAGAGGGAGTTGTACGCTGTCTCCAGCCCTGCACACAGGAGAATAATGATGAGCAACCATTTGTGGGGACGCAGATAAGGGATAGATGCTTTAAGAAATTTCACGGCCAACTCAACTCCTTCTATATATAACCTGAGTCTATTATATAGACAAAGGCAGATGTTGGTAAAATATTTTCGGAATTAATGAGTTTACGTGAGATACCCTTTTCTCCGGTGTAAAGGATATGCCGATTAACTCCGCATCTTACGAGCTATTTGCCACATCTACCCGGTTGGTACACGAAGATCCGAATAGGGTGTTTCCCTTCTTCAAAGGAAGCGAGCATGATCCGGTTATAAACTACCGAGATGGAAGGGGTGTTGTCCTCTTTCCACATTCAACAATGTAATCAGCTCCGGGTGGTGATCGCGGATGACCTGTTGGCCTACCGGGATGAGCTGTTTGCAAGGGGCATGAAGATCTCAACGGTTAACAAGCATATGTCGATTGTCCATTGCAATGCTGGCCGCTGCTTTATGCCCACATGTAGGATTCGGTGATATTCTTTCGCCCCTCTTCGTTCATGACTTGAACAATGGCGAATATTGCGAGTATATAAAAATGATAATTCCACCAATTAATCCGAACTTTATCACATACTACTAAACATATGATTCCACCATTAAATCCGAATACTCAAAAAATTAAATGATAACGATTACTGGTATCCGGGTAAGGGCGCTTTGACGATTAAGCGTGACGAGGAGCAATCGGCTTTCTACCAAGGTAAAGTAGCAATGATTGGCGAAGCCTCCTCACTTGCGGCAACAGTAACAACCAATTCGAAATTTAAAGTCGTTGCTTTATCGGTTCCGACCATGGGCAACAAGCTGGCTTACACGGGCAGTGCGGACGGATTTATGATTCCGGCGAACGCAGCCAACAAAGAAGCAGCAGTCGAAATTATTAAAAAACTGACCAGCCAGGAATATATGCAAATTCATGCGGATGCGGGCTTCCTGGTTTCCAACGTGAATGTTAAGTATACAAATCCGATAGTTACTCAGATTGGTGCTTTGTATAAGCATGCGATTACCAACCCGCCGGGATTCACCTATGTGGACAGCAAGATCGATGAATATTTCAGGAACCAGCTTTTGCCTAAACTTTTCCTGAAGGGCTCCGATTTCAAAGAAATTATTAGTGATCTCGAAGCCTTACGTCAGGAAGCACTTAAAAAGAAGTGACAACATAGCTAAGTTTAGATAATGGAGAGAAACATGGATGAACAACCGTAAAGGCAATTTACTCGGCAGTACAGTCCTTGGATTTCTATTTTTGGCTCCGGTCTTATTCCTGATCCTGTTTGTTTCCTATATTCCTTTCATATGGAACTTGATTTTGTCTTTCCAGGAGTGGGATGGGTTTCTAACGAGAAACTGGATTGGATTCGATAATTACATTCATATTTTTGCTGACCGTACTGCTCTTATTAGCTTTTATAATACAACTTTCCTGGGCATTTGTATCACCTTATTTTCTGTAGTTATCGGCATTATGCTCGCAGCCCTGATCTACCCGTTGGGGAATAAAGAGGGAGCGTTCTACCGATTTGCTCTGTTCACTCCCTCTATGGTTCCGACAACGATCATAGCGATTTTGTTTACTTTTATTTATAGTCCTGAAGGCGTATTGAATCAAGCACTGGAAGCGATTGGCTTGGAGCATTTGACGCGGGTATGGTTGGGTGAACCGGAAACCGTCCTGCCAAGTATTGTGCTTGTAGATGTGTATAAGAATATGGGCATTACGATGATGCTCTGTTTCACGGCCATGCAGCTTATACCGAAGTCCATATTTGAAGCAAGCAGAATGGATGGTATCGGATACACGCGTCAATTCATACTCATTGTGCTGCCATTACTTAAGCCGATTATCCAATTGTGCGTGGTGCTGTCCTTGATCACAGCCTTCCGAACTTACGACTCGGTGAGAATATTAACGAACGGCGGTCCAGGGACAATGTCGAAGACAGTATCCTTGTATATGGTCGATACCGCATTCAATTACAATGAATTCGGTTATGCAGCATCGATGGGAGCCTTGTTTACAGGAATATTGCTGTTGACTGTACTTATAGCGAGACGGTTACTAGGGGGAGAGACGTATGAATATTAATAGAGAAACCACAGCCATCGTCTGGATTCCCAGAGTTACCGTTCTGCTATTGACGCTGCTCACGTTATTCCCGCTGCTCTTTGTATTTATGACTTCTTTTAAATCCACACAGCAGTTTCTTCAGAACATATGGGCGCTACCAGAACGTATCGAGTGGTTTAATTATTCGAAGGCACTCATTGACGGCGGGATCGGTCGCTATTTATTAAACAGCACCTATGTCGTATCGATTTCGATTATAGGCATCGTGCTATTTGCCTCATTGGCAGGATATGCTTTGGCGAGATTACGTATTCCCAAGGCGGAGCTCCTGATGCTGTTCATTCTCATTCCAACGATGTTTCCATCCGAATCGATCATTATGCCATTCTATATCATGATGAGTAAGCTGAGGCTGTTGAATGAAGCTTATACGCTTATTTTTCCGTTTATTGGATGGGGGGTGCCCACGGCAACGTTTATATTGCGTAATTTCTTCCAATCGGTCCCGAATGAGCTGCTGGAAGCAGCCAAGGTAGACGGGGCGAACGATATGCTTGTTTTTGTAAAAGTGATCGTACCCATCATGATTCCGACACTATTGACGGTGGCTATTCTCAATTTTGGGTTATGGGGAGAGCTGCTCTGGACGACTGTTTCCATGTCAGCATCGGTATTTCGAACCATACCACTTGGTATTATTGCTTTTCAAACGCAGATGGGCACCGATTGAGGACCGCTCTCTGCGGCCATATGTATTGTCATGGTTCCGCTCGTTGTCATATTTTTATGTTCACAAAAGTATTTTGTAAGAGGATTAACGAGCGGTGCAGTAAAAGGGTGAACCAATTGGAGAATATAAACCATGTCTATCCAAACCAAATTTTTTTTGTGTATTTGTTTGTGCTTGTTATTCTTCCGTTAATGGCAGCGTCCTTCTTAATCCTCGCGATTTCGTCCGATATTATCGGTTCCAAGTCGAGAGAGGCCGTCTTTCAATCCTTTAAGCAAACCGAGTTTCGCTTGAATCAAATCGTCTCCAATACAGAATATTTATCTGATAAGTTGTTGGGCAATGAAGATGTCCAGCAGCTATCGAACTTGAACGAGCAATCTTATCCGTATGAATTCGTAGTGCGTACGAATGGACTCAATTATTTTTTGCAGCAGGAAATTAGAGTGCAGCCTTACCTGCACTCTTTTCTCCTTATCAACATACGAAGCCGATTTACCGGTTCGGTTACTATGAGAACGAGGTTAACCAGGAGCTGCTCCAACAAGCGATCCAGCGAAAAGGAGTTCCGGTATGGACCGGCACCTATAAGCTGCATTCCTATCAAAATCCGAATGAAAATGAATATGTCGTCTCTTTGCTTAGAGCCGTTAATGATCTTAATTCATTTGTTGTGATTTCTGTTGAAATATTAACGATCCCCGAACAAGCGCTGGAGCAGGCTTACACAGAAAATGATGCGTGGCAAAATGACGGGATGGTTATTATCGATAGCCATGGGCAAATCGTGTCTTCCAAGAACAAAGGTGAGATCGGAAACGATATCGGACAGCTGCCCTATGTTCAGCAGGTTATGTCCGGCATTGAGGGGAATTTTCGCTCCACGATCAATGGGGAAAAAGTTTCTGTATTTTATTATAAGCTGCCAAATCCAGGCTGGCATGTGATCAAAGTGGTTCCAGACTCGCAAATTAATGAACCGCAGAAGTTTCTCGGGATATTGATTGTTGTCGCACTGTCGATCTGTTTGCTATTTGGGATTATTTTCTCCGTTATCCAAAACAACCGCATTATTCGACCCATCAAGCTGCTGAAGCGCGAAATGGATAAGGTTAAGCGCGGCAATCTGGAAATTAAGCTTGATGTGCAACAAAAGGATGAAATCGGACAGCTGGTGTTTCATTTTAGAGCCATGGGCTTGGAGCTTAAAGATCTGATCGATAAGGTGTATCACAGTCAATTAAAAGAAAAGGAAGCCCGGCTGCAAATGCTGAGTATGCAAATTAATCCTCATTTTTTGTATAACACGCTTGAATCCATTCGTTGGGTAGCTATCAGGCATCAGGTGGATTCGGTTGCTGATCAGCTGGAGGTGCTCTCCAACATGTTCAGATATTCGTTAACCCAGGAGCATCAAATCACCACGATTGAGCAAGAGGTAGAGCATGTGCGCAATTATATGATCATTCTCAATTTCCGGTTCAATCACATTTATGAGTTCGAGGTACAAGTGGAGGAGCATCTGCTTCAGTACGAGTGCCCGCATTTTATTTTACAGCCATTGGTTGAGAACTCAATCAAGCATGGCTTTGCTGATAGGATTGGGCAAGGCTTCATCCGTATTTCGATTGTACAGGAGGCGGCTTTTACCCGAATTTGTGTAGAGGATAATGGAATCGGGGCAGATGAGAACCGTATCCGCAGGCTGCTTGCCGGTGAGGAATCACATTCAGGTTATGCGCTTAAAAATATACACAGTCGTCTACAGTTGAAGTACGGAACTGGATTCGGGATTCTTTTTAGCAGTGAGCTTGGTATAGGGACGAAGGTCGTACTGCTACTTCCGGCAGTTTTAAGACACGATAGCGTATAGGCATATAATTGAGGTGATACAAGCGGTATGAAAATGCTTATTGTCGATGATGAAATTCAAATTCGAACGGGTTTACAGGAAGGCATAAATTGGAAATCATTGGGGTTGGATGAGGTGTATATTGCGGATAGTGGGGTTACCGCGCTGCAGCTCTTCAAGCAGTACAATCCTGAAATCATTATCACGGATATTAGAATGCCCAGGATGGACGGTCTGGCCTTGATCAAATCTGTAAGAGACTTGTCGTCTTCCTGCAAGTTTATTATTTTGAGTGGTTATTCCGAATTTGAGTATGCCAAGGAAGCACTCCAATATGGGGTCATCGATTATGAGTTAAAACCTGTCAATATACAACGACTGCTCAATCTGGTCAAGAAGGCTATCGAAACGATTGAAAAAGAAAAAAGTCAGATCACCTGGTACCATGAATATTGGAGTGAACGCCTTGTTCGGGATATTGTAAACAACACATTCACAGAGACACCGAATATGTTAGCGATGCTTGCTCTCAGTATCAAGTGGAAGCCCGGGATTCCGCTTCGGATTTGTTACTTGCAAGCGGATGTGGTGCTTGGAGACGTTCTCACTCATCATCCAGAGCGCATTCAACAATTGTTGGACACAGAAGCTCACAGAATACCAAGTATGGTACATAGGCTTTCTCCCCGGGACTATATGCTGATTATGAACTCGGACAACCGTACCTTTGAGCTGGAGAAGTGGTGGAAGCAGGTTCAAGCGGTGCTGCTGGAGCATTGCCATATCAGCATAACGATAGGTATCAGCAACGAAGATGGGATAGCCCATCTCCCCAAGCTGTATGAGCAGGCTCTACAAGCTATCCAATTGAGGTTATACGGTGGACCACGGGCTATGTATTATTATTACGAGGTTCCTGACCGGAAAGAAGTACGGAGCAGAACCTACACACCGCCAGAGGATGAGCTCTCAAGAGGATTCCATGAACCTTCCTTCGCCTCTTTACAAAGCTGCATCGACAGGGAATTCGACGCGTTGTCGCAAGAACGGAACCGACTGGTGGGGGAAGTTCGTAGGATATGCAGACAATATGCCTGGATTGCCGAGCAGGAGATGAAACGAATGACAGTTGTTTCTATCCGGCCTAACCATGCAGAATGGAATCGTGATCATTCATTGGAGCAGATCGAATCGATTGATGGTTTCCGCAGCTATGTGCTCCAGCTGTATCGGATTGCTTATGAGCAAGTACAAAATGGTCAACCACTCCCGAATATGAAAGGCGTCACCAAGGCTATCAGCTACATGCATGATCATTTTCATGATATTTCTGTAAAAGAAGTGGCGGCGTATATTCAACAGTCTCCCAACTATTTTAGCCATAAATTCAAGCAGGAAATGGGCATTTCATATACGGCATTTCTGAATCGAATTCGGATCGAGGAAGCATCAAGGCAGCTGCAAGCCAAAACTACTGCCGCTCTGTATGAAATTAGCTGGAATGTCGGCTTCCGGGATTATAAATATTTTACACAACTGTTCAAGAAGCAAAAGGGTGTTTCTCCTTCTGAATATCAACGAAAGGGACTGGGTCATCCTGATATATAGGAGAAAAGCTACGTCGCGTTTTTGTAAAAGTTATGTAAATAATAGGCACTTCTCGCAACTTATTGGATAGGACTACCGTTTATGTAATAAAGCTGACGAGGAGTGTGAATAATGAATTTTTCTGCCCGAGGTTCTTTTTTTATACGATTTGTTGTAGCTACGGGAATTTGCTTGCTGGCATTTTCTAATTCCCCACACTCTGCAGGGGCAGTGATCAACGTAAAGCCCCAGTACATTACAATTGTGGCAGACACGGAGCTGTATAAGGACTATAACAAGCCCAAGGAAGCTTTGGCCAGCCTGGGCCCGCTGCAATCGGTGAAGGTTGTTGACGTTGATCGAGAATGGAGGGCGGATGAGCCTGTTGATATTACTTGGTATTTAATTGAGACCACGTGGCTGGGCAACATGTGGATACGTGCAGATGATCGGGTAATGAACGGATTATTGCAGGAGGAGAAACGATCGATTACGACGATTTTTGACACTGCTTTGTATGATCAGCCTAATACACTGCCAAATGGTTTAAAGCTAGCTCCACAAAAGCTGCAATCTGATGCTTCTATTACATATTCGCAATTACGTGGCACTAATGCGATGTCTTTTATGGGTGGTGGTGGCAGCTGGTATCGCATACATACTTGGCTCGGGGATAAATGGCTGCTGAAGCCAACATTGGTTGAGGATATTCATGAAACACCGATTTCGTTCGATCTGAAGCTGGAAGCAGCGGAAACGGCTTATCCATATCCTTATCATATTGAAGAAGACGCTGAGCCCTTGCTGCCGCAAACCTTGCCAATAGTGGGGACATGGGATACTCATGGCTTCCTGGGTCCCAGTGGAGAGCTATGGTATAAATTCCAGCTGCCGCAAGGTGATCGTTGGGTAGCTCCCCGCAATCAAGCTGTCATTTCTTATAAACCTATTCAGGAAACTGTCCGATTGCCTGTCCAAACCCGCTATTTTGAAAAGCCTACTTTAGATAATAGCATGATTTATTGGCTTCAGCCTGGGGAATACGAAGCCTTCGAAGCTTCAGGGGAGCATTGGAAGCATGTAAAAACTCCTCAGGGAGACAAGTGGGTGAATCCAGAGCGGGCTTTATTAGAGCGTCCGATCGGGATCGTGCCTACAGATGAAGAACTGCAATTGACCTTGGGGGATCAAACCTTTGACCACCCTATAGAAGAGAAAACGGCTCACGCCAAAGGTTTCTATAGCCCACAACCCGTACATGCCTTCGAGAAATGGGATGCAGGTCAGGGTGGTGTCTGGTATCATTTTATCGGTCTAAATGGAAATGAATGGGTAAAGAGATAAGCATCCTATTCTTTTTCATTATCAATCGCTTGCGCCATCGTTTTGTCAGTCAAATGGGCGTAAATCTGTGTAGTTTCCGGCGAAGCGTGTCCCAACTGCTCCTGAGTTTTGTATAAATCGTTACGTAGGTAATAATCTGTAGCAAATGAATGCCGCAGCTTATGGACTGACAAATAGGGCTTGCCGAACCGTTTGGCATATTTAATGACCATTTCCTGAATGGCTCGTTTGGTCATCCGTTCCCCTTCTTTTTTGCCGTTTGCAATGGCAAGAAAGAGGGCTTTTTCTTTGCGTGGCGCTTTATACTGCGTCTGCCGTATGTCCATATAGGCCATAAGATTCTCAGTTGCATCCTGACGGAAATATACGGGTGTTTTGAAAGTATCATCGTTAGAGCCCTTGCGGTATACATAAGCAAGCTTTTTCTTAAGATCGATATCGTCGGCGTTCAGGTTAACAACCTCCGAGACACGAAGGCCCGAGTTCAGCACCAGTCGGATAATGCAGGTATCACGAACCTTGTTGATGTTGTAGGAGTATAGGGCCTGCTTATTTCCCGCAACCTCTTCACCATACCCATGCTCAACAAATGCTATGAATTCATGGATTTCCTGCTCCTGCAGCAGCTTGCCTTCAAGCTTGGCTGCCGTATCCTTCGGTTTATGGGTCCGCTTGATCTCGACTTTGGCCATCACATTTCTCTTGAGCAAAGGATAAAACTCCTCATCCTCGGCAATTTGACTTAAATAATGAAATAATGAACGAAGCGAGGACAGCTTACGTGAAATCGTAACACGGCTGTTCGTATGCTCGGTACGGGTCATCAAAAACATCCGAAAATTATCGATGCTTTCCATATGCAGCTTCTCGAGTGCTTCAATCGGTAAGTTTTTTATCGAATCGGCTTCAGCCAGACCTTCCGCAAGCATCCACGAGAAAAAGGTTTCATAATCCCGCACATACTCCAGCAATGAAGAAGGGGAGAGGTCAGGAAGCTTGAAATTGATAAATTTCTCTACGTACCAAGGCATCGCTGGTATTTTTTTATCCAGCTCCTGGCGGTCTTTTACTTTCAAAATATTCATTAGTAGGCACCTCAAATTTATGTACAGATACGTTTAAGTATAGTATAGGAAGAAGATATTGCAAATCGGAATCAGTTGCTGCCATTTTGGATCCAACTGATTATGAACAAACATGTAATTGATTGTTGCCAATAATTCTTTTATTATGGCATAAGAGATAGGTGGTTGACTTTATAATCGTTATAATAGGGAGCTACAATAATGATGAAATCGTTGAGTCTTATGAGGGGCGGATCGGGCCATGATAACGGCAAGGTTACGTTCATTGAATTGTTTTTTGACCTTGTTTTTGTATTTGCGGTTACACAGCTGTCACATAATTTGCTGGAGCATTTTAGTTTCATTGGGGCGCTGCAAACTATGTTTTTGCTGATGGCGGTGTGGTGGGTATGGATATTCACCTCGTGGGTAACGAATTGGCTGGATCCTGAGAAGCTGCCGGTGAGAATCGTGCTCATTGGCCTCATGCTGACAGGGTTGATTTTATCCTCTTCGATCCCTGACGCTTTTGGGGAAAGGGCACTAACCTTTGCTATCGCTTATGTGCTTATTCAGGTTGGACGAACTGCATTTATGGTCTGGGGAGTGGGGAAGGACCAGCAGGATTTGCGACTTAGCTTTATAAGGATATTGGTCTGGCTGATCGTATCCGGTGTTTTCTGGATAGCTGGAGGTATTGTAGAAAGTCAAGTACTTCGGTACGTATTATGGATACTGGCATTGGTGCTGGAATACATGTCACCGTCTGTAGGCTTCTGGGTGCCGAGACTTGGCTGCACGCCAACAAGTGTATGGAAGGTAGAGGGGGCTCATTTTGCCGAACGTTGTGGATTGTTTGTCATTATAGCCTTGGGTGAATCCATTCTGGTAACCGGTTCGACCTTCAGTTCACTCCCATGGACCTCTGTCAACTTGTTTTCATTCATGGTTACGTTTGTTGGCAGTGTAGCGATGTGGTGGATTTATTTTGATTCAAGCGCACACTCGGGCCACCACAAGATTACACATTCCAACGATCCGGGGCGGTTGGCGCGTCTTGCTTATACGTACCTGCATTTACCGATTGCTGCCGGAATTATTGTGACAGCGGTTGGTGATGAGCTTGTTCTGGCACATCCATTAGGGCATATGGACACGAAAACGATCTGTGCGATTGTTGGTGGTCCCGCGATCTATTTGATTGGCAATACCCTGTTTAAGCGTGAAGTAACAGGCAAATTTTGTTTACCCTACATATTAGGTACGGCAGCCTTACTTCTATGCATATTCGTGGCTCACAGCTTGTCTCCCCTTGTTCTGGGTTTACTTGTTACTATCCTGCTGGTGGTTGTGGGCGTATCGGAAAGGTTGATTTCCAGAAGGAGACGGACAGCAGTGTAGTTCGAGCGAGCAACTGTTTCTGATTCAATAATTGCTCCATTGTATCTCACTGCTATTACCGTCTCTCATGGCCTGTAACTTTGAACAGGCTTTAATTTCACATCGTCAGATATCACAACTGCTTCGACTGAACGGACCTTCATCTTAGAAAGCATGCGGCAATAAACGAGGAAGGTGCACACCAGCGGCGCTTGTGGTACATTTAAACTGCAAACGATTACAAAGGATTCATTCATGCTTAATTATCGATGGAGGTTACATGCATGCAGCTTACGCAAATTAGAAGCTTGGCCCAAAGCATCAGAGACAATGTCAATCGGGTGGTTGTCGGAAAAGAGGATGTCATTGATAAGCTGCTCATTGCCATCATAGCATCGGGGCATGTGCTGTTGGAGGATGTGCCGGGAACAGGCAAAACGCTGCTGGCCAAAGCGATGGCAAAGTCGGTTCGGGCCAGCTTTAAAAGAATACAATTTACTCCTGATTTACTGCCGTCGGATTTAAGTGGTATCCATTTTTTCAATCAAAAGCTGTCTGAATTCGAATTCCGGCCAGGGCCCCTGTTCACTCATGTGCTGCTGGCTGATGAAATTAATCGTGCGACACCACGAACTCAATCCTCTCTGCTGGAGTGCATGGAGGAAAGACAAGTGAGCATAGATGGTGAAACAAGAACGCTTACGCGACCTTTTTTTGTTATCGCTACACAAAATCCGGTCGAAAATCAGGGAACCTTTCCGCTTCCAGAGGCCCAGCTTGACCGTTTCCTGTTCAAGATCAAGATGGGATACCCCAATGCTGCAGAAGGCATCCAAATCCTGAAACGCTTTAAAGAAGCCAATCCGCTCGATGCCATCCTTGGTGTGGCCGATGCAGAAGAAATTGTCGCCGCGCAGAACAGCTATTCCCAAGTGAAGGTGAGTGATGATATACTGGCCTATCTGATAGCTATTGTGGAGAAGACCCGGACTCATAGTGAAGTTTCAACCGGAGTCAGTCCGCGCGGGAGCCAAGCTTTACTTAAAGCTGCACAGGTGCAGGCGATACTGAAAGGCAGAGATTTCGTTACGCCTGATGATATTAAAGCAGTGGCAGAGCCTGTGCTTGCTCATCGCCTGATCGTGAAGGGATCGCTCCGCTCCCGTACCGAGGAGAGTGAATCCATTGTTGCCGCTATATTGCGGGATGTACCCGTGCCTACTGAAGATAGCCTGATTTCCGGATAGGATGTGGTTGTATGGGAATCCATTGGTTTATATTAACGGCACTTATCATCGTTGTCGCGCAGGGACTTGTATTCCGCTACTGGGGTCAAAAGGGGCTCAAATACGAGCGTTTTTTTGGTACCCGGGCCTGCTTTGAGGGTGAAGAGGTTGAACTGGTGGAGCGAATCGCCAACCGGAATTGGGTGCCCGTACCCTGGCTCAGACTTGAATCGTTGATTCATGCAGGTCTGAAATTTCAAAACCAGAGTAATCTGGATATTAGTGACGGTACGATGTTTCAGAATCACAAAAGCCTGTTCAGCTTGATGCCCTTCACGCAGATTACGAGACGACATCGGATTGTGTGCAAGAAACGGGGCTGCTACCGTCTGAATACAGCGTCTATGACATGCGGTGATTTGCTGGGTGTGTACCGGAATACGATTAAGCTTGCTCTGAATGTGGAGCTGCTCGTCTACCCGAAGCTGGCTGATCTGGATGTGCTCAGTCTGCCTTCACACAGCTGGCAGGGTGATATCAGTGTTCGCCGCTGGATTGTAGAGGACCCTTTTATGATTTCTGGTGCACGGGAGTATCGCTACGGTGATCCTCTAAAGGGCGTTAACTGGAAGGCTACAGCCCGAAGTGGGAGCCTGCAGGTGCATCAGTTGGACTATACCGCGGATCATCGTCTGATGATATTGCTGAATGTCGAGGATCATGCCAAGATGTGGAGCCAGGTCAACGATGAGGAGCTGTTCGAGCAGGGCATTTCCTACGCTGCGGCCATTGCTGCCCAGGCTATTGATCAGGGGATGGAAACAGGCTTCGGTACCAATGCGCATCTGATTGATTTACCAAGAGATCCCGTATATATTGAAGCAAGAAACGGACCTGAGCAGATGACCTTTTTATTAGAAACAATGGCCAAGCTCGTTGCAGGACGGCGAATACCGTTTGATGATTTGTTGCAGGAGGTAGCGGAGCAAGGAGCTACCAACTTGGACATTGTCGTCATTTCGGCTTATATGAGCGAGAAAATGATTCAGCCCATTGAACAGCTTCGCCGCAGCGGGAATGCTGTAGAGCTGCTGATGCTCAATAAGGAATCAGCACTTAAGGAAGAGGCAGGTGTCGTCTGATGAATACCCATACGAGATGGACCGGTATCGGACTGGCCGCTCTTAGAGGCAGTACAGAGCTGCTCATGGTTATTCCTTTGCTGATGGTGACAGGCGTGTACTTGTTTCCTGAGAATGCGGGCCTATGGCTGTGGCTGATGACATTGCCCGTTTGTTATGCTGTCGGGTTCGCAGTAAACCAGCTTCTGAATATCGGCAAAATGTTTGCGATGCTGGCGATGGTTATCTGTCTCGGAGCCATAGCAGCTTACAGCGTGTCTGGATCTACGTATGCTTTTTTTATTACGCTGCCCATCGCAGCTGTCTGTATGTACCGCGGCGCACGCATGGTTACTGTACCCTGGAGTATGATGTTTCCTGTTACGTTATACGCTGTTGGTCTGGTCATCTATTTTATATCATCCGTTGTGCTCCAGTTTGTACCATCGTTTGAGCCCTATTCGTCCATTGTGACAGGCTTTGGGTTATTGGCATTGGCGATCACTTTTCTGATGACCAACCAGACTATGATGAAGCAGGAAACGCTATCCGGCAGCAAGGAGCCCGTACTTGCTGCGGGTATACTGCTGCAAAATCGTGTTCTGATCGTGCTGGTCTTAGTCATCGTCGTCCTTATTGTGTTCATACGAAAGCTGCAAGCCGCTCTGCTATGGCTAAGAGATCAAATTATTGCCTGGCTTCAGCAATTATTCAGTCAATCTAACGAGCCGCCACCCGTCAATAATGAGGTGGCACCACCGCCTTCTATGAATCTTGGAGAAACACCTCCTCCTGCGGCCTGGCTGCAATGGCTCGAAAAGGCTCTGATGATCATGGTGGGGGCCGCGCTTATTGTTGGGGTGCTCGTTCTGCTGTATGTAGCAGCCAAAAAACTTCCTCCGTTGATCAAGCGAATTGTTCAATGGCTGATGCTCCGATTCGGTCAAAGGGGAATGCACCAGCAAGATACCGGATATGAGGATGACGTCGAAAGTCTGATGGATTGGAAAAGCTTGAACAACAGCTTAACCGGCAATATCAAGCGGTGGCTCCAAGGACAGCTTCATCCCAAAGGGAAGTGGGCAGCGATGGATAATCGAGAGCGTGCCCGATATTTGTACCGTGAATGGCTTCTCAAGCATACGAAGGAAGGCTACAAGCTTCAGAAGCATTTGACTCCAGAGGAAATCAGTCACGATATTCAGCGCTGGGGAAAGAGGCAATCCTCTATCTCAACCGGTCCGATTGTAGGCGTATACGAACAAGCGCGCTACAGTGACAAGGCTCTTCAGGACGCTGATATAGAAGCAATGAAAAAGATTGTTGAAACCAAATGACCTTATGCCAAGTAAGACTCATATAGATAGAAGCAAGTATTGAATAATTCGTTAAGGGGAGTGTAGCTACAATGAAAACCGTCACTGTACAGGATTTGTTAAACCGTTTTTCTATGGAAGTACTAGCCGGCCATGGTCAGCTGCAGCGTATGATTTCCAAGCCCAAGACTCATCGACCGGGTCTCGAGTTTGTTGGCTATTTTGACTTTTTCTCTCATGCACACGTTCAGGTGTTAGGTAGGAAAGAAATCAATTATTTGCACACGCTAAGTGAAGAAGAGCGGAACTTAAGGATTGGAAATGTGGTTAAATATCATCCGCCGTGCTTCGTAGTCACACGTAATCAGGAAGGGTTGAAATATTTAAAGAAATACTGCGAGGAAGAGGGTATACCGTTACTTCGTACCCCTGAGCCTACCTATAAATTTGTGGATCTGATGGATACGTATTTGGCTAAAGCGTTGGCTTCCGAGATCGCGATTCATGGCGTTTGCGTCAATGTGTCCGGAATCGGCATCCTGCTTCGCGGCAAGTCAGGAGTCGGCAAAAGCGAGACGGCCCATACGCTAATCCACCGCGGGCATCGGCTAGTAGCAGATGATATCGTCGTATTGCGCAAGATCAGCTCTGAGACGATCGTAGGCACGCATAATGGCAAAACCAAGGAATTCCTGGCGCTGCGCAGTGTTGGTCTTGTGAATGTTTCCCGTCTGTACGGGCGTAGAGCTTTTCAGGATGAAACCCGGATCGTACTGGATATTGAGCTGACCAAATGGGAGGATCATCGGCTTAATAATGAGCTGGAGCTTGAACAGAAGTTTACCGAGTATATGGACGTACGCATTCCCCATATCGAAATCCAACTGCAGCCGGGGCGTGATGTGGCCGGACTCATTGAAGCTGCAGCGAACAACTGGTATTTGCGTCAGCAGGGCTATAGTGCTGTAGAGGATTTTATGAAACGCTTGGAGCATGATCAGGGCTAGAAGATAAACAAAACATTTACAAAAAAGCAATAAAGGAATTGGTCGAATATTCATAGAATATGTAAGAAGGAGTGGTACGTACAAAGACAAACCATTGAGGTAGAGGTAGATAACTATGGAAATGAATGAGCAGCTGTTAAAAGAGGCGGGCCAGGTTATTACAAAGCAATCAGGTGAGGTTATTTTCCGTTCCGGTGATGCTGGTGAGGACATGTACGTAGTGCTTAAGGGAACGGTCAACATTTTTCTTGAGCAAAATGGCAGCAGCATCCCGGTAGCAAGGCTTCGACAAGGTGACTTTTTTGGCGAAATGTCTTTACTGGAAGGAATGCCGCGCAGTGGTACTGCGATCGTGGATCAAGCAAGCGAGCTTGTCATGCTTAGTGAGGATTCGTTCCGCAAGCTGATGAAGGAAGATATCGTTCTGGCTTGGCGCGTCATGAAGGGCTTATCCAGCCGGATTCGCAGTACGAACAATGAGCTGGCTAAGCAGATCGGGAACGATTTGCAAGAGGTGTCCAAGCTGCTGCACGAGAACGCACAAGGCTTATCAGGCAGCATCATGCACATCGCAGCTTCTGCCGGGGAGATTGATACGAACGAAAGACAGCTCGCCCAACAGATCAAAGAGGTTCAGGTTATTTCCAAAGACATCGGGGTCATGCTGGAGTTCATACGCAATGTGGCAACGCAGACGCATATCCTCGGTTTAAATGCAGCGATTGAAGCGGCTAGAAGCGGCGAGCATGGTCGAGGCTTTGGCGTGATTGCCGAGGAGATTCGCAAGCTGTCTGCCCAGTCCAAGGAAAATGCCGAGAAAATCGCCGATTTAACGGAACAGATCGTCCTCAATATGGATAAAATCACAAGCTCCTCCGAAAATAGTGCGCAGCGAATCAATGAACAAGCTGATGCTACGAATCAAATGGTTGCCTCTGTCGATACGATGGCCGGGTTAGCCGCGCGGCTCTCCACTATCGCAAGTACACTAACATAGCTCTTCCTACAGTAATGTGTTACGATTAAATGAATCACAAACAAAGAAGGATGATACTCTTGGTTGAAATATTGGAAGCAAGTATGGTTTATAGCAAAGAAGATGGACATGTAGGCAAGGTTGCTTTTGCAGTCGAGAATCACAAGCAGCCCTATGAAATCATGCTTTTTAGTAAAAAAGGCAAAGAGTGGAGCTATAGCTTGAACTTCCTGAACGAGCCTGGTGGCGAGGAGGATATTGAAGCAGTAGAAGATTTATTGGAAGATGATGATATTTACGACCAATTAATCGAAGCAGCGAAGAGCAAGCTGCAAAAAGAAGCTTAGACTTAAGACCATAGTACCAATCAATAACCAGGCATATACGAAAAGATCTCTATGTTGCTTAAGCTTCAGTTCCGAGTTTGATAATGAGTCGGAAATGCATAGCTTGCCAGAGTTGGCTCGATCAGATTTTCTGCTAGGATGAGAGGGTCTCCTCTGAAAATATGAAGCTATCGAATTAAAATGCATTTTTAGAATTTCGAATGTATAGGTGCAGTGCTACTGTGGTGGATCGTACTGCCACTGTAGCACTTGCTGTTCCAGTAACCTTGACGTTCATGAATATGAATACATAATATTAAACAAATATGTACAATATACCACCCGCCAAAATCTTAGGTTCAGCCTCATAATTTGTAATAAAAGCTTCAGCTAAAATTATAGTGACAGGACCGTATAGCAAACCCGCAGCCATAGAAGATTCCAAGATTTCTTGGTGACTTTTTGTGCTTTTTTGGCAATTGATGAGAAGGTCCAATTCTGAGTGTCATAAAAATAGTAAGTTATATTGCAAGAATAACATTTACATCGCCAACACCCTGCTTTCCAATAATTGAGCACTTTGCATTAACGGAAAACCTTGCTACGTTAATGCAAAGTGCTCAATTATTGATCGTATTTTGCCTGAAAAGCTTAGCAAAGAAAGTTATTGAACGAATTAAGTTAGGATATCTAAAAATCGATAATAAAGCAATAAACATGTTTAAGGTGGTTAAATTGTGCTATTCAATTCTTTTGAATTCATTTTTGGTTTTTTGCCTTTGGTAGTTATAGTTTACTTTGTATTAAATAAATACAGACTGATAGTTTTTTCCAGAATATGGCTAATAATGAGCTCCTTATTTTTCTATGGCTGGTGGAATATAATCTATCTTCCGCTGATTATTGCATCATTCACCATTAATTTTATGTTTGGAAAGTTGCTTGGAAAGGTCAAAGGTTCATCTCAGCGAAAGTTTGTTCTGACATCAGGAATCTTGTTCAATGTCCTTTTACTTGGATACTATAAATATACAGATTTTTTTATTGGTAATATGAATTACTTTTTTTCGACCAATCTACCTTTATTGAAGCTGATATTACCGCTTGCAATCAGTTTTCATACTTTTCAGCAAATAGCTTATCTGGTTGATACTTATAGAAATGAAGTGAAAGAACACAGCTTTTTAAATTATGCTTTGTTTGTAAGTTTTTTTCCTCAATTGATCGCTGGTCCTATTGTCCATCATAACGAAATGATGCCCCAATTTGGGAATATGAGGAATAAGCTTGTTAATTATAAAAATATTGCTCTCGCTATAGGTTTATTTTCAATAGGGTTATTCAAAAAAGTAGTGATTGCTGACAAATTTGCTTTTTGGGCAACCAATGGTTTCGATAAAACAAACGTGTTAACGTTTTTTGAGGCGTGGATTGTATCCTTTTCATATACTTTTCAATTATATTTTGATTTTAGTGGTTACACAGATATGGCTATCGGAATTGCGCTTTTATTTAATATTAAACTACCTGTTAATTTCAATTCTCCCTATAAATCGCTTAGTATACAGGACTTTTGGAGAAGTTGGCATATAACACTTGGAAATTTTCTACATAAGTATATTTATCTTCCGCTTGGAGGCAATAGGAAAGGGGTAGTAAGAACGTATGTTCACATTCTACTTATCTTTTTGATAAGTGGTTTGTGGCACGGAGCTGGCTGGACATTTATTGCCTGGGGGTTCCTTCATGGTCTGGCCATGATTATCCACCGGTATTGGCGATCATTTAAAATTAAACTTCCAGCAGTAGTAGCCTGGTTAATCACAATTAATTTTATCAATATAGGCTGGGTATTTTTCAGAGCTAAAGAGTGGTCGGATGCGGTTAAGGTTTTAAAAGGAATGATCGGATTAAGTGGTGTGTGGGTACCCGCTCCTATACAAGGGAAAATAAGTTTCTTAAGTAGTTATGGAATAAAATTTGTTAATTCTGCATCTATTTTGGGAGTCAGGCAAGCAATTTGTATGATTTTACTTTTTTTGATAATCGTGCTTTTCTTCAAAAACTCGATTCAAATGCTAAATGCGTTCAAACCGAATGTATTTACAGCTTTGAAAATAGCTCTAATCTTAGTTCTTGCATTAGCTGTAACACTGGTAAATCCAACAAATTCCGAATTCATTTATTTCAATTTCTAGGGAGATTTCCTAATGAGGAAGTATAAAATATTCGTCCGATACTATTTATCTCTATCTTTTTTATTAATGGTTTTTTTTTATTTGATGACTAACTACGGGTTCAATGAAGATCTGTTATGGGTAAAGGAAGTCAAATCCAAGAAGGATAGCTATGTTAATGCTGAGAAGAATAACAAAATTGTAATTAACTCGGGTAGCAACGCCTTATTTGGCATACGCTCCAAAGAAATCACAGAGCAACTGGGAGTACCAGCCTACAATATGTCAATGCATGCGGGCTTAGGTCTGGATTTTATTTTGGAAGAGTCCAAGGGATTTTTAAAAAGTGGGGATACGATCATACTGCCTCTGGAGCACGAATTACTCATGAACGACTTCTTTGGTAATACTACAAAGCTTGCATTCGATTATTACAGGCTGTATGAACCGGAAAAAGTGGGAAGAATAATTCCAATTGATCGTTGGCGTTATACATTCCAGAACAATCCTATGGAATCGATAATCAATGCGGCCACCTCATTATTGAAAAAGTCTTCGGAAATTGGTTACAAAAGCTCGAATCTAAATGATCATGGTGATCAAATCAATAATATCGAGTATAAGGAAACACTGATCAAACATAGACAGCCAATAACTATACCAGCACAACTTAAGGAAACCATCGGTTTGAAAAAACTGGATGATTTTAATAAATGGTGTGAGGCAAACGGCATTGCTTTATACTATACATATCCGAACATGATTTTTTTTGAAGAATATTTGAATCAAAACTATCAAAATTATTTTCTGTTTCTTGATCAATATTTTGCCGAGCATCATATCAAAGTACTCATGAAGCAAAAGGATTCATTATATAATAAGGAATTGTTTTACGATACTGATTATCATATGAATGAAAAAGGTGTGAGCCTTAGAACAGCCGACATAATCAAAGAATTGAGAAAAGTTTTTGTGAATAAGTAAAGATTGATTAATGTTCGATTGCTTCGATGAATTATTGACACAAACAATGATAATATTTAAAATGGGGAAGACACTTGACAGGTGTATAACTTAATAAAATGACTAATTCAATGCTTATAATTATACCGACATCTTGGATGCTGGCCGGTATTGACTGAAATGAAATATTTGGAAATGCTGCGCCCTATAGTAGATGGACAAACTGATGCGGGTTAAAAAAGGCTTCATACCGAGCAGGGCTACGTTTGCAAATTGCTCTATGAATACCGATTAAGACCGAGCCTCCTTGCTGGGTCTCTTTTCTATGGTAGTGGGGAAATAACGATAAAGGGGTATGACGTGGATACAAAAAAAAAACCTAAGGTGATTCTTACAATGCTCCAGTATTATGAGCCTGGTTACAAAGCTGGCGGTCCTATTACCACTATTAAAAATTCAATTCATTACCTAAGTGATCAATATAGATTTAGGGTTGTAACCTCAGACCGTGATTTGGGAGATAGAGCACCCTATCCGCTTCTTTTAGATCAATGGATTACCGGAATTTCGGAGGTCATCTATATATCCCGAGGTAATTGTGGGACAATGCTCAAGCTTTTAAAGCAAGAAGAGTATGATATTTTATATGCGAACAGCTTTTTCAGCTATGCATTCTCAATTCGCCCCATTTTTTATCATCATTTTTTTTTGCGTTCTCGAACAAAAGTTATTGTTGCACCAAGAGGGGAATTTTCAGCTGGCGCATTGTCGCTGAATACTTTAAAAAAACGTTGTTTCATAGGTTTGTCTAAGGCATTGGGCCTCTATAAGCATGTGACCTGGCAGGCTTCCAGTGAGATTGAAAAACAGGAAATTCAACAAGTATTTGGTAAGCTTTCTCATGTTATAGTAGCCCCTGACCTTCCTTCCAAAGCGAACTATGAGAGTCAAACTTTACGTCGTACGAAGGTAAAAGGACTACTCAGGCTCGTTTTCCTATCAAGAGTATCAAAAATGAAAAATCTTGATTTTGCTTTAAAATCTATGCAGCATGTAACGGGTCAGGTTTTGTTTACTATTTACGGACCGATTGAAGACATTTTATATTGGGAGAGCTGTCAAGCGATAGCAGACAAGCTTCCAGCCAATATAACAGTTGAATACAAAGGAGCCGTTAGGCATGATGAAGTAAAAAGCTGCATGGAACAAAATGACGTGTTTTACCTTCCCACATTGGGTGAAGGATTCGGTCATGCTATCTTTGAGGCATTACAATCCGCTTGTCCTGTTTTATTATCTGATCGTACCCCATGGAATGACGTAGCCGATGCCAATGCTGGAGTTGTGCTGCCATTGGAGGAGCCAAACGGGTTTGCTCAAGCGGTGCAACAATTCGTCGATATGGATGCAGAAGCATACAGCCGTATGTCCGTCAATGCGTATGCTTACAGTCTTGCTTATATGAGGGACTCACAGGTCATTAAAGCCCACAGGTCGCTTTTTGACGAATAGTCCGATTTTTTCGGCTATGAAGTTCGGAATTAAGGAGGAAATAATGAAAACAATTTTGGTCACAGGGGCGAGCGGATTTATTGGAAGTGACATTCTGAGAGAGCTGCAGAATGATTATGGCCTCATTGCGCTGGGCCGAAACTTTAAGAAGAAGGAGCCACACACTAATATTCACTATGTGACAGGTGATCTCAACCAATTGAATTTGGATGATATTCGTGCTGACTTGCCTACTGAGCTTCAGATTGATGTTTGTATCCATTCGGCTGGACAGGCACATATTGCCCAGACGGGTAATGCCGATTTTATGTTTATGAGAAACAACATAGATGCAACAATAGCGGTTCTACATCTAGCCCTTGAGGCAAAGGTCAGCAAGTTTGTTTTGATCAGCAGTGTGGTAGTCTATAATAATGATCCCAGTGACATATATGAGCAGTCCAAACGCAAGGCGGAGGAATACGTTACGGCCTTTTGTAAGCAACATCAAATTACTTTTATCATCATACGACCAACAATGGTTTATGGAAAGAATGAACCTAGTCGTTATTTTGCAGATTTGATCAACAAAATGGGTAGAGGCTATTACCTGCTTCCGAATAGCGGTAATAAAATTATGAATATGGTTTATATCAAAAATGTAAGTTTTATTATTCGAAAAACGTTAGAATGGGATAGCTATAATAATTCCATCATTGTGGCCCGCGATCATGAGCAATTGACTCTTCGTGAATGGTGTTCTCAGTTGAAGGGAGTGATAAACAAGGAATGTTATCTAATACCCATTCCTACTTTGATCGTTAAGATTCTTATTATTGCAATAAATCTGGTACAGAAGATTGGTTTGTTGAAGAGATTCAAGGTAAGAAGCCTACGCAACTTGAATACTCAAGTCCAGTACCCTTTGAGTGTTCAAAATGCAAGCTTGGTTGCTGCACTTCCTTACACTGCTCAAGAAGGTATGGCTGATATGGGATTAATAACAAATAAATAAACCCTTCTTTGATTGTAGTCGTTTGATATATTTAAGAAAATGATTGTACGAAGGGATATACGGATAAGTGGACACATCAGTAAAGAAGCTGCTATTTGTAGTTATGCCTATTTTTTTGTTCTTGATTACAATTCCTTTGGTAAATAAATATCCAGGAACCGCAGTTCCTTTCTTATTGTTCGATTTAAGCTTCTTGGGAATGTTTTTACTTGTTTTTCCCAGACCACGAATTTATTCCTATACGTTTTTTGCTTCATTTCTTTTTTTGGGATTTTGGGTTAAATTTATGTTCCATTCTTATTCTGGCCAGTCCTTTATAGAGCCAGTAGGTCTATTTACTGGTTTACCTCAGCAATGGGATAAAGGTCTTTACATATCTGCTGCGGCTGCCATGGGTTTGATCGTATTCCGCTCTCTGCACCTTGTATATGTTCGCTTATATAAAAGGGATAAACCTCATATTCTGAACGCAAATCAAAGTTTGTTAAAGCTTCCTATCTGGTATATCCGTTATCGCAATATGATATGGTCAATTACATTGCTTTGTATCGTCGGTTTAAATCTAGCAAATGTTTGGGGTGCCTATTACCAGGTAGGAATTAATACAAAGGTTTTTTTGTTATTTCCGTTTAATTTGCTAGCGGCGTGGTTTATTAATGTGGGATTTGGAATATGGATGTCTTGCTTGATTTTCTGGGAATATCACAATAAAAACAAAAGTCTCCTGATCGTAGTGATAGCAGCTTTTTTAGAAGGTGTGATTTCTTCCATTACTGCATTGAGCAGATCTATGTATTTATTTCGTACCATTCCTTATTTTATTGTTATTACCGAAAAGGAGTTCAAAGCTCATTTTAATATAAGAAAACTGGCTTTATTGGGAGTGATTTTTTGTTGCTTATTTGCTTTAAGCTTGGTTTCGGTATCGCTATTGAGGCTTCCTTTATACTATAATTTATCAATGAGCAGTAATCCAAAAATAGAAACAGCGGTGCCAACACCAGTAGTACCTCAGACAGATGCAAGCACAGCAGTGTCAACACCAGTAGTACCTGAGGCGGTAACGTTCAAGGAACTGCCTTCTGGTGTCAAAGAAGCAGCAAAATATGAACTTCAGAATCTGTTTATTAATAGGTGGATAGGCATGGAAGGAATTCTTGCCGTTGCTTCTAGTAGAGAGAGTTTAGGTGTATCCTATTTAATGAACGCTTTAACGGAAGATCCGAGAACAGGGGTTAACTCCCTTTATCAGAGACTCTCCAAGTCCTTATATTTAGAATCCAGTAAAACAACGTTTATGACTATTCCAGGTGTTGTGGCAATCCTTTACTATTCTGGATCGATATGGTATGTGTTTAGTGGAATGCTGCTTGTTTGTGTATTAATGTTCGTAACGGAACTCTTTTGTTTTTACTACCTTAAGAATATATTTTTAATTTCTTTTATTGGCTTATCCATGGCAAATGTGTTGTGTCAAATGAATTTTCCTTATTTGGGATTAACATTTTTTATTGAACTTTGGGCTGCACTTGTAGTAATTTGGATATTGCAGAACAAACTTAACATAAACCGGAATATGGCAGCCAGTAGACAGGAGAACTTATGAATCCGCTTGTTTCAATAGTGATTCCTACTTATAATTGCTCTGATTACTTGGTAGCGGCTATAGATAGCGTTTTGGCGCAAACATACAGCCCGATAGAGTTAATTGTTCTTGATGACGGATCAACTGATAACACGGTTGAGATTCTGAGCAAATATAACGGAAGGCTGATATGGGAGAGCCATGTCAATATGGGGCAGGCTAATTCTTTGAATAAAGGCTGGCAAATGTCAAAGGGGGGCATCTTATCCTATTTGAGTTCTGATGATGTGCTCTTACCATCAGCTGCTGAACACGCTGTACAATATTTAAATCAGGATAGCGCTGTGATTATGACCTATTGCGATTACAAATTGATTGATGCTGATTCCAATACGATCAGAAGTGTCAAAGCTCGTGATTATAGTTATCATGATATGGCTGTTAAACTTATTTGTCAGCCAGGACCTGGTGTTTTTTTTCGGCGTTCTGCTTTCGAAATTACCGGAGGCTGGGATGGACAATTTCGTCAAATGCCTGATCTGGAATTCTGGCTCAGATTGGGTCTATTAGGTGAATTCAAACGACTGCCTTTTGTTGATGCTTTATACAGAGTTCACGAACTTTCTCAATCCTTTGCCAAATTAGACCAAGTCAGGGCAGAGGAGCCACTGGCTATTGTAAACAAATTTTATAAAACAGAAAAAAAAATACCTGGTTATATTTCGCGAGATTTCAATTACGCACTCTCAAATGCTTATATATTGTCTTCACGCTTGCACTTAAGGTCAAATAGGTTGAAAAAAGGAGTTTCTATGTTGTATAAGTCACTTCAGATATACCCGAAAAATATTTTTTCCATTAAAACTGTACGCTTATTAATTAATGCTGTTTTTAGCAGGCCGCTGTATAAGCTGGTATGGAAAATAAGAAATTTGCAAAGCAAACATAAATAAGCAATTACATTCAGTTCATTATTTTTTATGGCTTTGGAGGTTAATATGTCTTTTTTGTGGCAAACGGCTGGCAACGATGTACGAACAAATATAATAAAACGAATATAGGCATAAAATCAAAAATAACAGGGTGGGCTCAATGGTTCCAAACCAGAAAGGAACCTGCCATAGCAGAATCAATTTCATGGTTAAATAGATAGACATGGAGAAATGAAACAGATTTTTGGTCCAGGATAACAGAGTTGTAAAAACGATCAAAAAATACATAACCGCTATACCTACAACAATTCCAAACCACCCCCAATTCACATAATTCTCCATTAAAGCTGGTAGTGGAGCGCTACCAAAGCCGACATTTCCATATATGTAAGGGTAAATCATATTCGCCGCACTGACCTGTTGGTAATCAAATAAGCCAAACAGGTTAATGAACGAAGTTCCGTACAGAAAAAAATGATTTTTTGGAAATATCTCAAAAGCGATGGAAGATGCCCATGGATATACCTCGAAAATGCGATGAAAAATGGTTCCGGATATATACATTATGGATATGCTTCCAACATACACGCTATAAAGCGCATAGAGTACGAAAAAAGCTGTAATCATAAATAATAATAGTTTCTTCAATGAAATAGTATTCGCCATAATGATAGAAGTTAGGAGCAAAGCGGCCATTAAATACATAATGTATTGTTTATTAAGGTATTGAATGGATAGGATGGTGGAAATTGAAATCACAAAAAGAGCATATTTTCTCCATATCTTATAATCCATACTTTTTTGCTTTTGCTGGTAAATCGTAATCATACTTATGAATATAGTCAAAAATAAAGGGATTTCGAATATTCCTAAAGCGAACCAATGAAATTTAGATGTTAGCACAATGTCAATTCTTTTTGATACGAGAGACGACCAGTTTCCATATAAGTCAAACCTGAAAAGCAACGGTGGCGAAAGGATGTAAGAACATAAAATGGTAGAAAATATACTGGTACCGAGCAATACAATAATGATTGTTTTTGCTATGGAGAATTCCCCAATGCCAATTTTAGGAGCGATTGCCGGATAGGTGTATTTATTTCTGACAGCTTCGAGAACATAATATAATATAAAAAAAGAAAAGGAAATTAAGAGGTAACATAAGTAAAGTTCTATTGAAGGCTGGCGTTTAAGAATATTAAATGAAACGAGTCCCACAACATTTAAAGTTAAAAAGCCAGTGTTGCAAATAAAATAAACAAAATATTTACGGAAATTATTATTTTTAATTATTAATATAAGAGGAGTTACTAAAAACAGAATACTTATGCTATAACAAATACCTATGAACAATAGTTCCATTGATTATAATCACCTATTTTTTGGAAAATATTTGACGTAAGTTCCAGATGACCCGATAAACGGATCGACTTATACTTGTCCTGATTAGCATAATAATCAAAGCGGCGATATTTAGCTTAGGATCACACTGATAGGCAGACTTAATCTCTTCAAGGCAGTTCAAAATACGTCCTCCGCGAAGATGAATCCGGGCAGCTACAACATGCGCCTTGCTAAAGGCAATATCTTTTTGATTGAAGAGTTCGGAGGGGATATCAGACCTGTTAAAAAACTGTTGAGTCACTTGAATATACTCAGATGCAGCTTTAAGATCCGTGGCATAATAAGATATGGATTTTGGATGCATCCGATATTGGGCGCATACTTCTGGTATCATTCTAAATTTTCCATGCAAGCCCATTCTCATCCAAAATTCTCTATCCGGGGCCAGCTTTAAATCTGAATTCCATCCCCCAACAATATTAAATGTCTCTTTTCTAAAAAAAGCACCCGGACCGACATGACATTCCTGATCCCTGACTAAAGCGATATAGTCGGTTGGTTTTGAAACAGACTTTTTAATAATTCTTGAATTGGGATCTATCAGATCACAGTTAGGATAAACCATTACTGTCTCTGGATGATTTGACAGCTCATTTACAGCCAATCTAACAGCCCAGGGATGAAGGATATCATCAGAACTCAAATATCCTAGTATTGAGCCACTCGCCAGGCTCCATCCCTTATTTAAAGTGCTGGCCTGGCCCATATTCGATTGATTCTCATAGCGTATACGTTCCCGATATTTTTCTAGTATAGTTGCAGTATGATCGGTAGATCCATCGTTTAATACAATATATTCTATTCGTGGATAGTCCTGCATCAAGACACTGGAAATGCATGCCTCCAAAAATTCAGCTTGGTTATAGGAAGGAGTAACAATAGTAACTAATGGAAGTTCACTACCTATATTATTATTTACTTGCATAGCGTACACCTCAAGTGTGTTTAAAAGTAATTAGTTTCCCGGAATTTCTGATCAGCAGACCAAGCATGGAAGCTATTGCCGTTATTACAGACATGAACAGCATATTGACTGCAATTTGAGGTCCTCCTAAAGAGGATACTTTAATGGCAGGCGAAATATATATATAGTAGATAAAATTCGGAAAAATTTTGAATGTATCAGCAACGGGATTATTTAATCTATTCGCTTCTAGAAGAGCTATATCTTTATCTAATACTGTGATTGAATTATTAATTTCTTTTTTTTCTTCTTCAACAACGGCACGCCTTGTTTGATCTTCATGGCCGGATATAAGCACTCTGTCTATTTCCGAGATTCGTTCTTTTAAAAAAATGATCCTGTTCTGTCTAGTATAGATGTCAATCATAGTTGCCATTTCAATGGAAGCCGTATTTGCGTAATCAACTATTTCCTGAGGATCAGTTCCTCTTACTATAAGTTTAATAGTGTCAGGCTCTGATAAGACTTCAAAATTAATATTGTTTTGAAGCTTGTTAATTGTAAGTTGCGGGTTATTTATTTTTTTTAAAACACGTTCAATAAAAAAAGCACTTTTGAACTGTTCAACTAGCCCGGCCAAAGCTGCCGAATCGTTGGTTACAGATTTATTTACATGTATGGTTACACTTGTAATTAAAGTCGGTTTAAACATGAACCAACTGGCCAGTCCAGTTAGAATGATGCTTAGTGCTACACATAATATACATATCATTTTCCCTTTCCAAAGAGTCATCCAAATTTCTTGCACATTTATATCCTCATTCATCTAGCAATCTCCAATATCATTGATTAGTGAGCCCAGCCTAGATTATAATAGCAAAATATTGTTGGAAACACTAGCTAGAAATTTATTATTGTTACTATAAGGGGACTTTTTATGATCAGTGAAAAGGCAGTCAGTTCGAGCAGTTTTATTCAGCACACCTTGCTTCGTCTTAACAAAGAATCATTAGGATACATACCTGCTATTTTGGTACCTTCTACTCTAAACTTTTTATTGCTGATGTTGTTGACAAGAATATTTGCGCCATCAGATTACGGACACTATTCATTGTTAATCAGCACAACTACATTTTTGACGATTATTTGTGCTCAATGGAATATTCAATCCCTCCAGAGATATCGGCCGGAGTATGCAAGGGAAGGCAGGCAGGATGAATTTGATAGAAATCTGATAAGAATGATGATCTTTATTTCGATTGTCCTTGTGCTTGTGTCGATAGCGATGCACAGGATTGTTACCGGGTTTTCCTTGTTAACGTCAAGCGAATATATATTGGTCGTTGTTTTGATATGGACTCAAATTTTATATACAACGGGGGTTTCGCTGTTTCAATCGGATTCCAATGTAAGAGCATACCGATGGTTTCAGGTAGCGAACGCGTTGCTTAGATTTAGCATAGGATTAGTATGGATTTATTTTATAGAAAATCACATAAACGGAATTATTTATGGGGCTATTCTTGCTAATGTAGCTTTGCTAGTTCCTTTGTATGTAAAGACACAAATATTTAACTCATGTTCAAACCTTTTTAAGAAAGACGGTCAATTTGCTGATTTTCTTCAGAAATTTTGGCGTTTTGGAACGCCGATGATTGGCTGGTTTTTGGGGACGGCAGTACTTGATATATGTGACCGTTATTTTCTGGAATGGTTCCGTGGCAGTACGGAAGTTGGAATTTATGCAGCCAATTACGGTCTGGCGGCTTCTATCATCGGGATATCCGTAGCCCCCTTATTTTCCGCTGTGCATCCTATGGTGATGAGAGCAGAAAGTACGATCGAAGTGCAGCATTTGATCAAAAGCATTACAAAAGTATATTTTCATATAGCAATGCCACTTGGAGCGGCCATGATTGTTTTTCATCATGAATTATGCACACTGTTGTTGGGAAAGGAGTTTGCAGCTGGATCACCTATTATCCCTGTGATGGTTATTGGTTTTATAATTTGGAATGTATCGATTATTGGGCATAAAGGCTATGAATATAAGGAAAAGACAAAAGTCATGCTGATCTTCGTAGGAATTAGCGCATTGGTGAATGTTGTATTCAACTTTGCTTTGATTCCTTACTTTGGTTATATGGGAGCAGCCTATTCAACCTTAATTGCTTTTACTACGTATACGTTACTTATTTATTTTAACTCCAAGCGTTACGTGCTCTGGCAGGTTTCGAAAGTTTTGTTGTGCAAGCTTGTTGGCTTGGCCATAATTATTGCTTGTATAGGATGGTTTACCAAAGGAATTTTACATGATTATTTGCCTATATTGCCTGTTATTTGTATTTGCTTTGCTATTATGATCCCTTTATATTTGTTCGGCCTCATAGCGTTTAGAGAGCTAAAGTTGGATAAATTGAAAAAAGTCTTGAAACGATCATAATTTTAGTGAGTATCAAATTTATAAATCAGAAAGAATCCTTTCTGATTTATAAATTTGTTATGTCCCATTCAATTAGATATCCAATAATTTCTGAATGCGTATTGACAGGTAATATTTTTTTATTTATTAGGTCCGTCTACTAGGCCTTGAATCAGTTCCTTTTCTTTATTATCACTCAACAAAAGTTGATTATATAAAGAAATATTATCCTTGTATTGTTTTTGCAATGCCGCCAAGTACCACCGGTCAATAGCTTTTTCGATATCACTTTTCGGATAAAAGTTTATTTTGTCGAAAAGCACTTTTTCGGACTCCGTATAATTTCCGCGTAAAAAATGAATGATTCCTATGTTTAAACTAATCAGATTTGTAGGACTGAAAGGAAAGTTATTGATTTGTTCAATTGCTGTGTAGCTCTTTAATTTATTGTTTTTCTCAGTAACTATATTGAAATACAGCAGTGCCTTGTCCCACCATACAGACGGATTGCTGTTCGCATCCTTAGCTCTTTCAAGATTCCCAAGTTGGTAAGAGATGTTTATCAATCGTTCATACAGTTTTATATCCCAAGGGAAAATATTCAGGCTCTGCTGTGTTACTTCGAATGCTTTCTCCAATTCATTATTGTTAATCTTTAAATTAAATTCTTGTTCCCAGACATCCCGATTATAAGGATCTGATAATCTAACAGTCTGAAGAGACCGAACCGCTTCGTCATAGTAACTTTTGTCTTTTGTCTGAGAGAACAATTGAATCAATACAGCAATATTGTAAAGAGTGTAATTAGGGTTGTTAGTCCCATAAGAAAGGACATAATCAATCCCGGCTTTTGTTTTTTGATTATCTTTTGATGAGCCGGCTGTTTGTAGGGTTGCTCGGAAAGCATCGTTGCTGCCCAAGATACGGCTAGATTGAACAATGATCACAATAGAACCTATAGAAAGAGCAAAGGTAAGCAAAATGATAGGGATTTTGAGATTATTATTAGTAAAATATCCTTTCTGGAATGGCGAGGTAAACATGCCGCCCAGGCAAATAAATACGAGTATCGATAAATAAACAAAGCTCATGTTGAAATCGAATATACTGTGGATCAAAATAGCCGAAGCAAAAATGAAAAAGATCATGTGTTTAGGGGCTTTATTCTCCTTGGCTTCTAAACGGTGGTTATATATATAAGAATAGAATATAAAAGCCATAAATAATATTAAAATTGCGAAGCCTAAGAAGCCGTACTCAACCAGATATTGGAGAAAGTAGCTATGTACCTGAGCACTTTTATAGGGATATTCCTGGTATGTTGTAGCCAGCATTTGCCAACCACCACCGCCAGTTCCTGTTAGCGGATAATCCATAAATATTTTCAAGCTATCCTTGTAAAACATGATTCGCTCGGAGATACTGCTTATACTCGTAATTCTATTGAGAACCTGCTCAGGAATTAGGTATGGAAAATAGAATTGTAAAACAAAAAAAACAGCTATTCCTAAGAAGCAAAGTATAATAGGTGTCACCACTAGCGTGTATCGTGAAAAGTGGAATTTCTCGAAGTACTGAAGCTTTTTTTGCAAAACTGGCAGCAGCTTAAGGTTTAATGAAAACCACAGTCCAGTGAATGCAAGACTAGAAATAATAATAATTGAAGATCCTTTAGTTGCTGGAGCTGTGCTTGGGGAATTGTGCATTTCAATACCAATGGCCACCATAGGGTCAAGCATAAAAAGACATAGCAAAAAGCAGGCTGCGGACATCAGAATGAGTGTAATCTGTTGGGAAATATTCAAAAAATACAACATGATTACTATCATGACCGCGAGAGTAAGCAGCCCATTTCTGGAGCCGGTTAGAAGCAGGGAAAGCATGATTGGAACCAGCATAAGGGAGTATGCGGCATAAAGCCATCTCTTGGAAGTGTGGATGATGAAATAAGCAGTGCTGATAAAAAGAGCTATCAAATAGGCTGCGTAAGCATTTGCATATTGAAATACAGAAGATAGCCTGAAATCAAATCCTGATGCTGTAGGCGTTACTGTCATGGCGTCGGGGTAACTAGCAACACCAAGTATATTTAGAATACCGAATAAAACAACCCCATACCCCGCGATCACTATACTGCACTGCAGCCATGAAGAGAAGCCGGTGCGTCTCGTCAAAACATTTGTTACTACAAACATGAATGCCAATATGCAGCCTATAAGGATATATTGCTGGGACATATATTTGGATACAGAAGCGTTATAGGACAGAATCATGCTTAAGGGAAGCAGTAGTGCGGCTGTATATGCGATCACTGAGGCACGGGTAAGTGAAGATTTATTTACATACAGCAAGCAAGTACCAAGAATGCTGACAATAGACAAAAACAAAATCCAGGCGAAGATGGGTTTCTCGAAGGTATAGTTCGTACTGTAAAATAACCCTTTGTTAAAAGGGGCAATAGCAACAAAAAATGTTAGGCAGGCCGCGATTAATCCATTGATAAATACGGAATTATCATATTGTAGGCCAGAGTCTGATTTTTTTATAGTTTTGTGCCCAGATTTATTCATTAGAATTCTCCTCTTATCGTTGAGATACTTTAAGATTTTATCATAAAATGTCGAGCATTCAACTATTTTCCTCACCTTTCGCTATTTGATGTTTTGATTCGACACTTATTCAAATGGTTACTTAAAATTTGATGTTTATCTATCTAGTATTTGATAATCTATTTTGATATCATTGTTATCGATATCAGAAGTAGTCAGGACAAGCTTCGACAATATTTTACAACACCAAATAGGAGCCTGCTATGAACAAATCTCACTATGCAATTTTAATTCGGATATCGGATGCTGTTATTATATTAGGGGCAACGTATGCTGCATACTTTTTGAGATTTGATTATCCGATTCCGGCTCCATATAGCAAATTTATCAATTATGCAGCTGCTATACACGCCATAGTCATGTTTTCACTATTTTTTAATAAAAATATTTATAAAAAGGTTTGGCAGCATGCAAGCATCGAGGATGTTTTCTCGTTAGTAAAGCTTGTGTTTTCCGGTTACCTAATTTCATTTGTCGTTATTTCTGTGCTTAATTATTCATTCTCCGAATTCACTGTGCCACGAAGTATCCATGTCATGTCATTGATTATTTCTATGGTTTGTCTCTGCTGCTCGCGAATATTAGTAGTGGGCATTCACAATTCTTTTATCAAGATGCAGCCTCATCATCAAAGAGCCTTGATTGTTGGGGCCGGTCAGGCCGGGATGCTTGTTGTGAAGCAGCTTAAACAAACCAAATATAAATCGGCATATTTTCCCATCGCTTTTGTGGACGATGACAGAGGGAAGCATCATATGGAGATTTACGGTGTACCTATAGCAGGACATACGAGAGATATTCCCCACATTGTTTCCAAATTCGACATTTCAATTATTATTATAGCTGTTCCTTCAGCCAATAAAGAGAACTTTACTAGAATTATCGAAATTTGCAAACAAACTACCTGTCAATTAAAAATAATGCCTGCAATGAGTGACCTTATTCAGGGACATGTCAATATAGGTGCCTTGAGAAACGTCAGTGTAGAGGATTTACTTGGTAGAGAGCCGATTCGCCTTGATTCTACTGAAATTAAAGAACATATTTCTAATAAAACAGTAATGGTGACGGGAGCCGGGGGATCCATTGGATCGGAGCTTTGCAGACAGGTCTGCAAATTTTCGCCTCAGAAATTAATACTCCTGGGACGCGGTGAGAACAGTATTTATGAAATTGAGCTGGAATTAAAAAAAAGTTTTCCCCATATTCAAATCGAACCGATAATTGCGGACTTGCAGGATCGTAAAAGAGTGGATGCAGTGTTGAAAATGTTTAGGCCGGATGTCGTCTTTCATGCTGCGGCCCATAAACATGTGCCTTTAATGGAGAAAAATCCAGTAGAAGCCATTAAAAACAACGTATTTGGCACACGTAATCTGGTCCATTGCTGTCATATTTATGAAGTTTCTCGTTTTGTGCTTGTATCGACAGACAAGGCCGTGAATCCGACAAATGTGATGGGAGCAACAAAAAGATTAGCCGAAATGATTGTACAAAACATGAATGGTAGAAGCAAGACCAAGTTTGTTGCTGTTCGTTTTGGCAATGTTTTGGGCAGCAGGGGAAGTGTCATTCCCTTGTTTAAAAAACAGATTGAAGCCGGGGGACCGGTAACCGTTACTCATCCCGAAATGGTTCGGTTTTTTATGACAATTCCAGAGGCTGTTCAATTGGTTATACAAGCAGGGGCTTTTGCAAATGGTGGAGAAATATTTATACTGGATATGGGTAAACCAGTTAAAATTGTAGACCTTGCCAGAGATTTGATTGCATTATCCGGTCTAGAAATCGACAAGGATATTGCTATTCAGTTTACAGGTATAAGACCTGGAGAGAAGCTTTTTGAAGAATTGTTGAGTACGGAGGAAATAACTTCTGCTACCAAGCATAACCGGATTTATATTGGTAGGCCTGCTATCAACTCATTAGAGAAATTGGACGAGCAGTTATCCGAATTGGAGCAGGCGGTTCTTCACAATGATATTTCCTTAAGTTCCAAAGAGTTGAGAATGTTGTTGTGCCGATTGGTTCCTTCCTACCAAATGAATACAGGCACTCATCCACAGAAGGTGAACAATAAGTTTCACAAAAACCTGGTATATCTTGAGCAGTCACCTGGTTTCAAAGCGAAAACATAGAAAGGTGTGCCGAGTTGCATATACTAGTAGTTACACAATATTTTTGGCCGGAAAATTTTAAAATTAATGATTTGGTGATCGGTCTGCTGGATAAGGGACATAAGGTAACTATTCTTACCGGTAAACCCAATTATCCATCTGGTAAATTTGAAGCTGGCTATAGCTTTTGGGGTAAAAGTCATGACAAGTACTACGAATGTGATGTGTTTAGGGTTCCAATAATTCCGAGGGGTAAGGGAACTAGCATCTATTTATTTGCTAACTTTATTTCTTTCGCTTTACTGGCAAGTTTGTTTGCGCCTTTTCTGTGCAGAGGGAAGTACGATATGGTTTTTGTTTATGAACCTTCGCCGATTACAGTCGGGCTTCCTGCAATAGTCATGAAAAAGCTTATTAAAAAACCTTTGTTTTTCTGGGTACAAGACCTATGGCCGGAGAGCTTGTCGGCTACGGGAGCGTTAAATTCGCCCCGCTTGTTGTCAGTGGTAGGTCATGTAGTGAAGTATATTTATAAGCAATGTGATCTCATTTTGATACAATCGAGCAAATTTAGATCGTCTATCGAAAAACTGAATGTTCCACGCGAAAAAATCGAATATTTTCCCAATTGGGCTGAGTCCTATTACATGCCGCTTTCTACTTCAGAAGCTGAATTACCTCGAGCCTTACCTGAGGGTTTTAATATCGTTTTTGCAGGAAATCTGGGTGCAGCCCAAGACCTCCCGACCATTATTGATGCGGCCCACTCGCTGAAGGTTCATTCCGATATTAATTGGATAATGATAGGTGATGGCAGAATGAAGTCCTGGCTTGAAAAGCAGATCGTTGAGCAGGGGCTTGAGCAAACTATGTATGTATTGGGTAAGCACCCGGCTGAAACCATGCCGCATTATTTTGCGCATGCCGATGCCTTACTGGTTACATTGAAAAAAAGTTCAATATTTGCACTTACTATTCCAAGCAAATTACAGTCTTATCTGGCATGCGGACGACCCATTATTTCCGCCCTGGATGGTGAAGGAAATCGAATACTTGAAGAAGCGGGCGCTGGAGTCAGCTGTCCTTCTGAAGATGCCCAAGCGTTAGCTACAGCGGTGCTCCAACTTTATGAGATGAACGCAGAAGCTAGGGAGGAGCTGGGTAGGAAAGGAAAGCATTACTACGATCAAAATTTTGATCGGCCAATGTTGGTCAACAGGTTGGAAGCCTGGATGGAACAATTTACGCATACCTCATAAAACGATAAGTGGTGATCCTATGACAAGAATATTAATTTTGGGCGGTACAGGAATGCTTGGTCATAAGCTTTTTCAGGATTTCATAAGAGAAAATCAATGGATTACTTTTGCAACTGTCAGGTCTAATGAAAATCTTTCTCAATGGTACACCACCGAGCAACTGCAGCACACGATTTCTGGCGTAGACGCCTATAGAATTGAAACTGTATATAAGGCCATTGACACCGTTAAACCTGATGTCGTCATAAATTGCATAGGGATTATCAAACAGCTTCCGGAAGCAAAAGATGCTATTAAATCGATTACAGTCAATGCCTTGTTTCCACATTTGCTGGCGGCTTATTGCAAGCAGGCCCATGCGAGATTGATTCATATCAGTACGGATTGCGTTTTTAATGGACAAAAGGGAAATTATTTGGAGTCGGATGCCAGTAATGCGACGGATCTTTATGGTAAAACGAAGCAGATGGGGGAAGTGATTGATGATATTAACACAATAACCCTGAGAACTTCAGTAATAGGCCATGAGCTCAAAAACCATTTTAGTCTGATTGACTGGTTTCTTGCACAGGATCAAACTGTACGAGGTTATTCGGGTGCCATTTATACAGGTTTTCCAACTATAGAGTTTTCCCGTATCATCAAGGAATTTGTAATACCTCAAAAGGGATTGTACGGGTTATATCATGTTTCATCCGAGCAAATATCCAAATACGATTTGCTCAAATACGTATCCGAGTCTTATGATCATAGGGTAGAGATAGTGCCTTATAATGATTTCATAGATAAAAAGTCATTAAATTCAGACCGCTTTCAGCAGGCTACCGGTTATAAAGCTCCTTCCTGGCCGGAATTAATTAAGAATATGCATAAGGACTATGAAAACACCTTGAAGGAGAACGAATATGGCTATGAAGGTTATGACCATCGTCGGTACAAGACCCGAAATTATTAAGCTATCGAGAGTAATGGATCATTTAAATAGGTTTACGAATCATATACTGGTACACTCCGGACAAAATTATGACTATGAGCTTAATGAAATTTTTTTTAATGAGCTTGGTATTAAAAAACCGGATCATTTTCTGAATGCGGTAGGAAAAAATACAGCTGAAACGATAGGTAATGTAATTGCCAAATCCGATGAGGTAATGGAGCTTGAACGCCCGGATGCTATTTTATTGTATGGAGATACCAACAGCTGTTTATCGGTGATAGCCGCTAAGAGGCGGAAAATCCCTGTTTTTCATATGGAAGCTGGTAACCGCTGTTTTGACCAGCGTGTTCCGGAAGAGCTGAATCGGAAGATCGTTGACCATTTAAGCGATATCAATATGACTTTAACGGAGCATGCCAGAAGGTATTTAATTGCTGAAGGTTTGAAGGCAGAAACGATATTTAAAGTGGGTTCAAGTATGAAGGAAGTGCTAAACTATTATCACCCCAACATTATGAAGTCGAATGTACTTGAAAAGTTGAAGCTTGTCAACGATCAATATTTCGTCGTCAGTATACATCGGGAGGAGAATGTGGACTCAGAAACCAATTTTCATGATTTACTTGAATCACTTCAAACTATTGCACAACGATATGATAAAGAGCTTATTGTATCAACGCATCCCAGAACCCGAAAAAGGCTGGAACAATTGGATATGAGTCTGTTTGATCAGCGAATCCGTTTTTTGAAGCCGCTTGGATTTTTTGATTATATTTATTTGCAAATGCATGCGAGCTGTGTCATTTCCGACAGCGGCACGATTACTGAGGAGGCGTCAATTTTAAAGTTTCCTGCCATTACGATCAGGCAAGCTCATGAACGTCCGGAAGGTATGGATGAAGGTACGTTAATTATGGCAGGTTTAACAAAAGAGCGAATTCTGGACTCCATGGAGGCGGCGATGGGACAGTTCACAGCTCAGACTGCTTTAATCAGAACGGTGGCAGATTATGATGTCGATCTGGTATCACGTAAAGTTTTAAACATTATATTAAGTTATACGGATTACATTAATCGCACAGTTTGGTTCAAGTAAGGATGGTATTTATGAATAAGGTTTTGGTTACCGGAGCAACTGGCTTTATTGGACAAGCTGTATGTCGGGTGCTGGTTGATGCAGGTTACGAGGTTCACGGTTTAAGCAGAAGCAAGCAAACGTTCAGTACCGCAAACGGAATACATTGGCATGTATACAGCGATGTTGATGATCAACGAGGGATTGAAGCCGCTTTGCAGGGAATGGATGCGGTTATTCATTTGGCTGCACGCGTACATCAAATGAATGATCGTATAGCAGATCCTTTAGCAGAATACCGAAAGGTTAACACGCAGGGCACTAAATTGTTAGCTAAAGCTGCTGTGAAGGCATCTGTACGCAGATTTATATTTGTCAGTTCAATTAAAGCCTCTGAGGATGCCAAAGCTTTGGCAGAGGATCCTTATGGTTTGAGTAAACGTGAAGCGGAAGCAGAACTGCACAAAATTTCCGAAGCAAGCGGCTTGGAGACTGTGATCTTCCGTCCTTGTCTTGTATATGGACCTGAAGTGAAGGCTAATTTTTTAAGCTTGTTAAAAATGGTACAGGCTCCGATTCCACTTCCATTTGCCAAATTGCAAAATCGCCGCAGCTTTCTGTATGTAAATAATTTCGCGGATGCTATTCTTTGTAGTCTAAGTGCCAATCAGGCAGTTGGACGCATTTTTGCTGTTTCCGATTGTCATGATGTATCAACAACGGAACTGATACAAACTGTGGCTTGGGCTGCTGGCGTGAAGGCGAGAATGTTTTATTTGCCACAATGGACATTGAGATGGCTGGGAACATGCACAGGACGTTCTTCAGCGATTGAACGATTGGTAGGCTCATTAACAGTCGATACAAGCACTATTAGGAATGAGTTGGTATGGACACCGCCTTTTACTTTTCAGGAGGGTATTATGAGTACGGTTCAATGGTATTTAGGTACTGAAGGGAATAAAGGAAAACATGTATAAATATATGAAAAGGATACTGGATATTGTTTTTTCTGTTATTCTACTTGTTGCCTTCTTTCCGTTGTTTCTTGTTATTGCAATGATGATCAAAGTCGATTCAAAGGGACCGGCTTTTTTTGTTCAAACAAGACTGGGTCAAGATGGAAAGCTATTTTCCATTTTCAAATTTCGTAGTATGAAGTCGGGTACGCCTGATATTGCAACCGACCTGCTTTCCGACCCGAGCATATATACAACAAGAATTGGAAGGCTTTTACGGCAGACTAGCTTGGATGAGCTGCCTCAGGTATGGAATATTTTACTGGGAGATATGTCGTTTATTGGTCCAAGGCCGTCTCTTTATAATCAGTATAAATTAAATCAGGAAAGAATCAGGCTGGGTATTACTCAAATTAAGCCTGGATTAACAGGGTACGCGCAAATTATGGGTAGGGATTTTATTACAGATGAGCAAAAGTTGGAGTTTGACAAATTTTATCTCGATCATATGACTTTGATTCTTGACATACAGATTCTGTGCAATACCATCATACAAGTAGTGAGGAGCGAAAATGTCAGAAATAATTCCTAATATATGAAAATATATGTAAATCGATAAGAAAAATAAAGGAATATTCAAGAAAAAGCGTATTGTTGAGTATCAGGCACTTTTGTTATAGTAAAGAAGAGAGTTAATCATATTCTCGCTTGTCGAACTATGCCAAATTTCCACTTTGGAGCAAGACGAGCAGATGGCTAAGAATGAGCTCTCATGAAGTCATGTAGTCATCATCTATCGAGAGGAGAGAGAGAGGAGAGTTCAGAATGAGAAGGAAGTTGTTATGGCTTCACAGTGGTATCATGGCTATGATGCTGATGCTTCAGGTTGTGATTCCCCAAGCTGTTGTTTTTGCCCTTCCAAATTCTGCCCCATCGGTAACAACGGTGACCTACCAAAACTACGGAAACGGAGTATTTGGGGTAGAGGGAGAGGTATACGGGGATGGAGGCAGTCCTGTTACGGAGCGAGGGATTTATTATTCAGTTGCTCCTAATGCAAACGCCAATGAAATGAATGTTGTAGATGCTATGTACGGAACAGGACCTTTTTACGGCAGCCTTATTAACTTACTTCCTGGTTATACTTATTATGCAAAGGCCTATGCTAAAAATTTGAATGGAATCGCTTATGGTGGGGTAACTTCATTTACAGTTCCTGTGGCAGCACCAACGGTAACGACGCTGACGTACACGAACATCACGACAACGACCGTTGATTTAACAGGAAATGTAAGCTCGGACGGCGGAGCACCGTTAACGGAGCGTGGCTTTGTGTATGCAACAACCCCGAATCCGACAACGTCGAACACGAAAGCAACCGATGGAACGAGTACGGGAGCGATGAGTAAGACCTTAACGGGATTGACGCCTGGTACGACATATTATGTGCGTGCATATGCGACCAACAACACAACAGCAACGGGCTATGGAGTGGAAGTTCAGTTTAGGACGCAGAACTTACCGGTAGCACCAACGGTAACGACGCTGACGTACACGAACATCACAACAACGACCGTTGATTTAACGGGCAATGTAAGCTCGGACGGCGGAGCATCGTTAACGGAGCGTGGCTTTGTGTATGCAACAACCCCGAATCCGACAACGTCCAACTCAAAAGCAACCGATGGAACGAGTAGCACGGGAGCGATGAGTAAGACCTTGACGGGATTGACGCCTGGTACGACATACTATGTGCGTG
>NZ_JAJNMU010000043.1 GCF_022458865.1 Paenibacillus periandrae | reverse complement strand
ATCAACGTGTATTGCATTTGACATTTTGCACCACCCTCCAACAAAATACGACACACATTTACATATTTCCTACTGGTGGGGGATTACACTCCCCCTAGTGATGTCGCACAATAACTGTTGTGCGACATTTTTTTGCAGATTAATGCAGATTAATGTACATTTTTGTCAAAATATTACTCAATAAAGTATAGTTCAAATGCCCTATCAAATCAACACTTTTGTTAATTTTTTGATATCTTGGGCATGATCCTCTAAAAATAATTTTATAAATATTCGGTCAAGCTCTCATGTACAAAATCGGGAGCTGCCTTCTTTAGCTGTTCAACCGTATGTAAATAACGCTGTGTTGTATTGATATGGGAATGACCCAAATTCTCCTGAACCTGCTGCAGGGAAGCACCGTACAGTAGTGCTAATGTAGCATTCGTATGCCGAAGCCAGTGGGGAGTGAAGCTCTTACCCAAATCGCATTGTCTGCTTGCTTGTTGAATAATACGCTCGATTTGTCTTCCCGATAAGGGGAAAAGTCTTTGTTCGTTTTTCTTATCTGGCTTATCGGATTTGAGATGCTGGAGTAATAATTCCCACAGCGGCTGAGGTACTTTGATTGTTCGCCGCTTGCCGCCCTTTCCGTCCATCACAGTGAGCCACATGGAGGCTTCTAAAGCGTCTTTACTAAAGTGGTTCCATTCGATGGAACTAAGCTCGGACAAGCGCAATCCCGTTAAAACAAAGGTTAATCCGATCAAATAATCCCGATCGCTTTGTTTTTTTAACTGATTCAGCAGACTGCCAACCTCCTGCTTGGTCAGATAGTGATTCTTGCTGTTAACCGGGATTGTGGGAATACGTACGCATGATGTCGGGTTCATTTTGAACAAAGCAATGTTGGGGTCGCTCCCCCATTTATAGAGAGAACGAAGTGGTGCAATAAAACTCGCAACCGTGGCTGAAGCCAACGGTTTTTTGTTTTGGCTGTAGTAGCCCCTCATCAGGCCGATTTTGTAAACCTCGATTTCTTGCCAGGTCACCTCGGACAAGGATTTGTGGGAAATGAACTGACGGAATCGCTCTATAGCCTGCTTATAATTGCGAATCGTATATTTGGAACGACTGCAAGTTGCTAAGAACATATCGATAATCTGATCATCTGTGTAGGGTTCCTGCTGCTGTTCATATAGGGATACCGAAGTAAATGCGGATACTTGATTAATCAATGGTTCTCCTCCTTTTTGTCGCACAACAGTTATTGTGCGACATTTAATTTTTTTCATACCCGATAATCTGAATATGCCCTTCAAATGTCGGTTTATTCGGTACAACTAACATATGGGTTGTCCCTGGATATAAGCCAAGCTCCCGATTTTCTTGAAATAAATGGAAACGATCCTGCTCTTCTGATCTTTCCCATCTTACCGACTGCACCTTGTCTCTCTGTAACAAATACCCCTTGCCACTGCCAACAAGTTCAACATCTCGACGACCCTCATCGTCCAAAATCGTATGCTCAGCCTCTATGACAACCACGTTGGCTGCAGCCAGCTGGACATTGTTTGATATATCCAAGTGTGGTAAATCGTTGATAAATCGCTTATATAGCTGGCTATCTGGATCATATTGGTAAGAAACCACATAGTTATTTAGCAAAAAGGTAACGTTAATTCGGGTAAGACGATTTTCATATGCCTCTACAGTAGATTCTGTTATGAATGCAGCCTGTGCCCGCAGATTTTGACTAACCTCGCGAATACCCATTTTCTTAGCCCCGGCTTCGAGTCTGTCCATACTGGTATATAAATTATGTGGCGCCTTACGGTTAGCATCCCTCCAAAAAAAAGGTCCGGCATTCGTAATTTCGTCCATATGCTCAAGCTTTTGTGCCGTTAATTCCGTATAAGCATCCGGACTTCCACCCGCATGAACAGGTACTGCGTCCATTATTTTTCCCAAATTTATGTAGTAAGGACGAATGCTTCGAACTGGGCCAATTGGCCCATCCCAATGTTTACTTTGGTAAACGGCCACCAAGCGAGTGATTTCCCCCTCTGCCAGTATTTCAAACAAAATGTCTGCATAGCTGAGTCCGGACTGTGGCCTTGCTTGGGGTGCATTATTAACCATGACCATGAAGGGTCGATGTGTGCTTGCTGTTGGTGCCTTTATGCCCGTGAGCGGCCACGCATATTCTGGAGTAACGGGCGGGCGCTGCTCTTGTATGATGGTTACATCAGGAGTTGGCGCTACAACCGTGGCAGGCTTATCCTTGTATATTCCGCATGAAGCTGTGACCGCCGCTACCATACCACAGGCGATCAGAGAAACTGCAACTTTTTGAACCACACTCCAATCCCTCCTTCCAAAGTACAGATGCAATCAATAAAGTGTACTCTTTATTACCCAAATCAGAACGAAGGACTGCGGTCGCAGCTGGCAAAAGCTGAAGGCAATTATTCAGCCAATTCTATTATCTCCAATTCCACCAGCCAGAACAACAACAGGAATGCAGTTCAAAGCAAATAACCCTCCAATTTCACTTTAACAGTGATTTTGGAAGGTTTTTTACACTCAACAGGTATGCGACTTGCTAATTAATTAAATGCTGGCCAATATTTCACGAGTTTGCTCGCCGTATTTCTTTAACAATTCCTTGGAGCCGTACAAACCGCTGAAATCCTCAACACCCAGATAGCCATCATAACCGACTGCCTTCAAATCAGTTAAAACCTGACGCCAGTTCACGATGCCTTGCAGATTCGGTTCCCAATACGAAGCCCAACCTTGCGATCCGTCTTCACGCACATCGGCCTTTTTCCAACCTGTATTTTTAATATGCACATGTGCCAGATAAGGTCCCAGCAGCTCCATGCCCATGCGGAAATTCTCATAACCCTCGTGGACCATGTTGCCTGGATCAAACAAGACACCAATATGCGCAGGATCGGAGTTGCTAACGAGACGGTAAGCCGCGGAAGCACTTGCCGTAATCGTGTTGTGATGCGTTTCAACCAAGCATTTTACACCATACTGCTTGGCCAACGGCTCTACACCCTTGATATATTCACTGGCTAATTGAAACAGCTCGTTATAATGTTTAGTACCATCATAGCTTGGAACACCAACACGAATTGTACTCGCACCCAGCTTTTGGGCTACCTGCAGCACACGCTCAGTGCTTTGCAGATCTCCAGCTTGCAAATATGGAGTGACGCTTACCGTTTGTAATCCGTTATCTCGTGCAGCATTGGCAAACCGCTCCAGCTCAGCATCGGTTGCTGATGGATCTATGGAACACAGATTGTTGCGCCAAAAAGATGGCGATTCATCCTTCGCATCCTGCGGCACTTCTTTAAACCGCCACTCAATACCATCGATTCCTGCTTCCTTAGCGGCTGCAGCCAGCTCTTCCGGTGTCAAATCAGGCGTAACTACGGTAAATACGGACAATTTCATGGCGAACCCTCCAGCTTTTTATGGACTTATCCTACGCTTCAAAGTATAACAAAGTGCAAACAATTAATCTATGTTAACGTGAACAATCGGAATATTCAGTAAATTATAACTCCATTTTGCGTAATTACCGTTAATAAACGACAAAAAACCGGAACCGTGTCCGCTGCTTGTGTAAGGGCAGCTGGATGGCTCCGGCAACTTCTATTATAGCGATTTGCAGTATGATTGAGTACGGTTATAAATTTATGCCAAATGCGGTTCAACCCAGGCCAACATATCCTGAAGCGGCTTGAAGCCGACTACACTGGAAACCTCTACACCATTTTTGAACAGTTTGAGAGTTGGAATACTCATGATACCATAAGCTCCTGGAGTTTCCGGGTTATCGTCAACATTCATTTTGGCAATTGTCAATTTATCTCCCAATTTCCCATTCATTTCTTCCAGCACGGGTGCAATCATTTTGCAGGGACCGCACCAGGGTGCCCAGAAATCTACGAGTACCAATCCATCCTGACCAATGGTTTCTTTAAAATTATCATCTGCCACTTTTACGATTGCCATGTGTATCACTCCTTATATTTATCATTCATTATTAATCAATTTTTATTCTTCTTGCTGAGCCATGTTTAAATCCAGTCGATTCTTTGGAAGCTCCATTCTGTCTCTTCGACTGAATGCTGCGGAGAGTGGAACCCAGCTCATCAAACCACAATTGATCCCTCGTCATCAACGCCAAATCCATCAGGCTGAGCACATCAGACTCATTAGCAGGTGTATATTCATCAAGCTTCTCCAGCTTGAACCTCTTGCTGTTAACGATGGACCCGATAGCTTCCTGACGATCCGACTGTGTGACCATCACTTTCACAGTACCATACGCATCCATTGAATCTACATAACCGATAATTTTTTCATCCTCAATTGAGGTCCCTCCAACCCAGTCCCCAACGCCGATCATTGTTTGTTTTGCCCATTCCATACTTGCCACTCTCCCCTCCGAAATCTATCTGTTACAAGATTACCCATTTATAACCTATGTTTAATCAATATAAAGTGTTAAATTGTAAATATTTTCATGAATTCACAGGATGCCCACAACTATAATAATATTAGTTACAGTTTATTAAATAAAATAGCATTTGTTTTGCCGCCCTTGACTTCCCAATCAGGATTTGCAGCTCTACTCATGCTTGACCATACGCTAAACCTTACTCTGCTGTTCCTTACGAACCTGAATCAATACGTCCAATATGGTCCACTGGTTGAAGTACTCAATCATCTGACGCTCTGCGTTCATAAAAATACCCTCCATCACAGAAGCCATATTACATGCAACCATACATTCCTGCTCAATGTCACCTGAACACCAACCCGGTTTCACAGAGCCAAGTGAAGTTAGCTGATAAATCTCACCCAATGTGACTTGATCAGGCTCGCATTTTAGTATAAATCCGCCGCCGATACCTTCCTTTGCTCCAACATAACCTTGCTTGCGAAGCAGTGCCATAACTTTGCGCACTCTTGCCGGATGGGTACAAACATTGTGTGCTATCATATCGCTGGTTGCCATATGCTCAGGCTTGTAAGCAAGAAGCGTCAGACTATGAACCGCTATTGTAAATTCGCTATTCATTAGATATCCTCCTGACGATACTACTTGCTGCCTTCACCTTATACTGTTATTATATCGATTACAGTTATTTCTGTCAAGAGGCTAAACTGCTTTTGCAAAAGTCACCCCCGCTTCACTAGGAATCGAGGGCTGCATTCGATATTCAATTGATGAATCCTTCAAATTGCAAAAAGCGTTTTAACATCACGACTGCCTCTGCTCGGGTCGCATTCGCGAATGAACCGAACTTATTGTCACTCTGTCCATTAAGTATACTCGCTCCGACTGCTTGAGCAACAGCCAATTGCGCCCAGCTGCTGATCTCGCCCTTATCATCAAATTTTGATAATAATAATTCGGTTCGATTTCCTTGTTCATTATAAGTTTTGCCGGCAATAGCCATGGCACGCACTAACATCAATGCCATTTGTTCACGGGTTATCCCTGTATCCGGTTTAAAGGTGCTGTCCTCAAAGCCTGTGACGAGACCTGCTTGTGCTGCGGCACCTACTGCACCCGCGAACCATTCCCTCCCATTCATATCGACAAAATCGGTTCGAGCCTCATAACCAAGCCCAAGCGCCCCAACCAACAATGCCGCAAATTGTGCTCGGGTAATTGGATGGTCTGGACCAAATGTAGTGTCTGTCTCCCCCTTAACCAGAAGCTTGGCGGCAAGAAGCTCTATATCTGCCTTGGCCCAATGATTGCTTGCATCGACAAAGGTTTTATTGGACTCCACTATCGTATAGATGCTGTTAGAATGATTTTTGATTGTGATCTGCGTGCCTCCGCTTCCGTTATCACTGCTGAAAACAGCCGGAACAAAGGTCATCTCTTGATTCACTGGGTCATACAGCACCGCTGTCACTTTGCTGGAATCGATGCTGTGATCCAATTTTATGGATCTTGTGACATATGTGGTACCAAAGTTATGAATCGTTATGGTTTTGCCGCCTGCTGAAGCAGTTAAGTCAAACCTGATAATTTGAGGCTTGTCTCCGCCGTGCAGAGTGAGCCCTGCATGGAGCGCGCCTCGTTGTACTTCATCAGCCATCGGACCCGCTACTTTTTCAATCGTTAGCTGGATTTGCACGTCTTTGACATCGCTTCCCAGAGCCTTAGCTGCCGCTGCAATATCAATCACCTTAATGGGCAGGTTATAGGTAACTGGGCCGGATTGAATGGAGATCATGGCATCAGGTACATGCTGCATGGCTTCATGAATAGCTGCGGAAGGCAGCTCTACGGTGACTGCTGTTCCTATACCTTTTACTTGTATTGTAATAATCTGCTCGAAGGCTTCTTTGTCTTTAATGCTCTCCAAAGCTTTCGATAGGCCTGCTGTGTTCACTATAAAATAATCTAGTGCTGCTCCCTCCGCAGATTTTTCTGGGATGAGCGTAATTGTTGAACCTTCTACTTCTGCACCCGTAGGTCCCGGAGTGCCATCGACTTGTGCACTGGTGCTGGTGTTATCTCCGCCTGCAGCCGAACCAGATCCAGCTGAGGCAGAGCCTGAGGAGGTTGAAGTATTCGAACGATTCTGAATCGTTCTTGCAGAAACTGTTAACGCACTACCTGCATTTCCCGCTCCATCCAGTGGGACAATACTGTAGTCATAGGTTTTGCTTGGGATTAATCCCGTCACGTTATAACTCGTTTCTTTGATTGTCTCTATTGATACACCATCCTGGATAATTTTATATGCTGTAACCCCTATATTATCTACTGCTGCAGGCCAGCTTAAGGTCAGGCTTCGCTGCGAGACATTCGTTAAGCTTAGCAGCGCTCCGCCCGGCCAGGACGGCGGTGTTGTGTCCGATGGTACAACTGGAGGAGGCGTTGTCCCTTGCTGCGTCGTCACGCTCACGCTGAGCGGCTGGCTATCAAGACCAGCCGCATCAATTGCTTTAACACTAAAGCTGTACGTCATGCCTGCGCTCAATCCGCTGACCGTGTAGCTGTAGGTGGTGCCTGTGACCGTAGTCAACAGCACGCTGTCCTTATACAGCTTGTATCCGCTCACGCCGATATTATCCGCTGCCGCAGGCCAGCTTAGCACTGCCCCCGTCTGTGTAATGTTCGCGGTACTTAAAGCCGCGCCATTCGGCCAGGACGGTGGTGTCGAATCCCCCGCAGCTGGCGGCACAATCGGTGGCGTCCCTTGCTGCGTCGTCACGCTCACGCTGAGCGGCTGGCTATCGAGACCAGCGGCATCAGTTGCTCTAACACTGAAATTGTACGTCATGCCTGCGTTCAATCCGCTGACCGTGTAGCTGTAGGTGGTGCCTGTGACCGTAGCCAACAGCACGTTGTCCTTATACAGCTTATACCCGCTCACGCCGATATTATCCGCTGCCGCAGACCAGCTTAGCACCGCCCCCGTCTGTGTGATGTTCGCTGCACTTAACGCCGCGCCATTTGGCCAGGACGGTGGTGATGTGTCCGTGTTCCCAGACGGCCAATCTTCGATAACCTGTGCGCTTTCGCTTTTCACATAATTCACATTGAGACTGTTCACCATATTGCTGCGTACTTCAATGCCTGTACCCGCTTTAATTTGAATACCGTTGGAATTCCCGGTTAATGTATTGCCAATGATCTGTACATGACTTGGATCGCCCGCTCCGATATAACCGGCATTTTGATCTCCGTTATCGTGCTCCAGCAGGATGCCCCAATAGCCGTTGGCCGTGTTCCCGCGAATGAGATTGTTTGTAATGACAGTGCCGGGTCCATTCAATATCCGAATTCCTGCCGCTCCATCGATGTTGGTTGTAAGCTCAATCAAATTGTTGTGAATGATCGTATCCGGCGTACCCATCGTCACGACGACACCTTCCCGCGTGTTACGGATCGTATTATCGTGAATAAAGTTTTTTGGGCCCGATTTGCTATGGTTGCTTGGCGCAGTACCCCCAGTGTTGCCGAGACCTACTGCCCCACCGGTAAGAATATTGGTAACGGTATTTCCGGAAATTTCATTTAAATATTCAAGCTCGCCATGAAGATCAATAGCATCCAGCTTGGTTCGGTTAAATAAATTGTTTCTGATTAAATTGTTATGTGCGACAAATTGAATAAGCGCTCCATGACGCAGGTAAGGACCTTCAAAGGATGAATTCTCAACAAGGTTCCACCGGGTATCGTTATCGAAACCCAATCGATCGACCTTGGCTGTACCTTGAATGGCAACACCGTAGCCCGAACCACCAGGACCGACATCGGTGGCATTACGAAAGATGCTGTTTCGGACAACCGCGTCGTGGCTATTATCAATCCGTATGCCCATCCGTGTGAACTTTTCCACGATCAGATGTTCCATCGTTACGTGATAGGAAGGTGTATCTCCATAGTTGGCAATGACCAGCATGCTGTCAGGCCCGCCTGAGGCTGGGTTATTAACTTTATGATCTGTGGAATAAGATCCGTCCCAGGTGGACGTTAAGGTCAGATTGGAAATCATCAGATCATGCTGTCCGGACACTTTGAGCATGGCGCTGTTTTTGATTTTGTTTAATGATGTTTTTAAAATTGTCCCGGACTGGCTCTCCCCGCGCAAATTAACACCCGTCTTCAACGTCAAGTTAATCAATCCATCGGGGGACGAATTTAAATTGTAGGTTCCGTTCGGCAGCAGCACCTCATCGCCTGCTACAGCTGCATTAATCGCTGCCTGAATAGCTTGGCGATCGTCAGCTGCATTGTCGGCAGGATTCGCGCCATAATCAAGCACATTGAGCGTTCGGCCCGTTACCGCATGAGCCGTATGAATCGGGTGCTCCGTGCCATCTGCATTTTTCATTCCTGGTACTGTAAAGGGCACAGCACCCGGTGGAGGACCCGGAACAAAATAAGGAATGCTCGCAACCGGCGTATCGCCGTTAGCAAACGGTGCGTAAATATGCACTTCGGTTATGCTTGTAAATGCACTCCCATCCGAATTGCCGCGGCCGACAATCCGCACATATCTCGCATCCTGATCCTGTATGTCAAACGCCTGCATGTCGGTCGTTTTGCCACTGCTCGAACCCGCAAACCGCTCTGACCAGACCCTCCCATCGTCAGACGTTTCAATGGCCAGATTTGTTGCACGCAGGTCGCCCTTGTAAAATGCAATGCCAACGTAGCCAACTCGTTTGCTTTCGCCCAAATCATACAGTATCCACTGTCCGTCTCCGGAGGCCGACCAGCGGGTGAACAAATTGTTATCGATCGTATTGATCTCTATATTGCCATCACTGCCTCCTGCCACTACACCCTCGACTGGAATCGGCGTAATGGGCGCAGATAATGTCGTCCTGCTCAAGGCTAGCGGTGATGGAGTAAAGTTATTTGAGAGATCCCCGGCTTCTACCTTGAAGGTATAGGCCGCCCCAGGGATTAGTCCCGTAACATGGTATGCTGTTCCGCTAACGGTAGTCAGCAATACATCATTTTTGTAGATCCGGTACTGCGTTACCGCTTTGTTGTCGGTAGCTGCAGGCCATGACAAATGAATGAAGTCCGTTCCCAAATTAGCTGCGGACAAGTGGCTGCCGCTCGGCCATGATGGCGGCTCCTTATCGCTTGAAAGATCGACAGGCTCCTGCACAACAAGCTTCGGCCGCGGATTGCTGGTGCCATTCGCTTCCTTGGAGTATATGTTTAATGAAATCCCTGTGTTCGCAGCATCCGCAAGTACAAAAGCTACCTTGCCGCCCATGGACAGCTTGCTTCTCACGTAGGCCGATACATCCACACTATACAATTGCGGACTGCCCGTGTTATCGGCTGTAACCGTAAATTTGTCAATGTAAGACGCGGAAGCCAAATTCGTTAAGGGCGCATTACTCCAGGTCAGTGTCGATTCTGTCCACCCTGTATCTTCGGTGCCATAGAGGGATAAGGCCACGTCCGTGTTGGATGAACCTTTTTTGGCAGCGACGTTAAACGTATACTTGTAATCCGGGCTGCTGTATCCAGATACATCGTACTTGAAGTAAACGTACTTCTTGTTCGTGCCTCCAGAGGAAACACTGAATAGTCCGGCACTGCTGCCGGTTGCGGAATCATAATTGGTAGTGGCCTTGCTGCTGTCAATGACTGCGTCATCCGTCGGCGCCAGACTCCCTTTATCCAGGTAAACAATATTGCCTGGATCGACAGGCGGCTCGGTAACCGTAATCTCACTCTCCGCGTATACCTGCTGCGAAACCGTTGATGCTGCTCTTATAATCGCCTTGCCAGGATTTAACGCGGTTACAGTGGCAGCTGCAGGCCCGCTTGATACTACGGCTGCCACATGGCTGTCTGAAGACGTCCAGTTGAATGCTGAGCCTGATGGGTCAGCGGGTGTTATGATTGCGGTAAGCTCGCTTGATTCATTCGGTGCTAGTGTTAGTGATGTCTTATTCAAAGTGATCGAAGGGTTACCGGAAGGCGGATTTCCCGTTTTATATATAATAGGCTCGGTAACTATTTTATTTTTTACATATTTATCCATAAAAATCCAGGCTTCAGTGTTAGCTTGATCCGATGCGTCCCCGGTAAAACCGTGCCCTTGACCCGGCACCAGACTGAAATCGACAACATTGACTTCAGCCGCTCTCAGTTGACCAGCAAGCTTCACACTATCCGTATAGGGAATGGTTGCGTCGGCATCACCATGGCGAATCCAGAACGGTGGATCATCAGGGGTAGCATACGTACCGGGCATCGCTGTCCTTGCCTCATCCGGTACAGTGAAAGCCTTATGTCCACCCAAAAGCGCCGTCACCGAGCTGTAGCTGTTGGCAAACTCGGTCGTGAAATCGGCAGGTCCAAACCAATCCGCTACGGCCTGCACTTTGTCCGAGTATTCCGGCCATCCGCCGGAGCCTTCAAGATCAGGTACGGGAACCGTATGCCCGTTGTCCAACAGAACTTGGTCGGTGGTCAGCAAATCTCCCGTCGTTCCCAGCAGAGAGGCCAGATGCCCTCCTGCAGATGAGCCCCAAACTCCGATCCGGGAAGGATCAAGATGGTACAACGCCGCATTTGCCCTTAAGTATCGAATAGCAAGCTTAACGTCCTGAATTTGCGCCGGGTAGGGCGCTTCAGGCGTTAGCCGGTAATCAAGTGAGACGCCGATATACCCACGCTTGGCGACATAGCTGCTAATGTTGCTGAGCGCCTGCTTCCGGTCTCCGTGATTCCAGCCTCCTCCATGGATATATACCATAACGGGCATTGCCGCAGCCGGAGCTGTATCAGGAACTGCAATCGATGCATAGAGGGGGCGGGTCCCTGCTGTGCCAATCTGCACATCCTCATACATTTTCACACCAGCCGGGGGGATATAGGGAGTTGGATCGGTAGGTGGCGGCGTGACAGGAACTGGCGATGCTGCCGGTGGAATACCGGGAATGGCCTGACCTGATATCGACACGCTGTCAATATACATATTGGCGCTTACAGCCTCTCCAACCCGAAACCGAATTTTGACGCTCGTATTGCTGTTGGCTCCTTTTCCCAGTGTCCAGAGCTTTTGGGTATTGGGCTCGCTGGTCGTTCCTGCTGGCAGCTTATATTCTTCAAGTGTTGTCCAGGTCACACCTCCATTAGCAGACCATTCAGTAATGATGCTTCCGGCCGTATAGGAGGATGCTCTCGTGTAATAGCTCAGCTTGATGTTGCCGTAACCAGTTAAATCGAGCGGTAATGCCAAAGCATCGCTGCTATCCATTTTGACCATATTAGGTAAAGAAGGAGCACTTGATGATGATGATGTCTTGGCTGCGCTCCCATTGGCACCTTCCTGCACCCATGGCGCTGGAATCACAACGCCTCCGCTTGATCCGAAATTGTCGGGATCATCAAAATTTTCTGTATAAATCTCAAGCTCCGGTCCATCCGGGTCTGGCAATGGAGGTGCCTCCGTCATAGACGTTCCCCTGACCTCAACATCGTCCAAATAAATATTTCCCGCAAGGGTAATGCTCGGGTCTACACGAAATCGAACTCTGAAATCTGCTAGATTATCGGCCGATGTATACGCCGGTGCGATGAGCGTATAGGATTTTTGCACAAATGTACTCTGGTTGGCCGTAATCGATTGCAGCAACAACCAGTTTGTACCACCATCCACCGAATATTCTGCCTTGATGCCCCCAGCCGTTACACTGCTGGCTTTATACCAATAGCTTACGTAGATATTCTTATAGCCTGCTGTGCTCAAATGCAGCGTTAGCGAGTCCTTGGAATCTATTTTGGCACCATAGCTGCCCGTCCGTTTGCCGCTTGCCGCAGTCTTGACGACACTGGTTCCTCCATCCTGAGTCCATGGCGTGGTATCCGTCGGTACTGTCACATTATCCCCATATTCGAATCCATCATAAAACAGCTGCTTGTCAACAGTTTCTGCCGAAACCGCTTTCAGATCCATCTGTGGAAAAATTAACGTAATAACCAACAGTACGGATAAATAAGCTTTGAAAATACCATCACGAATCCATAGCTTCATACACAAACCTCCTCTACATGTACCTGCCCTTTTACAGATGAGAGCCATTCTGGATGATACTATTTGTTCTTATCGTTTCGACTGAATGACGCCTTCATTATTCTTCACTCTTTCCGTAGCTTCCTGGATCACGCTATTGCCGCCCTTTTGCTTCCACTCCTCCAACACCTTCGGGTAATCCGAGATCGGCTCTTTACCATATACCATTTTGAGAACATGGGTCAGGATAACAGGTGGCAATTTGTCTCCGGTAGGAGCGATGTCCGGATTTTTGGCATACGCCTGCAGTTGAGGATCGAATTGAATACCATCACGGCCTTCCTTGGCAAGAACCGTATCATACAGCTTCATCAGATTCTGGCCTTCCGGGGTCAGACTTAATGATCCTTTGTTGTACGTTGTATCCTGAACGAGCCACAGCAGCGTTTGTCGATACGTTTCCTCATCCACCTCTGCAGCTGTTGCCGGGGTTTTGTAATTGATTTTGCCGTTTTCCTCGGTATAATTTTCTCCCTTTACTCCAAAGGTAAAAAATTTCTCCGCCTCATCGCTGACCATCCAATCAAAAAATTTAATGATGCCCGCCGGGTCCTTTGCATTTTTATTGATCAGATACGCTCTGGTCACTTTGCCGACAAGCCTGAGTCCTCCCTTGCCGTCGGGTCCGGTTGGAGACGCAATTAATTTCATTTGGGCACTCGGATTACTCTCCTTAAGCTGTGAATCCCATTGAATTAGCAGATTGGCGTTCATGTTCCAGATTCCAGCCTTCCCTGCGATGATGTCATTTTTGAAGCGAGTTGGGTTGATCGTAGCAAATTCCTTATTGATCAGGCCCTCATCAAGCATCGTTTTATACGTTTGAATCGCCTTCTGCATACCGTCCACATTAAAAAACTTCGGAACGACCTGGTCACCCTGCTTCATAAAAAAGTTGCCAAATACATCATACGCACCATAAAAAGCATCGGAATATACAAAATCCTCCCGGCCCATAAAAGGGTTTTCCACTCCCAGCTTCTTGAACGCTCTCATGACATTCAAATAATCCTCAACCGTCTTCGGTTCCGGCAGCCCGGTCTTCTCCAGTAAATCAGACCGAATCCACGTTGCTCTGCGAGCGGGATTAGACAACCATTCGGGAATCCCGTAAATATTGCCTTTTGCATCCGTTTCCGTATCCCAGGCGTCCTTCGGTATTTTCTTCAACAGATTCTGCCCATGCTTGGCCAGCAAATCGTTCAGCGGCATGAATACTCCGGCCTTTACAGCACCGGCAAGTTGTGGATTGTTCAAGCCGGAGCTTGCCTGCACGACATCGGGAATATCGTTAATGGCGAACATCTGAATCATTTTCTGATCAAATTCCTTATGCGGCATGAGCCGTATATCCAGATCCGTATTCGTTAACGCCTCCAGCCGCTTAACCCACTTTTCTTCGTTAATGTTGGGATGCTGCTCCGCATAAGAGATATTTCCCGATCTGAAAGAGATTGAGAAAGCAGCCTTTCCTTGTGGACCCGCAGAGCCTTCGGCTGCCTTGTTGCCTGCTTGCGAGCAGCCTATAGTTGTTGACGCAATTGAGAGAACGCTTACAATTGTTAAAAGCTTTTTCATATGGAGCCTCCTCTATAGGTTGTATTCATAGTTAATTGGAACTGCTCAGCACGAAGCCTGTCTATTACAGGTTGAATCATACCGGAGAGTGCCTCCGCCATCCGTATATGGCCATAATCCGACGGGTGAACCAAGTCACTGGTAAGCGAAGTGAAATCGCTCATGATTTGCTCCCCTTGCAGCAGCTGCAGATTTGCATGTTTTTTATCGGCGGCATACCGTATCAACACGTCATTAAATTGCTGCTCACTGTCTCTGTAAGCAAATATCGCACTTCCCTCCTGACTGTAAGTGGCCCGATTCGGATACATCGTGGTCACAAACAACGGCTTTTCCGGATGCCGTTCAATGATCCGGTCCAACAAATAAACAGCCCTTTGCTGGAATTCCTCGACTGTGTATACACCGCGCATATTGACACCGATTTCAAGAAAACCGATATCCCAGTCATCTCGCTCCGCAATATGATCTGCCAGCCCTTGCTCGCAATAGCAGGAGCCACTCAGACCGAGATTCAGAACGTCGATCCCCAGACGCCTTCCCGTCTGCTGGACGTAACAGTTGTAATTGCTTAACGCACCGGCGCCCTGCGTGATCGAAGAACCGTACGCGAACATCGTCAACCGGGGGATTTCGTGTGAATGCGGTGGACGTACTTCGAATCCGAACGCTTCAATCCCATGGAATACACCATTAATTCTTTCAAAAAAAACACGCCATACCTTCGATGAAAATGCGGAATTATCCAGCACTTCTGGATGCACGTCGGGGAACCTTTCCGGGGCTTCCAATTGAAGTGTATGAATGACCCCCGCTTTCAGCTGATGGGAGGAATGAAGGAAATCCCCTTTGAACACCAGCACTTGTCCGTCCGCTTCCTGCGAAGACACCATAACGCGCACCTGCTTGGCATCGGTTACAAAACGTAGCTCACAGCCATTGGATTGTACAGCCTTCGTCCTGCCCTTCTCCTCTAATGAATACCGAACCTCCTTCGGGAACCGCTGTAATTTCCAGCCAGGTGTATGAGGCGATGTTTCCAGCTCCGTAACATTATGGAAATAGATGTTTTGATGCAGCATATTCATGACCACTCCAACATTTTTATTTATTGACTTACATCTAACTCATATCTATAGTATTTCACAATTAAAAATGCAGTCAATTGGTTATTTTTAGGTCGACTTGTGATTTTATGAGTCAAATATGATTGTATATCTTATTTTCGATTCGTTATTCATAACCGTGAAGCCCTTTGCACTCGTTCAGCCGCGAACTAACAAAGACCGTCCGAAGTGCCTCGGACGGTCTCTCTATGCTGCCTTATCAGCAGCTTCATGCACTTCACACCTCGGGCCGATCATCCGACAACAGTGTGTGGTTTGCAGTTAACTTAGGCTTCTTTTACGCTTCAGTAAGTATCCCTTCCAGACGGTCACTCATCGTTTGACGATCCTGCAATCCTGACAAAAACATCATGACTTCCCGCTGAATCGCCCTGAACTGGGCATTCCTGAGCCCCAGCTCGGTAATGAGCCGCAAGGTCGGAAAAATCTCGCGATACATGTAAAATCGGGAAGGACGGTATACCGATTCTTCTCCTTCCCATTCCATGGCGTGGCGATGGGCCGAGATATTCAGTGTCTTGCGGCGAACGATGAGCTGTGTCTCGTAGGAACCGAGATAATCAACCAGCAATCCGGCTGCTTCTTTATCCCGAGATCTGCTGTGTACAGCCAAGCCATTAATGATCAGCAGTGTGCTCGTATCCTGCAGCCCCGGTAAAGGCGAAATATCAAAGGGAATCGATGATTGTCGGAGCTGATTCAAAAAGTAGTAGGTCGTCATAATAACCGATACTTTTCCTTCCAAAAACAAGGCTTCTGCATCGGCGTTGCTTTCGGACAGAATTCTTGGAAACACATCGGACATGGTTAGCAGCCCGCGGCAGATGTCCAGGCCGTCCAGCAGCTTGTTATCTGACAAGCTGTACCTCCCATTCTCATCCGCTTCAAATACTCGACCGCTCTGAAGAATAAAGATCGGCCACCGATTAAGAGAAGGCAAATAAAAATAAAAACCGAATCGATCCTCGTTCACAGCCAGCTGGTGACCATATTCGAAAAGATCGTGCCAGGTCCAGCTGCTATCCGGGAATGGAACCTGCGACTGCTCAAAATGCTGTTTATTGTAGCACAGCACGACCGGCGAATATATAAAGGGCTGAACCAGCGTGTGCTCACCCTGTAGAAAGGGCTCCAACAACAACGGGTAGCAGTGCTGTACCGGCTTAAGAGGCTCCAGCAAGTCCGTGCAGTCATCCTCCAGAAAATCCTGAAAATTGTTGTTATTAATAAGGACCACATCCAGGATTCCCGACTCCATATACTCCTTAAGCACTTTGGCATAGCTCCCAGATGGCAGCTCAACAGGCTTCACATGGATGTGCGGGTACTGTTCGTTGAATCCGGCTAACAGCTCCGACATCTCAACAAGAGCTGCAATGGAGTGTACATATCCAAATTTGATAGTCCTCATCTGGTCTGGGGAAGGAGGTTTAACAAGATTGCCCACCCGTGGTATTTTCTCAATTAAGCCCTCTTGCACCAATACCTTCAGGCCATTGCGCACCGATGCGTTACTGAGGCTGAATCGCTTTTCCAGATCACTTTCGGATGGCAAATACTCGCCGATAGCGGTTTTGCCTGTTATGATTTCCTGACGCAGGGTCGCAATCATCTCATCCAATCGCACCCGAAAATTTTTACGGCTTATTCTTTTTTCCATATTGTACCTCACTATGTACAGGCTAGCGCTTTCAATTGAAATCACCCATTTGTATCATCATACACCAAATCATTGTACCTTCACCATGCTTGTCACAACTGGGCATCAAAAGAAAAAGAAGACGGAATTGCTCCGCCTTCTTGCTTTTATTATGTTTGTACGACCAGTGCTTTCTTCGCTATATCGGTACGACTGTGCTTGCCGGGGAACGTGATGCGCTCGACGGCTGCATAAGCCTTTGCACGGGCATCCGCAATATCGCTTCCCAGTGCCGTAACACCGAGGACACGGCCTCCATTAGTGACAATCTTGTTATCCTTCAGTGCTGTACCCGCATGGAATACAAGTGCATCCTGAACATCGTCCAGCCCTTCAATCGGTAGACCCTTAGGATAAGGACCCGGATACCCTTCAGACGCGATAACTACACATACTGCGGCTTCATCACTCCACTGTATATCCATTTGTCCCAAATGGCCATTGATCGCTGCCAGAAAAATATCCAGCAAATCGGTTTTGAGCCGCGGCAGCACGACCTGCGCTTCCGGATCGCCAAAACGCGCATTGAACTCAATCGTCCTCGGTCCTTGCGGAGTGAGCATCAGACCGGCGAACAGGATGCCGCGGAACGGACGGCCTTCACTAACCATTGCCGCCGCTGTCGGCTTAATGATCTTCTCAATCGCTTCTTCGATCACAGACGGATCAATATGCGGCAGCGGTGAATATGTACCCATCCCCCCTGTATTTGGACCTTTATCATTGTCAAACACCGTTTTATGATCCTGTGCAGCGACCATCGGACGTACTACATTGCCATCAACGAACGATAAAATCGACATTTCCTGACCAGTCATAAACTCCTCTATCACAACCTGATTACCGGACTCGCCAAAGATTTTGGCCACCATAATATCATGAAGCGCCTTCTCTGCTTCCTCCATGGAGTGAGGAATAATGACACCTTTGCCAGCAGCCAAGCCATCTGCTTTAATAACAATTGGAATCTGTTGACTGTGCAGGTAAGCCAGAGCTGCTTCATAATTATCAAACGACTCGTAAGCTGCTGTTGGGATGTGATATTTTTTAAATAATTCCTTGGAAAATACTTTACTCGACTCAATAATTGCTGCATTTTGACGCGGGCCGAACACAGTTATCTGTTTCGCCTCAAGGAAATCGACGATTCCCTCGGATAATGGATCATCTGGGCCGATAACGACGAGATCAATCGCATGATCCACTGCAAATTCAGCGATTTCGGCGAATTGATTCACCTGGATCGGTACGCATTCCGCTACTCCGGCGATGCCTCCGTTACCCGGCGCACAGTACAACTTGCGCACCTTGGGGCTTTTTTTCAGTGCCCAGCAGATCGCATGCTCCCTGCCGCCTCCGCCTACAACTAAAATCCGCACTATACATCCCTCCTATTGCTTTTGATGATTATTACATTCAGATCACTGAAATGAGTTTATTGCTTCCTATAAGCTGCTGTGAAGTCATTGCGCGAGATTACTGCTTATTAATGACCTTTAATTCGGTTTGGCCGTTATCGAGTTGAATCGTTTTGACCAGCAGTGAAATTTTGTTATCCTCATTCAATCGATCCCAGTAAGCATGCAGCGTCTGGTCGATATTGTCGTATACAGGAACCAGCTTAGGCTCACCCTGGAACGATGGCAATGGATCGCCGTCTTCGGAATACGTATGGATGCAGTGTCCGTAGCCAGCAATTGCCTGCTCGTAATGGAAAAATTGACGGAACGTTTGCTCAGGATTGCCTGCATTGGACTTCAAAATGGACAGCTTGTACTGGCACTGTGGATTGTTCAGTTCGATTAGTCCGGAAATACGAGGTGTGTAGTTAGGCGCATCCGGTTCAAAGGTTCTTGTCGTTAATGCCTGCTCAAAAGTACCGCCTGCAAGCAAAGCATCATAGATCGTATCGGTTTGATCACCATTGGTTACAATGTGCGAGCCCTCGGTGTGCTTGAGCGGATAATAAATAATCAGTGAAGGATCGGTCAATAGCGCAGGATCCTTGGCTTCCGTACGCAGAAAACCATTCTCCTCTTGGACAAAAATACGATTACGGCTGTTCACGCTGCGCCCCATAATCCAGTATACCTGAACAAGTTTGGTGCCATCTGGTGTCAGGCCAATGACAATTCCCCGGCCCGGATACGGATTGTGTTGCAAGCTCTCCAGGTTTTGCTCGGCTCTAAGCTTATTTGCAGTCACGTAGATAGATCCCCCTTATAATTAAATCGATAGCTGCTGTATGAATATTTTACTGGCTGTATATTTTAGTGATGGAATAAACGAACGCCGGAATAGGTCATAACCATGTTATAATCATTAGCAGCTTGGACGACTTCCTCGTCACGCATCGAACTGCCTGCTTGAACCACGTATTTCACACCGCTGCGGCTTGCACGGTCCAAATTGTCACGGAACGGCAGGAAGGCATCCGAACCAAAGGTAACGCCTTGCAGCTTATTCAACCATTCGCGCTTCTCTTCACGAGTCAGACGAACAGGTACTTCCTCAAAATATTGCTCCCAGCTGGCGTTTTCAAAAGAGGTTACTTCCTCCTCCAACCACAGATCAATCGCGTTGTTTTGTTCAGGACGGGTAATACCAGCACGGAATTTCATGGCAAGTGCTGCCGGATGCTGACGCAGGAACCAACGGTCGGTTTTATCACCAGCAAGACGCGTACAATGAATTCTGGACTGCTGACCAGCACCAATACCAATGGTTTGTCCGTCCAAGGTATAGCAAATCGAGTTGGATTGTGTGTATTTCAAAGTGATCAAGGCAATCAGCATATCGCGTTTGGCTTCTTCTGGAAGCTCTTTGTTGTTCGTTACAATGTGAGTCAGTACTGAGCTGTCAATCACGGCATTATTGCGCTGCTGCTCGAGAGTCATGCCAAACAGATTACGCTTCTCGATGGGTGCAGCTACATATTCCGGATCAATCTCAAGAACCAAAAACCCGCCTTTTTTCTTCGAACGCAGAATCTCCAAAGCTTCTTCCGTATAGCCTGGTGCTACAACCAGATCGGAAACCTCGCGTTTCAGCAAACGTGCCGTGGATGCATCCACGATATCGCTTAGCGCAGCGCAATCCCCGAAGGAAGACATCCGGTCAGCACCTCTAGCTCTTGCGTATGCAGTTGCCAAGGGAGACAGCTCCAACCCTTCTACAAAGTATGCTTTCGCCAGTTCAGGGCTAAGAGGGGCATATACAGCCGCTCCTGCAGGGCTAACATGCTTGAAGGAAGCAGCAGCAGGAAGACCTGTAGCCAAGCGCAGCTCACGAGCCAGCTGATAGCTGTTCAAAGCATCGAGCAGATTGATAAAACCTGGGTCACCGTTGACAACACGCAGCGGCAGGTTGCCGTTCTCGCTGTAGATCTTGGCTTCTTTTTGGTGTGGATTCATACCGTAGCGCAAATGGATTTCGTTAGGGTTACTCATCGTTTAATTCCTTTCCTATGCAGCTGTATTGGTGGAACTGGGCTTTATATCAATGGAACAATTGAACAATTGAACAATTGAACTCTAATAGCTTATTGATGAATACTTCAGCAGAACCTTCTGTACCGTGTGCAGATCCTAACCGTTCGGCGGGTGATATACGTGTTTACGGGATTAACTGACTTTGGCTTTGTTGAACTTCCATTGAACCTTGTTCTCATGGTGGGAGCTGTTGCTATGGATTCAGCTTTATTGATCCAGCTGCAATCTGTGCAATGACCTGCGGCAGCAGCACATGCTCGATTGGGTGTATACGCGCTGCCAAGCTTTCTTCTGTATCCTCCGGGGTAATGTCCAGGCTTTGCTGGGCAATGATCGGCCCTGTATCCATGCCGCCATCTACATAATGTACCGTGACTCCGGTTACTTTTACCCCGTAATTCAACGCCTGCTTGATAGCATCCAGACCTGGAAATGCAGGAAGCAAGGAAGGGTGAACATTAATCAGCCTTCCATACCAAGGCTCGACAAGCACTGATGTAATCAATCTCATATAGCCTGCCATCACTACCAGGTCAATCTGCTCTTCTTCTAGCCGCTGCACAATCTCCCGTTCATACTGCTCTCTGCTTGCATAATCCTTCGCCCGGAATACAAAAGTGGGTATCCCGAGCTTGTTCGCCCGCTCCACTACCTGTGCCTTGGGGCGGTCACAGACAAGAAGCCCGATGTGAACATCGAGCCTGCCAGCATTCACCGCATCCGCAATAGCCTGGAAATTGGACCCGCTCCCGGAAGCGAACACGGCAATGCGAAAGGACTTACTCATACAACGGCTCCGCTAAATGTAACCACCCGATCTCCTGAGGTTACATGACCCAGCGTATACACCTGCTCACCCTGCTCAGCAAAAATAGCTGCGGCTTCAGCAGCCTGCTGCTCTGGCACGATGATTACCATGCCAATACCCATATTAAAGGTACGGAACATATCGTTATTGCTGATTGAGCCTGTTTCCTGCAGCAGCTGGAAAATCGGCAAAATCGGCCAAGAGCCATAATTGATTTCTACATTGACATCAGCAGGCAGCATCCGCGGAATGTTTTCGATAAAGCCGCCACCCGTAATATGCGCCAAGCCTTTAAGCTCTACCTTTTGCAGAGCAGCAAGCACGGATTTGACATAAATCTTGGTTGGTTCCAGTACCACATCACCCAGTTTGCCGCCCAATGCGTCAATGGTGTCATGCAGGCTGTAGCCTTTTTCCTCTAACAACAGCTTGCGAACTAGCGAAAAGCCATTGCTATGTACGCCACTTGAAGCAAGACCCAGTACGACATCACCCGGACGGATTGTGGAGCCGTCAATGACTTTCTTTTTATCAACAATACCAACTGTGAATCCGGCAATATCATATTCGCCTTCCGCATACATACCCGGCATTTCAGCTGTTTCGCCGCCGATTAGGGCGCAGCCTGCCTGAACGCAGCCATCGCTGATGCCTTTAATAATCGATTCGATTTTTTCAGGGATGACTTTATCACAAGCCAAATAATCAAGGAAAAATAAAGGCTCTGCGCCCTGTACAATAATATCGTTAACGCACATCGCTACCGCATCAATACCAATCGTATCATGCTTGTCCATAGCAAAAGCAATCTTGAGCTTCGTTCCTACGCCATCCGTACCTGACACCAGTACCGGCTCGTCATACTTATCCTTATTCAATCCAAAAAGCCCACCAAATCCACCCAGCTCTGTTAGAACCTCGGGACGAAATGTGGTTTTAACATGTTTTTTCATCCGTTCTACTGCTTCATTACCAGCCGCGATATCGACTCCGGCCTTTTTATATGCATCCGACACTTGTTACACTCCTTTAACTTGGTTGGTGGGAGGTTGGGCTGTTCGCAGTTGTGGAGTAAGAGCATTATGCTTGATCGCCTAAGGTCGGCTCCGGGCTGTGCTGCTTGCCTGCGGCCGCTCTTGAAAATGGGTTATTGTGATTAGACTTGGTGGTGATAACCCATTTTCAAAGGCGGCCTAAGGTTTTCGTAAGAAAACCCGCTTCGTAAGCATTAGGCAAGCACTCAGCCCTCCGCCTACAAGGCGATCAGGCACACATCTTACAAGATGCGAAAGGCTCAACGCAATCCACACAACCTGCGTTTTATTAATGGCCGCGGGGCAGCACTAGCCCCGCTAGTTGTTAATTCGACGGGCCGGACTACGGCCGCGTTAAATTGTTACTCAGTGGGTCATGCTCACAGCCCACATAACTAACACAATTGGCCTGGTCATACGGCCCAGTTGTCACTTTATGAGGTGGTGTGACTCATACCAGCTAGTTTGTCGCTCGGCGGAGCAGGCGAATGCCTCCGCCTTCTTTCTACTCACAGACAAGGTTCTGTGAGAGGGAAGTGCTTGTGAATTTGGATTCATCCAGGTGTATGGAGGAAAAGGGATTGCCATGGAAAGTGTAACGGCCGCCTTTGAAAGAAAGCTGCTTCCTGCAAGGAACCCATTCCATGCAGCTATCTTTCAACAGCGAGTGGAATGGCATCCCTTTTCCGGAGTAACCGTCCGTATGAATCCAAATTCACTGGTTTTCAATCACTGCACTGCGCTGCACTTTTCTCACTCAGACCCTTAGTCGCACCCACATCCGACTTCTGATTCCTCAGTAATCCGCGTAGGGTACATATTGTCAAAACAGGCTGTACAAACGCCTTGATTCACATCACCTTTAGGACGGCCGATTGAGTTTAACAAGCCTTCCTTGCTAAGGAAATAAAGTGAATCGGCATTGATCGCAACCCGAATTTCTTCGATGGACTTTTGAGCGGCGATTAATTCTTTGCGGTCCGGTGTGTCGATTCCATAATAACAAGGATTCATAAAAGGCGGTGAGCTGATTCTTACGTGAACCTCGGTTGCACCCGCTTCACGAAGCATGTTAACGATCCGCAGTGAGGTCGTGCCACGGACGATGGAATCGTCGATCATCACAACCCGCTTGCCGGCAACGATACTGCGTACAGCGCTCAGCTTCATTTTCACGCCCTGTTCGCGCAGTTCCTGGCTCGGCTGGATAAAGGTCCGACCGCTGTAGCGGTTTTTGATTAAGCCCAACTCATAAGGGATACCGGTTTGCTCAGCAAAGCCGATAGCCGCTGAAATACTGGAATCCGGCACGCCGGTGACCACATCAGCGTCAACGAAAGCTTCCTGTGCCAGCTGCTTGCCCATCCGTTTGCGTGCAGAGTGAATATTAATCGAATCCATATCGCTGTCAGGCCGAGCAAAATAAATGTACTCCATCGAACAAATAGCACGCTGCTTGATCGGTGAGAACCGATCCTCAATCAAACCATTTTTCGCATCAAGTACAAGCAATTCACCCGGGATCACATCACGATAGTAGGTTCCTCCCACCGCGTCAAACGCACAGGTTTCTGAAGCGAACAAGTAAGCATTGCCCAAGCGACCCATAACAAAGGGGCGTAAGCCGTGCGGGTCCAAAGCTGCAACCAACTTATCCTTGGTCAAAAACAAAAACGCGTACGCGCCTTCCACCTGCAGCAAGGCTTCTTTTACAGCCAGTTCAATTTCCGTGTGCTTGGAACGTGCAATCAAGTGAGCAACAACTTCGGTATCGCTTGTTGTCTGAAAGATCGAACCCATGTCCTCAAGCTTTTTTTTCATTTCGGCCGCGTTAGTCAAATTACCGTTGGTGGCAATCGCTAAATCGCCGCCGCGATATTTGAACACAAGAGGCTGAGCGTTAGCCAGCTTGCTCTCACCCGCTGTCGAATAACGAACATGCGAGATCGAGTTGGCTCCAGATAAAGTGGTTAAATTATCATTATTAAAAACTTCCTTTACAAGTCCCATGCCGCGATGGTATTTGAAGCTATCACCATCCGCTACACAGATCCCTGCACTCTCCTGGCCGCGGTGCTGCAGCGCATGCAGACCATAATAGGAGAGCGAAGCGGCTTCGGAGTGACCATACACTCCGAATACACCGCATTCCTCCCCTAGCTTATCGAGCAGCCCGTCACGGCTGCCCATATCTTCATTATAATAATTGCCTGTCCATAGCTGCTGCTCCTGCAATGTCTTTATTTCATCAGACATGGAATCGCATCCTTCCAAACCTTTTGTAGTTGTTCAACCGGTGACTGGATGACGGGTTTAGCGTTAATGTGGATATGCAACTCTGTTCCTTGAACTTGACCTAATTGCTGATACGGCACGCCTTGTTCGGAAATCCATTGCTTCAAAGCTTCCGCTTTTTCAGGCGAAGCGCTGAGCAAAATACGAGATTGGCTTTCGCTGAACAGTGCAATATCATTGCGCAGATCTGTGGAGAAATCGACTTGAGCACCGAGGTTGCCGCTGATGCAGCTCTCAGCAAGAGCTACAGCCAAGCCGCCATCGGATAAGTCATGCGCTGAAGCCACGAGACCTTTTTGAATACCGCCAAGCACGGTGCTTAACAGCTTTTTCTCAACATCCAGATCAATTTGAGGCGGACGTCCTTCTGTAACTCCATGGAGAACATATTGGAACTCGCTGCCGCCTAATTCTGCTTTGGTGTCGCCGAGCAGGATAATCACATCGCCCTCTTTTTTAAAGGCTTGCGTCGTAATATGATCGGTATCATGAACCAATCCAACCATTCCGATAACCGGTGTTGGGTAGATAGCACCCTTGGAGTTTTCGTTGTACAAGCTGACATTTCCACCGATAACCGGTGTGTCCAGCTTGCGGCACGCTTCTGAAATACCGTCTGCCGCTTTCTCCAGCTGCCAAAAAATATCAGGTTTTTCCGGGCTTCCGAAGTTCAGGTTATCTGTAATCGCCAGCGGCTCGCCGCCGGAGCATACATTGTTACGAGCTGCTTCCGCAACCGCAATCTTGCCTCCCACTTCAGGGTCCAGATAAACAAAACGGCCATTGCAATCGGTCGACATGGAAAGCGCCTTGCGTGAGTCTTGAATCGTTACGACCGCTGCGTCCGAACCCGGACGAACCGCAGTGCTTGTACGCACCATGTAATCGTATTGATTATAAACCCATTCCTTGCTGGCTACAGTCGGGGAAGCCAATACCTTTTTCAAAGCATCATTCAGATCCGTTACTTCGGCATACCGATTCGTATCTACCTCAGCATTAGCCAGATAGTAAGCAGGTACTTGCGAAGGCTTATTATATACAGGAACCTCGTCAACCAATGCCGTTACCGGCATGTCCGCAACAAGCTCACCCTTGTGGAACAGCTTAAGCGCTCCGTCATTGGTTACTTTACCAACCTTTGCACAATGCAAGCCCCAACGTTCAAAAATCGCTTTGGCCTGCGCCTCATCCTTAGGCTCAACAACGAACAGCATCCGCTCCTGTGATTCGGACAGCATCATTTCATAAGGCGTCATGCCTTCCTCACGCTGTGGCACCTCATCCAGGTACAGCTCCATACCGTTACCTGCTTTGCTTGCCATCTCGGCACTCGAACAAGTAAGTCCGGCTGCACCCATATCCTGAATGCCCAGCACGATACCTGAGTTAATTAAATCCAGGCAAGCTTCCAATACGAGCTTCTCCATGAACGGATCGCCTACTTGTACAGCAGGACGCTTCGCTTCGGACTCCGCAGTCAATTCCTCCGATGCAAAAGTCGCACCATGAATACCATCGCGACCCGTAGCCGGTCCGACATAAAACACCGGATTGCCTACACCTTTGGCAACACCCTTTTGAATCTTGTCGTGATCGATCAATCCTACACACATTGCATTAACGAGCGGATTACCCTCATAGCTTTCATCAAACATAACCTCGCCGCCGACCGTAGGAATTCCGATACAGTTACCATACCCGGCAATCCCCGATACGACATGCTCGAACAAATATTTAACACGGTCATTTTTAAGATTACCAAAACGCAAACTGTTCAGAACAGCAATCGGACGTGCACCCATAGAGAAAATATCACGAATAATTCCGCCCACGCCTGTGGCCGCTCCTTGAAACGGCTCGATAGCAGAAGGGTGATTATGACTTTCAATCTTGAAAACAACGGCTTGATTATCGCCGATATCGACGATCCCCGCACCCTCACCTGGACCCATTAATACCCGCGGTCCTGTTACAGGAAACTTGCGAAGAACTGGCTTCGAGTTTTTGTAGGAGCAATGCTCAGACCACATAACGCTAAATACGCCAATTTCCACATAATTCGGTTTACGTCCGAGGAATCCGCATACTTGATCATATTCCGCGTCTGTGACACCCATCTGCTTATAAAGCTTCTGTTCCGCGATTTGCTCCGCGTTTGGTTCCTTAGCTGTTAACTGCTGCGCCATGTTGTTCCCTCCAAGTGCTCAAAATCGATGTAAACATCCGCTTGCCGTCCGCCGAACCCAACAATTCTTTTACTGCGCGTTCCGGATGCGGCATCATACCAAGTACGTTGCCCGCTTTGTTGCAAATGCCTGCGATATCATCCACAGAACCATTCGGGTTATTGCCTGCTTCATAACGAAAAACGATTTGATTGTTCGCCTGCAGGTCTGCAAGAGTAGCATCGTCACAATAGTAGTTGCCTTCGCCATGAGCGATTGGAATGTTAACCAACTCACCCTTGCTGTACTCTTTTGTAAACGGATTTTCGTTATTATCCACCTGCAGCATAGCCGCATGACAGCGGAATTTAAGCGAATTGTTACGAAGCATGGCGCCAGGCAGCAAACCCGATTCCAGCAAAATTTGAAAACCATTGCAGATCCCGATAATGTAGGTACCCTTCTCAGCCGCTTGCACAAGTGCCGTCATAACAGGAGCAAAACGAGCTATCGCGCCTGTGCGCAAATAATCTCCGTACGAAAAACCACCCGGTACAATAATACAGTCATACTTGGACAAATCGGTTTCGGTATGCCATACATATTCAACAGGCTGCCCGATTGTTTCTTCAACCGCTTTGTAGCAATCGATATCACAGTTGGAGCCTGGAAACACCAATACAGCGAAATTCATGATACTCTAATCCTCCCTTTATTCACCCTTGATTTCCCAGAACCGGGAGCAGTTTACCCTCTCTATAGGGAGGGCCCCAAAGGGCGTTGCCCTCTGGACTCCCTTGGCACGTGTGCAAGACTTTTGTGTTCTCGGGGCGCTTATCGTCCCCATCGGGACACGCTTGACATGGGTGATACATTTCGTTCGCATACTGTGTGCTTATGATGAGCGCTTCCGTCCCTATCGGGACACGCTGAACTTTTGGTGCGATAACATCGCTTAGAGCATAACTGCTTTAAACAGATCAGCATAGCTTCGCTCGCTGATGGTTGGCCTGACGGCTGAGGTTGAAGAGATTAAACTAATTCGTAGCGGTAGTCTTCGATGACTGTGTTCGCTAACAGCTTTTCACACATCGATTTAACACGCTGCTCAGCTTCTGCACGGTCAGCAGTGCCAAGTTCAAATTCTAAATATTTGCCTACACGTACTTTATCCACTTCGCCGAAGCCCATGGAGTGAAGTGCGCCTTGGACGGCTACTCCCTGGGGGTCGAGAACGCTTTGTTTGATCGTGACGTATACGGTTGCTTTTAACATGGGGATGAATCCTCCTTAGAGTTTTCGCAGAAAACTTACTTCGTAAGCATCTACCGAGTTTTCGCAGAAAACTTACTTTGTAAGCATCTACTGAGTTTACATAGAAGCTTATTATAAGCATCTACCGGTGTTGCGCAGAGCACTCGCTTCGCAAGCGCCTGCTTGAGATAGTTTCTATATAATTATGCCACTTAATAATTAGAAGCTGGTGATCTTTCGTTTAAAAGTTCGGTGAATCATGAGCGGAGCGGCCCAAAGTGTTCTGGAGATAGCGAAGCGGTGCCTTTGTTCAAGAATTTCTACAGCTAAATATCTTATAAAATATAAGAAATCCTTGAACAACAGCTGAGAGTTTACTTTAGTAAACTAGCTTCGGAAGCATCATCCCGTAAGAATCTTTGGCCGTGCAGCGGTACTTATTCACCGAACTTTTAAATTTTCACTTAACTAGCAGCTTATAGATGCTTCTATAGCGGCGGGAGGTTTCCTCGACGACATCGGCGGGCAGCGGGTCGGGCTCGCTGTTTTTATCCCAATTCGTGCTGGACAGATACGTACGAACCGGTTCTTTATCCATACCATCGATTTCGATATCGAAGGCGTACTTTTCCTTGGCCCAGAAACGTGAGGAATCCGGTGTGAAGATTTCATCGATCAGAATGATTTCTCCATCAATGAGTCCAAACTCGAACTTGGTATCAGCTAATATGATGCCACGCTCTTCACAAAAGCGATGAGCAAATTCATACAGCATAATGCTCTTGGCTTGCAGCTGCTCGGTCAATTCGGCTCCGACCAGTTCTTTCATCCGTTCGATCGAAATATCTTCGTCATGACCGACATCGTTTTTGGCTGCAGGCGTGAAGATCGGCTTCTCGAAGCGTTCATTTTTACGCAGTCCGCTCGGCAGCTTTTGTCCGTTGATCTCGCCTGTTTGTACATACTGACGCCAGCCCCCACCCGTAATATAACCACGGACGACACATTCGATATCAATACGCTCCGCTTTTTTGGTGACCATGAACCGATCCTTCATGACCTCACGGTCTTTGACAATATCGCCCAATTGATCAACATCGCCATGTACGACATGATTCGGTTGAATATGCGCGGTTTGCTCAAACCAGAATTTGCTTAAGGAGTTGAGCACATTCCCTTTGTCCGGTACTGCAGGTGACAGCACCCAATCGAATGCCGAGATCCGGTCCGTTACCGCGATCAAATAATGCTCTCCTAAATCATACAGCTCACGAACCTTACCTTTGTAGATCAGCGGTGCACTCAGATAAGATTCAGCGCTCGAAATCGCCTTTGTTGAGACCATCGTCTGTAGTCCTCCCCTAATTTATTATTCGGTTAAGCCCAAACGTTTGAAAATCGTATCCACATGCTTCAAATGCCAGGTTGGGTTAAAGCAATCTTCAATTTCTTCGGCGCTCAGCTGCTCACGGATTACAGGCTCGTTCTCAATAATTTCGCGGAACGAACGCTGCTCTTCCCACGCCTGCATGGCACGCGGCTGCACGGTATCATAAGCTTGCTCACGGCTGTAGCCTTTGTCGATCAGCTTGGTCATAACACGACCGGAGAACGGTACGCCGTAAGTACTTTGCATGTTGCGCTTCATATTTTCCGGGAACACGGTAAGGTTCTTCACAATCGTTCCAAAACGGTTCAGCATATAGTTCAGCAAAATCGTTGCATCCGGCAAAATAATCCGTTCTACAGACGAATGCGAGATATCGCGTTCATGCCATAAGGTTACATTCTCATAAGCTGAGACCATATGACCACGAATGACACGGGATAAGCCCGAAATGCTTTCACAGCCGATTGGATTACGCTTATGCGGCATAGCGGATGAGCCCTTTTGACCTTTGGCAAAAGCTTCCTCAACCTCGCGAACCTCACTCTTCTGAAGTGCACGAATTTCAGTCGCGAATTTATCCATGGACGTTGCAATCAGTGCCAGTGTCGCCATATATTCAGCATGACGGTCACGCTGCAGCGTTTGTGTGGAGATCGGAGCCGCTTTTGTACCCAGCTTCTCGCATACGAAGGTTTCAACAAAAGGATCGATATTCGCATACGTACCTACGGCGCCGGAAATTTTACCGTACTGTACACCGTCCGCCGCCAAGCGAAAACGCTCCAGGTTCCGCTTCATTTCTTCCAGCCACAACGCCATTTTCAAACCGAAGGTTGTCGGCTCGGCGTGTACGCCATGTGTCCGTCCCATCATCGGTGTATCTTTATATTGAATTGCTTTATTCCGCAATATTTCAATAAAATTAAGCAGGTCCTTTTCCAAAATCTCATTAGCCTGTCTCAGCAAGTAACCGAGTGCCGTGTCCACAACATCTGTCGACGTCAAGCCATAGTGTACCCATTTCCGCTCAGGGCCTACCTTTTCGGATACCGCACGCGTGAATGCAATCACATCATGGCGCGTTTCCAGCTCAATCTCATAAATACGGTCGATGTCGAAAGCAGCATTTTTGCGCAGTTCCACTACATCTTCCTTCGGGATGACCCCAAGCTCAGCCCAGGCCTCACAAGATAACAGCTCGACCTCCAGCCAAGCATTAAATTTATTTTCCTCTGTCCAAATCCGGGCCATTTCCGGCCTGCTGTAACGTTCAATCATTGATTAATCCCCCGTTCTTCGTGCTGGCTATTCTTTCGTATTCCATATGCCTGAGGCTTCAATCCATTGCAAGGCTTCATCAACTGAAGGTGCAAGCACGTTCAAATGACCCATCTTCCGATTGTCCTTGGCCTCCTGCTTACCATACATATGCAGCTTTGCTGTGATGCCACTGCCAACCTGCTCCGATTCAGGCTGCATGATCCAGTCCATCGCAGGCTCGACATGCTGACCCAGAATGTTACCCATGACAACCGGTGTAAGCAGCTCCGTCGAGCCCAGCGGCAGATTGCAGATCGCTCTCATGTGCTGCTCGAACTGCGAGGTTTTGCAAGCTTCCATTGTATAATGACCGGAATTATGAGGCCGCGGCGCTAATTCATTCACATAAAGCTCACCTTCGTGTGTGACAAACATTTCGACTGCAATTAATCCAACCACATTTAACGATTCCGCAATTTGAATCGCTAACTGCTCAGCTTCCTGCTGCACAGCCTCGTCCAGACGGGCCGGTACGATCGACAGGTGCAAAATATTGTTCACATGTATATTTTCCGCTGCGGGAAACGCCTTAACTTCTCCTCTTGGGCTTCGCGCCGCAATCACGGATATTTCTTTGTCAAAGTCGATAAATTGTTCGAGAACCAGCTCAGTCCCAGCCCGGCTGATTTCTTCATAAGCTTCATCGGCTTCATCTATCGAACGTATTACCCACTGTCCTTTGCCGTCATAGCCGCCTGTCGCTGTCTTCAGTACACAAGGGGTACCCAACCGCTGCAGCTCCTCCCGAAGCTGTGCACTGCTCGTAATCTGCGCATAAGGCGCGACCTTGACGCCAGCTGATTCAATCGCCTGCTTTTCACGCAAGCGGTGCTGCGTAATATAGAGAAGTCGGCTGCCCTGAGGTACATACGATTCCTCCATCAGAAGCTCGGTCACCTCGGCATCGACATTTTCGAATTCATAGGTGATCACATCCGACTGCTCGGATAACATCCTCGCTGCCTCAATATCATGGTAAGCAGCCACAATTTGTCTGTCAGCCACTTGGCCGCAAGGTGAATCGACCGTCGGGTCCAGTGTAATGAACCGATAGCCCATTGCGCGTCCAGCCAATGCCATCATGCGCCCAAGCTGTCCTCCACCTAACACACCTATGGTGCTGCCGGGACGTATTATCTTTTTGGTGTCTCTTCGATCATATTCGCTCATTCCAGCACGCTGCTTTCTGTGATCTTCTCACGAGTCCGTTCACGGCGCTCACGTACCTTTTGCTGCAGCTCAGGATCGAACGCTCCTAATATTTGCGCAGCCAGCAAGCCCGCATTCGTGGCTCCCGCATGACCTATCGCTACAGTAGCTACAGGAACACCCCCAGGCATCTGAACAATAGACAGCAGGGAGTCCAGCCCATTAAGCGTAGACGTCTTAACGGGAACACCAATAACCGGCAGCTCCGTCTTTGCGGCAACCATACCGGGTAAATGAGCGGCGCCTCCCGCTCCTGCTATAATAACCTTCAAACCTCGTTCTACTGCAGATGCTGCATAGTCAAACATTAAATCTGGCGTACGATGGGCGGAAACAATCTTTTTCTCATAAGAAACTCCCAGCTCCTCCAGCATGTCACAGGCGTGCTTCATGGTTTCCCAATCCGACTGACTTCCCATAATGACTCCAACAAGAACAGACATTTCGACCTCCATAAATGGTTACTTTTGAAATACGTGCAAGCTTGAATGTGTATAGTATGAAAAGTCCGGCAGACCAAGATCACTTTCATTGACCCACAGGACGGTAAAATAATCCCAAGCGCAAGCTAAGGCCTAACACCGATGTGCTGACCTTACATTTTCGTTATTTCGACAAGTTTAGATCAAAAAAAGGAAAGCTTTTACGTGTTTAGTTTACAGGGATAGCGAGCGGCTGTCAACCTGAGAAGACGAACATTATACGAATTAATCTTATGAAAAGTTCGCATTTCCAAAGCAGTTTATTGCATTCTCTCGATCTTGCTCGCTTTTTGCTTCATTTTAACTAGTTGGGTATAGGTCTCTCGGACTTCCTCTGCGTTCAACTCGCCTTGCGCAAGCTCATCTGTCGACATTTTTTGCCAACGCTCCACCATGTGCAGACCGGAATCGATCCACACCGTCGGGTCCACATCTGCATCCAGTATAAAAAATAGCATGTCCTCCGCCTTGGCCAGCCGCCCTGTACTGTCGTAATAATGGACCAATGGTTTAAGGACCCGCAGCGGCATTATTCCAGGCTTGATGATAGTAAGAAAGTCTTCGATTCGCTCCTCCATCTCCTGCTCTAATTCGGAAGCTTCTTGCATCCATCTCATTTCGAGCAGCAGCTCCAGAGACTTCATGTGACATGCCATGCCTTCGTCTTCTTCCGCGGCATCAACCAGTAAATCACCCTCTGCCTTTAACATATCACTGAGCAGCAGGCCTTTGCCGGCATCGAATTGACCCTGAGTCGTGAGCAAAGCCATCAGGTCCTTCACGGATAGAGCAAGCACAAGCTTGGAATTCAGCCCCAGCAGCTGCTTCATTGCCTGTGTCAACAGCTCCATCGCTTCAGCAAATTGCTGATTTCGCCGCTTGAACAGCACCTGACCCAGTGTCATCGAAAATTGTTCGATCATTCGCATCAAATAATCCCGTTGGTACAATGTGGTCCCTCCCAGCTATGAATTTGATTCGTATAAGTTCATTGTACCTTATTGGGGTGACGATTGAAAAAGTCATGATAGGACAAAAAAACCATAGCTCAGGATTATTCCCAAGCCATGGTTCGATGAATTTTTTAGTGACCGCGAACGGGTTCTACCTGATTAAGCAGAGCTCTAACATCCGACTGATCAAATATGTTATCACTGTTCTGATCAGCTTTATTTAAGATGCTGTTCAATATGTTGGTAATCGTTTTGCGTGCTTTCCCCGCAAAGCTGACCGTATCACTTGTAATCATCCCGTTTTTGACAGCTATAGCTTTAAGAGTCTGGTTGGGTAACAAATTAGGCTTGTTACTTGAGTTGTACAAGCTGCTTGCTGTAGTCGGTTCCGAGCCATCCAGTGTAAAGTAGATTGCTGCTCCCTCCGTAGATGTAGTCAAAGTAACCTGCTTCGTTGTGTCATTTGTGTATAAAGAATCCATTGAAGGGGTCGCCACTTTATTCGCTTCAAACACACCATAAGTTGAAAAATGTGTTACTTTTGCAGATGCAGCTCCCGTGGTATCGATCTCCGTTTTTTGATACTCCCAAGTGAGAGTCGAAGGATTATAGTAGAAGACGCCTACTTTGCTGCGATTCGCATTGGTATTCGTAGGAATTGAGATCTTCACCGGTTTTAAAGGATCGATTGTTATCCCTGTCAGTGTAAACTCCAAAGTCTTGCCAGCCGACACCATGCCCGTTCCGCTTATATTTAGCGGGGTTACCTCCGCTACCGACACATTAGCATTAGGGCCAAAGGTCGCTCCTTCAAAATCGATTGTAGTGCCCCCTGGCAGCGTGGCTATTGTGTCTTTCAAAACCTTGAAATCAAAAGTTCTTGGCACCTCGGTTGAATACGTCACGTTGGACACCGTTGTCGATGCTTTTGCACTCAACGTGACAGCTTTGAACAGCTCAGACGATGTGTAACCGGGACGTGTGACCGCACCACCTGTTGTGATAGTAGCAGCATCTGAGGTGGACCAAGTGATCGAATATCCGCTGCTTGTATATTGAGGCAGCGATAAATTACGAGTAATCTGACTCGCCGAAGTATTGCCATTTAACATAGTCGATGAGTCCAGCAAATTCAGATCGGCTATCAATAGCTGATTAATGTCTTGCCCCCCAGGGTTCCCGCTAGAAGCTCTTGTGATAGTTAGCATGTACGTAAGGGTAGTTGACCCATCAGGCGCAGTAACGACAATCGTGAACACATTAGCCCCTACGTTCAAATTGACGGGCTGGCCTATATACACATCCCCGCCAGTACTCGATTTGATCGTGATCTTGGCTCCTGATTCATATACAGCATTTGTAATTGTAGTCGTATAGACTGAATTGATTACACTCGCGTATAAATTTTTATTCGCGTCTGGAGTGACTGCATTTGCTCCAACATTCAACGAGCTTAAAGTCGCATTATTATTTGGTACTGGAGCCGCTCTTGTAATCTTTATATCATAATTCTTCGAAGTGTTGTCTGCAGCAAGCCCGTGCACGTGTACCGTCGTAACACCTGTAGCAAGTCCTGTGACATTTACGGTCCTATTTGACAAATCTACTACAGCTGTTCCACCGCTCGGCTGCTCCATACCATCCAAAAAAACAGATGCCGTAGAATCTGCCATTGTGACTAAGAGGGCAACATTTTTAATTTCATTGCTAACATTTAAGCTAAAAACCGGTGGATTGGAAGTACTTGAGTAGCCAAGATCCGTGGATTGAAGCTTGATTGAAGCAATGTTAGCATTGCTCGAAAGGCTGCTAGTCAATGTAAAAGGACTCACGTCATTACCGCTACCGCCACTAATGACCATACCTGGCTTTAAGTAAACGACTGGATGAACTTCTTTACTGTTCCAGTTGGCAACCAGGCTGCCTTCAGAGTCAACGCTAAATATATAAAAATCACTACCTGCATGAGCAGGGTTCATCAAAAACCATTCCGAACCCAGAAACCTGTTCAAAACACCAGTGCCTTTCAATAATTGATATTGCGGAATCGATAGCAGTCCAACCTTCGCCTTGACTCTATATTCATCACTCCACCGTGTTGGCACCGTTCCCGTCGAATAGATTGTGTTATCGAATGGATACACAGAAATATTGGAAATATTTTCCTGTTCCAGATTATTTAAAAATTCATTATTTAAATAATAAGCAACACTGTCTTCATCCAAAGGATCGAATTTATACCCGTCATACCAACTTTCCGTACCCCAACTATTACCATACCCGTCCCAATCACAGTTACTGGAATCATAACCAGCACACTCCGTATAAGGCTGCAGAAGAGTCAGCTGCCGTTTAGTTTTATCCGTTAGCACCCATTGCTTCCCACCTAATACGACGATACTGCCATTATTTATTACCGTCGTATTGTTTGAATGCTGTAGCTCAGGTCCTTCCTTGAAAATAATAAGATGATAGTCTTTATTGCCTTCAGCCGCTGAAACTCGAATTTTTAAATCGTTGCTGCCGAATCCCAAATTTGAAAAAGTGATTTCACCATTAGTGGAATTCACAGCTGTGTATGTTGCTCTTGGATCATCTAGCAATATATTGGCCGCCGCCGTCTTGGTTAGATTAATTTTTACCGTATTTACTGAAGAACCTACCACTGCATCATACACATCATGTGCATCGGAAAAAGAGGGACTTAAAGCCACATTGGCAATATTCTCATCTTTAACCGTCAAGCTGCCCAGATTAAGCTTATCATCATAAATAACCGTGATTTGATAGGTCACGCTTGGATTTTTGGCAGCATCATAGAACCTAACATAAATCGTTTTGGGGCCTGCACCAGGTGGGAGAAGATAAGGAACCTGGGCTTTGTATTCCAGTCTATCGTCAAAACCATAAAAATAATCCGTATCCGATACTTCATATCCGGCAATGACTCCAGATCCCACATCGGTAGCATTCAAATTCAGTAAAATAGAGCGGCTGAATATTGTATTGGATGCTGGTATACCCTCAACAGTAACAGTCCCTGTTGGAGGTATGTAATCCTTCGTATAATTTACTTCAGCCCAATCAATCAGATTTCCGAAGCGAATACCTATTTGTTTCGTAGGCATATCTCCTTCTTCAAATACCGGATTGCTCAGACCTGCTTCTGCAGTAAATTCCAGTGTTACTATCTCGCCTGGTGAAATATTAGTACCGAAACCAGGTTTAACACTAAAAACTTCACTATTAATAATACTATCAACCATGGTACCGTTCAGATATACCTTGGATGGGTCTATTTCGGGTATGGATTCAATCAAATCGTAAGGAAGAACCGGATAAAGATGACGTTCGTAATCTATCGTTTCTCGAGTTTTGAAGGTAAGCTTATAGTTTACCTTCCGTGCACCCTCGTACTGATTGCTCAGAACGACTGTTAGTGTACTGCTCTCTATTGTTACCGGAATACTAACAGGATCTGAATCCGACGAAGTCCACAGGAGAATATTTTTGGTACCCCCTGTCACAGGATTCGATACTGCTTCTGGGATAATAGACAATTTCACTACAGATCCGGCAGACACACCATCTGCAATCTGGATTTGTAACTGTTGTCCGCTAACAACAATGGAGCTTGCTGCCAAACCGTTAACCGTAACGATAGGAATACCATAGATTCGATTAGCAGCAAAATTAATATGTTTATGTTCCTCATCATTATTAATTTTGAAATCTGCTGAATAATTTACGGTAATCACACTACCGCTATTCAATGCGTTTTTGGCTATGAATTGAAAGTCCCATGTATTGTTATTTCGTGTAAGTATCGTTTCCGGATAGGTAGAAACCGTAGGCGAACTGACAGAAGTCCCTGCCACAGCCTGTGCCTTGTCCACATGTAACAGCATCACCCCTGCCAATACAACAATCAGGCAGCCAATAATAGCCATTGCCTCTTTCAAAACTAATGCTTCCGCTAACCTCCGTTTGAATTTGAAACCAAAGTATGTACGCATAGCCCAGTCATTCCTTCTTTCTATATAAACTATTAATGATGATTATAATTAACGCTATCTACTATCTAGTTTATCTTATTTTTAGAAGGAAATCTTTATTTTCATTGTTAAATTTCATACATTTCCTATGTGAATTTAATTTGTATACTACTGAATATACAAAAAGCATCCCTCTTCGCAGTCTGCAAGGAGGGATGTACATCATTACTATTCACTTTTGACTAAATGGGTGCTGTACCTTACTGCTGTAAAGTCTTCACAAGCCGTTTGGCCACACCATTAGGAGTCTCAATAGTTTCATATAATTTAATGGTCAATGGATATTCCTGCTGCTCGCTCTTGATATTGCCGATCTGAATGGTCTGCTCGCCGCTGATCAGCATATCAGTTCCTGTGAAAGGTACCGATTGCGATCCGAGTGTCCGACCCAATCCATCAACAAGCTCAATTGTGAATTTCGGGAAATTGTCATCGACGACAACATCTTCAACCCGGTCAACAGTTAAATTCATCTTCATCTTATAGGAATAGGTTACGGGTAATCCGGCATTCGTATACGCCGACATTGTCCAATCGTTCAGCGTAACGTTAAATGGATAGAACGCCATCACAGAGCTATCCACATCATCGATCTGTACAGCCGTTTGGAATCCGGCAATCGTCGTACTGTAAGGCGCAGATGTCAGATTGTCAAGCAGCTTGATACCAAGCTGTTCACCCTTCTCCGAGGCTGGAACCATAAACGAGTAGCTCACTACATAGCTCAGATTCGGCATCAAATTAGCTGCCGTTTCCTTTTGGCGAGAGCCAGCATAGCTGGAGCCGTCGCTGCCTACCAGCTCTGTTTGAAAAGCGGGAAGCGTAACGGTTTGATCGCTTTTATTTTGCAATCTGAATTTGGCGACTACGCTTTTAAAGCCTGACCCTGTGTTCTCATGCATATGAAGCTCCATTAAAGAGACCTGCGTGCTGGCATCCAGCAAACGGTTCAGCGGATCGAAGGCAATCGGAGTGCCTATTGTGTAGGCAGGCAGTGTGTTAGGTAAAGCCACCGCATCTGCCGCCACATTGATTTTCAAACGTCCGACATCAAATCCAGGCGTGCTGGACGGTGTCGCTGCAGCGGCACCCGCTGAACCCCCTGCTACTCCTGCTCCGGTGGCCCCGGCAGAAGCTGCAAAAGCTTCTGTCGTCATCAGCAGCAAGCTTTGCAGCTTGATGCCTTTATCTGTCGGGATCAAATATTGAATATATTTGCGATCACCCGCGGCAAGGACAATAGGATTCGCATCAGCTCGTTTACCCGCATAAATTTGGTCGCCAGCTTTACCATCCAAACGGAAGCCAGGTACCGTTTCACTAGCCGTACCCGGATTTTCAGCCAGCAGCGTTACGACCTGGGTATGCACACCCTTTTCATCCGTCTGCTCGGTTAAACTGGTCGTTGTGTATTTAATTGGAGATGGAGATTCAGGAACCATAAATGGATCTCCCCACGCTTTTATAAAAGCAGGATCAGTAATATCAGGCTTGGCGGCATTCCACACTGACGTTACAGGCAGACTCAAGCGCACCGTTTCCTGTTTGGGGTACACATATTCATCGACTTCCACAAAAGACATCCCTGTTATCGTAATATCATCCTGACGGTCTACCGTTACCATACCCGTCAGCTCTACATTTTCCATCGCCAGCATCGACTTCGGGTTGGATGCGCTGGGTGTAATCTTATATTCACTGCCATCCGAAGCTTGGACACGGATTTCATAATCGGGAACCCGCTTCATCTGGGTCGTATTATTACGCAGACGTACCACCGCACCGATGCGTGTGCCCTCAGTTGACTTGCTGATGGATAAGCTTTTAATGCCCGCTTGAATTGATTCTGTTAACGGATACGAGACTGCAGTCGGCGTAAGTACTTGTGTCTGGGCTGGTGCTCCTGACTCCTGTACAGGAACAGCGTCTGCCAGTGCCATAGATGGGACAGCTGATATAACTAAAGACATGGACAGCAAAGTGCTGCCGAGCGTAGTTTTCCATTTAGGTGCTGCAGTTAAGTTCTTTCTCATGTTTGTATAGCCTCCTCTTAAGTTCAAGGACAGAAATCGACACTGCTGACTTCTATCCTTTGCTTTGCTTGGTCAATCGGGTTCAATCCATGTGCCGGCCTATGAGCTTCTATAAGCAAATTAAACCTATTCCGTTTTCTACCTTTTCATATCTTCCTCTGTATGTTTATCTAGTTGTCTATCTCTATCTTTTCTACTTATTCTATAATTGCTTTTACGAGCTTCAAACGATTTGGTTACTTGGCAACTTCTACCTTTTGTCCATTTTTCAACTGATGCTGACCGGAAACGACTACAGATTCTCCTGCTTTCACACCTTCCAACACCTCCTGAAATGTATCCTTGACGCGTCCAAGCTTGACCGCACGTTTCTCTACCTGATCACCATTCAGTATAAAAACAAAGGACGCGTTGCCCTCTCTGACGATGCTCAGGCTTGGAACAGCAAGCCCCTGCTCCTCCTCTGGACTGGTCAATTGCAGCTGAACACGGCTCCCTGGCTTGATCGAACCATCCGGATTTGCCAAATCCAATTCAATCGGAAAAGCTTTTGTCGTGCTGTTCATCTGATTGGCAAGAAACGTCACCTTGGCTGTTTTTTTGTTGGCGGGATTATCCGCACTATAGAAGGTGAGCTCCTGCTTGTTATTAACCAGCTTGGCGGCTGACTCTGTCAAATCGGCTTTAATTTTGAGTGGGTCAAGCTGTTGTACCTGACCAATCTTGGCCGTACGGGACATATTCATACCCACTTCAGCTGTCAGATCTGTTAAAACACCCGTAATCGGCGCTTTGATTTCATAATTAGCGACAGCATTAGCTGCATCCTCCACACTTAAGCGTGCTGTAGCTACCTGAGATTCCTGAGAAGCAATCGGGTTGGTTTTATCCAGAGCATCCAGCTTGTTCTGAACAGATTGCACATCCAGCCGAGCGTTAGTCACGAGCGTTTCCGCCTGATCTACCTGACGTTTGGTCACCGTACCAGCCTCAAAGTCATTGCGCGCTTTGTTATAGTCCTTTTCCACATTACTTAATTGCTCATTAGCCTTGACAAGCGAGCTTTGCAGATCAACCCGGCTGTTGTTCTGGTCTTCAATCGATTTGCGAAGTGATTCCTCCGCGCCTTTAAGGGATTGCTCTCCCTTTTGCATTTGAAGTCGGGCATCACGGGCATCCAACCGGACTATAACATCACCCTGTTTGACAAGCTCACCCTTCTTCTTCAAAACCTCCAGAACCTGTCCGTCTGCTTTGGGGATCACATCAATTTGCACGGCGGCGCTAACATCCGCAATTTGTTCCTTGGGATCACCCATACTTTGCTTGACAATGGCAGCTACCTTGACTGGCCTGTTCTGCGACTGAACGGCTGCGGCTGCCTGCGGCTGCGCAGGGCTTGAGCACCCCGCCGCCAATGCAGTGACTACTAGAAGAATACCGACAGTCCTTGAGCCGCTGCCGAAGCTTTTCTTTGACATCTGATTATTCATATCCCTTCTCTCCCTTACATCTCAATAGTTGTATTTGCTTTTGGATTAGGCTTGCGATGTCTCCATTGACCCATACGCTTTTTACTCGATTCAATTAACTCATAGACAACTGGCACCACAACAAGTGTTAGGATTGTGGATGTCGTCAAACCCCCAATTACAACAACGGCCAAGCCTTTTGAAATCAATGTGCCTTTTGTCAAGCCAAGCGCCAAAGGCATCATCGCCATAATCGTAGCTCCTGCTGTCATAATAATCGGTCTGAAACGAACCATCCCTGCCTCTACAAGCGCATGGCGTACAGTGTATCCTTCCTCGCGCAGCTGCTGGGCACGGTCGATAAGCACAATGGCGTTGGTAACGACAATACCGATCAACATCATAAAACCGATCATTGAGGTTACATCGAGCGACTGCCGGGTAATTAGCAATCCCAGCAATCCGCCAATTGCCGCTAGCGGTAGGGAGAACAGAATCGCGAATGGAGCGCCCGCATTACCAAAGGCTAATACCATTACGAGATATACGACGGCGATAGCCACTGCCATAGCCACAAACAATTGTGAGAAGCTCTTATTGATATCGGCGCTTACTCCCTTAACTTCACGGGATATGCCATCCGGCAGCGCCACCTTGCTTAGCTCACTAGATATCTTCGTACTGACCGCCGATTTATTGACCGAATCAATCTTGGCTGTGATCTTCAATACCTGCTCCTTACTTTCTCTTTGCAGGGACAACGGAGCTTCAACCTCTGTCAGCTTCGCAACCTCATTCAAATAAATCGTCGAGTTTTGCGCTGTTTTGAGCGGGATTTTTCCCAGCTTCTCGATTGAATTTTTATCCGCTTTGGATAGCTGAACAGTTGTTGTATAGGTTACATTGTCAAACTGAATATCTCCGAGCTGGTCCTTCATAATCCAGCTTCTTGCGGTATCACGAACCTGTGAGGTGCTGAGTCCAAAGGTTCTGGCTTTACTTTGGTCTACTGTAATTTGCACCTGGGTTTTGGAATCACTAAGTGAATCTTCAACCTCGCTCAGTTCCGGATACTCCTCCAGTTTTTGCTTGATTGTGACGGCTGCTTCCTGTAATAAAAGTTGATTGTCACCTTTTAATGAGTACGAGAAGTCAGTTGATGAGACACCGCCACCACCACCAGCCAATGACTTGGGCGTTACTTCTGATCCTTTCGGCAGCTCATACAGAATACGTTCCTTGAATTCCTTTTTCACTTCATCAGGATCGGCCTGAGTATTAACCTCGGTATAGATCTCGGCCATATTGGCTACCTGATCCTTACCGCCGCCGTAGCCTACAAGTGCTTCAACAAACGTAAACAGCGGCTGGCCCTTGCTATCCTTGGCTTCCTGCATCATGGCTTCCAATTCCTTGGAAATCTGATCGGTTCCATCGATCGAGGTTTCATTAGGCAACTTGACCTGAAAATACATCTGGCGTTCGGAACCGCTGCTTGGTATGAAGCTGACAGCCAAATTCGGAACAATCGCAGCTATCGATACGACAAACAACAATCCTGAAATAATTAATGTTTTAAAGCGATGGGACAAGCATGCTTTCAAGATCTTTTCGTACAGTGTCATGAATCTGCCTTTTTTGTTTTCGTCGTGATGGACAATCTTGTTATTATTAAGCACGAGCAGTTTGGCCATCATCGGGATGACTGTCAAGGCTACCAGCAAGGAAGCCAGCATGGCAGTAGCAACTGTGATGGCAAAAGGTCGGAATAGCTCGCCCACGATACCACTTACCATCCCGATTGGTGCAAACACGCCAACTGTTGCAAGCGTCGATGAAGTAATCGCCATCGCTACCTGCTTCGTTGCAAGCTTGATGACCGATTCGTTACGCTCCTGCGCCTTCTGCAGCGATGCATATATATTCTCGATAACGACAATGCTATCATCGACGACCCGGCCTACCGCAATAAATATGCCCCCGAGCGTCATCGTGTTCAAAGTGATCCCGAATTGCGAAATCACGAGCAGCGTAATCATAATCGATAAAGGAATCGATACAAGAACAATCAGCGTCATTCTTACATTTCGCAAAAAGATCAAAATCATCAAGGAGGCCAACAATGCTCCTGTTATACCTTCCTTTAACATACCGCTAATCGATTCCTTAACTTGATCGGCACTGTTATATACCGACTTGAAAGTGATATCAGGAATAGACGTTTCCCATTTCTTGATCAACAGGTCGGTTGCATCTGAAAAATCGACTGCATTCGCATTACTTGTTTTAAATAAATGAATCCCAAGAGCCGGCTTATTATCCAAACGTGCAATAAATTCTGAATCGGTCACAGCCTGAACCTTGGCTACCTGCTTCAGCATCAATGTGCTGCCATTACCTGCGGCGATCTCCATATTTTCCAGGTTATACAGACTGTCGATATTACCTGTTACACGAGCTACCTTCGTATTCCCGTTAAAATCCACAGTTCCGATGGCACCGTTAGCCAATGTGTTTTTCAAAGTCGTGCTCACCTGAATGGGGGTTAATCCGAAGCTGGTAAGCGCATCAGCATCCAGCTCAATATCAAGTGAGGTTTCTCGCGCACCAATCGAATCGATATGATCCATACCAGGTATAGACTCCAAGCCCGGCTTGATTTGATCCTCATAAACTTTATCCAGCTCGGTCTGGCTCATGCCGTTATCCGCATAAATCGCCAAGTAGTAGGCCGGAATCGAAGCAAAGCCGAAGGTGGAAGCCTTAGGTCTTTCTGCCGTTGCAGGCAGCCTCACTTCCTGAACAAGACTATCGATCTCCTGCTTTTTCTTATCGATATCAACACCTTGCTCAAATTGAACGATAATCGTCGAAATATTATCGCTGGAGGTGGATGTTAATGTGTCCAGACCTTCAACATTTGAAATCTTATCCTCTATCGGCTTCGTGACCTCCTTCATCACGTCTGTAGGGGATGCCGGATAGGTCGTGGAAACCAATACTACCGGAAAAGAGATGTTCGGCATATTTTCAACTTTAATCGTATAAGCCGAATACAGCCCTCCACCTAACAGAATAGCGACTATAATCAAAACTGCCGCCACATTTTTCATTGAGAAGCTTGTAAGCTTGTTCATGGGTTCCCCTCCTGTGAGTCTTGCATCAGCCTACATGTAAGCTGAGCTTTTTCTGCAGCAAAACTGTTTCCATTCGCATTAAACTGTGATTTTTCTTAACAAAATGTATGACTGACATCATTAGCGTAAGCTAAGGTTAACTAGCAAAACGACTAATTTCGTTGTTATCTGCAGCCAAGCATACATAACCAATATGAACTCAATATGAACGGTAGCGCTTTCTTTATGAACCAACAGCAAAAAAACCATAGAGAGTTGGCTCCATGGCAATTATTTTTGATAATATGAAATATTTATAGCCTAAATATTTAAATTAATATCATTTATTTCAATATGTTTAATGCCCAATGCTCGCTACTGGCATACTTGGCAAAGTAATCGAAAAGGATGAGCCTTTGCCAAGCTTGCTCTGAATGCTGATTTTCCCTCCGTGCAGCAGCACAATTTTATTGACAATGGCTAGCCCGAGACCACTGCCGCTATGCTCACCTGTCCGTGACTTATCCGCTTTGTAGAAGCGTTGAAAAATCCGCACCTGATCCTCCTCGGAAACCCCGATCCCTTGATCAGAGATATTGACCGTGATCTCATTGGTGGTTTGCTTTACCTGGATATGGATCGATCCGCCTTGATGCGAAAATTTAATGCTATTCGTAATTAAATTCGTCCATACCTGATTGAGCAGATCCTCATCGGCGCATATTTTGATACTGGGCATATTCAACTCAAATTCGATTCCTTTCGCAGACCATTGAGGCTCGCAGGCAACAATCACATGACGGAGCTGTTCATCCAAGTCGTAGGTATGCGGCTGATAAGGATGATGCATAGATTCCAACGAAGCCAGCTTTAACAAATTTTCGCTCATACGCGACAAACGCTCACTCTCTGATTGGATGATCTCCAGGTAGTACAGCCGCTCCTCTTCCGGCATTTTATTGCTGCGAAGTGCCTTTGAAAACCCGGAAATCGACGTTAGCGGCGTCTGAATCTCATGCGAAACATTGGATACAAAATCCTGCCGCATCTGTTCCAGCTGTTTGAGCTCCAGCGCCATTTCACTAAAGCTTTGTGCAAGCATCCCAAGCTCATCCTTACGCTTCCTCAGCTTCCAATCCATATTAAAATCACCCTTAGATATCCGTTTGGTCGCCTCAGTCATCACCCTCAACGGTTTAACCACATAACGTGCAGCCACGAAAATGAACAAGCTTCCCATCATCAGCGTAATGAGTAACGACGTACCCACCACCTTCTGCAGCGCACCTTCCTTGTTGTGCCTTGAATATTGAAAAAATATCGCATAGCGCATCGTATCCATTTGGAATGGAATGCCCACTAAGATCTGATCGGGAAAACCCGTCTCGCTTCGATACATCTCTCCACCCCGTACCAGATCGACCACCTGCTCAGCGATATCCACCTTTTCTTTGGGCTCGGTTTCCCCATACACGCTTTTATGTTTGTTATCGTCATATAAAGTAATATAAAAATCAATGATTCGACTGACACTAGTCAAATATTCATCGGTTTTCTCTTTTTGTAGCAAGGTCAACGTATGTACCACGTCCTTGCCATTTCTCATCATCGTATCCTGGATCTCTTCCCTAACCAGATTCGTATAAATTAAAGATGACAAAAAAAACGCCGATACCAACCCGAACAGAACCGCCGCCAAAAAAGTAAGCACCACACGTACATACAACGTTTTAATCATGACCTTACCTCAAGCTTGTAGCCCAGTCCGCGAATCGTCACGATACTGAAATTGTCAACAGCCTCTGGGAAACGTTCCCTGATTCGTTTGATGTGGACATCGACAGTCCGGTCATCACCTTCGTAATCCATCCCCCAGATTTGTTCGATGAGCTGATTACGCGTAAAAATCTGATTAGGATGACTAAACAGCTTGAACAGCAGCTCGAATTCCTTTAGCGGCAGTGTGGTTCTTACCCCATTGATAATGATTTCATAGCTTTGCCGATTTAATTCGATATCACCAAACTGCACCTTTTGCGAGGCTACGATCCGGTATCTTTTCATCAAGGCCTTAACTCGTACAACCAGCTCCTCCGGATCGAACGGTTTTACCAAATAATCGTCGGTACCGAGCTGAAACCCTTTTACCTTGTGACCGGTCTCGCCCTTGGCCGTTATCATGAGCAGCGGCAGATTCGGGTAGGCTGCACGCAGCTCGACACACAAATCCCATCCATCCATCTCCGGCATCATAATATCCAGAATAACGAGATCAATTCGGGTCTTCTCCATCTCCAGCAAAGCTTCCTTACCATGACCAGCCTCTACAACATCAAAGCCCTCCTGCCGTAAATATACCTTAATCAACTCACGAATATGAATATCGTCATCGACGATCAATATGGTGGCCACGAACATTCATTCCTTTCTAACCCTTGATTCCCTACTATAATTAGCTGGTTATGCACGATTTTCTTTAGAACTGAGAACACTAATATAGCATACCATCAATTTGCATACGATACATAGTCAGGCAAAGTCCCTTCCAACTTTTCACTTGAAAAAACGATTTTAATTCGGTATAGTAAATATGTAAATTATTTTCTTTAAAAAATAAATATTAAGTAAATTATTTTCAAAAAGAAAGGGTCACTATGCCGGGAATTTTAAGCGCTATTCAAGAACAAATGGGCTCCATGAGCCGTAAAGAAAAAGAACTCGCCGCATATATTATTGACCATTCAGCCAGTATGACTCAGATCGGTATTACGCAGTTGGCCCAAGACTCGGGCAGCAGTACAGCAACCATATCGCGTTTTTGCAAGATTTTTCACTTTGCCGGCTTCACCGAATTTAAAATCAAGCTGGCTGCCGAGCTCGCCCAGCCACCAGCAGCCGCACAATCGTATCAGGATATCATTGCCGACAACTCGCTCAATAATATCGTCGCGGCGATGGAGGCAAATCATGTGCGGTCCATCACGGATACAACTCGCCTGCTCGATATGAAGCAGCTTCAGAGGGCAATCGATGCCATTGCCGCTGCCAGACAAATTGACCTCTATGGTGTAGCTACATCAGGACTGGTAGCACAAGATTTTTATCAAAAGCTGATACGGATTGGCAAGCGTAGTGTCGCCTTTTCCGATCCGCATATGCAGGTGACATCTGCATCCAACCTGACCAAAGGCGACGTAGCCATTGGCATTTCCTATTCAGGGGAAACCACAGAAACCATCGCAGCGTTAAAATGTGCCTCCGAGCACGGAGCTACCACCATTTCCCTTACCAAATTCGGCACTCATACGCTTACCTCTCTTGCAGATATTTGCCTGTTCACCTCCACACTTGAGGAGGGTATGCGCCGCGGTGACATGGCGTCCCGTATTGCCCAGCTGCACGTTATTGATATTTTATTTGTAGGCTTGTTGAGTCAACAATTTGACCAGTTCGTCCCACGTCTCGAAACTTCATACCAAATGGTCCGCAAATACCGTTAACAAAGGAGCACCACTACTATGCATATATTAACCTTCGATTCTCATCAAAAACTGCATGAATCCGGTGCCGGCATTATCATCGGCATGGTACAAACCAATCCCCGAGCTGTATTGGGGCTTGCTACGGGAGGAACACCGATTGGCATTTATCAGGAAATCGTCAAAAGCTATCAACAAGGAATAGTCAGTTTTAAAGATACGACAACTTTTAATTTGGATGAATATGTTGGGCTTCCTGAGAATCACCAGGAGAGCTATCACAATTATATGAATACCCATTTGTTCGATTTGATTCAGCTGCAGCGCAGCCAAACCCACATTCCTGACGGCAATGCAGCCGATCTTGAAGCGGAATGCCAAAGCTATAATAAGCTGCTTGAGCAAGCGGGCCAAATTGATCTGCAGCTGCTGGGTTTGGGACACAACGGACATATCGGCTTCAACGAGCCTGACCATGCCTTGACCGGAGGCACACATATTGTGGAGCTTCGCGAGGAAACGCGCAAGGCGAATGCCCGTTATTTTGATTCCATTGACGAGGTACCGACACATGCATTAACTATGGGTGTAGGTACAATTTTGAAAGCCAAAATGATCCTGCTCATCGTCAAAGGTGGCGACAAGGCCGAGATCGTTCAACGCGCTCTGAAAGGTCCCATCACTACCGATTGTCCGGCATCTCTGCTGCAAACACATCCACATCTCGTCGTACTTCTGGATTCCGATGCAGGGAGGCTATTGTAATGACCCGATCCCAACCCGCTGTTTTTATTTATAATGCTGCGATCATAACGCCTCAAATCACTTTGCATAAAGGCTGGATTCATTTCGTTAACGGCCTTATTCATGCAATCGGAACTGAACAGGAATATGATATTTATTTAAGTAAGCTTGAAGCAGATACTGAAAAAATAGATGCAAATGGAGGTTGGGTGCTGCCTGGTTTTATCGATATGCATGTGCACGGCGGCTATGGTCATGACTTCATGGATGCTGATATAGAGGGTCTTGATGCAATTACACGCTTCCACGGCATGAACGGTACTACCACCATGCTGGCTACGACTGTAACTGCTGCCAAGGAGGAGCTTGACCAGGTATTGCAGCGGGTTGGTTCATACCGTAGTCAGACGATGCCTTATGCTCAGCTGCTTGGCGTTCATTTGGAAGGACCCTTTATTAATGCCAACTGGTGTGGAGCACAAAACCCTGCCTTTATCGTACCTCCCCAACCGGCCTGGCTCTCGGATTGGACGCAGCGTTTTCCGGGTCTAATTCGAATGCAGACTTTGGCTCCTGAAACAGCGGGTGCTCTTGAGTACATTGAGGCCTTGGTTAAGCACGGTATTATCGCTGCACTCGGTCATACCGATGCCAATTACGAGCAAGTCAACACGGCTATTGAGCACGGGTTAAGTCAAGCCGTCCATACCTACAACGCTATGCGCGGGCTGCACCATCGGGAACCGGGCGCTGTCGGCGCTATTATGTCGAACCCGGCTATTCTTGGAGAAGTCATTGCAGATGGACATCATGTCCATCCTACAGCTATTCGTCTACTCGTGAATGCCAAAGGGCCAGAGGGCGTACTATTGATCACGGATGCGATGTCAGCCGCCGGACTGGGTAACGGAGAATATGATCTTGGTGGACTTGCTGTTATTGTTCGTGACGGTGTAGCTCGATTGAAAGAAGGCAACAGTCTCGCTGGCAGTACCTTAACGATGATCGATGCATTCCGCTTTGTTGTCCAACAGGTTGGTGTCAGCGTCGAGCATGCCAGTCTTATGGCCAGCGGTAATCAGGCTAGACAGCTTGGCATAGATCAGACTACCGGCAGCTTACAGCCCGGCTTGCAGGCAGATGTACTGCTGGTGAATTCAGAGTTCAAGTTAGAGCGGGTCTGGATCGGCGGACGTTCTGTACGGTAACATAGGAATGCTATAAGCAAACGTAGTGCCATACCTCTATATGCTGCCTCATTATTGTCATCAAAAAAAGCTCGATCCGTTAATGTAACAGATCGAGCTTTTTTGATGTATTCTTTCTTAAATCGAAGGCAAATACCAATCAATATACAAAAAAACAGCTGATCATTGAGATCAACCGCTTCATCGTGCTTGGCGACGTCCTACTCTCCCAGAACCCTGCGGTTCAAGTACCATTGGCGCTGAAGGGCTTAACGGTCGTGTTCGAGATGGGAACGCGTGGTTCCCCTTCGCCATCATCACCAAACTAAGAGC
>NZ_JAJNMU010000042.1 GCF_022458865.1 Paenibacillus periandrae | reverse complement strand
ATGCGGTCGGCGGGATTTGAACCCGCACGTCCATGGGACACTACCCCCTCAAGGTAATTTGTGGCATTAACTAGCTATAACTACATTACTTAAACCCTTGTTAATCAAGGGTTTTTCTTGTTCGTATATGTTCCTATTTATACTTGTTTTCCCTAATTAAAATTACATTCCGTCCCCATTCCGTCCCCGCGTTCTAGTGGGTTTTCGCTACTTCGGTTTAACTCGTCCAGCTCCCAATTTCGCCTCACATGATCCCCTCCGAGAAAAGTTCCTAAAATGGTCAGAATCGGAATTATTCTATTGAAATAAGTATACAGAAACCTATTATTTTGGGCAAAGAGAAACAAAATAGTTTAAAGTTCTAAATACAATTAAAAAATCGGAGCTTTATTAATGTAGCCCTGGCCAACGAACTCATAGTTTTCCTTCTTTCCATCCCCCAATATCTCCCTCCCTTTTATGTGCAATAAAAAACAGAGCGAAGTCCCATTTGAGGGAATCGCTCTGTTTGTTTATACTCGATAGCGCGGGGTGACACAAATTTCACCCGTCGCCGGCGTATCTGCGGTGGCCCCTGCAGCTGTAATTTGTATGGAGTTGAAATTGGTTTTGGTAAAGCTTAAGCTCGAACCCGGGTCAACCAAGATTGCTGGCCCACTGGCGGTCGTTCCCAAGAAAAATTGTACAGAGATGGGATCCGCACCATCAGCATAGGTAATCGTACCGCTTGCGAAAAAATTCCGTGCATCGACCCCAACGGAGGTATAAATAGTCCGCGGTGTTGCTACCGCGATCAAAAAGTTAGAACAGACTTTATCCTGGACAAGTTGTTTATCTTCGCAACAAGTAAAACAGCATTCATCTTTTGAACCTTTATTACAATTACATCCTCCCAAATGTGTTCCCTCCTTAAAATGATTCACTTATCGTTACACTTTATGCATGCATAGGACAGCCTACGTCCGCATATTGACCGTATCAATTGCCTGTTTTTGAATTTGAAATCTTCGAAAATTGGGCAATTGCCTTGGTACGTCTGTGTACTCGACGAAATAAATTAAGGAGGAAGGAGGTAATTGCATCTTGAAAGCAATTAAGCAGACGGTAAAGCAAAAAACCGTTGTAAACGTGACAACTTGTTGCCGCCCTTCAGGAGTGAGAAAACGTAAGTGCAGAGAAAAAAGAAGGTTTGTCAGGTGTGAAAGAATATGTGGTCGTATCTACCAAAAATGTAATGGAAAATCACATATATATTTTCGGGTTGCGGGTGTCCGGCATGCATCTTCGAGTATATTAAAGATTGAAAATAGTTCTGACTGTCTGATGAAGGCATTGATATGCTTCGGTTCAAGGGGGAAAATAATAGAGCAGACGATAGACCAATATCAAGATACTGTGTTTGTTATAAACAATTTAAAATGTCTCAAAATAACATGTACTGGGGCGGAAGATAACAGCGCTTGTTCAGGAAAATTTGTATTAAGAATTCGTTTTAAAAGTGCGGCGTGAGGGATTTTAGTATAGAATCTGCAAGCGTGATAGCTCGCCGCACTTGGGGGTTGGCTGTATATTGATCTATTCTATGTTACAGAGCCTGGACATGCCCGAGCGTCTGCCAAATTACATAAATATACATTTACTTTTCGGGTAGTGTCAGCTTCGCTGGTTCTATCCCTACTCAATTAAATTATGAATCTCCAATAAGTCTTTTAACTTGGTCTGATGCATAGCTGATAGTTCTCCTCGTAAATCCATTACTAATTTCCCAGAGGCTATCTTATTTATTTTTACATTATTTCGAAAATAATTCATGTTTCAAAGTTGAAAATAAATCGGTAAAGGATTTTCGTGAGCGTCAATATGTACAAAAAGCTAACATTTATGCGCACAAACTAATTATGTACAATTACATAAGCCTAAAAAATAGGTACTATTGTTGGGATTAGAGTCTGTTTAATATTAATGTACACATTATTTTTATGTAGATTCCTGCCGAAACGTATCCATGTAGAGATGGTCAAAAACAAAAATGAGCTCAGGGTCAGACAAATCAGGGTGTTCGAAGATACCCGTCCGGATGATGACCTGCACTATAAATATATTTTCCGCGGCTATGAGTATCCCTTTGCCATAATGAGGGATGTGGTGAAATCTCGGATCAGCATCATGATGGGAGATTTTACGTTTCTTCCGAATGAAATGCAGCAAGTCGGGAACAAATCAGGGGAGACTAGGTTAGGGTTTTCTGTTCTGTTTAAGTTTTTCCAATACGAAGCGCGATTCCCCTTATATTTGTACCAATTACAGCCTGTTAAACTAACGTCTCCCGTTAAACACCTTACTGCTAACCATGATTGTGGGTCATTCTTCTAATGACTGTTCAATTTCGCTTCGATTGCGAAATAGCATATTTTGTAAACGTGATGTAAATATACATACGTTTTCTTAACATGTTTGAATAGAATACTTCCATGGACATCCTTTTATGAAGGAGGGTACTTTTGTCCCAATGAACAAGAATATAAAGAAAATGATTAGAGGCAAAAAAAATATCGGTGTAGGTGCTAGGCGAGTTGTTTATGACCTTGGGGGTGGTTATGTCTTAAAAGTAGCAAAAACAAAATATGGGATAATGAGTAACAAAATAGAAGTAATGATATATAGATTATCTCCATCCGAGATAAAAAAGCATCTTGCCCGTATTGAAAAATTTGGAAATGATTATAGCTGGCTTGTCATGAAACGCTACTCGTTGATGTTAAAAAAGACAGATAGAAATATGCGGAAACTTTTTGCAATGAAAGCCAAATTCAGAAAATATGGAGTTGTTCCTTACGAAGTAACAACTAATAGCGGTAAACCCAACTATAACAACATACGTCGAAAATCTAATGGCGAAATTGTCGTCATTGACTTTGGGAATTTTAAACGGCATCAAATCCTCAAAAAGAAGTAGACGGAGCCCAGTATGCTGCCGTCTACTTTCAGGGAGAGAGGCCGATGTAAGCAAAAGGAGGATTCAGCCATACCACAGCATATGAAAGTCTTTCGAGTTAGGTTCCTGTCGCTCCTACTTTAATCACCCATTGCGACATCCGTCCAATCACGATTCCGCTGATATTCATAACTTACTGTATGTAAACCGGAAGGAGGGGTAAACATGGGTGCACTCGGTGTTGGTGGTGTTGGTGGTAGCTGTGCAAGTTGTGCAGGTTATGGATTAGGAACTAGTACAGCCGCCATTCTCGTTCTGTTCATTTTGTTGGTTATTATAAGTAGTGCTTTTGTTATTTAAATATTTGTGAACCACCTCTGGTTGATCCCGGAGGTGGTCAATTTTCATTAATAAGTATGCTACAGCTTCACGCCGTTTTGCCGCGCCAACATGGTAGCGATAATAAGCAAAGCGTCAGCAGCATTGATCTCGCGTTTTGAAGCCTGTTCCGCCCAATTGTAATTCTCAAGCAGGCCAGCATGGTATAAACCATCCAAAGATTTAGCGAGCTGGTCCCATTTCCAATCGGCGTCATAAACTAATGGTTTCATATCTTCATCCTCCTCAATTTTCGGTTCTTCTTTTGTTTCCAAAATGTCGAATCTATCCAGGTTGTTGCTTTGGATGATTTGCACCAGTTTGGCCGCATAGTTCGGATCGGTTGCATAACCGGCATTCTGCAAGCATCGTGCAGCCCCTACATAGTCCAACTGGCTGCAGCAATTGAAAAATCCAGCTCGGGCATACCGACCATTTTCTACAAGAAATTGGGAGTGATCGATTACACTTCCTTCCCAAGAGCTATACACTCGAAATCCAGCAACTGTATTAATCCATTGATCATTAATAAACTCTTGTGTTGCCTGCAGTTGGCCTGATCCTTTGATCCCAAACAGATTGTTACCGGGAGCAGCAGTTCCCCAACCTGATTCGATAGCGCCCTGGGCAATTGTAATGCTGGCCAGAACTCCGGTGCGCCGTTGCTCAGATTGGGCCATGGGTGCGATGATAGCGATAAAGTCTTGTGCTTTCATCGCTTGCCACCTTCCTTTCCAGCCTGCTTGACGGCCTTATAAACTTCATAACCATATACAGCCACGGCTCCAATCAAAATACCTTGCAGCACCGATTGCGGTGAGGGTCCAAGAATTAATAGTGAGAAAACGACCGCGAAGACGGTCACAAAAATAATTATGGTCCAATTAGGCACCTTTGGTGATTGCTTTAGGGCAAATCCAATGATCCAGCACGCGGCAAGAACCAGAAATAATTGCGGATCGATTAATTGAGCTATTGCGTTCCATTCCATGTTTATCAGTTCTCCTTTTATTTAATGATGAGTCCACCCTTGATAATAAAACCAATCACGGCCAAAATGATTGCTCCGATCACCGTTGTTGCCAGCCAGCTAACAAGCTTGTCGATCCTGTCCAATCGATGGTGTGCTGCTTTTGTAGACTCCATGGCTTTCTTAGCAAGATCATCCACCGCTCCAAGCTCACGACCAATGTCCTTTAGAGCATCCATTTTCGTTGAGAGCTGTCCCAGTTCAATCCGGACCTGGACAAGCGTCTCCTGTACTTTCTGAATTTCATCCGACATTCGCTTACCCCTCCCTTATTTTGAGCAAAAAAATAAACCCGATTTCTCGGGCTTAATCTGTTATCCGTATGCTTGCCAGAATGCTATCAATTCAAGGCTCATGTGCCACCGCCTTAAGTTATTGTATTAGCCTATCGCATACCAAGTCGCACTGTAAGACTGGTTATTGCCTAGTGCCCAAAAGCTTAGAGACAAAGTCATCGTTTCTGGGTAGAAGAATATGCCGCCGTTAGGGGCAGCTCCAGTCCCAGTGGCAGTAGTAGTTACGGATATGCCACCAACATAAAAGCTTTTGCAAGGGAACGAGCCTCCGGTTAGATAGCATGCATAAGCAGTAGGTATAAAAGATAGCTGGACGGTGTTAACCCAAGACGCTTGATTTGCGTTATCTACTGCCTTTGTAGGAAAAGAACCGTTAGCTGTTTGTTTAGCCTGCACATTACCTACTACGCCGAATATATCTACACCATCGCGTATATTATCAGCGGCCAAGTTTGGACTACCGTACACAACCCCACCACCGAAGTAACCGGCAGGTAGGTATTGATTGAATGTGGTTGGGTTCCATTCAGGTGATCCATGACTTGGCATAGTACCTGCCGCACCGGCTACACTGAAGCCGGAGAGCAGCGCCGCTGTGTTTACTTGTACTGCGGCCACTACACTACCGCTATGCCTACCATATGGTATTGCTACATTTCCTAATGCACTGGGCTGTACTACGTTATTTACATTGTCAGGCATGGTACCTACAGCACCAGTACCTGCGGCTGGAGTACTAAATGATCTACCGACTAATACATCAGCAGCAGTAGCGTTACCTGTAGCGAGTTGAATGCTATTTATCTTAGTAGCCAATTGCGGGAATGTGTCGCTGTTTGAAGCTGGTACACCCTTGCCAGTGATTGCGGCAGCGACAACCGTCTTACCCTCACTGGCTTGCGTAAAAGCCGCGTCTGCCCTGTTATATGCGGCATCTGCTCTGCTCTGTGCTGTAGCTGCCGCGCCACTGGCCGTGGCTGCTGCTGTCATCGCCGCGTCTGTTTCATTTTTTCGTGCTACGTCATCCGCTGCAGCAGGTGCAGCCGCCTTTAATCGTCCAGCCGTATCACGCTTCGCCAACGTAGAGGCTGTGGCCGCTGAGGTTGCCGCGTCCAAGGCTGCTTTATCCTCTGGGGGCATAAACCCCGCTTGGGAGCCTGTAGCGCTGGCGTGTGCCGTCCCGCCTGCCCCGATGTGATCTTGTACGGTTCCCCCATCAGAAGACATCACGTTTTTTGCTTTGGTAATTGGGTGTAACACATCCCAACCTGTGCCGTTATGCTTTTTGAGCAAGATGTTTTTTGACATCATTCAAGCCTCCTTTTAAATTTCAAGCGCAAAAAGAGCACGGGGTAAGTGTGCTCTTAACTAAAACTATGTTAATTCTCCACGGTCTACAAGGCACTCAACTTGTCTTGTATTTCTTTCCAGTGTGCCCCATCACGTATTGTTGTACCTGCAACTATCGATGGAACAGTCCAAGTTACAGGACTTTGCCCACCAATAGCCGTCACTATCTCTTCGAAGGATGTTCTTAATAAAAGAAGGTCTGCTGCTGAAACTTCTGTTACACCTGCTTCTATTGTTAATCCACTTATCCCGGCAAGCCCATATGCTACCCGAACAAGGTTGAGCTGCTGCACGAGATAGGTAACAGAACTAGCTGATATGTTACCAGAGCCTGCAATAAATTCATTGCTATCCCAGTTTGCGGGGGTCATGCCCAAGATTGTAGTAGTGGAATACGTTGATAAACCATAATTATCATAAGCAATAACACGGATGTATGTTGTCCCTGTAGGGAGATCAACACTCGGACGAGTATATGCGAACGATCCAGACACCTTGGTTATCGAGACGGAATCTGACGCGAAAACATTAGCATCAAAGTTTGGCTCATTGGCTGTCGAATATTTAACGACCAAAGCCGCTAGCGTATCCCCTTCGGCATCAGTATTCGGAACCGAATACCTTATTAACGGTCTTTTATTAAGGACCGTTTCAAAGGATGACGGCAGTATTGTCGAGGATTCTAGTTTATTATTAAATGCAGCTCCACCTTTGTGATAGTATACATATGTGGGAGAAGACAAAGTATAAATTGCATCGAAACCCGATACATATTCGTATCCAGAAGGTGTATCCACTGATCTTATTAAACTAGAACTGAAAAGCGTATTCGTAAGGACTGAGGATGAGCTAACCCAAGTCGTGCCTGTCAGAGACTTTCTGAAATAGAAAGCATACGCGTGTGAAAAAGGGCCGAATTGAAAAATAACGAATTCATTAACATGGTCAAAGAAAATTTTCATAGGATAGGCTGTATTATTAGGAGCTCCCGCTGCTGGTACATTGATTATAGTTGCAGGTGTGCTCCATGTTGAACCCCCGTTAGTAGATTCCATCCATTTCACATCTGTACCAGCGGTATTGGCAGATGCTGTGCTACCAACGGAGTAAGTAATTATAATTCGATCTATACCATCTGAACCTTTGATACACCTAGCAACTGGACGTTTCACGTATACTCCAGATGCAGATGTTATTATATTGCCTAATGATGAATACGTTGATGAGCTATTTGTAAATTTTGTCATAGCTAAAGTTACGTTAGTGGCACTGACATACTTTGTGGAAAAGATATAGAAGTTGCTATCGCTGTCCGCGGTGACCGTTATAGGATTTGATCCCAGATTCGTGCTGGTACCCACGTTTAGGGTATTTCTGCCGGTCCAAGTCGCACCGAAGTCATCGCTGTATACGGTGGAACCGGTCGTCCCGCTAAATAAGTATGCTACCATCAGCCTTCCGTTCGGCGCAACGCATAAGTCATGGCCGAAGGACCCAAATGAAGCTGTCGTAGAAAAAACGTTGGCCAGGGTTCCTATGTTGTCAGTAAGATTAAACACGGTGACGCCGACAGCATTTGTGGCGATTATGAAATACGCTTTTCCGCCACCTAACTTTAGCCGCGCGTTGCTAATACTGGCTGGTGGCGATGTGGGGGAAGATCCATCAGGAAACGCTGCCACGCTCCAAGTTGCGCCGTCATCCGTTGATTTCCTTATGATTGGTACGGAAGTTGAAGTATACTGCGAATTCATTACCCATATAGTACCTGCCGAATCACGTACTGCTGAATCTGGATTTAAAATATTATTAACATTGGATGTATCTATTAACACTGGAGACGCTATTTCCATATGCTTCTATTCACCCCTTACGAATACGTTCTAGCAATAGCTAATTTTGCATAAAGTTCTGCATTAGCATCTTCAACATTTGTAGCGCTAGTGTTATTGGCAACATCAGCAATATGAATATCCGAAGCATTTGTGCTTCCCCCCGGTATTTCCGCTATCCGTTCCTCCAAACCTTCAACCAATCCCACTTTAGTAACAGGAAACAGCGCATCCCAAGACGCGCCGTTCTTTGCTTTCATTTGAATGTTTTTGTCAGCCATCATTCAGCCTCCTAAGCAAGTTCTTCATACCAAAAATCAGCATTAGTTGGTTCAACCGTGCTGACAGCTATTTTCGATCCAGCAGCAGGCAAGTCCGCCCATGCAGCACTCCCGGCCGTGGCCCCGGCTGTCAGCACCTTACCGTTGTTGGTTGTTCCTGTCGCTGGAACGTGGGTGTTTCCGTCTCCAGTTGGGTGTACATAGTTGTTGGCTCCGCTTGCGATTCCTCCAAGCTTTGTCTTATCAGCTGTTGTGTAATCTTCCGTTGATAGTTGCTTTCCAGCAACCTTATCCACCTTACCGGCAACTTCACCAGCCACCAAGGACGCTACCTGATCGGCCAGTCCATCAATCAACCCTGCTTTTGTTTTCGGGTACAAGTTATCCCAATCCGCACCGTTTTTAATTTTCATTTGAATATTTTTGTCTGACATTTCTCAACACCATCCTATGTTTTATTTATTCTTCATCCAACCAAATTGTTGCACTACCGTCGAGAGCTGCATTTTCAATGACTAAACCACCATCGCCACCAGGATCGTAATCTTCGCCCACATCTTCAAGCCAAAATGTATGTGTGTCGGGATTAGCAGGCTCAATGTTAGAGAGGATCACGACTGCCGCCTCTGCAAGTCGCTTCTCAATCCTATTCATGTCTGTTTCCGTAACCATCTCGTCATACTGCCAATTCGTCTTAGGTACATAGGTCATACTGTCACCTCGCTGACCTTCATTTTTTGTTTGATGATCGTATCGCTCGTAATCGGTATATATACAGCATTCGAGCTCACTACAACATCCGTTGCGCTCTTGAGCTCAATCAGCTCGGCAGTTACAACGGAACCATGAGGTATCATATATTCCAGTTCAACTGTATGATCACTCACTTGTCGAATATAAAACGATGTGATTTCAACCGTATTATTGACAACCACCTTCATAATCCTATCCCTCGTGTACGCGGCCAGCTCCGTCAAATAAGTTGTAGGAATCATTTAATCTGCACCTCCTGTTCGCGTACAGAAAACGGTGTGCTACCTAATCTCCAAGAGGTTCCCAGCCTTGTCATGCGGTGAAGGGGTGTACTCCACATGTGTTCTTCCAGTGTTAGCGTATCGGCAAGAGCTGTCTCTTGGTAGTAAATGAGATTGGCAGGCTTCATCAGTCTAATGACATGTTCAATTTCTAAAAAATGAGCTGCATCCGGGATTTTAAGCTTGATGGTAAGAATAAAATTCTGTATATCCAGCTCCACAGTAGCCACACCCACACCGACAAGTTCATCGAGTCTGTTTTGCAAATAACGTGCCGTGAACGGTGGACGAGTAGAATAACGATGAATGAGCCGCTTACGCCGGAAATCCAAGGTTTCAACGCCGGGATCGGCCCGGATATCAAGCTGCTGTTCCCGGCGTTTTATGGCCTGCTGATTGGATGTAACAACAAATTGATTATCCAGCATTTGGCGAATAACTTGAGCAAGCACATTGAACTCAGGGTCTTCGGCCTCGGTCAACTTGACCATTTCTTTTAATCCATGGTACAGGTCCGGCAAATAATCAATCAGTTTAACCATGTAGCACCACCGTTCCAAGCACCGGGATTTGATCACCCGATAATGTGATGTTTGCAGCATCACCATTTATCATCGTACCGATAATATCCGTTACCCCCCACACTGCTAGAATACGCGCCTCAATTTGAGCGACACGTACAACCAGTTCCTTTTCTGCTGCCCAGGACTGCCTTAAAGTTAATAAGTACGCGCCGATAATAGACTGAATGTCGTCCTGGACCTGCCCTATGGTTACGCCGTTACTGAGTGTAAGGGTCGTTTCAACGTTGATTGTCGTGTTGCTGACGCCTGTAATCGTCACGCTATGACCAATCGGTGCAAAACCAATGCCCTCTCCACTATTAATAACCGGGTCAATGGCCGTCTGGATCTCGTCAATCAACTCCGGTGAAGGGACTGAGTAATCTGAGGTTATAATCGTTGCCTTAACCGTCCCGCCACCTGCCCAGGCTGGGAAAATCTTCACGCCCCCCACTCCTGGTATCTCGCCAATTTTTTGCTTGTAATCCGCTATATTGCCCCCGAATGGCTGCTCGTTCAGTATGGCAAAGTACCGCTGCCGTAAGGCCGTATCGGTTTCAGTATCCTCGCCGGGTACAAGCACATCAGAAAGCGTTACACTTGAAAGGCCGTTCACGTAATCAATGGGCAGCAACGGGCCAAAATACTGATTTCCCACTGTGCCTGTCGTTTCACATTCCAAAACAAATACGCCAGTGGATAACCTTTCCATGACCACATAATTGAGTTGATTGGCTGCGTACCGGCTACCGATAGGCACATCGAATGGTACGCTTGACGCTCCATAAAACAGCCCCTTCCGCCGCGCCTTTGTTGCCTGCTCCCGCTCAACACCGAATTCCGCAGTGCGCCGCTCCAGATACTCACCACTGGAGGTGTCTGCAAAAGAGAGGTTGATATTGGCATCCAATTCTGAGTACATTTTCTTCAATTCCCAAGCAGCTGGAGCCAGAGCATCATAGACAACACTGCCTTCTCGCTTGTCTACATCATTAGGCACCACGGCAAGCATACGAGTCATAATCGCTTGAAAGGTTTGATTTTCGTACATGCTCATACTCCTTTCTGTGCTTCGAAACTGCCGAACTGTGTAACCACCGTAAACACTGCCAAAACTTCATCACCGTTAACGGATATATTCACGTCTTGCACATCCAAGATTCGATCATCCTGTAACAACGCCGTCCGAATACGCCTACCTAATTCTGCTCGGATATAAGATTCACTCTTTCCTTGTAAATTGGCCACTTCTGCTCCATAATTGCTGCTAAATATCAAGTGTTCGAATCTTTCCGTTTGCAGGATCTGGGATACGGTTTGTTTGACCGACTCTAAACTATCAATCGTGCCGACAATCCGTTTCGATATCGGGTCGATACGATATGTTTTGCTCGGCTGCTGGACCGTCCCTGGATCATTTGCAAGCGTACCCCCTTGTGGAATCATGGCTGCACCACCCTATCTAAAATTACGTATTGCTGACCACCTTGAACGCGTAGAAGCAAGACGACATCGTTAATTTCTAAGCCACGGCGGATTACGATAGGCTCCTGTAAAGCTTCTTCCGTACTCCTTGTTGTATCGCCGCTGTCACTGGCGTCTTGGTAGGTGTGCAGATGTCTCAAGTCGACCTCATAACGAGTCATCGACTCTGGAACCAATAAAAAATCCTCCGTCAGTGGGTCCCTTTGTGGATCAAGGATCACTTCGAGAGGATTTAATTGAATTACCTTACCTGTGAAAATGGAAGCTGGATAACCTGCTTGTATAACTCCTATACTCGTGGACTTCATGATTTCTAAAATCTTCACGTTACCACCGTCACTTTCTTATCGTCTTTCCTTATGTCCACCAGTTCCAATGTCATCGTGTGCTCATCGCCGTCAAATTTATGGGTACATTCGTTGACCATGTAATAATTATCGATCCCTATTTCTTTGATATCGATGTGCAAATAGCATCCGGCACGTACCCGGATATCTCCGATAGAATCTATTTGGAAGCTCCGACCTACTCTGTTTTTAAGTTGTATAAGGTTTTCCAAAGTCCGTTTAATCTGTGCAGCATTCGCCTTTTCATCTATGTTTTGCACAAGTTTCAAAAATCCCCACTTGGCAACGTTGGCGCTATCCTGCGCTGGATACACTGTACGAACGCCCGTATCCGTATTATCCTGTGTCAGCCAAACTACATTATAAGAATCCTCGATTGAGGTTTTCAACTTGTAATCAAACATCAGACTATCATCACCTAACGACAAGTCCAAGACCATATTTTTGACGTTTCGCAGGGTCAACCAGCCAAAGTTATCGAAGAACAAAAAACGTTCCCCCGTGGCCGTCAGCGTTGACTCCAGCGCTCCACAAATAATATCCATCGCCTTTACGTTGTCCTCTCTGATCGTCGGAATCTTATATTCGGTGTCGATCAATACCTCCATTTTCAGTTGAAGACGATCTACGAAGTGCTCCAACACCTCCGTAGCAGTCTTGTTCGTTCCCTGGTAGTATTCAGTCACCATGAGATATCTGAGCTGATCATAGGCTGTTATTTTAACTTGTTCATCCCGGCCATCATCAATGACAAAGATGTACCCCAAGAACATAGGCGTATTGCCGAACTGTATCCGAACCACATCACCCATCGTATATTTAAACTCTTTCGCCTCGTATAGACCACCCTTTAGAAAGGTTATTTCCATACTGGACGCCCTTCCGATTCTGGCTGTCTTGTAAGTCACATCTGAGACGATACCGGATATGTCCCACAAATACCCATCCCGGTTGTCGATAATGATTTCAAGCATGAAATACCTCCTAATTCCGTGGAATGCTTAAGACCGTCCCGGGCGCTAATTTTTTAACATCCGCATCGGATAAATTGTTCAATTTTTGGATTTCTTTATCTCGCGAATCATCATCCAAAATTCTTTTGGCTATGGAGATCAAGTTATCCCCCTCTTTCACTTTATAGGCCAAGGGCCTGATTCGTTCATCCGGGCGTTTTGGCTGCTCTTTAATAAGCACTTCATTACCGGCTGCATCAGTGCCAACCTTTACGCGCCGGGCCGAGTAAAACACGTATTCCTTGAGCTGCAGCGTGTACTCGATATCACCGCTGCCCCCGGCAACTTCCTTCCAATTAAACGATTCAATGGAAGCCGGGAAGTTGAGGTCTGATAATTCTTTTATCCTACTAGCTATTGCCAAGGCATTATAACTGCCCGCAAAAACAAAACGGATCGGATGCTTACTTTCCATCCACTTTCTTATATATCCGATATAATACATCGGTACGAACAAAGGCGCTTCATCATTTACGAAAGGGTAATACTGGTTGGGGAAAACGCTGCTGAAACTGACCTCTTTGAGCTTCGGACTCTGAATTACATTGACCTCACCTGCCCTTGTTTCATCCGTACCACCTCCCTTACCTACAATGTTGTAGGTTTTGCCTTGCCCTTGTTCCTTAACCTCTATAGACTCAGGGTTGACAGGTAATTGTATGCCCTCAGCATTGTTATTCCAACTCAAAAAAATACTATAGTCAGCCATGGCGCTCCGGTCCCTTCTCAATAAAAAAAAGCACCTGTTGGGTGCTCATTTCGCTTATTTTAAAAGTCCTACTTTTTGTAAATCAGCTATGTTGAAATAAAATCCATTGTCTTGACTTTTCAGCCTTACCCCATTCGTAATGATTTCCCCACCATTAGCCTTCTCGCTAAATCCATCAGGCAATGGAAACCTATAAAATACTTCCTGTTTCGTAACAGCTGGCCCAGTCCTAATTACATAATCTTTTCCATCAAAACCAACATCTCCGTAAACTTTTAGCAAAAATCCTGCACCTATCCAACCTTCGGATAGAGTTGGAGGCAGTTCCGTTTTTTTTATTTTGGCAATTACATACCCCGCACTATCACTGTCAGTAAACCTGCCCTTGAACTTGTCATCCTTGTCATAGGCGTAAAAGACCGTTTCACCGTTTTCAACCACCAAGCCCTTTGGCTTCTCAATAACAGCATCCGGCGTTAACTGAATGTTTCCGCCTGGCGTCGCCTTGACCGCTTCATGGTTGGTTGAAGGAGCTGCTGTTGTTCCGCCACCGCTTGAGCTCGTTACAATCTCCACCTGCTTGGCTGCTTCATTCCATTTATAATTTACACCTGTGATATCTCCAAGCTTAGCCAGAGGTACATACGTGCTGCCCTCATAGTTCAGGATCGGTGCAGCAGGGTCCTTAAACTCCTTTCCATTCACGACAACCGGATAAGAGATTTCGGTAAGGATGTACTGTTTTACGGCTGCAGCTCCAGCAGTGGCAGAAACGGTTAAGGCGCTACCGATTAGCGCACCGATGATATACTTTTTCATAATTTACCTCCCGATAGATGATGACTCTATTCTATCAGGAGGCTGCAGTAATTTCCAGAGTTTTACTATGATCAGCAAGGATAAGGCTCACCTTCTGTCGATAGGTAGTTAGTTGCTTAACCGGGCATATTTTTTTATGGAGGCTTTTGCTTCATCGAGAATATGCTCGGCTTCTTCTACTGTCAGGTTAAGTTTTTTGAGATTTCTGATTATATCATAGGCAATGTTTATGCCCTCAGGATACCCATCTTCTTCTTTTTCTAGGTTTTCTGAAAATCCATAAGTAAGTTTAGTGGGGCCTGCAATACCCCGCTCCATGACTTCCCTAATTTGATGTATGACATCGTCGACGTCAGTAAGTTGGTTTATGCTGCCCACCGTTACATTTACTGTTGGCGAGAGCGTGACAAAACTATCATTATTCTTTATTTCCCCTCTCACGATCTCTCTTACGCGTTGTTCGTCCATTGTCATTGCCCCTCTCATTTTAGCTATTACTGAACCACTTCTTTAAGTAATGCTACTTTCTCAGCGACTTGCTTAGAAATGATCTCTAATCCCGAAATAATTTTTACAGCATCCCGCGGAGTTGCATTGCTATATGAGATTGATATTGCAATTGCAGCTCCACCCTCAAATACTATTTCTTTCTCAAATGACCAGCCGGCTACTTTGTTATTTCGATTCTCCAATGTCAATACCCCTTTTATCTTAGCTATACGCCCGTTGTGCGTTGTTGGAAACCTCTCGTTCCATGAAATCGCCTATTTGTCGAATGATTTCACTGACATCGGTTGGTTGGTTAATATCTCCCGTTTGTACCTGGACTGTAGGCGTGAGAGTGACAAAATTCTGAATGTTTTGTATGTCGGCCAATTCACGCATAACCTTAAGGTCCTCAGATGAAATATCGACCTTTCCTTTGACCTTGCCCACGGTACCAACATTGTCTATATTTTTAATCGAGCTCATATCGAAGTCCGGTGCGCCTTTGAGAATGTCATCTATACCTTTCATCAAGTCATCGGCGCTTGCAAATCCTTTATTGAATGCATCGAACATGTTCATTAATTCCATGCGCGGAAAATTGAACAGTTCTTCTTCAGGCACCGGTTGTTCAAGCATCCCCATAATCACACGGATACTACTGCTAAAGCCCTTCACATTGTCCAGATTGAGTAGATCTATTTTTTTGAAACGATCCGTATCAAAGAACTTATTAAGTGCTCCACCCATTTTGTTCAATACACCAATTGCTTTATTAACGTATTCGAAGATGTACATGTATATCGACTTTGAAAAATCCTCAGCGCCCACCGTCATGTCTGCCATAAATCCCAAAAACGCCATAGCAAAATGATAAAATGTATTTTTAACCATAAATGTCGGTTGAGTGAACACGTTGCCGAAGAATTCCGCAGAAGAGGCGATGATGTTCCAGATCAGGGCAAATATGTTGTACACGGACGCATACATCCAGTAGAAATACCCGATCACCGCACCTATTATTTGTTGTGTAGTAACTCCAAACCGTTGGATGATATAGATAACGAGTGCTATAGCCGCTATAACCAATATGACGGGCCACAGTGCTTCAAGCGTAGCTATCGCCATCTCAGTGAGTGCAGCAACAACGACAACGCTGATTACAAGCGCTAAAGACATAAGGATCGCTCTTACAACTGGCCAGTTATCTTGCATCACATTAACTACCCAAATTGCGACGTCCACAAACTTCGACGCTGCTGCAGATGCCATAGAAATCCCTGACAGCAAACCGTCAAAAATGGCTGTGCCCGATTTGGTATTCATGAATGTGGATATTTTCTCGATTACTGGCCCAAACGCCTCCAGTGCCTTATTTTTGAGACCGACTGCCATATCACCAAACGTTCGGGGCATGGTCGCAAACTTGGTATTAATATCATCAGCTGCTTTAAATAAAGCTCCTTTGATAATGTCTGCTGTAATCGTTCCATCCGCCGACATTTCCTTAAGTTGACCCTTGGATTTCCCTGTAAATTTTGCAATGGCATCTGCCAGCATTGGAGCGTTCTCCATGATGCTTCGGAATTCATCGCCCTGCAGCTTGCCGGAAGCCATAGCCTGTGTAAGTTGATACATACCTGATTGTTGTTCCATCGTTGATGCACCGCTAATCTTAAATGACTTCTGCATCAACTCAGTAAAGGCAATGAGCTCTTTGTTATTCCCGAATGCCTCACCAGCCAGCAAGCCCATTTTGCCTACGCTGTTCGCCATGACCTCGTAACTACCCCGTGCCCGCTGAGCAGCCTGAAATATCTCAGTCTGCATTTGCCCAACGGTATGCGTGCTGTCTTTGATCAGGTCTAATCGGGCTTGCGTTGAAACATACTCGTCCGATATTTCCATGGCTTTCTTTGCTGCTGCAACACCCAGGTACGCTGCTGCAACGCCCTTCAATTGTCCGATGAGTCCACCGGGGCCGCCTCCGCCACCAGGACCACCTCCAGGACCTCCCCCACCTCCGGGACCATTATGCAGTCGCTCTATAGCTTCAATGAGTTTTTTTACAAGCTGGGTTAGTTCGGTTAGCACTGTATGCACAGCAGCAGGAAGCTCAATTTGAAGGTCTACCACTATGGTTCCTATTGTATCAATGATTCTTTGCCGCAGGTTAGCTGCCTGTGTAATGACCTTGGCTGTATCTAATCGGACATGAATGAGAATTCCTGTTGTGCCCAAGCTCCCCATAAGCGCCATGAAGCTCGCCCTCAGTGCAGCTGCATCAGGAAAGCGAATTGAAACATGAACCGCCGATCCTGTCACACTTGCCAAAAGAGACATCAGCTGCGCTCTTGCGGCAACTGCATCAAAATGAACAGATAAATTTACCACTGTACCGGCAAGCCCTGTTCGGATTTTATTCTGAATATCCGTTATCTTATCAATGACATCTGCTGCATTGATAATAACGTTGATTGCGCTTGATCCGCCCATTGTTCGGATGCGTTCCTTAACAGTCTCAATGTGCGCTAAGGCTCCAGTCATATCAATGTTAAGCGTGATTTGACTCTGCAGCTCATGCTTGAGACGTTCAGCTACCGTAATTACGGATTGTATGCCCGTCTCCGCCCGGTTAATGGTTGCCGTGAATTGGTCGAACAGTTTAAGGCTGGCGCCCACGGTTGTTGACATGCCATCCCTCCTTTCCTCCGAATAAATAGAAAAGCGTCCCGAAGGACGCTCTTATTTCTTACTCCTCTTCTTCTCTGCTTCAATCCGCATATCGATCATGGCGTAAATAGCCGCCCTCTCGTAAGGATTCATCTTTAACAGGTCTTGCGGCAGTATCTTGAGCTCATGAAGGGCGTAGTAAGCATAATTAGCCTCACCATCGCCCCCCTTGATTAGTTTTTTACTTCGTCCACCAGCTCATTCATTTCCTTGTCAAAGCCATTAATTTGCTGGACCTTCTCTACAAGCGAGCTATATTCACCTGGCAGCAGCATCTTACGTAGCAAATCCTCTGCACCTTTTACACCATAGGAATCCTGCAAGGCTGCATCTTTCAGATTAGGAAATGCCACACTTGCAACAACAAGCTTGGCCATGTATTCATTCGGATTGGTTTCCGGTATCGTTACTCCCTTTTTAACCTGAACACGCTTGGTAGCTGCTGCCCGAATCTCTTCGTTCTGCGATTCCGTCATGCCGCGTAATTGCCAGGCTAACGGACTTCCGTCCTTGCCCTTGAATCGCTCGGATACCACAAATTCCATCGTTACCGTCGCTGTTGCGTTCTGTGCGTAAAATGCGCTTAAATCACTCATCGTTAATAGCCTCCGTGTTTTTTATTTTTTTGATTAAACAAGATCGTTAAAGCTGGATTCGATTTCAACGCCATCAAAGGTGAAGGAAACCTCTTCTTCCAAAGCCGTTGAGTCCGTATCCAACGATGCCATAATTACACTGTCCAGGTTTACATTTTTGAGGATGACCGTTTGCTTGCCGGCACCGGATGCCGGGTCCTCGTTTGTAACCTTAAGGTCGAAATAGCTATCCTTACCTGTACCGATATAATCCAGCATCATCTGTCGGAATAAGGTTGTGACATAATAAATGGTCATCGTTCCGGTGCCCTTCCAGCCATTGGCCTTATGCTGGGTACCGCGACGGCCGAGCGTTTTGATGTCGGTTTTATCCTTCTCTACCTTGGCCTCCAGCTTTTTGACGTAAAACATTTCCTCATTTTGTTTAGCGCCGTTCGCATCTGGTATTGTTGCAAAGGCTGTGCCTTCTTGACCGGACAGTGTATCCCGCGCATTCAGAAAAGCCATTTTACCTCACCGTCACTTTCATATAAACTTTTTCGATGCTGTCTACCGGCTGTACAGCTACCTCGACATAGACACTATCCGATTCCGTGCCTTGAATGATTTTAACATCCGTTGCAGAATCGACGTTTTGCAGAGCGTTGAGCCCCTGCAGCGTCTTAAGGTACGTAATGTACTCATTCCAAAGCAGGTCCCGCCCATCTGGATTATTATCGACTTTGCCACCGTAAAAGGAATCGAAGATCAGTTTAAAATCGTTAGCGATCCCGTCCAGAACCCGGATGACACGATTCTTGGAAAACTTCTTGCCCTTAGTCGGTGTAAAGTTGGTGAAGGTGTTGATATCGATCTCAACCTTGGCTTTGTCCTGATTGGGCGTGAAAACAAACTCGCCTGCAAGGATAGCCGCCTCGATCTGTGCATTTGTGTACCGGGTACCGACATCAACCGCATCATCATAATTATCATAGGTCAGCGATTGATTCACTTGTGCTGCTGCCGTTGCTGCTGCTACCCAAGCGGTTGCTTGAGCTGCTGTTAAAACTGTCCCATCGGACAGCTTGACTCCGTTCTTGACGCTGATCACGCCCTCATATCCTGCCGTGGCGTAGTTTTCAAGGACAAGTTGGACCTTTTTACCTTCGTCATCCCGCAGGCGCTTAATAAAGGCCGTGTACAAGGCTTTCAGGTCGCTTGCTGTTCCGGTATAGGCCAGCGTGTTAAAGTCGTAAAGTTCAACTGCTGCTAGAAAGTCGGTGTGATCGGAATTCACTACTGTTCCATCCGCTCCACCAATCAATGGTGCGCCTGCTGTCGTAGCTAAGGTACCGCTACCGCTGAACACCACCCAATCATTTGCAACAAGCCCTGCAATGTTCGACACAACTTGCCGGTTGACCTCAGCTCCTGCCAGCAGTGTAATAACATCGAATTTGGCATTATCATCTACGTTGGTCTGAATGACAATGGTGAGGTTGTTTCCTCTTAACCCGCCATGCTTAGCTGTGACGGTCAAGGTGCCTGTTGTGACCGCTGCCTTGGTGCCTGCATTCAAACGATATAAAAGCAGCGTCTTGGCCCGTTTTAGGGCTTCCTTTACGAGCAGTACAGAAGGTGCCGTAAGATCGTAACCGAGTAGCGTTGTGATATCATCGCCTGCATTGATCTTCAAAAGCGATTTAGAAGGCCCCCAGCTGAGTGAAAGCGCCATTGCTACCGTCCCGCGGTCTCCCACTGATCCAGCAGCCACCCCTTGGCCTGTAATATTAATATAGGTCCCTGGTCTAACCTTGTTCATTGTCGTCCATGTGCCTCCGGCCAAATTAACCCTCCACCCTTCCTAGAAATTCACCAATCAACCCATCAACTTGCGCCTGCGTATACGCCTGCCCATCATCCAGCAGCGCGTTAAGCAGGTCCTTTTGCTGTGCTGTGTATCTTTTGGCTTCGATGAGCTGCTGCTTGCTAAATGTCGGAGCTGCAGACTCTTTGAGCTCGTTCACTTCATCTCTTTTCATTTGATGTATTCCTCCTGTTTGATTTTCTCCATTTTAGGTACCAGTTCTTTAGGAGCAAGCAATCTAATGTTGTAGCTGACAAAGAAGTGAAGCACATTGTCAACGACTTCATGTTTCAACCTGAGCCCTCGATGGATAACGCCATTCGATTCGATGGTTATCAGCTTTTCATAAAGCCGATCTGCCATGGTCTGACAGGATGTTTGTTCATCCAAACTATCGGGGTCTGGAAAGAACATGACGTTATACATGAGTGATCGTGTGTACCGCTGGCCTAAACCCTGCTCCTGGGCACCGTCGATTAATCGAACAAAAAAAGCAGGTTCAGTGAAACCCTGCTCAATATGGTTAATGTATTTATCATAGTCCGGCTCCAATTCTTCGAGTCTAGCCAGAATCCCGTTTCGAATATCCTCGTTGGTCATCTTACCACCCCAAATTCTGCTCCAAGAATTGTTTCATTTTCCGATCCAGAAAGGCAGGCATTTCGCGTTCCAACTCTTCGATCGATTTGGTCAACATGAACCTACCTTCTACCCATCCCATGCCGTTTTTTGCATTCCTTGCCCTGTGTCCATACTCTACATACATCGCATATGGTACAGGGTTAATGATTTCAACTTGGTAGCCTCCTGCCGTTCGTTCAACCTGACCGACTGTCCAGCCGCGTCGAAGTGTACCCCCTTGCTTGCCATGTGCCCTTGCAAAGAATCGGACTTCCTTGCCGGTCTTCGTAGTGAACTCAACCCACTTATCCTCATACACCCCTACAGGCGTTCGAGCCTTTGTTTTGGCGAGTAGTCGTCCGACAAGCTCTTTAATACACTCTTCGTAGAATTGTGGGAGCTTGCCCTGCAATCGTTGAAGGTCCTTTTGGAGCTTCTTCCAATCTTCAAAATCAAAGCTACCCATGCTACTCATGCCCGATCAACCCTTTTAAGCATGATTTCTTGGTGTGTTGGGTACCGGAATGGCTCTCCAGCATGTTTACCTTTAAACGTCATACCATCTTGAGTAACGGTGATCAAGCTGCCCGGCTGGATCGTCACATCAGGCGATATGAACAGCTTGGCATCATAATTAATCTCATTGGCTGTGTCCGATGCTCCAGCAGCTGGCAAGGACGCCTGAGACAACGCACAAGGTTGATTGAGCAACACAGGAGTAGCCTGCTGCTTGTTTGCCTTCGTGTCTGGGTCTTTGGTCTTTACAAACTCTGTGACTGTACAAAGCCCCTCGTAAGTCATCTCAATCGCCGCCCGTTCAGCAGCAACATTCCCAAACGCCATACTTACCACCTCAATTTCCGGAATGCAATCAACTGACTTTCATAACTCTGCACAAAATCCGCTCCGGACCCAACTTTAACAACCGGCTTAGCAGAACCAAAGTTCGTTTGTACATCACCACGCTTGACACTGGTTACTGCTGCAGGAGCTTGCTCAAATTCTGTCGGATACTTGCCCCGGTAATAATCCTCGGACATGACTAAAATCACATTGTTCAGCGCTTTCGGGATAGCTGTGATATTGCAATAGACCAACACAGCTTGGACCACGGTTTCCAGAACAAAGGTGAGTCGTTCATCCTTAGAAGTATCGTCGAGTGTTATTCCCAGCAGCATCTTGAGCTTAATCAGGTATTCAGCAATGGTCACAGTATTGCCTCCTATCGGACAGCTACAATACCTGTAGCCGTGGTACCCGTTGCATGTATCCGTTTGACTGCCAAAGGGTGGAACACACCCGCTGGCAAAGCTGTAAAGGTTACGGTAGTTCCATCTGCCATATCGACCTTTAAATCACCATCCGCTCCCACATACACATACTTGGTTGCGCCTTCCGCCAGGTCAACCGTATTGCTTGGAGTCACGGCTAGCGCGGAACGTGCAGATTGAGTGGTTGGTAACGGGTTACCCACCCCTACCCATAGCCATTTTCCTGTAGCTCGATCATAAATTTGCATGTTATTCTCCCTTCACCGCTCTATGGCGGACAAAAATAGAGAGGATTGCTCCCCTCTTAATTCACCTTCGCAATGAAAATATTGTCAATCGTTTCGAAAGACGGCAGCACGATCTCGGAAACAATGGTTTCCACATTTACTGGATGCGGTTCTTTGATCGTGGTAACAGCAACGCCGGTATCAACGATCGAAACCTCGGCAGAAGTGGCTCCTGACATTAGATCTGCCTCTTCAGGAGTTGTGCCGTACCATGTGTTGCCTAAATTGCCATCAGGGATGAGTGTAAAGTAGTCATCCGGAAAAAACTGGTGTGTTGACCCATCTTGTAAAGCATACATTTTGTCATAGACAGCAACCTTAAGCTTTAGCTTTACCCGGAGATATTCTTCAAGCATGGTATCAGTCATGATCACGTTTTGGCCGCCCAGAGGGTTCATATCCAAACGGATCGAAGGGTGTGTAAGCAGGTATCCCCACGTTTTTGTCGTGCAAATAGCACGCGAAATGGTTGCCCCAGTATCCGTATTAATTGTTTTTATCCATGCCTGGATATTTTGGACTGGTTGACTATCTGGATCAGCCCATTTATTGGTACCCGCCAGCGTAACTTTATGGGAATTGGGCAGTTTGAAATCATAGTCAAAGTCTTGGCGGTTCGCAGTAATCCGGATTTTGCCGGATGACAACAACTGCATGATCATCCGTTCAGGGATAACTCTGGCACCACTAACTAATGTCGAAACATCGTCAAAAATCTGCGTGATCAATGGCATGATATAAGCTTCATTAGCCCCATCAGCTAACCGCAGTAATTCCTGCCTATCTTTCTCGCCGATGCGCATTGCTTCACGGAAAAACGGCATTTCTGTTTCTATTTTCGTAAACCCAATACGGTCACGCAAGGTTGCTTTAGCGTCAAATGCTGAAGGCTGCAGTGATACAGGCAGCCCTTTCGATCCTTTAATCCACTTTAGGTCTAGTCCCAGTTTTTTCTTGGGAGGGAACAATGTCGCACCCAAGTAAGGAATAGTATTAGATGGAGTACTTGTGTAGTAAGTTGCAATGTTTTTTGAGTTGACCATGTCAAATATTGTTGGCATGTATTTGATGCTCCTTTCCGCCTATTAGGCGATAAACGTGATTTGTTTTAATGCAGTTACAGCAGCAGTAATTGGAGCAGCAGGAAGCTTGGCAAGATCAATGAAGCCGTGGATGATCATGGCGCCCGGCGCCGGTCCGTATGTCACATCGACATCATTCAGCAGGACGCCCTCGGATCCGGAACCATTTGCAGCTACCGCAAGGTTGGCTGGATTCGAGAGAATGCTATTACCAACAATCGTACCTGCAGGCACAATCTTTTTACCGTCTACTGCCGAAATGCCCGTATCATCCACGGTTACCGCAAGAGCCACATAATGGTCCGGGAATTTAAGGATTTGCTTGTTGTTGCCATAAACCGTTTCAACAAATTTGCTCATTCGCTTTCAACCTCCATTATTTAAAGTACGATTCTTGGGCTTTTGCAAGCCCCTCGTTCTGTTTGGCGAAGTCAGCCAGGCGCTTTCCAAATGCCCCGTCTTTATCGCCTTCATTGCCACCATTTCCGCCACCCTCAGGCGGTTTAGTTCCTCTAAACTGGAATTGCCCGCCCTTATCTTCCGGGACAAACAAAAAAGCCTTGCTCGTTTGCAGGGCTTTGATTTGGTCGTCCAAACCGGCTTTTACGCTGCCGGTTTCGTCCAGCACGATTTTTGATTTGTCCAGCAGGCTTGCCACAATATCAGGGTCATGCACCTTGCCGCTAAGAGCCAGCTTAACGGCTGTACCCAGGCGTAGCTCCTTCAGATCAGAGTCATACTTTTCCTTAGCACTCTTGTTATCCGTCTGCAACTGCGTAATTTGCTCCTTCAATGCCGCAGCATCACCGGTTGACTTCTGGAGCTCATCAAGCTGCTTGTCTCGCTCCTTCAGTGTATCCTCGGCGGTTTTCTTTGCCGTATTCACTTCGTCAAACCTTGCTTTCGGTACAAACCCTTTCAATTCCTCAACGGATGCAGTTGCAGCTTTTGTTGCCTGTTCTTCCGTTAAACCCAATGCTATAAACTGTTCTTTATTCATTTTATATCCCTCCGGATTCATCTTCGCTTTTTTACCCGGTCGCGACCGGTGATGTCTTGTTCTTTAACGTCAGCAATACCAAAAGGACGGCAAACAAAAAAGCACCCTCCGCTTTATGGGAAAGTGCTTTATTCCGTCTTCCATTTCATTGATCCTTGATCTACTTTTTCCATTTGAGATTTTAACTTTTCATATAGCGGCTTTACTTCCTCGGGTGCTCCCGTTTTCAGAATCACAGTATCATTCCCGAAATTAATCCAAGGAGCTAACTTTGGTGAAATGAATGGAACCATTACATCCCCGCCTCCTTCAGCTTTCTCTTCAATATGTTTATGACCTCAAGAGCAAGACGCCGCGGATTAGCTGTTCCAATAGCTTCAGCAAATGCCTCTGCCAAAAATTCTTTCGTGTTCTTATTGGCGTAATTGCTAAGCTCGTCTATGATGTTTTGAGCGGTATTCTTTATTCCCAGATTTGCTAGTGCTTCCGCCATAATCGCCTGAGACAGAAGTCCCTTTGTTATTCGGGACCAAATGACTTGTGCATCATCAACCGATATCGCCGCTCCCGTCCATGCGCCCATTACCTTCATGGCATGCGCATACTCAAGTAAATGCCCAAACTCATGCACAAAAAGGGATTCCTTTGTCGAACCGATAGGCCAATGCTTAGCATCAACCGATGCTTTAATTATATCATCAATGTCGGATGAATTGTAATATCTGGTTGATATTTTCAGGTTTGCAAATGCCATACCTCCCTCATAGGTCAGCCCAGCTTGAGCAACAAAATCCTCAGTATCAACAGCTTTTATCTCCTTGGCAAAGCCTTTGATGCTCGGGAAATTCTCCATTGCCTTATCGATCGCCCGGTTCATCGAATTGGCACTCTCCAAGTCAAGCCCCGTATAATCCGCAACCTCAAAACCATAGTCTCTTTTCGCAGCAGTTTCAGCAGCTTGTAACGACTTAGCCGGTACAAATGGAGCAGGTACCGGAGGTTCACCCTCTGGTGGTATGTTTGCCTCTTTCTGTGTCACCTTTGGTGGATCTACCTGAATCGGTGGTGCAAGCTTCGGCGGTTTCTTGGCATCCTCAGCATACTTAGCTGCCCACTGCTCATAGTTCATATCACCTGGCACCATATACGTCTTGCCGTCCGCTCCACGGGCTATACGCTCCGTTATATTGTCCTCATAGTGCGGTACCGTTGTTGACCGGCAGTGTGCATGAAGTGGAGGGTAATTCACGCCAGCTCGCGCTTCTTCCATCGGAAATATTTTCAAATCCATAGCCCGGCAGATATTTGATGTTTTCCGATCCAAAGTGGCCATGAATTGATACTCTTCTACCCCTAACTCGCGGTAGCCATCCAATGTTGCTTGTCCAGAAAAATAAGCCGTTTCCGTCATGACCAGCCGCCTTGCATCCCTCATTGAAACACCCATGCGGTCAGCAAAGGCTTTAATCATCTGATCTGATGGATCGCCGCGTATCAGACTCTGTATGAGCGTGGTATCAAGCTCATTGAGCAGCTTCACCTTGTCCTTCCATATCCTACTGCTAAAAATGGCACCATCGGCAGCCCAAGGTCGTGAGAGCAGCATGTCCAACTGCCTATCATCCAGCTTGGCGAAACTTGCACCTACCCCGAAACCTTTTTGAAGCTCGAATATACTTTTATAATAACTATCCTTGTAGATACCGCCCAGCAGCTCCTTGGTACCTGCCTGCTTCGATGCTGATAGCATTTCGATATGCTGCCTCATTTGCAACTGCTGCGCCTCTAAACGGCTGATATGGACCTTTGCGCTTGCATTCTCCAACTGCTTCATCCAACGTTGATCAATAGCATTCTCGCGGCCTGCTTTGATGTAGTCCTTGACATCCCACTTGAATTCCTCAAGCTCATTGGCCTTAAGCAATTTACGTGCACCTGCAACGCTAACATCATTATTCTTCGCCAATCGCTGATACCAGGCGTCAGTATCCTTCTTGATCTTCGCCATAGCCTTTTTATATTCTACATCAGTTCGATTGGCATAAGCTTCGCCTTTATTTAGCTGGGATTCACTCAGCATTTCAAATCGTTTGGCCCAATATTCAGGTGACTTCATGTGTCATCACCAGAAGGATCTCCCGAAGTAATAAACCCAATTAACGGCAGTTTATCATTGGAGTCAGGGGCATTAACCGCTGTGATGAGCTCCGCAAGGGCATTGAGATCATCGCTATTAACAGGTTCACCTTTTCTGAAGCTATCGGTGCAAAAGGAGCACATGCCGCGGATCATTTCATTGACTTTGCGACTGGTTTCCTGCTCCAGCATCAGGACCACCTCCAATCCCAGCGTAATTTTCCATTTGCCCTAATGCCTCATCCTTTTGTTTCTTGATCCGGTCCAGCTCAGCTTTAACGTCTGTCACATACGGATGCTGCGCAACAAGCGTCTCATCCGACAAAATGCCCACGCTGTTCTTAATGTCATCGATCACCGCGGACTCATCGACCGGCATATCGCGGTTAAAGATGAACGTCACGTCCGCGCCGCTGTAATCGACGCCAGTGGTGTTATACAAATGTGTATCAATAAACCAGCGTAGTTGCTCAAGCGATGCCTGAAACTCCCTCTCGATTAGGCTTGCATCCAAGTCCAGATCGGAGTAAAGGAAGCGCAGAGCCACGCCGCTCGGCGCGCTCCCGAAATTGGCGGCTTGGGTATCAACCCCCCGACCGAATTCATAAATATCCTTCCGGTTCTGCTCTTGGTGCGTTTTATAGGTTTCTGTATTGATGTCCAATCCAAGTGTGTCAACACCACCATCGGCTTCGACAAAAGCGGTTCGGTATATGGCGATATTCTTTCGAAATTCGCTAGCCTTAGTACCCCCATAGTTCTTGACCACATAGATGCTGTCAGGGAGATCCTCCAGGTTGTTCGAATTGTCCGACTTGTTCCGGTCATAGTCATCTACCAACGACTTGATGATTTCGACGAGTGGCTGCTCTTCTTCGTTGTATTTGAAAGCAATGAACGGTATCCGCTCCCAGTTCAGTGGCTTTTCCTCTTCCCCTTGCAGAACAGTGAAGTGGGACCCGGCATCTCCCACTACTACGTCTGGAATGAGGCCCGTACCCCCAACTACATATCGCTTTACCCCTTGTGTATCCCACCATTCGATTTTACGTACAGTTGTATGCTTGATCCCTTCATACACAACAACCTCATAATCCCGGATTAAAGCGTCCAATATCGTATGCTCTTCATCCCTCCAAAGAGGCAGGATCTCTTCGCTTCGCATCTTCTTAAAGGATAAAGCCCCTGCTTCATCATAGTAGACATGTAGCCAAGCAATGCCCGCATTGACTGCAGCTTTCGCGGTGGATTGTAGCCGCCGCAGCATGTATCCGTTAAATACGTCGTTCAGCGCCTTCAGGTACTCATCCGGCTTTGCTTGGATACTCATCGGCTTACCTAAGAGATAGCCCACCTTCTGGTCTACGAGCTTCCTGATAAAGCCGTTGGTCAGTTTATTATTAGCCAGGTTACCTACAAACTCCTTGGCTCCACTCTCCCCTATAGCTGTACGCTTGCGGCTAAGGATATCCGTCTTATTTCGGTAATAGCGTTCCCCGATAGACATCCACTTCCTTTTAGCGGAATTACGCCATTCCCCGGTTTCTAGCTGAATGATCTGCTCGATTGTGGCAGCGGACTGTGCCCCCTCTTTGAGGATCCGTTCGATATTCTGCATTTCGCCATTGAGTGCAAACAGCATTGTTTCCCTCCTTCCTACTTTTCATTTGGGAAATACACACCCGTTTTCTTGCTTACAAATGACAAAACGACCGCATCCGCCCTATCCGGGGAATCCAGCCCTCTCTTCTTCATATCTTCTTTCCGCTCGAGCGCAATCTTTCCCTTGCTGGTCATACGGTACTTCCTCTGGGTCAGCTGTGTAATTAAACGCTCGTCATTAGGCAACTCAACCTCAATAGGCTTTCCTTGGATATGTCCGGAGAAGCACTCCTGTAAAATATCCCGGAGGTCTGCCCAGGTCTCCGTCCCGCGGTTTTCGTAATGCTCATCTTCATTCCTTGTTGGTTTGGATCCGTTGTTAATGGGAATGACTTGCCAGCCCTTCAGTTGCTCCTCCCTGATCACTTCCTCAAGCCGGTCTGTGACGCCGCCACCAACGCCGCTATCATCAACCTTGATTTCAACGCTTCGAAGCAGCGGAAACGATCGGAGCATTTCTCTGGCCGTAGCTATTACATTACCAGCCGTAACCATAGTATCCTGCTTGTTATAGCAACGAAGCTTGAACACCTTCAACCCAATACGCGGGGCAATGACTGTTTCATCATCACCAAAACGTGCAACGTCCACGCCCAAATGGAGCGTGCCACCTTTTGGCTCAACGGATCCGCCAGCTGCCAGTTCCACAAGCTCCAATGCAATAAATGAATCCGCCTCTGCTTTAGGAAAATCCCCATAGACCCGTACACGGACAACATCACTCTCAGCTCCATATTTATCAATAAGCATTTGAATGTTCTCTTTGTTTGTCCGCTTGCTGTCACGGCTGTCAACTTTGTGGGTCCGGTACCGGCTGCGGTCCCGATTGTGGGAATCATAAAAAACCCCACTCGTTCGGGTCGGGTTCCCGCACATCAGCAGTTTGTTCTCCAAACCGGAAAGCGTACCTTGAATAGCCTCCATGATCGGATCCGCGACACCCGAAGCTTCATCTACAACGAACAGCATGTAATCTTCATGGAAGCCCTGCATATTCTCTGGTTTCGTTGCGGTCCGGGCTGTAGCGAACCACCGCTCCTCATGGCCAATCATGTAGACCTTAGTCTTGGTCCATTTAAGCAGGTTTTTAACCATGGATGATTCCAACCATTTAGCAACCTCAGCCCATAATACGTCATTGAGCTGCTGCTTGGTGGGGGCCGTACATACGACACGGGCGTTTGGTCGGCAGCAGAGGAACCAAATGACCAACACCGCCTCGAAACCAGTCTTCCCCACCCCTTGTCCAGAGCGCACGCTTGTACGCGGATGATGAGCAACATCCATCATGGCCGCTTGCTGCCAGTCGTCCGCCTCAAAGTCCAGCATGTCCTCACCGAAAGCTACCGGATCGTCCCAATATAGATCAAGCAGGTGTGCCACATCGGACATTACGTTATAAGGCTTACTCATCAGCAGCCACCCGTGCCTTACGCCGCTGTGCAATCTCCTTTAGTGCGTCAGTCCAGCTTTGTGTTGCACCCGCGACTCCTTGCAGCTTATTCAGCTCGATCTGGAGGATAGCCGTGCGAACTTGCTTTTCCTCATCAACAGCAATAAGCCTATTCTTGAGCTCAATCGCCTTAATCTTCTGCCCCTGTACCCGGGTCAACGCTTCCTCGATGCGGATAATATCCTCAATGGATCGATAGGCAGTCTCCTCTATCTCAGTCGTGACCAGTTCGTCCCGTGAGTTGATGACCGTTGTTGTCTTTCCGGTCTTCTCATCATGAAGCGGAATAGCTTTCTTTGTCGTGCGTAGTTGCTGTAGCACACGCCGTTGATTTTCGGTCAGGCCGTCAGTTAGCCGCTTAATCCGCTGTAGCATGCGACGCTCCCGGATGGTCAGTAACGTTATCGCTTCGTCAGCCTGGCGTACCGGATCGGTGTCAATCTCCCCGAGCAGCTCCTGCTCGTCCTGCTCCAACGTATCGAACCATATGGACTCAAACTCCCCTGTACGAACTGCCTTCTTATTTCCATGCGGTCCACCGTGACCTCCACGGTTACCAAGAGCGTTCTTGCTGCCCTTTGGAGCACCGCCCTTGTTACCAACAGCGTTCTTATTACCAAGTGGCGCTCCTATTCGTTTGGTAACGTTACTATTCGATGTTACCTGCTCATTGGTAACGTTACTATTGATCGTAGCGGCCCATTTGTCCTGACTTTTCCACTTCCGGACCTGTGTTTCCCCGAGTCCCAGCTCGGCGGCAATGTCCTTAAGCTTCATCTTACCGTTGCTATCCAGCCACATCTGCTTTGCTATATCCCTGTCTGGACTTCTTTCTCTAGCCATACTACACGATCACCACCCCCCGAAAAGAAAAAAGATGAGCTGTGACGGCTCATCTCCCTCTTGTTACAGTTCATTCCAATCTGTGCTTATACTTGGTTATAAAATCAGGGTAGGTGTGTACAACCTTGTCTACTTTCTGGTTGTACTCCTTGTACTGCAACCGCCTCACCTCTTCAATTCTTTCTGGAAGGGTTTTACTATTAATACCTCGTTCTTGCATAAGGGCTGTTAACCAATTTTGAATTTTCATTTTCATTTCTCCTTTTCTCTGTATCGACCTCGGCCGTACACTTACATGATAAGAAAAAGGAAATTAAATTTAACACCACAACGTTCTAGAATTCATCCTTTTGCAATTCTATGTCCAGCTCAATGAGCTTCCGCAGATCGTCCACTGTCTTTATCTCAATGTTGCCGTCCTGAAAATCCTTTACCCATCGGGCAATGCCAGCCTTGACGATCTTTCGGTACTGCTCCTTTGATTCCAGAATACCAGCCAATACCGTGAGCTCGTGCTGCAGCAACAAATCCTTATTATCTGATGTTCCCATTGTCGTTCCCCTCGGCTTTCCGTTATTATGGAAAACGAGATAGCGGATGTCTGCAAAATGCCACGCGTGGCGGGCCGCTATCTCAGCCGGGGGAACTCGGTGTGAGGGAGGGCGTTGACGCGCCCTCCTTTTTATTTTGAGCTAAGCCATTGGGAATGTATCTGCTCAGCGATCCGCTGCATCATTAAAGGCGGTACACTCATACCGCAAACATACTGTACATTGGCGTCCATAAAGTCATAATCAGCAGGAAAAGTCTGCATTCGAATGCAATCAGTATTGCTGATATGATTCGGCTGATCCGTACGCAGAAAAACGGATGAGCTTGCAAGTGTGTTTGCGACCTTCTGATCCTTGAGCAGAATCGTATTGAAGTTGCTCATCTTGCCTTCTTCACGCTCCGTCACATCACCGATACTTAAGTCAGACGGTCGCCGCTTTTGCCAACGTTCGAACGTCTTGCTTGCTGGGTTTATCGGTTTTCCTTCCCCGCTGCGGATATCCTTATACAACACTGGGGACTCGTTGAATTCAAGCGTCAGCTGCGGCAATTGCTGGTCTTCTCTAGCCGCTATAAAGAAAAGACGCTCCCGTTTTTGAGGAACGCCCATCGTAGCCGAATTGAGAAGAAACAGCTGCGGTCTATACCCCATTTTTCGAAACCTCGACAATACAAGACTGACGAAGCCACGGGCTTTTCCGATCATCATACCGCGCACGTTTTCAGCCACTACCACCCGAGGCCGCAGTTTATCGGCTACATCAAGAAAGTCGAAGAACAGATCATCCAGCCTCTGTACTGCCTGCCCCTCTCGAAACTTAAAATTCTTTCCCCATTTATCCTCCCGATCCCCCGACGTTGAAAACACGCTGCAGGGTGGCGAACCGTCCAGTATATCCAGACAGAACAGTTCTCTCGGCAGCTCCGTATCAGGCAACGCCATGAATTGCTGGATCGGCATCAGAAAGGGAAAACGCGGGTTGTGATTCGTCTTGTATATTTTCATCATCTGTGGGTCAATCTCCACATTCCCCAACAGCGCGTATCCTGCAAGCTTATAACCCATGGTTGAGCCGCCACCACAACTGAAGCATGAAAACACTGTCCGGTTATGCCGCTGAACGTTGGCAAGGTCAGAAAGCTTCCAGTCCCATGCAGAGTGACTCATGATGGTTCCTCCTGATTAAATACGAAGCCGCATCTTGGACATTTGCAGTCAAACCTTGATTCGTCAAATTCGCTTACATCCAGCTCTCGGTTCTGAAAATCGCCAAGTTGATCAGTGGACGGTTCAGCGAAAGCAGTGAGCAGCCGATTAATTTCACCCTCATCGAAGCCAGATAGATCCAGATCAGTACCATCCCCCTGCAGCTCGGCCAACAGTCTTGCCAACGCCTCATCATCCCAGCGTCCAGAAATTTTATTGAGCGCCAGATTCAGCAACCGCTCCTGCTGTTCATCCAGGTTCACGACTGACACAGCCAGTTCGGTATGCTCCTGCTCGTTAACCATGATCTTGTATCGCTGATGTCCCCCAACCATATTGCCGGTTCGTTCATTCCATACAATAGGCTCCACATAGCCGAATTCTACGATGCTCCGGCGAAGCTGCTCATACTCTGGATCGCCAGGCTGCACATCGATACGTGGATTATAAGCAGCTGCTTTAATCTGATTGATAGGTACGATTCTGATATCCAAAATACTTGCCCCTTTCAAAATAAAAAGCACCGGTTAGGGTGCTTTTGTCATATTATTTATTCTTTGTATATTACCAATGCTGTGTAACTTACTTCTGGAAACACGCCAACTACTAGTGTTGCACTACTGTACTTAATGTCAATAAATTTCTCTGCAGGAATACTCGCTGCATATTTACTTACCTCTCGGGCAAGTGTATCGAAATTCCTATTTTCAAACCCTACTACTGCCACCATTGTATCACCCCCCACCATCACATTTCGACAGCAGGCGACTATTTCCTTTTTAATCCAGACGTATATCCACAAATCGTTCTTGGACAACCCCTTGTGTAATGTCGGTATTTAGCCCAAAGTAAAACCGTCAAGACGAACACACAATCACTTGAACGCCCCTCCTTACCTCCGTTCACCATCATTCGACAGATAGAACACAAAAAAGCCCTACGCCTTATATAGGCATGTGGGGCTTTGTGATAATCGTCTATTCTACGTACTTAGTTACTGAAGCGGTGTTTTAAAAACCGCCTACGGCAACCCACCCACTCCCTCACGTCGCCGTGCGCAGATCGCGCAAGCCTCAGTTCCGTCGGGGTCTATGGAGCGGCAGCGATTCCAAATATTCCTATCCTCAAATCCAGAGGTATTCAAAACCGCCCTTGGTGTGCTCGTGCATTTAAAAGCTTACGTACTTAGTAACTAAATACGTATAAGGGCATTTTACTGCGAACATGCATTCTCGTCAAGAATAAAAAAAGAACGCATAACCTGCGCCCTGTGCCTTGCATATTTAATTGCCTGTACTGAGTATACACTTTCCATCGACCAACCATCAAATCCCGTCCGAAGCGTCCAAAGTGTGCATTTTGTTAGAAACGTACACCACGTTTTTCAATTCTTTTTCATACATGATCCAAGCCATCTTACGGATGACTTCGTGTTTGATTTCATTTAACCAGGTTCTTGATATCCCTACATGAAACGCAGTTTCGTTCATCCTTACCCCATCAAGAATGCATTCAAGCACAGTGACTTCCCTCTCATCCGTTATACTTTCGGAAGCAATATCTATATTTTCGATTTGAGTTTTCAGTTTATTGAGTCTTTTAACCATGCGGTCATACTGCTTTTCATCTACAGTCAGCTCGGTTAGGCGTTTACCTTGAGCCTTAGGCATAGCTGCCTCAATTCCATACGTGGATACAAGCCGATTCGAAGTATCTGGCGTGGATTGCAGAGCCTGGTCAATTTTAATCTGAAGCCGCCGGATCTCCCGCCTCATCCAGCTGTAATCCTTCAATTCTTGCTCAACACGCTGAATAATTTCAATGGCTGGGCTGATATCAAATAGTTCAAGCTGCTGCTTAGATTCTCCAACTTTTTTGCCCTTCCATTGCTCACAACTTTCGATAAGACCGATCGATTTTTCATGGACTCGGCATATGCTTTTTTCACCCCATAAGGTTCCTGGACAATTCCCGCATACCGTTTCCCTGAAAAAGGAATTGATTACATCTTGATCCGCCATTCCTCAACACCGCCCCTTATGGTATTATGGTGATGAGAATGGTTATTCCCCAGCGCCTCCGACCAAGGCACACGCTGGGGAATTTGTTTTATTCTCTTGTTCCTTCAAAATGCTCCATAAAATATTGCATATCGTTCATGATCTGATCTGCGAATTTTGGGTCCGTTTCTACCGTTTTGCCTAACTCGAATTGCAGAATTCCATACACCTCGAATTTTCCCCGTTCTATTTCGTTAGCACCCTCTACTTTTGCTGTAAATTGAATACGGACATGGTTCATTGGTGCGTTGGATAGTTCAATACATTGGATTTTTCCGTCAGGCGTTGCGACAATATAACCTTTTCTATCGAAATATTTTAATAGTGACTGATACACTTCTACAATATCCTCCGGGTTGTTCACGGGTATTCCCCCACTCTATAAGTTAATCATTTAAATCCCATTTCCTCATTGCAATCTGTACATATTTTCATGCGGTTACCGTTCTTGGAATTAACAATAACAAGCTTTGCATGTTTTTCTTCGCACAACTGGCAAAGGATTATACCGCATTCTGGGCAATTCTTTTCATCGGGTTTCATTCCTTATACACCGTCCTATGTTAAAAAGTGGTATCCCTCTTTTACTGCCGCTGCTTGTGCTGCCCGATCTTCACCCTGAAATTAATACTTCCGCTCGTTCTGTCATTGGGAAACCTCCCAGTTCCATAATCCTTGCTGTCCCTTGGCCGGGATCGGCTCTGGTAGTTGCTTAACGTCGGCAAATTCCCAAGCGAAGCGGTCAGGCGCGTACCACCCAAACTCCGCCTCTGTCGAGTTGACCAGCTTCGTGCGTCCGCCCTCTCCGTTATACAGGATCGGCATGCCACTCTGATAATCCTCTCCGATCGACCAGCACTCCTCCAAATTCGCAAACCCAACGATCGCCCCAGTAGGCAGATTGTCTGCCGTATAACCGTGCTTCGCCAGCGTCGATTTGATCGGCTCCCGTTCGCATGCTTCCCCGTCAATGTACTTGGCGGCGTGGATTGCAATTGGGCCGCGGTACTTCGTGGCCCATCCGCGAGTCTCGTTCCCCTTTTCCTCAAGCGCCGCCAGCGTCGCCCATGGCTGCCATATCGTTATAGCCTTCATTGGCCTGCTGCCTCCCCTAAAGCACATTTGATGCATTTGAATTGATTGGGTGGTAACTCTTGGTTAAAACGATGGACTGCCGGTTGTCCGCAAGCGCACCATAACCGCGATAGATTATCTCTGAGTTGGAATGACCCGTCATCTTGTTGCTGTAATACGATAGGACCATGCCCTAAATTGTGTTGACTCATTTGGTTGATCCCTCCTCAATTGCGGCATCCAAAGCCAGTGTCAACAAAAAGGCGACATTAGCAGCGATAACTATAGTCTCGATCATTCGGTTGATACTCCTTCCTCAAAATATCCTTTGCTGTCCGTGCTACGCCTGCCCCTGCGCTTACTTCTCTTCCTTTCCCCGATCTTTCGGTAAATGTCCGCCATAATAATACCGGTTCTTGTGAGGTCTGCGTTGTTTTGAATCAGACCGTTTTTATTCATTATGGCGAGTTGCCCACGCGATATAAGAATCAGGTTGTTCGGATCGAAATTGCGTCGGTTTCCGTCACCAAAAATGATTACGTACCCCTTCGGTATGGGTCCATTATTTTTCTCCCAAACAAGTTGGTGTTTTCCTCGCCACTTGTTTGGGTCGGCGATCTTGACGTCTACGTAATCATCACCGTTGATCCTTTCTGAACCTACAGGCACATAATTGTGTGGCTTGTGACCTTTTTTAAATTGAGTGGCTTCACCGCCAGCCCAATCCTTCTTTTTCCCCTTGTTAAAAGGTGTGCGCCCGGGCTCAAATCTCCCAGTCAATCCGCTACTTAACTGATTATTCTTTTTAAACGCTTTGATCTGAGCAACACGTAAACTCAGACCAAAATTTTTGTTGAATAATTCTGTTAAATTGGCGTTACTACTCTCTTTAACGTTTTCGATTATGAAATTAATCTGATCAGGCTTGAAATGATGTTTCACAGTCAACCCTCCAGCATTTTCGGGATAGTTGTGTCCGCATTCATCCTGTCGTCAACGAGCTTTCTCGCTTCCAGTACAAGAGCACCGTTGGCTATGATTTGAGATGCCACGCTTGTAACAGACTTTGCCCTGTTGATCTCTTCAAGCAGCTTATCGCCGGTCAGACCCTCGTCACTTAACCGTTCTAATTGAGCGAACAAATGATTATTTAAATCCCCCAAAGTATTTCGCATCTGATTCACCCCGCCTGCTGCTTTATCTTCATCCGTTCTATATGCTGATCATTGTGGTAGGCCATAAAGCGCTGCACATACTTCGAAACATCTTCACCAGGGATCAATTCCACGAGATCCGACGTCACGTAATCAGCAACTCTCTGGACCAGAGCAAACAATTCACTCATGACTCGCGTACGATCAAGCTCCGCAGCTTCAACAGCACTTTCAAATAAATCAATGCCGTTATAAACACCGATGCGCTGCTGAATCGGCTGCATGGCGGCAGTAATTGGCACACGAATAATCACTACAGGATCAGCCGCATTTTCGGAAGCGGCATCGATTATTGCCAGCAAAGCGCATTGTTCCTCCTCCAATTCGTTGATCCGAGCACCAGCCTGATCGGCGACGATGGCTGCGCCTTTCAGGAGTTCGTTCAGATGCTTCGTTTCCCTTTCCTCTTCTTCCAGCCTGCGGACCAGTCGTTCGACATCCCCCTCAAGCTTCAGTGTTCGTTCCTTGTCGAATTGGTAACGGGCTTCTAAATCATTGATCTGCCCATTCAATTCAGAAATCCTACGGTCACGCTCCAGAATACTGGTTGCCTCCTGTTCCGATTTCTGAAGATCGGTCTGCAGGTTTGCAGTCTCCTGCTCAGCCCCAATCTCTGCCAGTGTCTCCGTGTTCCCCTGCTGCGTCTCAGGCATAATTTCTTCTGATGACTGTTCATCACTCTGCGTGATCAGTAGCTCTATAGCCCATTCCTCTGCGTCCTTTTCCCGCAAACCCCATTCAGTCAAAAGTGCGTAGAACCGTTTGTTATCAACACCAAGCGATCGACTAATACGCATTCTTCCTTCACCCGAAGCCCGGCGTTGCAGATATTGCTCACGTGTCATTTCAATCGGTTTGGTTATCCGCCCCAATTCCTCCAGCTCCCTTCTCTCCTGTTCTTGGCTCAATCCCCACTCTCTGAGTTGTTTCTTCAACTCTTGAGGGTCATTGTTAAAATAACTTAGCATAATATCTGCGCTACTCTTTCCATCAAACATCGCTTGCAGATACTCCTCACGTGTCATAGATCGCTGCCATTTCTGTATCTGAGGACCTGCATATTTCCGATTAAGTGCAGCCAATTCTTCCGGGGTCAGTGTATACTCTATCATCCGCTCTGCACCTCCCTCTTAATTTCAACAAGTGAGTGCCAGTTGTTCCGTTTGATATCGCCCAACACATCGAAGGCTGCATGAGGCGTTAGACCATCGTTCTCGACCATACCGTCTAGTGCTGCCACTACAAGCTGATGATTGAGATTGTTTAGATCCAGCATTTTCTTCTCACCCATTAAGCAGCACCGTTGCTGCGCTCTTCTTTAATACGCTTCTTGTATTTGCTCCATGCGGCAGCCAATTGGCCGGATGTAACTCCTATGGATGCCGCGATCTGCATCCAAGTCTCTCCGCCTTTCCGACGCTCCAGAAGTGCTGGGAAATCATAAGGAATGTCTTCGAAGCTTGGCTTGTTCTTCAAAATGTAAGCATCGAGGTCCAATGAGTCTGAATTTGTTTCGGTAACCCCGCCACCCTTCGAGTCATGCTCCAAGTCATTGGGGTCGTCATTGTCACCATCAGTATCACCCAGGGGATCTAATGGAATGTCACGAAGCTCACCACCAAAAGCAAGTATTTCACCGATGAGGTAACGAATATGCCCTGGTGAATATCCACCTATCGGGGCAATTCCGATCTCTTTTCTTACTTCGTCAGCATTCATCCCAAGTACGCATTTACCATCTACATATTTTTTAGGGTAAGTTGCCTCTCCATCCACGATAGGAAAAACATACTCAACCCAATTTGTGCCTTTTTGCTGAGCGATAATAACTTGCTTCCCGTCATAATTTGGAGCCATGTTAGATTCATCCATAATCTCAATATCTTCATCTTCTCCAGAAGTTGCTCCCGGATCCGACTGTTGCCCTATATGTTCCTGTTCATCATCTAGCTCATCTTGCTCAGAAGAATCCTCGGCTTTCGATTTTCTCCATTCGTCCCAAGCGGCGGCCAAGGGGGCAACACGGGAGCGATACTCATCGATCAGCTCCACGGCTTTGCCACTGCTCAAACCAGATTCAGTGGCGACTTTCAGATACGTTTCACCATTGTTAATACGTTCGATCCAGCGCTGAACCGGGTACCACCGCATATCTTCATAAATTGGAGCCAGACCGGAAAGGATAAAATCGTCTACGATTTCACGCTCAATTACTTCTGGTACATTTTTAATCGCAAGCTTGTCTTTGGGTAAGTCAAGATCAGCTTCAAGTTGCTCCCCTTCCGGCTTAACCTCGCTGACGATCCCAGTTTCGTCCACCGTATAGGACTTGATCGGCTTATCGGTTTTCGTATTAATCTGCACTTTGAAACGGACAACTTCGGCATTGATACTGATCGCTACCCGGGTATCAACCATTTCATCCAAAATATCAAATTTGCCCTTCAGTTCCGCGTCATTAATTTCTAATACAATCTTTTTCTTCGATCCCATTCCTACCGATTTGAGGATAGCCTTAAATTCTGTAAATGACATGTTGTTCACGCTCCATTGATGTATTTTTGATGATAGGCCCAGCAGAGTGCAATCGCATCGGATGGGTCGAAAAGCCTTTCCTTCACGTCGCCAATTTTATTTTTTCCCTTATTTGCTTTGTACAGCACGGGTACTGCGATCTGATCATAGTCCAAATCGAACAGCATCATCATTTCGGCGGCCACGGTCTCTTTGTCAGCATTCCCTTTGCCCGTTTGCATCTTGAGCTCAGTGGGACGGATGCCCTCGATCCGCTTGCCCAGGTGCAGCGCAGCCAGTGTGACCATGGAATAGGCACCCACTAAGGCAAGTACACTGTTGGCATTTTTAAAATGCACGGGGCGCTCGAGCACGACGATATCTGGCTGCTCCCGTTTTATAAGTTTATAGGAGTCCTGGTATATCGCGTCCAATACATCTGGCATGCTGATTTTGCTATAGTCTCGTAACCCAAATGATGACGGTGTGCCTCTCTTCATTGTCGCCCATCCGGCGTAATTAGTACCGTGATCAATACCCATGAGCTTCAAACCCGATACCTCCCCCGGTTACGCCAATAAGGCCGTAGCGTGTACACCACGCCGATCACTTTTCCTCGATGCCGGATTAAGTAGCGAAACTTGGTTTGGTACAATGGATCAAAACGCACCTTTTTCATGCCCCTCTGCCTCCCTTGTACATGTCCGGGATAGCCGGACCGCTTTTATTCTTCACAGGTGGGTCCGTGCTGAATGCCCGCTGCAAACTGACAAATTTATTGAACTGCTTAAGGAATACCAGTTCCACGGTGCCAACCGGACCATTACGCTGTTTAGCGATAATAATCTCGATAACATTCTTTTTTTCGGATTCCTTATCGTAGTAATCATCCCGGTACAAAAACGCCACGATATCCGCATCTTGCTCAATGGCCCCAGACTCTCGAAGGTCAGACATCATCGGACGTTTGTCCTGACGCTGCTCCACACCACGACTCAGCTGGGAGAGCGCAATGACCGGTACATCCAGCTCCCGGGCGATCTGCTTCAAGGTCCGTGTTATTTGGGATACCTCCTCTTGCCTGTTCACGCCACGGCGGCCGCTGCCCTGGATGAGCTGCAAGTAATCGATCAAGATCATCCCAAGCCCACGCTCTTTTTTCAACCAGCGACACTTTGATCGGATTTCATTTACTGTGATGCCGGGGGTATCATCGATATGGATATCTGCCTCGGCGAGTTTACTGACCGCTCCACTCATTCGCTCCCAGTCATCCCCTTCAAAAAGTCCGGATCGCATCCGACTGGCATCAACCTGCGCTTCGGCACATATCATCCGTTGGACCAGCTGGGGAGCACTCATTTCCAAACTAAAAATGGCGACGGTCTCCTTCTCGTTCACCCCTACATTCTGGGCAATGTTCAAAGCAAAAGCTGTCTTACCGACCGAAGGACGAGCTGCAACAATAATCAAATCTGAACGTTGAAAGCCCGCTGTCATCCGGTCTATATCGTCGTATCCTGATTTGATCCCTGTTATACCGCGGTTCGTGTAGCGCGCGTCATACCGTTGTTCCGCATCCTCCCAAACCTGCATCAACACTTGCCTAAGGCCAACAAACTGCTGCGTGGGGGTTGTCTGATCAGATAACTTTGACACTGCCTGCTCTGCCATGACGACAAAATGCTGAACATCTTGTTTTTGTGCAGCTTCTCCGAGCAATGAAAGGGAGGTATCGATTGCTTGACGTCGCATAAACATTTCCTGTACACGAGTTACGTAGTAATCGACATTCGCAAGCGTTGGGACAGCGTTGGCCAGTTCGGATAAGTATCCGATACCACCAGCCGCTTCGATTTCCTCGGAGTCCTGAAGTTGTCCTATGACCGACAGATAATCAACAACTTTTCCTTCCGCAGTAACCTGGCTTATGGCTCTAAAAATCCGCCCGTTTGCCTTGTTGTAAAACTCACCGCCCTGCAGCAGATCCAACATGAGTTCAAGCGCTGCCGTATCCAGCAAAGCAGCACCCAATACCGCTTGTTCCGCCGCCACATCGCAAGGGGGATCAATACCTAAAAGCCCTAATACTTCTTCAAGCCTACTCACTGATCATCTTTCCTTTGCAGCTTCTGTCTGACCCGCTCCCAGTAACCATTTGGCGGCGGTCTGTCATCTGCAGCCCACTGGTCAAGTTTCGCTTGAAAGGCCGCAGCTTCATCCTTGCTTCGCTGACTATCCTGAAGGTCACCGAGCCGTCCGCGAATGTCCGCAATTGTCGGTGGGAAACGATCCGTTAGAATATACTTTTCGACGTTTTCTAACGCAGCCTCAAAGGGGAAATCTCGCAAGTACTTAGCATGATCCCTGACGTTCTCGGGACTTGTATCGAAACTAGGATACCTTCGCTTAATAACTTTCATGAGGTCAATGACTTCGGTTTCGTTCACGTTCCATGGCCTCCAGTCGCATTTTGTCGAGTTCGTCTAAATCTCGCTGTTGCTTGCTTTTGTAGGAGTTTTTTTGATCCGAGCCAATGCCTTCCCTGGCAGCAGGCGGCTCCCCTATGGTTAGTGCCTTCTCATTTCTCCAAGCGTCCCATATCGCATTTTTGTAATACAAAAAACTTGTTGGAAGTTCGAATGCATCTCCTTCGCGTTTGCGCTTGGCCTCAAGGAGGCTCTCCATAGTTCGGATGGTAAAAGGGTTTGGTATACCTCCGGCGACCATCTTACCCATGGCTTCGCGCTCATTCCGTCTCACATGAATCTCAAGGCGGCTGTTAAGAGAACAGTAAGCATTTAATAGTTGCAGGTACGGGTCTTGCTCTTTTTTAGATTCTGAAATTTCATCAGTAGAAATAGTAGTAGAAGTAGTACTAAGATCTTTAAAGTCTTTTAGAGGTGCCACATATGGCACTTCACTTTCGTTGTGATGTGCCACTTTTTGTATATCACTTTCTTGTGATGTGCCACTATTGGCACTTCTCTTTTTAAAGATGTCTTTCTTATTTTTGGCAAGTTTTATGATGTACCCCCGGGCTGTCCGAACGGTCTCAATATAGCCTTCATCCATTAAAAGGGCCATATTCCGCTTAACTGTTCGTTCGCTTGTCATGGCTTCTTGGGCAATGCGCTCATACTTCACGATTGCCCCGCCGTGTACCAGTCCCCAATGGTTTCCCTGTGTGTCGATTTCCTCGCTAGTCACTGCATCGATGCACCACAGGAATTCCCACAATGCAGGCCCAATACGTTCACGGTGTTCGAAAAGACCGCTGGAGACAGGGATTATATGGTTGTCAGGCATGCATGTCTTTTCCCTCCTCCTGCGGACTCTCGATGTAAGTTAAACTAATATACTGCGCTGTTTGCCGGAATTACGGTGTACAAGGCTGAGTTTCTCTGGCATTGATTTTGTGACCAGCCAGTTATCAGGATTGAGTTTAGCTGCCGCAATTGCAATCTTTTGACGCTTAGTTGGTCGCTTGCCATTCTTCATTGTTTGCGCTCCACAACGACACTTTCAGTCCTTACATGGACGGTCCCGACCATCCCATGCTTGGCCATCATCCCCATTTGAATCCCTCGCCCCATTTCAGTTACGAGCGTATTGAATAATTCTGGTACAAGTTCAGGTTTGCTAGATACGGCTATTTGTGCTCCCAAGCCATAAGCGCTTGCCATCAGATGCTCAGAAACTGCTTCCGCTCCTTGGCTCGTTGCCTCAGTAAACATTTTTTCCATCAGATTAAATGCCGCTTTTCTTGCTTCACTTTTGCTCATATACTCCGCTCCTTAATAATCATTTGCTGCCAAGCTTTCGTTTCTTTACAAATCGAGGCTAACATTTCGAAATGCCGCCTGCCTCGAGCAAAGCACACGAACTTTTTACTGCATGTTTCGTAGTAAAACCCATTTAGTACAGGAACCCCTGAAGGGGCAGGTGTTGCTGACCGCGCCTCAGTGAACATCTCTAACTGTTCCACACTCATACCCTTTGCCTCCTGTCGTCTCTCAGCCATATGATGCGCTGTTTGTGGCTAATCTTAATGGGTGTAAAGCCTGGCATCCCAAGCGCAAAGTAAGCTCTTACCTCGCGCTTGAATGCTTCCTGCTCCAAGTTGTACAGCTCCCATATCCGGTTGCCTACATGGGATTCGCACAAAGGGATGCCGTAATCATCATAGATCGGTTCACGCGACATGGACCTCAACACCACCATCGGCATTGTCAAATCGGATCACCTGGTCAAAGGCAGTTTGTGCATCCTCGATATGAGTGATTACAAGAACCTTTTTAAACCGACCGGCCACCTCTTTAATGCTCTCCAGCACAAGGGCACGGTGTTCAGCATCCTGACTGCCTAGCCCCTCATCAATCGTCAACCATTCCACTTTGCTACCGGCACGTTGCGCCAAAAGTTCAGCCAGGGCGAACCGGATAGCGTAATCGATGCGGAGTTGCTCCCCGCCGCTGAAAGTTTCATAGGGGCGTTCAGCGGACCAGTCGCCGATCATGATGTCCAATGTTTCCGTTAAGCCAGCCTTAGACTTAAGCTCCCGCTGAGTCTCGAAACGGACGTAATGTTTGCCCTTGCTCATCTGGCCAAGGATCTCGTTGGCGATCCGCTCGAGCTGCGGCACCGCGTTCTCAATAATGAGTGCCGGGATGCCGTCACGGCCAAATGCCTTGATCAACGTCTGGTACCGAGCCCAGCGCTGCGCCTTAGGCTCCATATCGGCAGCCAGTCTGTCACGCTCTTGCTGATCCAATTCAAGCGTAGCCAGTGCCGCCTTAATACCGCCGATCAGCTCAGCTAGACCTGATGATTGCTTACGCCGCTGTTGCAGAGCTGCTTGCAAACGTCCGAGCTCAAGCTGAAGCGCATCCTGCTCAAGTGTTTCTATAACAAGGAGATCATACTCGACTGTGAGTCTATCCTTTCGCTCGTTCTTCCCAATGATTTCAGCATTTATGGCAGTTATACGCTCTTCCGCATTCAGTTTGGCTTCCTGAGCTACTGATACCTGATCCTTGAGCCTTGCCCAGCGATCCAATTCGATTGCTTTATTGCGCAATTCAGATAAGGGAGCAATGGCTTTGTTGAGCCCGTCAACTCGCTGCTGTAATATCCCTTCTCGTTCTTGAGTATCCGCTTTACGTTTTTCCAGATCACCCTGCTGCTCCTCTGTCTGCTCAAGCAGTTCGTCTTTGCCAGCAAGCTGGGCGAATTTAGAAGCAGGGGCTCGAAGCTCGTCCACCCTCACTTTGCAAGCGCGATGTGCTGCATAATCGTATTCCAATGATTGCTGGTTATCTTCCGCAGTGGCAATACTGCTCTTAAGAGCGTCCAAATAGGTCCGATCCAACGCATTCAGCTGCTGTCGCAACTCCGGCAGTTCCAACACCGCAGCTGCAGCTTCATTCTGAAACTTACAAGTCGGAAGGCATCCGCTGTTATGGATATGAGCCTCTTGCTTTTCCAAAGCGGCGATTTTCTCCGTCAGCAGACGTTCCTCAAGTGTCAAACGGGACGCTTCTCGATCCCGCTTCGATTGTAAGTCAGCCAATTCTGCAACCAGTAAGTTCCACTGATCTGCCAAACTCTCGAACACCTGCAACCGCTCCAGTTCCGCTTCATACAAATTCGCTTGCCCATGAAGCTTGTCCCGATCTGCTAACTGTTGCTGCAGTAGCAGGATGCGTGAAGTGGTAGTGGTCAACGAAGTATCGATTTGTTGCAAGTCAGCCACCGTACCAGCCAAATCCTTGCGAAGTCGATCCAATTCATGCTGCCGTGCTTCAAGAGCTGTAATTTGTTGCTTGACCTGCTCCAGTTCGATTGCCTTGGCATGGATGATCTCGGCATTGAAAAGTATTTTCTCAGCCCGATCAAGCCGACCTACATGTCCTGCCTGCTCCAAATGGAGTGCTGAAAGTTCTTCATCAATGGTCGCTATATCCTTGTTAATTTGCTGGATACGGCTAGTCTTGGCCTTTAATGTGTTCCACTGCGCTTCCGCTTCCTTGATTTTCCGCTCATCTGCATCAATCAAATCTTGCGTTACGCTGTGTTGGTCGCTTGCTACGCCCAGTTCAACTTCCTTAGCAGGCTTTTCAGACAAACGTTCATTGAGCGTCAGTAGCTTGTCCTTGCTTTTCTCAATCTCAAAATGCAGCACGCCTGCCTTCAGCCGAGCACGCTCCTGCAGTTGCTCGTAGGTGTTGAGCCCGAGAATTTGCGAGAGGATCTCCTTCCGTCTGCCGGCCGTCGCCCCCGTGAAGGCGTTGGCCTGGCCTTGCAGAATCATGGAGCTGGCCGTGAATGTCTCATCGTCCAGATTAAGCAACTCTCGAATGACTGCCTCCGTATCAATAATCTTTTCAGCAGACCGGCTTTCCCAACTTCCGTTGACCAGCTCCTGGAATTCAAGCGTAGTTTTGCCCTTGCCCTTCGTGCTCCGCGTCCGGATCGCCCTAAACACACTGCCGCGGTGTTCAAACTCGAATGTGACCATCATTTCCTGTACGCCCTTACGAACCAGATCATCCAGGCTGACACCCTTGATGACATCTCCAAACACTGCAAAACGTGGAGCCAGTGTGAAAGCCGAGCTCTTACCGGCTCCGTTCCGACCAGCGATAGCTGCCAATGAAACCGCCGACAAATCAATGTCGGCGAACTCAATAGCTCTGAAATTATGGATAATGAGGCGTATAGGAATCAACTCGCACCCTCCTTATTAAAAGTCTTCCATTCTTCCGGCCACACATATTTACCATCGATCATTTGCACAACCGTATGATCGCCGCTATCCGTCACACGAATTTCCCGGAACATACCTGTTCTGCCATGCAATTGCGTGTAACGATAGATTTCTTCCGGTGAATTCAAAGTGACAGAAGGAGTATGCCAACCATCCGGCTCTGGATAGCAGTATCCATAAAATGTTTCGCTCATCCTGTAACCTCCAATAACTCCGTCGTCATCGCCTGCAGCTCACTGATCTCTTCCAATCCGTAGCCTTGGTTGTTACCCCAAGCTGATAGCGCCGTGATCGGGCTCAAGTTCTCCGTCACCTCAGCGTCTCGGATTCGCTCCGAACGCTCAACCTCTGCCCGGATCTCGGCAACAAAGAACGCACCCGCATCATACAACGCCCTCTCCAGAGAACGCCGATCAAATTGCTTCTGCAATTCTTCCGAGCAGGCATATCTCACCCGGACAATTGCATCCTTAACCAGTGCGAAGTCGTCCAGTTGACCATCAAGCCATGCTTGAATATCCATGTCGCACCAATCGATGGTTTTGAAGCGTCGGGCAGGTGTCTCAATGAATCGGGAAACGGTGTGTTTAAGTCCCTCGTATCCATCTGTAAACTCATGGATATAAAACCCGGGCATCGTCCTTTCATCACCAAAATTGTGCCGTTCGGGAGCCCCGCTGTAAAAGACATTGCTGCCAGCCTTTTGTGGCCTGTGAATATGCCCCAAGCAGACCAGATCAAACATGCGTGCAGCTTCATCCGTTAAGATAGGTTCATTCTGAAGCAATGCATCTTCAAAGCCCGTATCAGCCAGATCAAAAGTTAAGTGGCTCATAAGGATCATTGGGACAGCTTTGCCAGCCACAATACTTGTCGTATGGTCAGCCAGCCCCCGGCACTGATCCGTAATCCACTCGGTCATTTTCTGATGGAATTCATGCGGCGGTAAACCTGCGAAAGCCGGCTCTGTAGCGAACGTAGATCGATTCATCCCTGGTAGGCAGGCAATGTTCAAGCCTTTCACATGAAGAACCGTGTCCAATTCTGTGAAAATGTGAACGTTGGGGATCTGCATCTCACGTATCAGATGGTAAGCACTGATGGCATCATGCGAAGGGGTCCCGCTAATCACTACGACTTCAATTCCGGCGTCAGACAATTTACGAAGCCAGGAAGTGAACGCCTTGATCTCAGCCGTCGCCCTGTCAATGTAAACACGGGCGTCCTTAAATGCGTCACCGCAGAACAGTACAAGTTCACACTGCTCCGCGATAATACGATCCGCAACACCATCCATCGTACGAGTAATGTCCTCAAAACGTGAGGAAGGCGTAGGCCCCTGATAACCAAAGCCCCAGTGGCTGTCTGCAACATGCGCTATTTTCATAGATCCTCCGGTAGGTCGAGATCATCCTCAGAGCCAGTCCCGGCGATATATTGATCAAGATGGTCGCCAACAGCCTTCCACTCTGCCTCATTTTTTATGTCTTGCACAACCTTTTTCACATCACGACCGAGAGCATTTGAGGCTTCCCTAGCAAGACCATTCCAATCCAGATCCGCCTGCTTCATAAGGGATAGCACCCGATTTTTCTGTGTAGCTGCTCCCTGCTGTTGGTTCCCAGCAGAGGCCGCGGACTGGTTGCGCGCAGTATTCGCATTTGCGGTTCGCCCCTTGGCTTTCTTACGATCTTCCTCAGGCACATTAGCAAACTCGTCCATTTCCGCTTCCTCTTGAGTAAAGATGCCGCTGGATCGAGTGCACTGCAGCGTCAGCCCCACATATGCACGCTTATAAGCCATTTTCAGCACTGTATTCCACTGGCTAAATAAATCTTCATTCGGGATGCGATATTGCTTGTAGGTGTTCCCAGTTTTTTGTCCATCCTTCCAGTCATCCTTAAGCTCAAAGAACAAATCTTGTTTTTCCAAATGGGCGGGGACCTTACTCTCGCTAACCCATCTGTACCGGTATTTGGATTCGAAGGTGCTGCATTCACCTACGCCTTCGCCGACGATGATGCCGGATGATCGGTGTATCAATTGCAATGTATAGCACACACGATAGTATCCGCTATCGAATTCGCGTTCCTCTTCTTTGCTTTTTACATGAGCCGCAAAACCGTACAACTCGCATAATTTTTCCGCGCCTGGTTTGTACAATGTGGGCTTCTGCGTCCCGGGTACAACACCAAAATCCTCATCCTTCACCATAATTTCTTTGAAAAACTCTTGGAGGAAATCATATTTCGCCTTCATATCGGTCAGCCTCCGTTTGAAATCGGCAACGCTACCCAATTCAAAATCAACGATTGCACTACCTCCGGCATTTCCACCTGAGGAGGGTAGAACTTGAATTTCGCTCAATTACGCCGCCCCCTTCAGCAATTCAGCTACAGCATGAAGAGCTTTGAATTCGTAACGATGACGTTCCAAACGAACAGATGCATTCTTCAGATTTAATTCAGCATCTGAAAGAATTTCACGTTCGTGCGTCGTGAACTGACGTGCTTGGGCCGCCCTTGTTTCTGCATTTTTTCCATCAAGCATATTGCCGAGAAGAAGAGAGTCCTCTTTTTGCTGCAGCATGTCCTTGGCGTCGATCAGCCGGGCATGAGCCTGCAAAACATTCTCCTCAGCGATCGTAATTTCTGCCGGCAATGCCAGCAGTCTTTTAATAATGGTCTGTATATCCATGGTTGCCTCCTTGTCGCCCCCACCCATCCGTGATAAAATGGGGGCATCTACTGTTTTGATGTAGCCCGCTGCCAGGCGGGTTATTTACCTTTCTTGCAGCACTTGCATTTGCGCGGATAGCCTGGCTCTTCGCCGTCAATAACGTCACCGCAAGCTTCGCATAACAAACCTTCCAAAATCATATCAGCAGCTTCACCCACAGGCTTACCTCCTTCCTCTGTAATGGTATAAAACAAGGGAATCAGTTTTGATACTGCCGTCTCGGGAATCCCTGGCATGGCGGATCTGCAACCGCCGCAGCATATATGTTTTTTCGGTGGATATACCAAGCCACCGTCCCTTGGATGGTCTGCACCATCGTTCGCCGCTCAAGGTCGCCGGAGGGAAAGGGGGAAGCCCCGGTTTGAGCGGCCAACGATGAAGCCGAAGCTTGAGATCATCACCGCGAGAGTTGCCATTTTCCCAACCCATCGACCCATCGGACCGATCACTCGAATCAAACAGGCGGTTATGTGGCTAATGGCGAACCAGCCGCTGTATTTTCCTTTTGATGAGGGAGTCAACAACGACAAACAATGGAACCCTCGCGCTAATGATCTAAATGATATCGACGCTTAACCGCATCACTGGAGGTTCGATCGCTCAAACCCCCACCTGATAGGGTCAAACTAAATGCCGTTTAATTTCATCTTCAGTAGTCTCATATTGTGCCAGCCTTCTTTCCAAAACATTGGCTGCTAAATAGAATCCTCCGTCTGTTAGTACCACTATTGCTTCTTTGAGCTCATTTTTGATATCTTCCGCTGCATCAAAAACATTCATTTCTTGCCCTCCCACGCCATTATTCCGAAAACTCGACGATTTTCGTTCCTTTAAAATCAGCATCTGTATTGCTGCAGCTTGGGCATGCTGGTTCGTCCGATTGATCCGTTTCTACCGCATAGCCCAAGCAGCAATTCTGACATTCGTAAAAATCGTATGGGGCGCTGAAGCTCATGATTCGCCCTCCAGCATTTGAGTGCCAGCAGTTTGATTCTCGTTCGCAATCGGCACAATGGCGTTGATGGTCTTGATGCAGCCGGCGCAAATTTCCTTACCTGGACACAAAGGCGTCAAAGATTCTAGAGATCCGCACAATATGCAGCCTGGGACGTATTTCCTTAACAGCACGAGATCACCGTCCACAAATATTTCAAGCGGATCGCCCTCGGAAATTCCAAATGTGCGGCGAATCTCCTTCGGAATTACTACACGACCAAGATCATCAATACGACGTACTATGCCAGTTCCTTTCATTGGCTTTGCCCTCCTTTGTTAAGATCGTTCCATTCATTGCTAGTTACATTTAGGACATCCCAGCCCAGTGATTCCATCTCTGTCGAGCGGTCGTAACTTTCAACATCTTGGGCTGCGCGGGTCATTGCGTTGCTAAGTCCAAAGAGCGATAAATCGGATCCCTTGATCAAATGCTGCAACACGCTTTCTGATTCACCTTGGTTGAGGTTCCACTTCTTTGCCGATAGTTCAACAACATCTTGGATTTTGCCTGTGATTGGTGCCTCAGTCGCTTCCCGCATCTTATCGACAACTTTATGAAACTTCGCTTCGTCAACAGCAGCGCGAACGGTATCCTGAATTTTCATCATGAACGCCTTGTCATCCGCCTGAAGGGTCTCGTCCCTGAACAACTCGTACTCATCCCCAGTATTTTGTCGCCCAACATGATAACGGCGCTGACCCAAGTCGTTAACGATCATGCCATTCGAGCAGACGAGCCGGAATACCAAGGGTTGAACACTGACAGCACCGTGGCCAACTTCACTGTTAGAGATCAAGATGCCAGCCTGAACGATGTCACCTTTCCGAACCTCAGTCTCAAGCCGCGGATTGACAATTTTGAGATACATCCGGCTATCCGTCAGCTCGCTGCTCTCAACCCGTGCGTCCCGCATTTCGCCAATCACTGGTAGCACAGCTGAGGCAATCTCGAAATTATCAATCCTGCGATATCGATCCGATAGGAACGCCCTGGCGTTACCATCCAATGTCCTCACCATTCTGCGTGCAGGCTGCTTATGGAACCATGCATTTACATTCGTGGTAAGCAAATCAGGGTATTCCTTCAGCATACGGTCATAATATTTTGCTGGAATGCTCAGGTGTGTACCCACTTGACGGTGTGCAATATCGTTCATTGAAAAGCGATCAATGTTAACGTGTTCCCCTTTGATGGACTGGACGATATCTAAATTTGGCTTTCCGCTATCCATGGCCATGCTAATTTTTCGAGTATCCAAAATGAAGTCCCGTTTTACGTTGTTTTGACGATCCAATTCAATCGCTAATTCTTGCAGAGTTTTCCCAGTTTTCATTTGTCGTTTTCCCCCTTGCCCAGCATCCGCCATTGCGCTATACTGGGTCTAAGTATATTTCCTTGCTTTTCAACCAGCCGCCCCGCCAGGCGGCTATTTTCTTTTTCCTCTTCCAACATTGCTAATTGCTCAGCTTCGAGTTGAGCAATTTCACTTTCCAACCATTCCCTCACCTTTTCCACGTTGTCGAACCTCTCCGGATGTATCACAGTAATGGAAAGAAAAGAGTCCAATTCATCAATACGGCGTTGGATCTCAGCATTCATAATCAAGCCGCTAAGTACGCTTCCCATGTCCCCGCCCTCACCTTCTGCACAAATTGCTCGAACCGGATACCGTAGCGCTCTAAAATCTGGTGATATACAAAGTACTCGCCCAACCGATCAAGCATTTCGTCTGACATTCACACTCCTCCTTACCAAACTGAATGCTCGTGCTGGTTCAACACGTGAATTTCGAGCATCATCGCCATTGCCGGTCGAAGTTCATACCTACGTAGTTCCTTCATGACGGCTTCGCGTCCCCGCGCCGTAAGGCGATACCCGCTGTCCGTTAATACTAATTTGCCATCCTCGATCAACTGCCGTTTGCAGGCATCAACAAGGCTATCCTGGATTATGTCATTTTGCTGTGCGCCCAAATGCCTTCCCTCCTCTCATCATCCAAACCTTAGTCTCAACGCTTCAAACACGAGCTGCTTGTTATTGAAGTCCAGATGGTCCATGTCGGACAAGTTGACCTTATGCTGTTCGTTATACATGTGCAGGGCTAAGTTGAGCATGAATTTCTCCGACTCGGCCCAAGGCTTTGCCAGCTTCTTCAAGGCAGCGGCCTGGATCGTGCCTTCTTCCAAATTGAAATACTGTATAGTCAGGTAGCGGTTAAGCTTTGGGTTGTTCAAAAATAAGTACAGCGTTCCGCTCCAATAGCGGTCTTTCATAAGGCTTGCTGATATTTGCATAGTTGTTATCACCTCCTTCCTCGTAATCTACTTAACACTCCGATAGCTTGATAGATTATTTTAGGTCAGGGCAACTGGCCTGCTCACGTTCAAGCATCCAGGCATCTAAAGTCGATTGTCGGAACAGATATACCGGTTTATTCGATCGGATGGAACCTGCTGGTATATGTGGGATTTGTTTTTCAGCGCACATGACATAGATCGTCTTGCGACTTACACCAATGTAATCTGCCGCTTCCTGGGTATTTAATGTTCGATCCGGTTTAATCTGCGTTTGAACTTGACTTAGTACCCGACGAACCGCTTCAGCGGTAGCCGCCTCGACAAGAGATTCAAAAATCTGGTCAGCAACGCTCATAATGACCTCCTCATAATAAAGAAATAACTAAAAGCATCTCGGTTAGGATGTGTTCTGATTTGTCTGTTTAAATAAATAATCTAAAGGCATATCAGGAAAATAAGTTTCTTTAATCCTGAAAGCTTCGTCTAGCAGAAAAGGATATTTCCCATTCAATTTGTCAGATACAGTGGCTGTTCGATTCTTGAATAAACAAGCTAAATCTTTTCTTTTTATACCTCTTCTGGCCATTTCTGCATCGAGGTTTGGATACATACTATCACCTCCTGATGTTACGACATATCGTATGTGATGAGGTAAATATATACGATTTAAAGTAACTTGTCAACAATTAATTTCCATTTATATACTCAAAATCGTAACTTATTAGTTTACAAATAAAAATTGACATGGTATCTTTAGATAGGAGTTACGAAATTGCGTAAGTTTAAATTGATTTGAGAGGTAGTGTATTAGTGACTAGAGGGGAATATTTAACTAAAATAATTGAGGAAAAAGGATTTAATGTCATGAGCTTATCCAAAGCATCGGGAGTAGCTTACACAACAATCCGTTCTATGATAGAGCGAGACTTAGCGAATGCATCTATAGACAATGTTTTGAAAATATGTAGAACGCTAGGGATAGATGCTGAATCACTTGGTAAAACCGATTCAGAGAGGGAAATTTCCTCACGCGGCAATTCTTTAGACCCTTACGCCTTATCATCAAAAGATGAACGCGACATTATGAAGCGTCTTGAGAAGATTAAAGAAGATTTGGCTAGCGACATGGCTCTTGCATATAACGGCGAGCCGCTGGAGGATGAAGAAGATCGAGAGGCTTTGCTTGCATCAATCGAAAACACGTTGCGGCTTTCCAAATACATGGCCAAAAAGAAATTTACGCCAAATAAATATCGCAAATAGTCTCCGGGGGGCTTTGAATGGTAAATATGGTGAAAAAGCTAATTCAACTCCACGGAACCAATGACCCCTTTAGAATAGCCAGCATGAGAAATATTTTGGTTCTGTATGAATACTTGGGAAAATCGACTTGGGGTTACTTTAGCTGTGTGAACCGCATCCCGATTATTCACTTGCATGAGCTAATGAAAGAGGCTCAATCGCGGTTTACTTGTGCCCATGAACTAGCCCACTCTCTACTCCATCCAAAAGTAAACACGCCGTATTTAAAGGCTCACACGTTGCAGTCCATCGACAAGGTCGAACGCGAGGCCAACCAGTTCGCCGTTGAACTGCTGATTTCCGATGAATTGCTATTGACCGGCATGACGATCTATGATGCCGCTGTCGCCTGCGGCGTTCCAGAAGAAGTCGCACACCTGAAAAGCAAACCTGAACGTAAACTTAATCTTTGGACAAACGAGGACTCATTCATTAACCTATAGATCTTACCACCCCAGAATTTACATACTAACTTTGCGCTTTCCAGCTGCAAGGCTGTTTACTCATAGATAAAAACAGAACATACGTTTGGGATGGGAGTTTTTGAAATGGCTAAGGGAAGTATCGAAAAACGCAGCAGTAATTCTTGGCGCCTCACGGTAGAAGCTGGTAATCAGATCGGTGGCGGGAGAGGGCGGGAACGCAAAACAATCGTAATCGAGGACAAGGCACTTTTAAGGACCACAAAGAAATTACAGGATTATTTGGATGGTGAATTATCAAAATTCAAGATTGAGGTGGAGGCCGGGGAATACATCGCCCCTGACAAAATGCTCTTTTCAGCTTTCGTCGAGGAGTGGAAGGAGAAGTACGCAAAGAAAAAGCTGGCCGCGCTAACATACAAAACCTATGTACATCATTTGGACAACCACATCCTACCGACGCTCGGACATATGCGCGTTGACCAGATCCAGACCATGCACCTGGTGACGTTTGCCAACGACCTCCGAAAAGAGGGCGCACGAAAGGATCGGAAAAACGGCGTGCTGTCTCCAGGAACGATTGAGTATATTTACCGCGTTACTAAAAATGTGTTTAGCCGAGCGGTCGATTGGCGGCTTCTGAAGGAGAATCCAATGAATGGCGTGCCTAAACCAAAAGTAGAGCAGCAGGAAATGAGATACTACGATGAAGAACAGGCCCAGTTGGTGATTCAAAAACTCTATGAATCCGCTCCGGTTGTGTGGCGGATGTTCTGCTTGGGTGCTATGCTGGGCGGTTTTCGTCGCGGCGAGCTGCTTGGCCTAGAGTGGCCGGATGTGGATTTCAAGGAGAATACGGTGGCGATCAAACGCAGTATATCGCTGACGGAGAACAGCCAAGCGGTGCGAAAAGGCCCAAAGAATAATACTTCCAAACGGATTGTATCTATGCCAGAATGGTACATGGCCGAGTTAAAAGAGTATCACAAACAGTGGATGGTTACCTTCTGGAAAATGTCCGAACTCAATAAATGGTTGGGCGGTGATCGACAAGTTGTTTTCCATGCCGGATTTGGCAAACCGTTCTATCACACGCAGCCGTCCAAATGGTGGACTAAGTTTTTGATTAAGCATGGATTTGAGCACATCCGTTTCCATGATCTGCGGCACACCTCAGCCACCATCTTGATCGAAAACGATGCGGATATGAAGGCGATTCAAAAACGGCTCGGCCATTCAAAGTATCAAACCACGGCAGACCTGTATACACACGTCACCAAAAAAGTTAGCAAAGAGACCGCTGCTAAATTCGATCATTTGAATCCGTCCCCAATCCGTCCCCAAGGCCACAAAGAGAGAGATACAGAGACCATTCTCCCGCCGTTCACAGACGCCCAAAAATAAAGAGAAACCCTTGTGCTAGAAGGATTTCTCTAATAGGGTCTAACAATGCGGTCGGCGGGATTTGAACCCGCACGTCCATGGGACACTACCCCCTCAAG
>NZ_JAJNMU010000041.1 GCF_022458865.1 Paenibacillus periandrae | reverse complement strand
AAAAATCCCGTTTGGTGACGATGGCGAAGGGGAACCACGCGTTCCCATCTCGAACACGACCGTTAAGCCCTTCAGCGCCAATGGTACTTGAACCGCAGGGTTCTGGGAGAGTAGGACGTCGCCAAGCACAGTGAAAATAACCTTTTGGATAAATATCCGAAAAGGTTATTTTTTGTTTGGATTTAAAGAATTAAAACGGTCTGAAAAGCGGAAAATAAAATGATGCAGCTCCCAGTTGCAAATTATCAGAAAACTGCTATAATAAAATTAAAGTCAAAGAAAGTCAAAGTCAATTTACTTCTCGTAAGGAGGTCGAATTGATGCGTAATGTCTCGGAAGTCATCGAGCAATACCTGAAAAGTATTTTGCAGTTAAGCGATGAAGGCGTAGTAGATATACAACGTAACGATTTGGCGGATCAATTTGAATGTGTTCCTTCTCAAATTAATTATGTCATCAGTACCCGGTTTACATTGGAAAAGGGTTATATTGTAGAGAGCAAACGCGGCGGCGGCGGTTATATCCGCATTCAAAAAATCGAGCTGAACGCTCACGGGTCTGTTCTCGATCTTATTTTCAAAACGATTTGCTCACAGATCGATCAAGGAACCTCAGAGGGCTTGCTTTACCAGTTGGAGGAAAGTGGATATATTACCGCAAGAGAAGCAGCGATGATGAGAGCAGCGATCTCTAGAGACGTTCTCCAACTGAAGCTGCCTCTCCGGGATGAGATCCGTGCCAAGATTTTAAAAGCCATGTTGATTTCCTTGTTGAGCAAATAAGGAGGGATTCCAATGATTTGTCAGGAGTGCGGCAAAAAACAGGCAACACTTCATTTTACCAAAATTCTTAATGGGGAAAAAACGGAATTTCACATTTGTGAATCATGCGCAAGAGACAAGGGAGAATTAATCCCCGGGACACCGAATGGGTTTTCGATTCATAATTTACTCTCAGGGCTCCTGGACTTCGATCCTGCCAGCCAAGGCTTAACCCCTAAAGCCCAGCCAAGCCGTTGTGAGAATTGCGGATTAACGTACAGCCAGTTCAGCAAAGTAGGCAGATTTGGCTGCAGCTCTTGTTATAAATACTTCGATGAAAAGCTGGATCCTTTATTTAAACGAGTTCATGGCAGCACCGTTCACACAGGAAAGGTTCCTAAACGTTCAGGTGGGTTAATAAAGCATAAGCGGGAAATCGAATGCTTGAAGAAAGAGCTTTTGCATCGAATTGAAAATGAAGAATTTGAGCAAGCGGCTGAGCTTCGGGACGAGATTCGTAACTTGGAGAAAAAAGTACTAGAAGGATAAGTTTAGTTCCTTTGAGCAGGCAGGAGGCAAGCTTATGGTAACAAATCGGTTTACAGAACAAGCCTTAAGTGATTGGATGAAGGGTGAAAGCCCCGACTCAGATATTGTAATCAGCAGCAGAGTACGTATTGCCAGAAACCTGCAGTCGCATCCTTTTCCTATGTTATCGACAAGTGATCAGTCCAAGGAAGTGCTGGATCAGTTAACGGGCCTTTTGCAGAATGAGGAATTACGGACGATTAGTGATTTCTCGATCCTGAACTTGGACGAATTGGATGAGCTTGAAAAGCGAGTGCTGGTAGAAAAACATTTGATCAGTCCCGCTTTAGCTAATGAGTCGCGCAACGGGGCCGTTATTTTAAGCGATAATGAATCCATCAGCATTATGCTGAACGAAGAAGATCATTTGCGAATTCAGTGCTTGTGTTCAGGATTTCAGATTCAGGAAGCGTGGGATTTGGCAAATCAGCTGGACGATGTTTTTGAAGAGCAGCTGAACTATGCTTTTGATGAAAAACGTGGGTATTTAACCAGTTGTCCGACAAACGTTGGCACCGGAATCAGGGCTTCGGTCATGATTCATTTACCAGCATTGGTCATAACCCAGCAAATTAATCGGATTTTGTCGGCCATTACACAGGTAGGCTTGGCTGTACGTGGTTTGTATGGCGAAGGCAGCGAGGCTTTGGGCAATCTGTTTCAGATTTCCAATCAGATCACTTTAGGTCAATCAGAGAAGGAAATTATCGATAACTTATGTGGGGTAGTCACCCAGCTTATCGAGCATGAACGCGGGGCCAGAGAGAAGCTTCAGCTTGAAATGAAAGCAAAATTGGTGGACCGTGTAAGCCGATCCTTTGGCATCATGTCTTATGCAGCGATCATGGATTCCAAGGAAGCCGCTCAGCGACTTTCGGATGTTCGGCTTGGTATTGATTTGGGCATTATCAAAAATGTCCCTATGCAAGTTATGAACGAGCTTATGGTTATGACACAACCGGGCTTTTTGCAGCAGCATGCAGGAGAAAAGTTGAGCTCTGAAGAAAGAGATATACGAAGGGCGCAGCTCATACGGGAAAGGCTCACACCTGAGTAGCGCAGCCATAGGGCGTTATGCTAAAGTGTTAGTAATTTCTTATTTTATAACAGAAAGGTGTGTTATATATGATGTTTGGAAGATTTACGGAACGTGCGCAGAAAGTATTGTCTTTAGCTCAAGAGGAAGCTGTTCGTTTGGGCCATAATAATATCGGTACGGAGCATATCTTGCTTGGACTTATCCGTGAAGGCGATGGCATAGCGGCCAAAGCACTGATTGCTTTGGGACTCGGCTTGGAGAAAATTCAAGACGAAGTGGAAGCTTTGATAGGCCGGGGTCAAGAGCAGCCGACCAACATCGCATACACACCACGTGCCAAGAAAGTTATAGAGCTGTCTATGGATGAAGCACGCAAGCTTGGCCATACTTATGTTGGAACAGAGCATATTCTGCTTGGTCTTATTCGTGAAGGTGAAGGTGTAGCCGCGCGAGTATTGAATAACTTGGGTGTCAGCTTAAATAAAGCGCGTCAGCAAGTTCTGCAATTACTGGGCAGCAGTGAAACTGTAACAACAAGCCATGCTAATACAGTTAATGTAAATACGCCAACGTTGGATGGTTTGGCTCGCGATCTGACTGCTTATGCAAAAGAGGGGCATTTGGATCCGGTTATTGGTAGAAGCAAAGAAATCGAGCGTGTTATTCAGGTGTTGAGCCGCAGAACCAAAAACAACCCTGTGCTTATAGGTGAGCCTGGAGTCGGGAAAACAGCGATAGCTGAGGGCTTGGCTCAAAAGATTATTAACAACGAAATTCCGGAAACTCTTCGTGATAAACGTGTTATGACACTCGATATGGGATCTGTAGTAGCAGGTACTAAATACCGTGGTGAGTTTGAAGATCGCCTTAAAAAAATCATGGATGAAATTCGCCAAGCAGGCAATATTGTATTGTTCATTGACGAGCTGCATACCTTGATTGGAGCTGGCGGCGCTGAAGGTGCTATCGATGCATCCAACATTTTAAAACCGGCTCTGGCTCGTGGAGAGCTTCAATGCATTGGTGCAACGACGCTGGATGAGTACCGCAAGTATATTGAGAAAGATGCTGCTTTGGAAAGACGGTTCCAGCCAATTACGGTTGACCAGCCTTCACCGGAAGAAGCGATTCAAATTTTGTACGGCTTACGTGACCGTTACGAGGCCCATCACCGTGTGAAAATTACGGATGAAGCGATTGTGCAAGCTGTTCAATTATCGGATCGATACATTCCTGATCGTTTCCTGCCCGATAAAGCAATCGACTTGATGGATGAAGCTGGCTCCAGAGTGAGACTTCGCTCGTATACCGTACCACCGGATTTGAAAAAGCTGGAGAGCAAGCTGGAGGATGTGCGTAAAGAGAAAGATGCTGCCGTACAAAGCCAAGAGTTTGAAAAGGCTGCTTCATTGCGTGATACGGAGCAAAAAATGCGTGAGGAACTCGATTCCACCAAGAATGAATGGAAAGAGAAGCAAGGCAGTACGGATTCCGAGGTCACTCCTGAGGATATCGCTCAGGTAGTAGCAAGCTGGACGGGGATTCCGGTCCTCAAATTGGCTGAAGAAGAAACCGAACGTCTGCTCAAAATGGAATCCATTTTACATGATCGTGTCATCGGTCAAGAAGAAGCTGTTAAAGCGGTCAGCCGCGCGATACGTCGTGCAAGAGCAGGTCTTAAGGATCCGAAGCGTCCGATTGGATCATTCATCTTCCTGGGACCTACAGGTGTAGGTAAAACCGAGCTGGCACGTGCGTTAGCGGAATCGTTGTTTGGCGATGAAAATGCGGTCATTCGGATCGATATGTCCGAATATATGGAGAAGCATTCGACCTCGCGTCTGGTTGGGGCGCCTCCAGGATATGTAGGCTATGAAGAAGGTGGTCAGCTTACCGAGAAAGTTCGCCGTAAGCCTTATTCCGTAGTACTCCTGGATGAGATTGAAAAAGCGCATCCTGAAGTATTCAACATTTTACTTCAAGTGCTGGAGGATGGACGTTTAACGGATTCCAAGGGCCGTACGGTTGACTTCCGCAACACGCTGATTATTATGACCTCAAATGTTGGGGCAGATGTGATCAAGAAAAATTCTTCACTTGGGTTCACGGCTAACCAGGATGCAGGTAAAGATTATAGCAACATGAAAGATAAAGTAATGGGCGAGTTGAAGAAAAGCTTCCGTCCTGAATTCCTGAACAGAATCGATGAAACCATCGTATTCCATTCCTTGGATGAGCAGCATATCGGGCAAATTGTGGCATTGATGGCAGCTGACCTGAGCAAGCGTCTTAAGGAACAGGATGTTGATTTTGTTCTCACTGACAAAGCCAAAGCATTTCTGGCCAAAGAAGGCTACGATCCGACATATGGTGCGAGACCGCTTCGTAGAGCGATCCAAAAACATATTGAAGACCGTCTTTCCGAGGAACTGCTTCGCGGCACGATCGTTAAGGGCAACTCGTTGGTGATCGATGAAAAAGATGGAGAGCTGACCGTAGCTCAGTCTTAATTAGCAATCACTTTTTGAACAATCGCTTTAATAAAACAACGAGGCATCTTTCCTTCTACACACAGAGGGAAGGGTGCTTTTTTCTTTGTCAGGGCAAGGGTTTTCATTACTTGTGCAAAATGGTAAACTTTGATGGATACGATTATAATAAAGCTAACAATTGAATTCAGCAGGGAGAATACAGATGGCTAAGCAAAAAACAAAATTCTGCTGTCAGGAGTGCGGATACGATTCGCCCAAATGGTTAGGGAAGTGTCCGGGTTGTCAAGCTTGGAACACGTTTGTAGAAGAGATCGAAACCATATCCAAAACCCAGATGACACATTCTTCTTTACTCCATACGAAAGAAAAGGCAGTATCGATCATAAATATAAAAAGTGGAGAGGAACAGCGCATCCTAACGGGTAATAAAGAATTGAACCGAGTACTGGGAGGAGGCTTGGTTCCCGGTTCCTTGCTTCTGGTTGGTGGCGACCCTGGTATTGGTAAATCAACGCTGCTGCTGCAAACCTCGCATGATCTGACGCAGGTGGGAAAAAAGGTTCTCTACGTTTCCGGTGAAGAATCGATACGACAAACCAAGCTTCGGGCTGATCGATTGAATGCGTCCTCGGAAATGCTGTATGTCCTTTGTGAAACGAACCTGGAGCTGATAGAAGAGTCTATTGCTGAGGTGCAACCGGATTTTCTGGTGATCGATTCGATCCAAACGGTATACCATCCAGCCGTCACCTCGGCACCCGGGAGTGTATCCCAAGTTAGAGAATGCACAGGCCATTTTATGCGAATTGCCAAAATCAAAGGTATTGCCACGGTGCTTGTGGGTCATGTTACTAAAGAAGGGGCAATTGCCGGCCCGCGGATGCTCGAACATATGGTCGATTGTGTGCTTTATTTTGAAGGAGAAAGGCACCACTCCTATCGGCTCCTTCGTGCCGTGAAAAACCGGTTTGGGTCAACGAACGAAATCGGTATTTTTGAGATGCGGGAAACGGGCTTGGTTGAGGTCAACAATCCCTCGGAGCTATTTTTATCGGAAAGGCCACTTGGGGTTGCTGGTTCTACGGTTGTAGCCAGTATGGAGGGAACAAGACCTGTGCTTGTAGAGCTTCAGGCTCTTGTATCGTCAACAAATTTCCCTTCACCGCGGCGGATGGCAACAGGCATCGATCATAATCGTCTTGCATTAATAATCGCAGTATTGGAAAAGCGGATGGGCATGTTTTTGCAAAATCAGGATGCCTATGTTAACGTTGCCGGTGGCATTAAGCTGGATGAACCTGCTGTTGATTTGGCCATCGCCGTCAGTATCGCCTCCAGTCTCAGAGAGCAGCCAACACAGCCGTTTGATGTCGTATTTGGCGAAGTCGGGTTGACGGGTGAGGTGCGTGGAGTTTCCCGTGTCGATCAGCGAGTCAGGGAAGCTGAGAAGCTTGGTTTTCGCAGAGTGATAGTCCCTGAGAAAAGCCTGAAGGGCTGGACACCGCCCACGGGCATAGAAATCATAGGTGTAAATACAGTATCAGAAGCATTAAAAGCAGCACTGGGATAGATGTGAAAACAGGGCCGGCAGGGAGGAACAACATGAGCAAGGAAGAAGTAAAGAGAGATGTAATGAACCAGCTATTGCAATTAGTTGCGCCAGGAACTGCTTTTAGAGCTGGTCTCGACAATGTACTGAGCGCCAAGACCGGAGCTTTGATTGTTGTCGGCTACAGTCCGGAAGTGATGGAGCTGGTTGACGGCGGTTTTTCGATTAACTGTGATTTTTCACCCAACTATTTATATGAGCTGGCCAAGATGGACGGAGCGATCATTCTTAGTGAAGATGTGAAGATGATTTTATATGCCAATACCCAGCTGATACCGGACTCCACCATTTCTTCTACTGAAACGGGAATACGGCATCGTACGGCTGAACGTGTAGCGAAGCAAACCTCCAAGCTTGTGGTATCTATATCACAGAGACGTAATGTTATTACCCTGTATCAAGGACACCTGCGTTATTCGTTAAAAGATATAGGCGTTATTCTGACCAAAGCCAATCAAGCGATTCAGACGCTGGAAAAATATAAATCGGTGCTTGACCAGGCTCTGACCAACCTGGGCGCATCTGAATTTGAAGAACTGGTTGCGCTGCATGATGTGACCAATGTTATTCAGCGGGTTGAGATGGTCTTGCGCATCAAGGCTGAAATCAAGCGATACATTGTGGAGCTCGGAACAGAAGGAAGACTCATCAGTATGCAGCTTGAAGAGTTGGTAGGTACGATTGAATACGATGCTTATTTGCTGCTCAAGGATTACGTGAAGGAACTGAATGAGGAGAAGATCAAGGATTTGACTAACAGCCTCAAACGATTGGCATCCGAGGAGATGCTTGACCATTATCACGTGGCACGACTGCTCGGCTACCCAACGGCCAGCAACAGCGCCGAAGAAACCGTTTCTCCAAGAGGCTATCGTGTGCTGCACAAGATTCCGCGGATGCCCTCTACGATCATTCAAAATGTTGTGGAACGGTTTGGGCGTCTCCCGCATTTAATGATGGCTACGATCGGAGAATTGGACGAAGTGGAAGGGATTGGAGAGGTTCGGGCAAGGACGATCAAGGAAGGTTTGAAAAGAATCAAGGATCAAGTATTCATAGACAGACACATTTAGCTTGCAAACAATCAGTGGGTGCCTTAATATAGTAAGAAGTATTAGGGTAAAGTAAAACCAGAGGTGGACAAAACATGCTGACAAAATCTCTTCCCAATATTTTCACAATAGGAAATCTATTTTTGGGAATTATCGCGATCATTCTCGTTTTCAATAAGCAACCGGACTTAGCTGCTATTATGGTAATTATTGCCATGCTTCTGGATGGTTTGGATGGACGAGTTGCTCGAGCGTTGAACGTACAAAGTGAATTTGGTAAAGAATTGGATTCCCTATCCGATGTCATTTCGTTTGGTGTAGCACCGGCTTTTATTATGTATGTTGTGGCTTTTACAGAATTGAATGCCGCAACAGCCTGGATTGCAACTGCAGCTTTTCCAATTTGCGGTGCACTTCGTTTGGCACGGTTTAACGTGATTGCAAGTACTCCTGGCTATTTTATCGGCTTGCCGATCCCTGCTGCTGGTGGTGTCTTGTGTACATTGGCACTCTTTCACAATGAATTAAATACGTTTGTACTCGTGCTAAGTACATTGTTGTTATCCTATTTGATGGTTAGCACAGTCAAATACCCTAATTTCAAAAAAATGGGCATTCCCAAAAAAGCGATCTGGATTACGCCGGTTGTTGTCATCATCGCCGTTGTTGTAGCGATTCAATTTCCAGGAACATTATCTAAAATGATTTTTGTACCGCTGCTTCTTTATGCGCTGTACGGCTTAAAAAAAAACGCTGAACGACTGTTTACAAAGCGTAAAAGGTCTCGTAAATCCGGTGATGATGTGAAGCCGGAAACTCCATCCCTTTAAAATAAGTCGAAAATGAAAAGCATTTATTTTCCGAATTCGGAATTTAAATGCTTTTTTTGTTTTTTTTACATAACTGAGGATTAGGCAGCAAGCTTTTGGTTCATAATGTTAACGAACCTGAACGTATGAAAAGGAGCATGGAGGTGACCCTATTGATGAAAAAATGGTTTCAATGTGTTTTTGCCGTTATTGGAGGTCTATTGAGTTTTGAGTGGAGTGCTATCGTTGGTAAACCTTTTTTTGGTATGCTGGATACCGTTTTTGGTATCAAGGAAGTGGCAGGACAAGGCTATTGGATGATGGTTATCGGGGTTTTGGTATTTTATGGGATAGGCGCTTGGGTAGCTGATTATGGATGGAAGCTTTTGCAGCGCGCAGAGAAGTGGATTGGGCATATCCCTATTGCTGATTTGATATCAGGGATACTTGGGCTTGGGGTAGGTTTGCTGCTGACGGTCAACCTGCTGACGCCTTTTGAGCAAGCTGGCTTATTATCTCCATTCTTGCATACGGTATTGACGGCGATGCTGGGCTTTGTAGGATTTCGTCTGGGCTACGCCAAACGTGAGGAATTCATAGGTTTGCTGACCAAAAGTCGTTCTTCCAGAGAACGTGCTGCAGCAGGTGAAGTGAAGGGCTTTGAGGAACATAAAATTTTGGATACGAGTGTCATTATCGACGGCCGCATTGCCGACATTTGCAAAACCGGATTTATTGAAGGGACGCTGGTTATTCCTGAGTTTGTGTTGGAGGAGCTGCAGCATATTGCGGATTCATCGGATTTGCTCAAAAGAAACCGCGGTCGCCGGGGTCTTGATATTTTGAATAAAATCCAAAAGGAACTGGATGTGAAGGTGCTGATCTATGAAGGAGATTTTGAAGAGATTTCCGAAGTAGACAGTAAGCTGGTCAAGCTTGCCAAGGTACTGCAGGGCAAAGTGATCACCAATGATTTTAATTTGAATAAAGTGTGCGAGCTGCAAGGGGTATCGGTGCTCAATATCAATGATTTGGCGAATGCAGTTAAACCGGTTGTGCTTCCAGGAGAAGAAATTTTGGTCCAGGTTATTAAGGACGGCAAGGAGCATGGACAAGGGGTTGCTTATCTGGATGACGGTACGATGATCGTTGTGGAAGGTGGACGGGAGTTCATCGGGACGACGCTTGAAGTGATGGTGACCAGTGTGCTGCAGACTTCTGCGGGCCGAATGATTTTCGCCAAACCGAAATTATTGGAAAAAGCACTCTGAAACGTATATGATAGAGGAGTGCAGTACCTTTGAAACCATGTTGGAAACACGATGACTCCAGCAGTGTAAGGTTGAAAAGGCGCTAGGATGCAGACGGCAGGTGAATAAGATAAATGAATCAACTGGCGGTTGTTGTGGTGGCTGCGGGCAAAGGATCGCGAATGCAAACCGTAGAAAGCAAACAGTTTCTGATTTTAGATGGAAAGCCGATTCTTGTACATACATTGAGTCTTTTTCAAAAGATGGAACAGGTTAACTCCATCGTACTCGTAACAGGTACCGATGATGTAGAGCGCTGTAGGGGCTATATTAAGCAGTATGGGCTATCCAAGGTGCAATTCGTTGTCGCAGGTGGCCAAGAACGGCAGGACTCCGTTTATAAAGGTTTACAGATGTTGGCAACGGATACGGAATGGGTATTGGTGCATGATGGTGTCCGGCCTTTTACAGCCAAGGAGCATATTATCGCTTGCTGGCATAAAGCAATGGAAACGGGGGCGGCTGTTCTGGCAGTTCCCGTTAAGGATACGATTAAAGTAGTTGACACGACGGGAAAGATTCAATCCACGCCTGATCGTCGAAGCTTGTGGGCTATTCAAACCCCACAGGCTTTTCGCTTTTCAATGCTGCTGGAAGCTTACGAGCAGGCGGAGAAGACAGGATTTATCGGTACGGATGATGCCATGCTTGTTGAACAATTGGGCGTAGGCGTTCAGGTTGTAGAAGCGGATTATTACAATATTAAAATCACAACGCCGGAGGACCTGCCTTGGGCCAATTGGATTATCCATAATGTTAGGGGAGAGAAGGAATCATGATTCGAGTAGGACAAGGCTTTGACGTACACCAGCTGGTGGAAGGACGTAAATGCATTATAGGTGGAATTGAAATTCCTTATGAGAAAGGGCTGCTTGGCCACTCCGATGCGGATGTATTGCTGCATACGATCAGCGATGCGATACTTGGAGCGCTCGGCATGGGAGATATCGGCAAGCATTTTCCGGATACGGATGAGGCGTTCAAAGATGCCGATAGCTACCAGCTTTTGGTGCAGGTATGGCAGTTAGCTAAAGAAGCGGGCTACAAGCTGGGAAATATCGATTCAACAATTATTGCCCAGAAACCCAAGATGGCTCCCTATATTCCGGCGATGGTGGAACGTATTGCTCAAGCACTGGAAGCGGAGCCTTCACAGGTCAATGTGAAAGCGACCACTACCGAGCAGTTGGGTTTTACAGGACGCGGTGAAGGAATTGCTTCACAATCGGTTGTTTGTCTAATAAGAAATGTGCTATCATAACAACTATTATTATTAGGTTAACGGTTTTTAATACAGGAGAGGAGCCATTATGATGTCAGATCATTTGCGTGTAAGATATGCGCCAAGTCCAACCGGTCAATTACATATAGGTGGAGCGCGAACAGCATTATTTAATTATTTGATGGCTCGTAAAGATGGCGGGCAATTTATTATTCGCTTCGAGGATACCGATCAAAGCCGCCATATTGAGTCTGGAGTCAGCAATCAACTGGATGGATTAAAGTGGCTTGGTTTGGATTGGGATGAGAGTCTCGACATTGGTGGCGAGTACGGACCTTACCGTCAAATGGAGCGTCTGGATTTGTACAAGCCTTTCGTGGAGCAGCTTCTTGCAGGCGGACATGCCTATCCCTGTTATTGTTCCGAGGAGGAGCTGGAGCAGGAGCGTGCCGAGCAGGAAGCAAGAGGGGAAATGCCCCGTTACTCAGGAAAGGGCCGTTATTTAACTGCGGAACAAATTGCAGCTTATGAGGCTGAGGGACGTAAGCCGTCGATACGGTTCCGTGTGCCCGAGGGCCGTCTGATTGCATTTAAGGATCGTATCCGTGAGCATGTGGAATTTGAATCCGATGGGATTGGCGACTTCATCATTGTACGCGCGGATGGAATCCCGACCTACAATTTTGCTGTTATTCTGGATGATTATTTGATGAAAATAAATCTTGTTATTCGCGGCGAGGAGCACTTGTCGAATACGCCAAGACAAATCCTGATGTATGAAGCACTGGAATTGCCGATTCCGGAATTTGCCCATCTGTCGATCATATTAAATCCGGACCGTAAAAAAATGAGCAAGCGTGATGAGTCGATCGTCCAGTTTATTGGCCAATACCGGGATTTAGGTTATTTGCCTGAAGCGGTGCTGAACTTTATTACTTTACTCGGATGGTCTCCAGTAGGCGAAGAAGAGATTTTTACCAAAGAAGAAATTATAGCTCAATTCGATCTAAGCCGTGTGTCCAAAAGCCCAGCTGTATTTGATATGGACAAGCTGAACTGGATGAACAACCATTATATGAAAAAAACGGAGCTGTCTCGTGTCGTGGAGCTTTCGCTGCCGCATTTGCAAAATGCCGGACTGGTTCCACAGACATTGAGCTCCGAGCAGGAAGATTGGATTAACAAGCTTGTAGGCTTGAATCAAGACCGGATGCAGTACGCTGGAGAAATCGTCCAGCTGAGCCAAATCTTTTTTCAGGAAGATGTCACCTATGAGGAAGAAGAAGCAAAGGCTATCTTGGCTGAAGACTATGCGCCGATTGTCCTTCGCGGGTTTCTGGACGAAGTGGAGCGTGCTGAAGCCTTTGAAGCTGAGCTTATTCCAGCTATGCTGAAAGCTGTCCAGAAGGCCACAGGCTATAAAGGCAAGCCGCTTTTTATGTCGATTCGTGTCGCCTTAACAGGTCAAACGCATGGACCTGACCTCAATATGACCGTGTTTTTGCTGGGAAAAGAAAAGGTTGTTGCACGTTTGAACAAATTATTGTAAACCGAATACTTTTTCGTTATACTGATTCTAATATAACAATCGTGGCGTAGATCAGGAGAGTACAATCGAGTAAGGGTTTAACAGAGAGGACAACCGCGGCCATACAGCCCGAGCTGAAAGCTGTCCATATCCTGTCGCTTGGAAATGCACCTGGGAGCCGTATTGACGAGCTGCTTCAGATGGATGCCTATAATAGGCATAGCTGAAGTCAAGGTAGTCTTACCGTACCTGTTCACGTTACGAACAGTTGAGATGGATAGGATTTATGCTGTCCAAGCAGAGTGGAACCGCGACTTTTTCGCCTCTGCAGCCTTTATGGCTGTGGGGGCTTTTCTATGTGTACAGCTTGTTGGTCAGCCTACGACAAGAAGGAAAGCAGGTGGAATGGCTTGTTGAAGTTCATGCAAGAAGATATCTCGACAATATTCGAAAATGACCCAGCGGCTCGCAGCTGGTTTGAAGTGGTTTTTACTTATTCAGGTCTGCATGCGCTATGGGCGCATCGCGTGGCACACCATCTGTATAAAAACCATTGGTATACGATAGCCAGAGTCATATCCCAATGGAGCCGTTTCATGACCGGAATTGAGATTCATCCGGGAGCTGTCATTGGCCGTCGTTTTTTCATTGATCACGGTATGGGGGTCATTATCGGAGAGACCTGTGAGATTGGCGATGATGTCGTGCTCTATCAAGGGGTAACCCTTGGAGGCACCGGTAAGGAAAAGGGAAAACGCCATCCGACGATCGGCAGCAACGTGGTGATTGCCTCTGGAGCCAAGGTATTAGGCTCTTTTCTTGTAGGCGATAATTCACGTATAGGCTCCAATGCGGTTGTGCTCAGTGAGGTACCGCCCAATAGTACAGTTGTAGGTATTCCCGGACGAATCGTGAAGCGGGATGGAGTTCGTGTAGGACGGTTGGATCATAATAATTTGCCCGATCCGGTTATCGATATGTTTCGACAGCTGCAGCAGCAGATTGATGATTTGAAATTGGAAGTAGAGACGATTAAACAGACAAGTGGAGGTAGCCAGGATCATGGTGCTTAAAATTTACAATACACTAACAAGAGCAAAGGATGAATTTCAGCCTTTGGAGCCTGGAAAAGTAAAAATGTACGTATGCGGTCCGACTGTATATGATTACATTCATATAGGGAATGCGCGTCCGATGGTGTTTTTTGACGTCGTTCGCAGATATTTGGAATCGATCAACTACGAGGTCAACTATGTGGTTAATTTTACCGATGTGGACGATAAGCTCATTAAGAAAGCAGCGCAATTGGAATTAACCGTCCCTGAAGTGGCCGATATGTTTATTCAAAAGTTTTACGAGGATACGGAAGGCCTGGGTATCCGCAAAGCCACACTGAACCCGCGTGTAACCGAAAATATTGACGAAATCATCGTATTCATTGAGGGTCTTTTCGAAAAGAATTTCGCTTATGAGCGTGGCGGTGATGTATATTTCCGTACAACGCAATTCGCAGAATATGGCAAGCTGTCGCATCAAAATCTGGAAGAATTGCAATTTGGCATCCGTGTAGAGGTTGACGACCGCAAGGAAAATCCGCAGGATTTTGTACTCTGGAAGGCTGCTAAGCCAGGTGAGATTTCATGGGACAGCCCATGGGGACAGGGACGACCCGGCTGGCATATAGAGTGCTCCGCGATGGTACGCAAATATTTAGGTGATACGATCGATATCCACGGGGGAGGGCAGGATCTGCAGTTCCCTCATCATGAATGTGAAATTGCACAATCCGAATGCTTAACTGGCCACCCTATGGCTAACTACTGGATGCATAATGGGTATATTAATATTGATAATGAAAAAATGTCGAAATCACTCGGAAATGGTGTCAATGTCCATCAGCTGTTACAAACGATCAACCCGCAAACGTTGCGTTACTTCATGCTATCGGTTCATTATCGCAACCCATTGAACTTCAGTAAAGAAAGCATGGAGCAAGCTAATAATGGATTGGCGCGAATCGAGAATTGCCTGGCCAATATTAAGCATCGTCTGTCTACAGCTGGTGAAGGAGAGGTTGCTGAAGAAATCGCACACGCAGTAGCTGAAGTGCAGCGGCAATTCGAATTGAAAATGAATGATGATTTCAATACACCGGATGCGATTACAGCTGTATTTGAATTGGTTAGCGCAGCAAACCTGTATGTCCAGCAGGCAGAGGTGACACGCAGCTCGCTGCAGCTGCTGCTGGAACGTTTTGAAACGATGGATAAAGTATTGGGAATATTAGCCCAACCAGCGGAGCAGCTGCTGGATCAGGAAATCGAACAATTGATTATAGACCGTACGGAAGCCCGTAAGTCCAAAAACTGGGCGCGTGCCGATGAAATCCGTGATCTGTTGACGGAAAAGGGGATTACACTGGAGGATACGGCACAAGGTATTCGTTGGCGGAGGAAATAATGAGCCAAGAGCCCTTTGTTATGGAGACCGACTTATTTTGCTTCCCTCCCGCCAAAGAACCAAAGCTGCTAGGTCCAATCGTACTCGCCTATATCGGTGATGCGATCTATGAGGTATTTATTCGACAATACGTCATATCAATGGCCAATCAACGACCGAATCATTTGCATCGTCTGTCAACACAATATGTTTCGGCGAGGGCGCAGGCCAAAAACCTGCAGCGTCTCATGCCGTTACTAACCGAAGAGGAAGCGGATATCGTCAAGCGTGGTCGTAATGCCAAGTCAGGGACATCAGCGAAAAATGCAGATATTTTAGAATATCGCCACAGTACGGCATTCGAATGCTTGCTTGGCTACTTATATTACACGAAGCAGTTGGAAAGGCTTCAATACATCATGATGCAAACAATTGAACCTAATCAGCAGGACGCAAAATGACGATGGCCATTAGTTAAAGCCAGCTTTTGCATAAAGGAGAGCATGAACATGGAGGAAGAAGAATATATTGCCGGCAAGCATTCGGTGCTTGAGGCTTTGCGTTCAGGACGAACGATTAATAAAATATGGGTTGCTGAGGGCGCTCAAAAGCAATTGACCCAGCCGATCGTAACCGAGGCCAAACAAAAGGGGATCATTGTTCAATTTGTGGATAAGCGCAAGCTTGACCAGATGGTCGAAGAGGTGCCGCATCAAGGTGTTGTCGCTCAGGTCGCCGCGTATGCTTATGTAGAAATTGAAGATATTCTGGAATATGCCAAAAGTCGCAATGAAGAGCCGTTTATCCTTATTCTGGACGAGATTGAGGACCCGCATAATCTGGGTTCGATTCTTCGGTCTGCAGACTGTACGGGCGTGCACGGGGTTATCATTCCCAAGCGCAGAGCGGTAGGCTTGACAGCTGCTGTATCCAAAACCTCGGCGGGAGCTGTTGAGTACGTCCGTGTGGCGCGGGTTACGAATTTGGCGCAAACGATTGAGCAGCTAAAAGAACGCGGCGTCTGGGTAGCGGGTACGGATGTAGCTGCCAATCAACCTATTTATCAGACGAATCTGACCATTCCGCTCGCTATCGTCATTGGCAATGAGAATAAAGGCGTAGGCAGATTAATCAAAGAAAAATGTGATTTCCTGCTCAAGCTTCCCATGTTCGGACATGTCAATTCGTTGAATGCCTCTGTGGCTGCATCCGTTTTTATGTACGAGGTAGTCCGTCAGCGGCTTGCTGTGAAATAGATGGTAGCTCCGGCATTCAAGGAGTTTCTCATTGTGGACGGATACAACATTATTGGAGATTGGCCCGAGCTGCAGAAGCTTAAGGATATTAGCCTGGAGGATGCGCGTGACCGATTGATCGAGCTGTTGGCTGAATATCAATCCTTTTCCGGTATCAAAGTATTGCTGGTGTTCGATGCCTACTATGTGCCCGGTCTGGGTGGCAAGTATGAGCACAGCAAGCTGCGAATTTATTATACGAAGGAAAAGGAGACGGCGGATGAACTGATTGAGCGTCTGGTTACCGAGCATGTGGGGCGGCGCAAGCAGATTTATGTGGCCACCTCCGATATGACCGAGCAGCATGTTATTTTTGGAAAAGGTGCATTCCGTATTCCGGCCAGCGAGCTTCTGGTCAAGGTCAAGCATGCCAAGCGGGAAATCAACAACAAAATCGAGCAGGACACGTCGCGAAGACGAAATACTTTTGACAGCAAGCTAAGCAGCGAGATGAAAGATCTCTTTGAAAAATGGCGCAGAGGCCGATGACGATAGAATGAATAAAGCCCATGCTGTCGTGAATTCGGTTGACGATAATAGATTACATAATGTATACTTATCCTATCTTTTAGGATCAAGTAGATTATGAGTCTTGCCTAGGCCGGAGGGATTATTTTGAGTGTCGACCTCAAAGAATTGAGAATGTGCGAATACGACCTCAAGGCAGATGAAGACATTGTCGAAGCGGTCCGCGAAGGGGATAGCGACGCATTGGAGTACTTGATTAACAAGTATAAAAACTTCGTTCGCGCCAAAGCACGCTCCTATTTTCTAATAGGTGCTGACAGGGAAGATATCGTGCAAGAAGGTATGATAGGTTTATATAAATCCATACGTGACTTTCGTGGAGACAAGCTCGCCTCCTTCAAAGCCTTTGCTGAACTTTGCATCACCCGTCAAATCATTACGGCGATCAAAACCGCAACCCGCCAGAAGCATATTCCTCTTAACTCCTATGTTTCGCTCGATAAACCGATTTATGATGAAGACTCCGATCGAACCCTGCTTGATGTCATCTGCGGATCACGTGTGACCGATCCTGAGGAATTGATTATTAACCAAGAAGAATTCAGCGGGTTGGAAGATAAAATGGGTGAAATCTTAAGCGATCTGGAACGCAGAGTACTGATGCTATATTTAGACGGCCGTTCCTATCAGGAAATTGCAGTAGATCTGGATCGTCACGTGAAGTCGATTGATAATGCTTTGCAGCGTGTCAAGCGAAAGCTGGAACGGTATTTGGAAGTTAGAGATGCAAGGTAAAGCGCCTGTTGATGATACGGTGCTTTATTTTTTTTGCTGGTTTAGTTTCCCGCTTCTTCGTATATACTGGTAAATAGGTTTTCCTTGACATGAAAATAGCGCTATGCTAAAGTAATCAGGTAGCCTTAAAACTGGTAGGCTTTTTTTGCTCTTTTTAAGGATTCAAATATGAGGCTGGGACCGTAGGAGGTGTACATCATGCGGGTAATTATTACGTTAGCGTGCACGAACTGCAAGCAAAGGAACTATACGTCCAACAAAAATAAGCGCAACCACCCGGACCGCATGGAGTTGAAGAAGTTTTGTAAGTTTTGCAATGAACATACTGCTCATCGCGAAACTAGGTAGTTTCTTGGAGGTGTAGTTTTGTCATTTCTGGTTCGAATGAAGCGGAGCTTCGGTAACACATTTTCTTTTTTTGCGGACAGTTGGGCCGAATTGAAAAAAGTAAAATGGCCAAATCGTAAAGAGTTGGTCAGCTACACGCTGGTTGTTCTGTTTACGGTTGCTTTTGTCACTGTTTATTTCTATGTGCTGGATTTGGGTATTTCTGAGCTGCTACGCCTTATTTTTAAATAAGCGGGAGTTATAGGTGGCGATTATGGAAATGGAAAAAAGATGGTACGTCGTACATACCTATTCCGGGTATGAAAACAAGGTCAAAGCAAACTTGGAAAAACGCGTTGAGTCTATGGATATGACTGACAAAATTTTTCGTGTTTTGGTTCCGATGGAAGAAGAAATTGTAAACAAGGACGGCAAGAAGAAAACGGTTATGCGTAAAGTATATCCGGGTTACGTGCTGGTTGAAATGGTTCAGACGGATGATTCGTGGTATGTTGTGCGTAATACGCCGGGTGTCACAGGCTTTGTCGGATCGACGGGATCAGGCTCAAAACCAACTGCTTTGCTTCCTGAAGAAGTGGAGGCCATTCTTAAGCATATGGGCATGGAAGAGCCTAAGCCTAAGATTGACTTCGAATTGAAAGAAACCGTACGTGTTAAAGAAGGTCCTTTTGCGAATTTTGTTGGATCCATTGAAGAAATTCTGGTCGACAAAAGCAAGCTGAAGGTTCATGTCAACATGTTCGGAAGAGAAACACCTTTGGAGCTTGACTACCATCAGGTAGAAAAGATCTAAAGAGTAATATCGTATACTAGCGCAAGGAGGTGTAACACAATGGCAAAAAAGGTTATTAAAATTGTTAAATTGCAAGTTAGTGCCGCTAAAGCGAATCCGGCTCCACCAATCGGTCCGGCTCTGGGTCAAGCAGGTGTTAACATCATGGCTTTTTGTAAGGAGTTTAACGCTCGTACTGCCGATCAAGCGGGTTTGATTATTCCTGTTGAAATCACAGTTTTCGAGGATCGTTCCTTTACATTCATTTGCAAAACGCCACCGGCTGCTGTATTGCTGCGCGTTGCTGCTGGAATTCCTAAAGGCTCCGGTGAACCTAACAAGAAGAAAGTTGCAACTGTAACAAGTGCGACAATCCGTGAAATCGCTGAACAAAAAATGCCTGACCTTAACGCTGCATCTGTTGAAGCTGCAATGCGTATGGTTGAAGGTACTGCACGCAGCATGGGCGTAGTTATCAAAGACTAGTTCCGTGCACAGTGGGAGGACATTCCGCTAATACCACTTAGGAGGATAACCAAATGGCTAAAGTAAGTAAAAAGTATGCAGAAGCAGTTAAACTGTTTGATGCAGAAGCTTTGTATGAAGCTAAAGAAGCAATTGAGCTTGTTAAAAAAGCGGCAACTGCTAAGTTTGATGAAACTGTTGAAGTAGCAGTTCGTCTGGGTGTAGACCCAAGAAAGCAAGACCAAGCTGTTCGTGGCGTTGTTGTATTGCCGCACGGTACTGGTAAAACTAAACGTGTTCTTGTATTTGCCAAAGGTGATAAAGTAAGAGAAGCGGAAGCGGCTGGTGCTGATTTCGTAGGCGATCAAGACATGATTAACAAAATCCAACAAGGTTGGTTTGACTTTGATGTGTGCGTAGCAACTCCCGACATGATGAGTGAAGTGGGTAAGTTGGGGCGTATCTTGGGTGGTAAAGGTTTGATGCCTAACCCTAAAGCTGGTACCGTTACATTTGATGTAGCGAAAGCAGTTCAGGAGATTAAAGCAGGTAAAATTGAATACCGTTTGGATAAAGCCGGACAAATTCATGCTCCAATTGGCAAGGTTTCCTTTGATGACGAGAAGTTGGCTGAAAACTTCCGCGCATTGATCGATGCTTTGGTTAGAGCGAAGCCTGCTGCTGCTAAGGGTATCTACCTTAAAAACATCGCAGTTTCCTCTACAATGGGTCCTGCAGCTCGCGTAAACACACAAACTTATAGATAAGTTGGATTGACTTTTTAGTAAGGTCATGATAACCTATTCTAGCTGATAATCGAATATGACTTACCGTAGACAGCAGGTGCTCGTTTAGAGCTTAATGTCCTGCCGAGGTGTTATGATATAGAATCGGGTTTCTTTGTTTGACCAAAGATAACGTGAATCATCATGCCTTCGCAGCGTCTGCGGAGGCATCTTTACTTTTTACAGATGCCTTCGTTTACGTGCTGAGTTTTATTTATGCTTAAGAAGATGACTTTCTTATGAAAGTTAAGATTATGCTTACGAAGAAAGCATTCTAACGAATGCTTAGCAGATGCTTACGAAGATAACTTTCTTACGAAAGTTTTTAGGAGGTGCAAAAATGGCAAACACGAAAACAATTGAATTAAAAGCCGAGAAAGTGAATGTAGTAGCTGATAAATTAAAAGGCAGTTCTTGCACAATCGTAACGGATTACCGTGGATTGAACGTATCTCAAGTTACCGAACTTCGCAAACAATTGCGTGAGGCTGGTATTGAATTTCAAGTACTGAAAAACTCTTTGGCTAGACGCGCAACTGCAAGTGCTGACCTATCTGCACTGGATGAATTTTTGACCGGTCCTACGGCAATTGCATTCAGTAAAGATGACATCGTTTCTCCTGCCAAAATCTTAACGGATTTTGCTAAAAAGAACGACAAGCTTAGCGTTAAAGCAGGCGTTGTTGAAGGTAAAGTTGTTGGTTTTGATCAAATTAAAGCTTTGGCAGATCTGCCTTCCAGAGAAGGTATGCTCTCCATGTTGCTTAGCGTTCTACAAGCTCCTGTTCGCAACTTCGCTCTTGCAGTTAAAGCTGTTGCAGAAAAGCAAGAAGCTTAATTTAAAAATAATAAATATTTTATAAAACAATTAACGGAGGTATACACAAATGAGTAAGGAAACAATCTTAGAAGAAATTAAAGCAATGACTATTTTGGAATTGAACGATCTTGTAAAAGCGATCGAGGAAGAATTCGGCGTTACTGCAGCAGCTCCAGTTGCTGTTGGTGGCGGCGCAGCAGTAGCTGAAGTTGCTGAGCAAACAGAATTTGACGTAATTTTGACAGGCGCTGGCGCTTCCAAAATCAACGTTATCAAAATCGTTCGTGAAATCACTGGTCTTGGCTTGAAAGAAGCTAAAGACTTGGTTGATGGCGCTCCAAAACCAATCAAAGAAAAAGTGGGCAAAGAAGAAGCAGAAGCTGTTAAAGCGAAACTTGAAGGCGCTGGCGCTACTGTAGAAGTTAAGTAATTTTTTGTCTTAAAACCCCTTGAAGCTTTTCTTCAAGGGGTTTTCCATTTCTATATAACTGATTTCGAAGAGGTGAAATTAGTGTCTGAGCATTACTATTCGCAAAAGCCGACAGCGGCACATGATCTTCATCAAATCCAGGAGACATTGCGAGGCCGTTCCTATACATTTATGACGGATGCAGGCGTTTTTTCCAAAAAAGGCGTAGATTATGGCTCTAGAGTATTGATCGAAAGTTTGCAAATTCCCGAACGCAGCGAGGTTCTTGATGTAGGCTGCGGTTATGGTCCGATGGGGATCGCGGCAGCGGGGCTGGCCCATCATGGTAAGGTCACCATGGTTGATATTAATGAAAGAGCCGTGGAGCTTGCGCGAATGAATGCCGAACGCAACCGCGTGACGAATGTCGAAATTGTGCAGAGTGATAAGCTGGATGCTGTCATGAATCGTACCTTTGATGTTGTCATTACGAATCCGCCTATCCGGGCAGGCAAGGAAACCGTCCATCAGATTTTTGAGCAAGCGCATCATGTGCTGAGAGATGGAGGCAGTCTTTGGATTGTGATTCAAAAAAAACAAGGGGCTCCGTCTGCATTCGCGAAGCTGGAAAGCTTATTTGCACGCGTGCAGGAGATAGGCAAGGATAAAGGCTACCGAATCATCAAAGCGCAAAAGTAAATGCATATTTTTCACAAATATTATTGACTTGACATTTCCTTTATGTTATCATAATAAAATGTCAGCATTAAAGATGGGGTTTTTGTCTTTAGTTAGCTAAAATGTCAAGCGTTATTTTATCTTTGGTGAATAAAATTGACACTTTATACGTATAATGTGTAAATTTTAGGTGCACCATAGCAAAAGGTAAGGGAACTATCGGTTAAATGAATTTTATGCATGGAAAGCTTCTGTAAGAAGTGACACTTCGGGCAGTATTTACTCGAGAAGGCTTCAGGAGAGGCTTTTATTTTGTTCTATTGAGTAGACATGAGGGGTGAATCAAACTTGGCGGGTCATCTTATTCAATTAGGTCGACGTAAACGCAGGTCATACGCTCGGATTCATGAGGTTTTGGAGGTTCCTAACCTTATTGAGATCCAACAAAAATCGTACGATTGGTTTTTGGAAGAGGGATTGCGTGAAATGTTTCAGGATATTTCCCCAATTCAAGACTTTACGGGAAATTTGATACTGGAATTTATCGATTACAACTTAGGCGAGCCTAAGTATTCGGTCGATGAATCCAAGGAACGGGACGTCACTTACGCAGCTCCACTTCGTGTGAAGGTGCGCTTGATCAATAAAGAAACTGGAGAAGTTAAAGAGCAGGAAGTGTTTATGGGAGACTTCCCTCTGATGACGGAAACAGGGACCTTTATTATCAATGGCGCTGAAAGGGTTATCGTCAGTCAGCTAGTTCGTTCTCCGAGCGTCTACTTCAGTACGAAGATAGATAAGAACGGTAAAAAAACGTATACAGCAACTGTAATTCCTAACCGCGGTGCGTGGTTGGAGTTGGAAACTGACGCAAAAGATATTATTTACGTGAGAATCGATCGTACCCGTAAAATTCCAGTTACTGTTTTACTGCGTGCATTGGGCTTTGGTACCGACGCAGAAATTTTGGAGCTGTTGGGTGACGACGAATATCTTCGCAACACGCTTGACAAGGATAATACGGATTCAACGGATAAAGCGTTAATTGAAATCTATGAACGCTTGCGTCCAGGTGAGCCACCTACATTGGATAATGCAAGAAGCTTGCTGGTTGCACGTTTCTTTGATCCAAAGCGCTATGATTTGGCAAATGTAGGACGTTACAAAATCAACAAAAAGCTGCATATCAAAAACCGTTTGTTTAATCAACGATTGGCTGAAACTTTAGTTGATCCGGAAACAGGGGAAATCATCGCAGAAGCAGGCCAACTGCTGGATCGCAGATTGCTGGATGAAGTTCTGCCTTTCCTGGAAAAAAGCGTAGGCTTCAAAGAATACACAGCCTCTAATGGTATTGCTGAAATGGAACGTATTCCACTTCAGTGTATTAATGTGTATTCACCGATTGAAGACGGCAAGATCGTTAAAGTGATTGCCAACGGTAAAATTGATAAATCAGTTAAAAATATTATGCCTGCAGATATCATTGCGTCGATTAATTATTTTATTGATCTTCTTCATGGTATTGGCAGTACGGATGATATCGATCACCTGGGTAATCGTAGATTGCGTTCGGTTGGCGAGCTGCTGCAAAACCAGTTCCGTATCGGTTTGTCCCGTATGGAGCGTGTTGTACGCGAGCGGATGTCCATTCAGGATGCCAATGTTATCACACCACAGGCGTTAATCAATATTCGTCCCGTTATCGCTTCAATTAAAGAGTTTTTTGGTAGCTCCCAGTTGTCGCAATTTATGGACCAAACGAATCCATTGGCTGAGTTGACTCACAAACGTCGTCTGTCTGCACTCGGACCCGGCGGTTTGACTCGGGAACGTGCGGGCTTTGAAGTCCGTGACGTGCATCACTCTCACTATGGTCGTATGTGCCCGATTGAAACACCGGAAGGTCCGAATATCGGTTTGATCAACTCTTTGTCCTCTTTTGCGAGAATCAATGAGTATGGCTTTATCGAGGCTCCATATCGTTGGGTAGATCCGAAAAGCGGCATCGTTACTGAGCAAATTGCTTACCTGACAGCTGATGAAGAAGATAACTACGTTGTTGCCCAGGCAAACTCGGAGCTAAGTGAAGAAGGTCATTTGAAGAGCGATATGGTTATCGTACGTTATAAAGATGATAACTTGATTCTTCCTAAAGACCGCGTCGATTACATGGATGTATCCCCTAAACAGGTTGTATCCGTGGCTACAGCATTAATTCCGTTTTTGGAAAATGATGACTCCAACCGCGCGTTGATGGGATCAAACATGCAACGTCAAGCTGTACCTTTGCTTATTCCGAAGTCACCATTGGTGGGTACGGGTATGGAGCATAAGTCGGCTAAAGACTCCGGTGTATGTATTGTGTCCAAAATAGATGGTGTTGTAGAACGTGTGTCTGCTAACGAAATATGGGTGCGCCGCCAAGCTATGGTAGACGGCAAGCTGGTTAATGGAGACCTGGTAAAACATAAATTGCATAAATTTATGCGTTCCAACCAAGGAACTTGCATTAACCAACGTCCGATTTGCCATAAAGGCGAGCAAGTTCGGGTCGGCGATATTCTTGCAGACGGTCCTTCTACAGAAATGGGCGAGCTGGCGTTAGGTCGTAATGTGGTCGTTGCCTTTATGACTTGGGAAGGCTACAACTATGAGGATGCGATCCTGCTTAGTGAAAAGCTGGTAAAAGAGGATGTTTATACCTCTATCCATATCGAGGAATATGAATCAGAAGCCCGTGATACGAAGCTGGGGCCTGAAGAAATTACTCGTGACATTCCTAACGTAGGTGAAGATGCTCTGAAGAACTTGGACGAGCGCGGAATTATTCGTGTCGGAGCCGAAATTGGTGCTGGTGATATTCTGGTTGGTAAAGTTACGCCTAAGGGTGTTACTGAGCTTACTGCTGAAGAACGCTTGCTGCACGCAATTTTTGGTGAGAAAGCACGTGAGGTTCGTGATACGTCGCTTCGAGTGCCGCATGGTACGGACGGTATTGTTGTTGACGTTAAAGTATTTACCCGTGAGAATGGTGATGAGCTGCCTCCAGGCGTGAATCAACTGGTCCGTGTCTATATCGCACAAAAACGGAAAATTTCCGAAGGCGATAAAATGGCTGGACGTCATGGTAACAAGGGTGTAATCGCGCGTATTTTGCCGGAAGAAGATATGCCTTTTATGCCGGATGGTACACCTGTGCAAGTTGTATTGAATCCTCTTGGTGTTCCTTCGCGGATGAATATCGGTCAGGTGCTGGAAGTCCATTTAGGAATGGCCGCCAAGTATCTCGGAATACACACAGCAACGCCGGTATTTGACGGTGCCCGTGAGTATGACGTGTTCGATACAATGGTTGAAGCAGGTATGCAGCGTAATGGTAAAACCATTCTATATGATGGACGTACCGGTGATCCGTTTGAGCGTGAAGTTACGGTTGGCGTTATGTACATGATCAAGCTTGCCCACATGGTTGACGATAAAATCCATGCCCGTTCTACAGGTCCTTACTCGCTCGTTACTCAACAGCCTTTGGGCGGTAAAGCTCAATTCGGTGGACAGCGTTTCGGTGAGATGGAGGTTTGGGCGTTGGAGGCCTATGGAGCGGCTTACACGTTGCAGGAAATTTTGACAGTTAAATCCGATGATGTAGTCGGACGTGTGAAAACGTACGAATCGATCGTTAAAGGCGAGAACGTTCCAGAGCCGGGCGTTCCTGAATCCTTCAAAGTATTGATTAAAGAGCTGCAGAGCCTGGGCATGGATGTTAAAATCTTGTCTGGCGATGAAAAAGAGATCGAAATGAGGGAAACAGACGATGATGATGAGGTTAGCAGCGATAAGCTGAATCTCAATCTGGAAGGTTCAGAACTGGGTGTAGAATAACCCAGTTCCATCGTATGTTCACAGGTCTAACTTGCACTTAAAGGTTTCCCATAAAACATAAGGAGGGTGGCTCCTTGATGGATGTTAACAACTTCGAATTTATGAAAATTGGATTAGCTTCTCCGGAAAAGATCCGTTCGTGGTCCCGCGGAGAAGTGAAGAAGCCAGAAACGATCAATTACAGAACCTTGAAGCCTGAGAAGGAAGGTCTGTTTTGCGAGAAGATTTTTGGGCCTACTAAAGACTGGGAATGTCATTGCGGTAAGTACAAACGTGTGCGTTACAAAGGTGTGGTTTGCGACCGCTGTGGAGTGGAAGTAACTCGTCAAAAAGTTCGTCGTGAACGTATGGGTCACATTGAACTCGCAGCTCCGGTGTCACACATTTGGTATTTCAAAGGAATTCCAAGCCGTATGGGCTTAGCACTTGATATGTCTCCTCGTTCGCTTGAGGAAATTATCTACTTTGCATCCTATGTGGTTACAGATCCGGGAGATACACCACTTGAGAAAAAGCAGCTCTTGTCCGAGAAGGAATACCGCAGCTACCGTGAAAAATACGGTTATGCGTTCCAGGCAGGTATGGGTGCCGAGGCTGTAAAAAAATTGCTGCAGGACATTGAAATCGAGCGTGAAGTGGAAATGCTGAAGGAAGAGCTGAAAACAGCTCAAGGTCAGCGCCGGAATCGTGCGATCAAACGTCTTGAGGTTATGGAAGCATTCCGTAATTCCAAAAACTTGCCGGGCTGGATGGTTCTTGATGTCCTCCCTGTTATACCGCCAGAGCTTCGTCCGATGGTTCAATTGGATGGTGGAAGGTTCGCCACCTCAGATTTGAACGATTTGTATCGTCGTGTTATTAACCGGAACAACCGCTTGAAAAGGCTGTTGGATCTGGGAGCACCGGATATTATCGTACAAAATGAAAAACGGATGCTGCAGGAAGCTGTCGATGCTCTTATCGATAATGGCCGCCGCGGCCGTCCGGTAACGGGTCCGGGTAACCGTCCGTTAAAATCTTTAAGTCACATGCTCAAAGGGAAACAAGGACGTTTTCGTCAAAATCTACTCGGTAAACGTGTCGACTATTCCGGTCGTTCGGTTATCGTCGTAGGTCCAAGTCTGAAAATGTACCAGTGCGGTCTTCCGAAGGAAATGGCACTTGAATTGTTTAAACCTTTTGTGATGAAGGAACTTGTCAATAAAGGACTTGCTCACAATATCAAAAGCGCTAAACGTAAGGTAGAGCGCGTAAGTCCTGAGGTATGGGACGTATTGGAAGAAGTCATTAAGGAGCATCCGGTTCTGTTGAACCGTGCACCTACACTTCATAGACTTGGTATTCAAGCGTTTGAACCGATTCTGGTTGAAGGCCGTGCTATTAAACTGCATCCATTGGTATGTACAGCTTATAATGCCGACTTTGACGGAGACCAAATGGCGGTTCACGTTCCATTGTCTGCAGAAGCACAAGCAGAAGCTCGATTGCTGATGCTGGCAGCCGGTAATATCTTGAATCCAAAAGATGGTAAGCCGGTAGTTACGCCTTCACAGGATATGATCTTGGGAAGCTTCTACCTGACAACCGATAATAAAACAGCACATGGAGCCTTAACTATTGTTCGTACCGTACATGAAGCTGTTTCCTTGTACCAACGTGGAGCAGCTGCACTGCATGCGCGTATTGCTATTCCAGCCAAAGCGTTGAATAAAACAAGCTTTACACCGGAACAGCAAGAAGCGATGCTGATTACTACGATCGGTAAAGTAATCTTTAATGAAATTTATCCACCAGATTTGCCTTATATCAATGAGCCTACCAAATCGAATTTATTGAATGGAGCATCTGATCAATATTTCGTGTTCGAAAAGGGTGCTGATATTCGTGCAATCATGGAGGAGCTTCCTGAGTGCAAAGCAGTAGGTAAAGAGTATTTGGGCTTAATTATTGCTGAGTGCTTCCGGAAATACCATACAACCAAAACTTCAGTTATATTGGACAAAATCAAGGAGCTTGGTTTTACTTATTCAACGAAATCCGGAATAACAATCGCCGTTGCGGATGTTACGGTACCGCTTGAAAAAGATGCTATCCTTAAAGAATCCGATGATAAGGTCAATATGGTAACGAACCAATACCGTCGCGGTTTGATAACGGATGAAGAACGTTATGATCGTGTTATCACGATTTGGAGTAAAGCGAAGGATGAAATCACGGATATCCTGATGAAATCCCTAGACAAATACAACTCCATCAACATGATGGTTGAATCCAAGGCGCGGGGTAACAAATCACAAATTACACAGCTGGGCGGTATGCGTGGTTTGATGGCCAACCCTTCTGGTAAAATCATTGAGTTGCCAATTAAGTCGAACTTCCGTGAAGGCTTAACGGTTTTGGAATACTTTATTTCGACGCATGGTGCGCGTAAAGGTTTGGCCGATACAGCACTTCGTACAGCTGACTCCGGTTATCTGACACGTCGTCTGGTAGACGTTGCACAGGATGTTATCGTTCGCGATGAAGATTGTGGTACGGATAAAGGCTTTACCGTTAACAAGATTCAAGATGGTAAAGAGGTTATCGAGGATCTGTATGACCGTATTGAAGGCCGCTATGCATTCGAAGTCATTCGTGATCCGCAAACGGGTGAAGTGATTGTTGGCCGCAATGAATTGATTGAAGCGAGCATCGCGGATACGATCATTGCAGCTGGTATTGAAAAACTGCAAATTCGCTCCGTTCTGAGCTGCCGCTCTCAACATGGTGTTTGCAAAAAATGCTACGGTCGTAACCTGGCAACAGGACAATTTGTTGAGATTGGTGAAGCTGTAGGTATTATCGCAGCGCAATCTATCGGAGAACCAGGAACGCAGCTGACTATGCGTACGTTCCATACCGGTGGTGTTGCGGGAGATGATATTACACAAGGTTTGCCGCGTATTCAAGAGTTGTTTGAAGCCAGAAATCCGAAAGGTCAAGCGATTATTTCGGAAATTGATGGGATCGTTAAGGAGATTCGTGAAGCTAAGGATCGTCGTGAAATCGAAGTTCTTGGTGAAGCTGAATCCAAAACGTATGCAGTTCCTTACGGTTCACGTATTCGCGTATCGCTTAACCAACAGGTTGAAGCGGGCGATGAGCTGACAGAAGGATCAATCGATCCTAAGGAAATGCTCCGCATCAAGGGTATCCGTGGTGTACAAAACTACATTCTTCAAGAGGTTCAACGTGTTTACCGGAACCAGGGTGTAGAAATCAACGATAAGCATATCGAGGTTATGGTTCGCCAGATGCTTCGTAAAATCCGTATCGTTGATTCTGGTGACACGACGCTGCTTCCAGGCTCCTTTGTTGATATCCATGAATACGAAGAAGCCAATAAGGTTGCCTTGTACTCCGGACAAGAGCCAGCGGTTGCGAAACCGGTCTTGCTTGGTATTACCAAAGCTTCGCTTGAGACGGATTCCTTCCTCTCCGCAGCTTCCTTCCAGGAAACTACGCGTGTATTGACCGACGCTGCCATTAAGGGCAAGGTTGATAAATTGCTCGGACTGAAGGAAAATGTTATTATTGGTAAGCTGATTCCTGCGGGAACAGGTATGCATAGATACCGTGACATCCGGATCACGAATCCGAATGAAGTGGAGTCCGATAACAAATCTTTAGAATTAGAAGTCGTTTCGGCTGACTAATTGCTTATAGAAGGATGAGATACTTGCCCTTGCTGAGAGATTGTGTAAATTCTTTGTAAGGGCAGGTAATTATCTTGACAACGGCACTTTCAAAGTGCTATTATATCGAAGTGTGCCATTTTGTGAAGTGTTTCCTGTCCTTTGGAGGATATTTTATATGTCTTATGAAAAAGTAAAACAGGCTGCTAACATTAGTATTGGCATGAAACAAACCGCAAGAGCAGTCGAGATGAATAAATCATCCGAAGTTTTTGTAGCCAAAGATGCAGATCCGCGAATAACGATAAAGATGGTAGCCCTTTGCAAGAAAGAGGGTGTTCCAGTGACCTACGTTGATTCCATGAAGTTATTGGGTAAAGCGTGCGGTATTGATGTTGGAGCTGCTGTGGCAGCAATAGTGAATGAATAAAGCAAATCCGTTTTTGTTCAATAACAGAAATGTTGGCGGCAAAAGCTTTTCGTTTGTTCATTTATGATTCGCCTGGATCTGTGGGCTTGAAAGAGATCTAATAAGATTGGAAGGAGGTGGCGATATGCCAACAATTAACCAACTCGTTCGTAAAGGACGTAAAGCAAAAGTGGAGAAATCCAAATCACCAGCTCTTCAAAGAGGATTTAACGCCTTGAAAAGAGAAGCAACCGACATTAGCGCTCCTCAAAAGCGTGGTGTATGTACGCGTGTAGGTACAATGACGCCGAAGAAACCAAACTCTGCACTTCGTAAATATGCTCGTGTGCGTTTGACAAACCGTGTTGAAGTTACTGCCTATATTCCGGGTATTGGACACAACCTGCAAGAGCACAGCGTGGTATTGATTCGTGGAGGTAGAATTAAGGATCTTCCAGGGGTACGTTATCACATCGTTCGCGGTGCATTGGATACATCCGGTGTGAACAACCGTAAACAAGCTCGTTCCAAATATGGTACGAAGCGTCCTAAAGCAGCTAAGAAGTAATTTAAGCAAATAAAAACGAATGATTTTTTCAGAAAGGGGGATAACTATGCCTCGTAAAGGTCCAGTTACTCGCAGAGACGTATTACCAGATCCAATCTATAGCAGCAAACTTGTTACTCGTCTAATCAATCGCATTATGCTCGATGGCAAAAGAGGTGTTGCTCAAACCATCTTGTACAATGCATTCAAAATGATTCAAGATCGTACAGGTAAAGAGCCGATGGAAGTTTTCGAACAAGCCATCAAAAACATTATGCCTGTTCTTGAGGTTAAAGCTCGTCGTGTAGGCGGAGCGAACTATCAAGTGCCTATCGAAGTTAGACCAGACCGTCGTACGACTTTGGGACTTCGTTGGTTGGTAAATTATTCTCGCCTTCGTGGTGAGAAAACAATGGAAGAAAGATTGGCACAAGAAATTATTGATGCCAGCAACAACACAGGTTCTTCCGTTAAGAAGCGTGAAGATACACACAAAATGGCTGAAGCTAACAAAGCCTTCGCTCATTATCGCTGGTAGAATCTAAATTCCTTATAATTTGAAAGGAGACATCCTGATGGCTAGAGAGTTCTCCTTGAAAGATACGCGTAATATTGGGATTATGGCGCATATTGATGCGGGTAAAACGACTACAACCGAGCGGATCTTGTATTTTACAGGCCGTACTCACAAAATCGGAGAAGTGCATGATGGCGCTGCTACGATGGACTGGATGGAGCAGGAGCAAGAGCGTGGTATCACAATTACTTCCGCTGCTACAACTGCTGCATGGAAGGGTCACCGCATTAATATCATCGATACCCCGGGACACGTTGACTTCACGGTTGAAGTTGAACGTTCCCTGCGTGTATTGGACGGGGCAGTTGGAGTATTCAGCGCCAAAGAAGGCGTTGAACCACAGTCGGAAACGGTATGGCGCCAAGCTGACCGTTACAATGTTCCACGGATTGCCTATGTAAACAAAATGGATATTATCGGTGCTGACTTTTTGGGCGCGATTCAGCAAATGCGCGAGAAATTAGGCGCTAATGCAATTGCTATTCAATTGCCAATTGGTTCTGAGAGTGATTTTGACGGAATCATTGACCTGGTTGAACAAAAAGCACACATCTTCAAAGATGACAAAGGTGAAGTTATCGACATCGTTGACATCCCTGAAGAATTCAAGGAGCAAGTTGAAAGCTTGAGACTTGAGTTGGTTGAAAAGGTTGCAGAGCTGGATGAAGAGCTGACTATGAAATATCTCGAAGGTGAAGAACTCACTGTTGAGGAAATCAAAAAAGCGCTTCGTGTCGGTGTATGCCAAGTAAAAATCTTCCCTGTTATTTGTGGTTCTTCATATAGAAATAAGGGTGTCCAATTGATGTTGGATGCGGTTGTTGATTATTTGCCAGCACCTATTGATGTCCCTGATATTAAAGGTGTACTAGATGATGGTACAGAAGTGTTCCGGAAATCTTCGGATGATCAACCGTTCTCCGCGCTTGCCTTTAAAATTATGACTGACCCTTATGTAGGTAAGCTTACATTCTTCCGTGTATATTCAGGTGTGTTAAATTCAGGTTCTTATGTTCTTAACGCTACTAAAGGTAAACGCGAAAGAGTTGGACGGATTCTTCAAATGCATGCAAACACGCGCCAAGAGATCAGCATTGTATATGCCGGTGATATTGCAGCTGCTGTAGGCTTGAAGGATACAACAACAGGCGATACTCTTTGTGAAGAGAAGAGCCCGGTTATCCTTGAAAAAATGAACTTCCCTGAGCCAGTTATCCAACTCGCTGTAGAGCCGAAAACGAAGGCTGACCAAGACAGAATGGGTATTGCTTTATCCAAGCTGTCCGAAGAAGATCCGACTTTCCGTGCGCACACAGATGAGGAAACTGGACAAACGATCATCGCAGGTATGGGTGAGCTTCACCTTGAAGTACTCGTTGATCGTATGTTGCGTGAATTCAAGGTAGAAACCAACGTGGGTAAACCACAGGTTGCTTACCGTGAAACATTCCGTCAAGAAGCTCGGGTTGAAGGTAAATTTGTTCGTCAGTCCGGTGGCCGTGGTCAATACGGACATTGTTGGGTTATTTTCTCGCCTCAAGAAGCTGGTGAAGGTTTCTTGTTCGAAAGCAAGGTTGTGGGTGGTTCCATTCCAAGAGAATATATTGCCCCAATTCAAGCTGGTATCGAAGAAGCGATGAAGAACGGTGTTATGGCAGGATTCCCGCTGGTTGATATTAAAGCAACTGTTGTTGACGGATCTTACCATGATGTTGACTCCAACGAAATGGCGTTCAAAATTGCAGGTTCTATGGCCTTGAAAGCAGCGGCTGAAAAATGTCGTCCCGTTTTACTTGAGCCAATCATGAAAGTTGAAGTTACTGTTCCTGAAGAATATATGGGTGATGTGATGGGTGATTTGAACTCCCGTCGTGGTCGTATCGAAGGGATGGATTCCCGCTTTGGCGCTCAAATTATTCGTGCTAAAGTGCCACTCTCCGAAATGTTCGGTTACTCAACAACATTGCGTTCACGTACTCAAGGTCGTGGCGTATACTCGATGGAATTGAATCATTATGAAGAAGTGCCTAAGTCCATTGCAGAAGAAATTGTTGCTAAGCATAAGGGCGCTTAATATAAATATAAGTTATTCGAGGAGGCAATCCAAGCCATGGCAAAAGCGAAATTTGAACGTAATAAACCGCATGTTAACATCGGAACCATCGGTCACGTTGACCACGGTAAAACAACTTTGACTGCAGCTATCACAACTGTATTGTCCAAAAGATACGGTGGCGCAGCAGTAGCGTTTGACCAAATCGACAAAGCTCCAGAAGAGCGCGAGCGCGGTATCACAATCTCCACAGCTCACGTTGAGTATGAAACACCTAACCGTCACTACGCACACGTTGACTGCCCTGGACATGCTGACTATGTTAAGAACATGATCACTGGTGCAGCACAAATGGATGGAGCTATTCTGGTTGTATCTGCAGCTGATGGCCCTATGCCACAAACTCGTGAGCACATTCTTTTGTCCCGCCAAGTAGGCGTACCTTACATCGTTGTTTTCTTGAACAAATGCGATATGGTAGAAGACGAAGAGTTGCTTGAATTGGTTGAAATGGAAGTTCGCGATCTGTTGAACGAATATGAGTTCCCAGGCGATGATACTCCAATCATCCGTGGTGCTGCTCGTGAAGCATTGCAAAACCCAGATGGTGCTTGGGCTGATAAAATTATCGAATTGTTTGAACAAGTTGATACTTATATCCCAACTCCTGAGCGTCAAACTGACAAGCCTTTCTTGATGCCTGTTGAGGATGTATTCTCAATTACAGGTCGTGGTACCGTTGCTACAGGTCGTGTAGAGCGCGGAACTATCAAAATTCAAGAAGAAGTTGAAATTCTTGGTCTTCAAGAAGAAACTCGTAAATGTATCGTTACAGGTGTTGAAATGTTCCGTAAATTGTTGGATTCCGCACAAGCGGGCGACAACATTGGCGCATTGCTTCGCGGTGTAGACCGTAAAGACATTGAGCGTGGTCAAGTTTTGGCGAAACCAGGTTCCGTTAAAGCACATACTGCATTTTCCGCTCAAATCTACGTTCTTACTAAAGAAGAAGGTGGCCGTCACAAGCCTTTCTTTACTGGCTACCGTCCACAGTTCTACTTCCGTACAACTGACGTAACAGGTATCATTACATTGCCAGAAGGTACTGAAATGGTTATGCCTGGTGATAACATCACCGTTACTGTTGAACTGATCGCTCCAATCGCTATCGAAGAAGGTACTCGCTTCGCGATTCGCGAAGGCGGACGTACTGTAGGCGCTGGCGCAGTAGCAACAATCAGCAAATAAGATCATCATAGATCTGAGAGCCTTCCATCGCAGTTACTGGATGGAGGGCTTTTATTTTGCAGATTTCCATTTTAAATAATGAATTTTTATTTATATGAAAAAAGAACAGAAAAGTTCTTGCTTTTTGTTTTGTTTTTTTATATAATAGTGAACGTTGGTCTGAGACGTTGCGATGATGTGAGAGGTTGCTGACACACCCGGCCCCTTTGCCATGGGGAAGGCGTCAGGAGATTTTCACAGAGTATGTCCGATACTAAATTGGGCGATAGAAGGAGGGAATACTATGGCAAAGCAAAAAATTCGTATTCGTTTGAAGGCATATGATCACAGAATTCTGGATCAATCTGCTGAGAAAATTGTGGAAACGGCAAAGCGTTCAGGTGCAAGCGTATCTGGTCCGATCCCATTACCTACGGAGAAAACAATCGTTACTGTTCTTCGTGCGGTACACAAATACAAAGACTCGCGTGAGCAATTTGAACAACGCACACATAAGCGTTTGATCGATATTGTTAATCCGACACCACAAACAGTAGATGCTTTAATGCGTTTGGATCTACCGTCCGGTGTGGATATCGAAATTAAATTGTAATCCACATGTGTATAAATAATTGAATGCATAAGAAGAAAAGAGGTGTCAACGATGACTAAAGGTATCTTAGGAAAAAAGCTTGGAATGACCCAAGTGTTTACTCCTGAAGGCTTGGTAATTCCGGTAACGGTAATTCTTGCAGGTCCTTGTACGGTTTTGCAAAAAAAGGATGCTGAGAATGACGGATACGAAGCTATTCAAATCGGTTTTGATGACAAGAAAGAAAGCAGAGCTATCAAACCTGAGTTGGGCCATGCGAAAAAAGCTGGTGCAACACCTAAGCGCTACATTAAAGAAATTCGTGGTATTCAGATCTCTGAATACGAAGTTGGCCAAGAAATTAAAGCTGACTTGTTCACAGAAGGCGAATTCGTTGATGTAACCGGTACTTCTAAAGGTAAAGGGTTCCAAGGAACTATCAAAAGACATAATCAATCTGTTGGTCCAATGGCTCACGGATCGCGTTACCATCGTGGACCAGGTTCCATGGGTTCCATCCAATCCAACCGTGTTCCAAAAGGCAAAAAGCTTCCAGGACATATGGGTGCGGAAACAGTTACGATTCAACGTCTTGAAGTTGTCAAAGTCGATGCGGAACGTAATGTGATCCTGGTAAGAGGTTCCATTCCGGGTCCTAAAAATAGCTACGTGAGTGTTAAATCAACAGTTAAGTAAAGCAAGGAAGGAGGATTAACAGATGCCAAAAGTAGCATTGTATAATGTAAGTGGTGCACAAGTGGGAGAAGTGGAATTGTCTGATTCCGTTTTCGGTATTGAACCCCATTCCCACATTTTGAATGAAGCAGTATTAATGCAGCGTGCTTCGTTGCGACAAGGTACACACAAAGTTAAAGGGCGCTCCGAAGTTCGCGGTGGCGGTCGTAAACCTTGGAAACAAAAAGGTACAGGTCGTGCACGTCAAGGTAGTATTCGTTCCCCTCAATGGAAGGGCGGCGGTATCGTTTTTGGACCGACTCCTCGCAGCTACGCGTACAAACTTCCTAAGAAAGTTCGTCGTATCGCCATCAAGTCTGCATTGTCTTCCAAGGTACTCGGCAACGAAATCATCGTACTGGATCAATTGTTATTGAATCAGCCGAAAACCAAGGAATTTGCAGCGATTCTTAACAATTTGAAAGTGGATCGCAAAGCTTTAGTAGTAACAGCTGGTTTTGAAGAAAACGTGGCATTATCCGCTCGTAATATCCCAGGCGTGAAATTTGTAGTTGCTGACGGAATTAGCGTGCTTGATGTTATGGTTTACGACAAGCTGATCATTACTAAGGATGCGGTACAGAAGGTAGAGGAGGTTTTTGCATAATGAAAGATCCTCGCGATATTATTAAACGCCCTGTAATCACTGAGCGTACAAGTGATATGATGGCTGAGAAAAAATATGTATTTGAAGTTGAGCTCCGTGCAAACAAAACGGAAATCAAATTGGCTATTGAGTCAATTTTCAAAGTAAAAGTAACGAAAGTTAACACTTTGAGAATGCCAGCTAAGCCAAAACGCTACGGTCGTCATGCCGGTTATACATCGGAATGGAAAAAGGCGATTGTTTCGTTAAGCGCTGATAGCAAAGAGCTTGAATTTTTTGAGAGTGTGTAATTAACCTTTTCAAGTAAGGAGGAATCCAAGTGCCAACTAAAAAATATAAACCAACGTCACCTGCAAGACGTCATATGTCGGTTTCTACATTTGAAGAAATCACAACGTCAACACCGGAGAAATCGTTATTGGCTCCGTTGTTCAAACGTGCAGGACGTAATAACCAAGGTAAAATTACGGTTCGTCACCAAGGTGGAGGACACAAGCGTAAATACCGGATTATTGACTTCAAACGGAATAAAGATGGAATACCAGGTCGCGTTGCTACGATTGAATACGATCCGAACCGTTCCGCTAACATTGCTTTGATTCATTATGCTGATGGTGAAAAACGTTATATCATCGCTCCTAAGAACTTAAAAGTCGATGATCAAATCGAATCTGGACCTAAAGCGGATATCAAAATCGGTAATGCTTTACCGCTTGAAAATATTCCTGTAGGTACAGTTATCCACAACATCGAGTTGAAGCCAGGTAAAGGCGCTCAATTGGTTCGCGCTGCTGGTACTGAAGCTCAATTGCTTGGTAAAGAAGAAACTTATGTAACGATTCGTCTTACTTCCGGCGAAGTTAGAAAAATTTTGAAGGTTTGCCGCGCAACAATCGGATCTGTTGGTAACGAAGATTACGAATTGATTAAAATTGGTAAAGCTGGACGTTCTCGCTGGTTGGGTCAAAGACCTGAAGTTCGCGGTGTAGTTATGAATCCTAACGATCACCCACACGGTGGTGGTGAAGGCCGCGCTCCTATCGGTCGTAAATCTCCAATGTCTCCATGGGGCAAACCGACTCTTGGTTACAAAACTCGCAAAAAAGGCAAAGCATCTGATAAATATATTGTACGCAAGCGCACGAAATAATCGGATTCTAGCAAGGGTTGAAGAAAGGAGGAACGAAATATGGGTCGCAGTTTGAAAAAAGGTCCTTTCGTTGACGGCTATCTTATGAAGAAAGTTGAAGCGCAAGGCGACACTCAAAAGAAACAAGTTATCAAAACTTGGTCGCGTCGTTCGACTATTTTCCCGCAATTCATCGGCTTTACGTTTGCGGTATACGATGGTAAAAAGCATGTGCCGGTTTACGTTACAGAGGATATGGTTGGTCACAAACTTGGTGAGTTTGCTCCAACTCGTACTTACAAAGGTCATGATGATGACAAGAAAACGAGCAAGCGCTAATAAGAGCTTGGCTTGTGTAATAAGCAGTAGATGAGAGGAGGTACAACACATGTCAGAAGCAAAAAGTATTGCAAGATTCGTTCGTATTGCTCCCCGTAAAGCGCAGCTGGTTGTTGATTTGATCCGCGGCAAGCAAGTAGGAGAAGCAATTGCGATTCTGCGTCATACACCAAGATCCGCTTCGCCGATCGTTGAGAAGGTTTTGAACTCCGCCATTGCTAATGCTGAGCATAACTACTCCATGGATCCGAACAACTTGGTCGTATCACAAACATTTGTTAACCAAGGGCCAACAATGAAACGGTTCCGTCCACGTGCAATGGGTCGTGCTAGCCGTATTAATAAACGTACCAGCCACATTACAATAGTGGTATCCGAAAAATAAGGGAGGGATAACGTGTGGGTCAAAAAGTAAACCCAGTAGGACTTAGAGTTGGGATTATTCGCGATTGGGAATCCAAATGGTTCGCAGGTAAAGATTTCGGCGATCTTCTTATTGAAGATGTTAAAATTCGCGAATACTTAAAAACAAAGCTGAAAGATTCAGCTGTTTCACATATTGAAATCGAGCGTGCTGCTAACCGTGTGAATGTTACCATTCAAACAGCTAAGCCTGGTATGGTTATCGGTAAAGGCGGAGCAGAAATCGAAGTTATTCGTAACTACATTGCTAATCTGTCGAACGGCAAAAAGATTCATATCAATATCTCTGAAATCAAAAATCCTGAATTGGATGCGATTTTGGTTGCTGAAGGTATTGCACAACAATTGGAACGTCGTGTATCATTCCGTCGTGCTATGAAGCAATCGATCCAAAGATCGATGAGAGCCGGAGCAAAAGGAATTAAAACAGCAGTAAGTGGTCGTTTGGGTGGAGCGGAAATCGCTAGAAATGAAGGCTACAGTGAAGGTACAGTGCCTCTTCATACATTGCGTGCGGATATTGACTATGGTACAGCGGAAGCTCATACTACTTATGGTCGTATCGGTGTAAAAGTATGGATCTATCGCGGCGAAGTTCTTCCACAGGCTAAGAAAAAGGCTGTTACGGAAGGAGGCAACTAAGAATGTTAGTTCCTAAACGTGTCAAACACCGTAAAGAGTTTCGCGGTAAAATGCGCGGTCGCGCTAAAGGCGGAGTAGAAGTAAGCTTTGGTGAATTCGGATTGCAAGCTATGGAGCCGGGTTGGGTTACCAATCGTCAAATCGAGGCTGCTCGTATTGCGATGACTCGTTACATCAAACGGGGCGGTAAAGTATGGATCAAAATTTTCCCTTCGAAACCAGTTACACAAAAACCGCTTGAAGTGCGGATGGGTAGCGGTAAAGGTAGCGTAGAGAAATGGGTTTGCGTTGTAAAACCAGGTAAGATTATGTTTGAACTTGCCGGTGTTAGTGAGGAAATTGCTCGTGAAGCATTGCGTTTGGCTTCTCACAAGCTTCCGATCAAAACCAAGTTTGTTAAAAGAGAAGATGTAGGTGGTGAAGCAAATGAAGGCTAGTGAATTTCGCAACCTAACCACTGCTGAAATTGAACAAAAAATTGCCGGCTTTAAAGAAAGACTCTTTAGCCTCCGTTTTCAACTAGCTACCGGTCAACTGGAAAACCCAGTACAGATCCGGGAAGTCCGCAAAGAGATTGCTCGTGCAAAGACTGTTTTGCGTGAAAGAGAACTGGGGATCATTAGTTAATGAGTGAGAGAGGAGGATCTTCCATGAGTGAACGTAACGATCGTAAAACTCAAGTCGGTAAAGTCGTGAGTGACAAAATGGAAAAAACCATCGTTGTTGCGGTTGAAACATACAAAAAACACGATCTTTATCACAAAAGAATTAAATATACGAAGAAATTCAAAGCGCATGACGAGAACAATGAGGCTAAAATCGGTGATGTTGTGAAAATTTCCGAAACACGTCCTTTGTCCAAAGACAAGCGTTGGAGATTAGTTGAAATCGTAGAAAAAGCTGTTTTGGTATAAAAAAAGATACGTAGCATCAATTCCGGAAGGAGGGTTTAAACAATGATTCAACCTCTATCTCGTTTAAAAGTGGCTGACAACTCAGGAGCAAAGCAATTGATGTGCATTCGCGTTCTTGGTGGTACTGGACGCCGTGTAGGTCATATCGGTGATTTGATCATCTGCTCGGTCAAAGAAGCAACACCAGGTGGCGTTGTCAAAAAGGGTGATGTTGTCAAAGCAGTAATCGTTCGTACTAAGAGCGGTGCACGCCGTAAAGATGGTTCTTACATTACTTTTGATGAAAATGCAGCTGTAATCGTTAAGGATGATAAGAGTCCTCGTGGAACTCGTATCTTTGGACCAGTTGCTCGTGAACTTCGTGATCGCGACTTCATGAAAATTGTTTCTCTTGCTCCCGAAGTTATCTAATTCAAATGCTGCTTAGCAGCTGCACGATAGAAGAATTGCTTGAAAAACAAGTTTTCTTACGAAAACGAAGAATATGCTTACGAAGTTAGCATTCTACGAATGCTCTCAGGAGGTGGAAACTCAATGCCAAAGCAACCCAAGAAATTGGAGTCTCATAATAACAAGCTAAATGTTAAAAAAGACGATAAAGTGTTCGTAATTACTGGCAAAGATAAAGGTAAAAAAGGCCGTGTAATTGCAGCATACCCTCGTGAAAATCGCGTGTTGGTTGAAGGTGTAAATATGATCAAGAAGCATAGCAAACCTTCGCAATCTAACCCACAGGGTGGTATTATCTCGCAAGAAGCACCTATTCACGTATCTAACGTGATGCTGATTGACCCGAAGAGCGGCCAGCCTACCCGTGTAGGTTACAAAGTTCTGGACAACGGTACAAAAGTACGTGTAGCTCGTAAATCCGGTGAAGTTATCGATTAATCGTAAAAGTTAGGAAAGGAGGTACATGAAAGATGGCAGCAAGGTTAAAAGATCGTTTTTTGAATGAAGTAACTCCTGCTTTGATGCAGAAATTCAGTTATACAACGGTTATGCAGGTGCCTAAGATTGAGAAAGTCGTCATTAACATGGGTGTGGGTGAAGCAGTTTCTAACTCCAAAGTGTTGGATGTAGCTGTTCAGGATCTTCAGTTAATCGCTGGTCAAAAGCCGGTTGTTACTAAAGCTAAGAAATCAATCGCAGGCTTCAAATTGCGTGAAAATATGCCGATCGGTGTAAAAGTAACGCTTCGCGGCGAGCGCATGTATCATTTCTTGGACAAATTGTTCAATGTTGCGCTTCCTCGTGTTCGTGACTTCCGCGGTGTTTCTTCTAAAGCATTTGACGGACGCGGTAACTATACATTGGGTTTGAAAGAACAATTAATTTTCCCTGAAATCGAGTACGATAAAGTTGATAAAGTACGCGGTATGGATATCGTTATCGTAACTACAGCCCAATCGGACGAAGAGTCCCGTGAGTTATTAACCCAATTAGGAATGCCGTTTACCAAATAAGGTACGGTACAACCGGAGGTGTAAAGTAAGTGGCAAAAACTTCAATGGTCGTGAAGCAACAGCGCACTCCAAAATTCAAGGTGCAGGCTTATACACGCTGCGAACGCTGTGGCCGTCCGCATTCGGTTCTTCGGAAGTTTAAAATTTGCAGAATTTGTTTCCGCGAATTAGCACACGCAGGTCAAATCCCTGGCGTTAAAAAAGCAAGCTGGTAATTACCCAAGTTTCGGGAAGGAGGTTCACATAAATGGTGATGTCAGATCCAATTGCAGATATGCTTACACGTATTCGTAATGCAAACGTTGTGCGTCATGAAACGGTTGAAATCCCTGCTTCGACGGTCAAAAGAGAAATTGCTGAGATCCTCAAAAAAGAAGGTTTTATCCGTGACGCTGAATATATCGAAGATAACAAGCAAGGAATTATCCGCGTATTCTTGAAATACGGACCTAACAATGAACGTGTTATTTCCGGACTTAAAAGAATCAGCAAACCCGGCTTGCGTGTTTACACAAAAAGTCAAGAGGTTCCTCGCGTACTAGGCGGTTTGGGAATTGCGATTATTTCCACTTCTCAAGGCGTTATGACCGATAAAGAAGCTCGTCAAACTAAAGCTGGCGGAGAAGTTATCTGCTACGTTTGGTAATCAAGAATTTAAATGAACGGAGGTGCATACCATGTCACGTATTGGTCGCAAGCCCATTACAATTCCGAGTGAAGTAAACATCACTCTTGATAACACTCTTATCACAGTAAAAGGACCTAAGGGTACTTTGTCTCGTGAGTTACACAGAGATATGAAGCTGGTCGTTGCTGAGAATGAAATCTCCGTTGAGCGTCCTTCTGATAATAAATTACACCGTTCTCTTCACGGTACTACAAGAAGCGTTGTTGCTAACATGGTAAACGGCGTAACTACAGGTTTTGCAAAAAACCTTGAGCTGGTTGGAGTTGGATACCGCGCTAACAAAACGGGTGATAAGCTGGTTTTGAACGTTGGTTATTCCCATCCAGTTGAAATCGAGCCGGAAAACGGTATCGAGTTTGATGTTCCATCAAACACGAAAATTACGGTTAAGGGTATTGATAAAGAATTGGTCGGTGCAGTTGCTGCAAAGATTCGTTCTGTTCGTGAGCCTGAGCCTTATAAAGGTAAAGGTATTAAGTACGAAGGCGAACGTATTCTTCGTAAAGAAGGTAAAGCTGGTAAGAAGAAATAAGTTTGCATAAATGCAGGATCATCCTTCATTTAAGTTGAAAGGAGTAAACCTCGAATGATTAACAAAAGCGACAAGAACAAAGCTCGTTTGAAAAGACATTTACGTGTTCGCAAGAAAATTCAAGGAACGACTGAACGTCCTCGCTTGAATATCTTCCGTTCATCCAAGCATATGTACGCACAATTAATCGATGATGTTAAAGGTGTAACCATCGTAGCAGCCTCCACTCAAGATAAAGAGCTGAAGGAAAACATCGGTAATGGCGGTAACGCAGAAGCTGCTCGCAAGGTCGGAGCTTTAATTGCAGAGCGCGCTAAGCAAAACGGAGTAGACAAAGTTGTATTTGACCGCGGTGGATATTTGTACCATGGACGTGTGCAGGCATTAGCTGATGCAGCTCGTGAAGCAGGTCTTGAATTTTAATAGAACATATAAGGAGGTAAAATCACTTGCGTATTGATCCCAATACTTTAGAGTTAACAGAAAAAGTTGTTAACATTAATCGTGTATCTAAGGTAGTTAAAGGCGGACGTCGCTTCAGCTTTAGTGCATTAGTTGTTGTTGGCGACGGCAACGGATGGGTAGGCGCAGGAATCGGTAAAGCTGGCGAAGTACCAGATGCAATTCGCAAAGGTATTGAAGATGCTAAGAAAAACCTGATTCATGTACCTATCGTTGGAACGACTATCCCTCACTTGGTTATTGGTAAATTTGGAGCTGGTAATGTTCTTTTGAAGCCTGCTTCCAAGGGTACTGGAGTGATCGCAGGCGGTCCAGTTCGTGCAGTGCTGGAACTTGCTGGTGTTGGCGACATCTTGACTAAATCTTTAGGATCTTCTAACTCCATCAACATGGTAAATGCTACACTTGAAGGCTTACAACGTCTGAAGCGTGCAGAAGAAGTTGCTAAGCTGCGTGGCAAAACTGTTGAAGAGATTTTAGGGTAGGAGGGATATCATGGCTAAACAATTGCAAATTACCCTCAAACGCAGCTTGATCGGCCGTCCAGAAACACAACGTCGTACTGTTGTATCACTAGGACTGGGCAAACTGAATTCAACTGTTGTACAACAAGACAATGCAGCGATTCGCGGCATGGTTAATCAAGTAAGTCATTTAGTAGAAGTTACAGAACTGGAAGCATAAATTGCTTTACAAAACGTATTAAGAGGAGGTGCAAACGATGAAATTGCATGAGCTTACTCCGGCTATCGGAGCACGTAAAGCCCGCAAGCGTGTGGGTCGTGGTATCGGTAGTGGTATGGGAAAAACGTCAACTCGTGGACATAAAGGACAAAATTCGCGCTCTGGCGGTGGTGTTCGTCCAGGTTTTGAAGGGGGACAAAATCCTCTATATCGTCGCTTGCCTAAACGTGGATTTACTAACAGATTCCGTAAGGAATTCGCTATCGTAAATCTGACTGAGCTTAACAAATTTGCTGCTGGTACTGAAGTGACTCCAGAAATTCTTCAAGAGTCCGGTATTATCAAAAATGCAAGAGATGGAATCAAAATCTTGGGCAATGGCGATCTTACTGTTCAGTTGAGTGTAAAAGCTAACAAGTTCTCTCAATCTGCGGTAGAGAAAATTCAGGCTGCCGGCGGTAAAACCGAGGTGATTTAATGTTACGTACCATATCCAATATATTGAAAGTAGACGATCTGAGGAGAAGAATATTCTTCACCTTAATCGTTTTGATCGTCTACAGAATTGGTGCTTTTATTCCGGTGCCTAACATCAACACAGATATTATCAAACTTCAGGATCAAGCCAACACCGGTGGTGTGTTTGGTTTGATGAATACTTTTTCCGGTGGCGCATTGTTCCAGTTCTCGATCTTCGCGATGGGAATTATGCCTTATATTACAGCCTCGATCATCGTTCAGCTTTTATCGATGGATGTAATACCACGTTTTGCTCAATGGGCAAAAGAAGGGGAAGTTGGCAGAAAGAAGTTAGCGCAGATTACCCGTTACGGTACAATTGGATTAGGGATTATCCAGGCGTTTGGTTTGGCTATCGGATTTAACCGAATCTACACAGGGTTAGTTGTGGATCCTACGTTCACAACGTATGCTTTGATCGCAATCGTTCTGACAGCGGGAACTGCATTTCTGATGTGGTTAGGGGAACAAATCACTGAAAATGGAATTGGAAATGGTATTTCCATTATCATCTTCGCGGGGATTGTAGCTGCAATTCCGACAGGGATTTCGCAGATTTACAAAACTCAATTAGCCGATGCTGGAGATGCACTGTTCTTGAATATTATCAAAGTCGTGCTCATCGTAGTTGTTATTATTGCGTTGATCGCTGGGGTTATCTTCATACAACAAGGCATTCGTAAAATTCCGGTGCAATACGCCAAGCGGGTTGTAGGTCGCAAGACTTATGGTGGTCAATCGACACATATCCCATTAAAAGTTAATGCAGCGGGTGTAATTCCAGTCATCTTTGCTTTATCATTACTTGTTTTTCCTCCAACACTTGCAAATTTTTGGAGAGGTAATGTAGTAGCAGATTGGATCATTACGAATTTAAATTATACAGCACCACTCGGTATGGTTCTGTATGTACTATTGATCATTGGTTTCACTTTCTTCTACACGTTTGTTCAGATTAATCCTGAGCAGATGGCTGACCAAATGAAGAAAAACGGAGGTTACATACCAGGAATTCGACCTGGGAAAACAACTTCTGTGTATTTGACCAGAGTAATGACTCGCATTACTTTGTCAGGTGCTCTTTTCTTGGCAGCGATCTCCATCATTCCAATGGTACTGGGCCATCTTGCAGGCTTGCCGGAATCGGTTCGTATTGGAGGAACTTCCTTGCTGATTGTTATTGGTGTAGGTTTGGAAACGATGAAGCAGGTTGAAAGTCAACTGATCAAACGTCATTACAAAGGTTTTATCAATAAATAGTAAATAGGTTCTGATAGTGAACTTTCACTATCGGCACCTATTGTTCTGGTTGCATCATTTGCTGTGATAGGGAGGAATCATTATGAACGTAATATTTATGGGTCCTCCTGGTGCAGGCAAAGGTACACAGGCGGAATCAATCGTCAATGAGTTTCAAATCCCGCATATTTCAACCGGCGACGCTTTTCGCTTAGCCATGAAGCAAGGTACGGCCCTTGGGTTGGAGGCAAAAAAATATGTGGATCAGGGTTTGCTTGTATCGGATGAAATTACGATTGGTATCGTAAAAGAACGACTTCAGCTTCCTGATTGTAAGTCAGGATTTTTGCTTGACGGGTTTCCAAGAACGATCGAGCAAGCGGAAGCTCTCGATAAGATTATGGATTCTTTAGGTTCAAGCATTGATCATGTTATAAACCTTCATGTTGATCGCAGCCTGCTTTTGGCGAGATTGACAGGTCGCAGAATTTGTAGATCTTGTGGTGCTACGTATCATGTCTTGTTTAACCCTCCTCATACTGAGAATGTATGTGATAAATGCTCAGGCGAATTGTACCAAAGATCAGATGATACCGAAGAAAAAGTAGGAACTCGGCTTGATGAGTATCTGAATAAAACAGCACCGCTTTTATCGTATTATCGTAACAAAGGAAATTTGCGTGAGGTTAACGGTGAGCAAGAGATAGGTACGGTTGCTGCACAAATCAGCTTACTATTGCGAGGTCAAGCGAAATGATCATTTGTAAATCTCCAGCTGAGTTGGACTTAATGAGAGAAGCAGGTCGAATTGTAGCCGAAACGCATCGCTTATTGCAAAAGGCCGTTCAGCCCGATATTACAACCAAAGAGCTAGATCAAATCGCAGAAGGATATATTCGCAGTCAAGGAGCAATCCCATCTTTTAAAGGATACAACGGTTTTCCTGGAAGTATCTGTGCTTCAGTCAATGATGAATTGGTACATGGTATACCCGGACCACGTAAGTTGTTGAATGGCGACATCATCAGTATTGATATCGGAGCTCAATATAAAGGATATCATGGTGACTCAGCCTGGACTTATGGTGTTGGAACCATATCGGATACTGCCAAGAAGCTTTTGGAGGTAACTGAGCAATGCTTATACAAAGGACTAGAGGAAGCTAAACCGGATGCTCGGTTGTATACAATTTCACATGCTATTCAAAAGTACGTCGAGAACGAAGGGTTTTCTATTGTTCGAGAATATGTTGGGCATGGAATTGGCTCCAAATTACATGAAGAGCCGCAGATTCCAAATTACGGTTTACCAGAACGAGGACCTCGACTGAAGCCGGGAATGGTATTAGCGATCGAACCCATGGTCAATGTCGGTGAACGTTATGTTAAGACACTGAAAGACAATTGGACGGTTGTTACAGTGGATGGCACACTGTGCGCGCATTTTGAGCATACCATTGCAATTACGCAGGATGGTTACGAAATTTTTACGAAAGCCTAAAGCGTAGGTGAGCCTTGTGAATTTGGTGAACAGACCACAGCTTGGACAATTAGTTAGGATTATTCGCGGCAACGATTCCGGGAAGTACGCTGTCATCATAAATGTCGAAGACCAACGATTCGTGTGGATTGTAGATGGCGACAAACGGAGATTCGACCAGCCTAAGAAGAAAAATATACTTCATCTCGAATTGTTACCTATTGTTAGCAGCGAAGTTGTGGATAGTATGAGCGATAGCGGTCGTGTGACCAATAGTAAGTTGCGCTTTGTAATCAATAAGGTTGTGAACCAAATTCTATCAGAAGCACAAGAGAAAGGAGAATGACTGTGGCCAAAGAAGATGTTATTGAAGTTGAAGGTACAGTGATTGAACCTCTTCCGAATGCAATGTTTAAAGTGGAACTGGAAAACGGTCATAAGATACTTGCTCACGTATCCGGTAAAATCAGAATGCACTTTATCCGGATCTTGCCTGGAGATAAAGTAACGGTGGAACTTTCACCTTATGATTTGACTAGAGGCCGTATAACCTATCGTTTTAAATAAATGTGTGTAGTTTAACCTATGCTTACGAAGATAGTTTTCTCTCGAAAACTTAGCTTACGCTTACGAAGTCAGTTTGCTGAAGCAAACTCTCAGGAGGTAATAACAATGAAAGTTAGACCATCGGTTAAGCCGATTTGCGAAAAATGCAAAGTCATTCGTCGTAAAGGCAATGTAATGGTTATTTGCGAAAATCCGAAGCACAAACAAAAACAAGGTTAAGGAGGTGCTTATATAAATGGCACGTATTGCTGGTGTAGATTTACCTCGTGAGAAGCGCGTGGAAATTGCTCTGACTTACATTTTTGGTATCGGTAAAACAACATCCCAAAAGATATTGGCTGATACTGGTGTTAGTGCCGCGACTCGCGTTCGCGACCTGACTGAAGATGAAGTAAGCAAGCTTCGTGATGCTATTGATAAAACCGTTAAAGTTGAAGGCGATCTTCGTCGCGAAATCGCTTTGAATATTAAACGTCTTATTGAAATTGGTTGCTATCGTGGTGTTCGTCACCGTCGCGGCTTACCTGTTCGTGGTCAACGTACTAAAACAAATGCCCGTACGCGTAAAGGTCCTCGTCGTACAGTAGCTAATAAGAAAAAATAGTAAAGGGGGTTAACACTGAAAATGGCTAAACCTAAAAAAGTTGTTCGTACGAAACGTCGTGATCGGAAAAACATTGACACCGGAGTAGCACATATCCGTTCAACGTTTAACAATACCATCGTAACTATTACCGATCCTCACGGTAATGCAATCTCTTGGGCAAGTGCTGGTAACATGGGCTTTAAAGGCTCACGTAAAAGCACTCCTTTCGCAGCACAAATGGCTGCTGAAACAGCAGCTAAAGCGGCAATGGAGCATGGGATGAAAGTCGTTGAAGTTATGGTTAAAGGTCCAGGAGCTGGTCGTGAAGCAGCAATTCGTTCGCTTCAAGCAGCTGGTCTGGAAGTTAACCTGATCAAAGACGTAACTCCTGTACCTCACAACGGTTGCCGTCCTCCAAAACGTCGTCGTGTCTAATTGAGATTACGAAGAGTGGTATATTTATCCAAAAGTTGACAATACTATTTGGATAAGAATACTGCACGTTTTATGCGTCTTAAGTTATCCAGAGGGAAACGACGTTTTGAAGGAGGGTTATCATTGATCGAAATCGAAAAGCCGAAAATAGAAACCGTAGCACTAAGCGAAGAGGGCACTTACGGTAAGTTTGTTGTAGAGCCTTTGGAAAGAGGCTATGGAACAACTTTGGGAAACTCGCTGCGCAGAATTTTGCTGTCCTCCTTACCGGGGGCGGCGGTTACCTCGGTTCAAATCGACGGAGTGCTGCACGAGTTTTCAACCGTTCCTGGTGTTAAGGAAGATGTCACTGAGATTATCCTTAACTTGAAGGGACTTTCGCTTAAAATTCATTCCGACGAGGATAAAGTGTTGGAAATTGACGCTGAGGGCGAAGGAGCGGTCGTAGCTGGCGATATTCGTGGTGATAGTGATGTTGAAATCCTTAATCCGGATTTGCACATTGCTACACTTTCATCCGATTCCCGTCTTCATATGCGAATTCACGCAAATCGTGGACGTGGATATGTACAAGCGGATAAAAACAAGAAAGAAGAGCAGCTTATCGGTTTAGTACCGATTGATTCGATTTATACTCCAATCACTCGTGTCAATTACAACATCGAAAATACTCGCGTAGGCCAGGTTACCAATTATGATAAACTGACTCTTGAAGTGTGGACCGATGGAAGTATTCGACCTGAAGAAGCTGTAAGCTTGGGCGCCAAAATTTTGACTGAGCATTTGATGCTATTCGTTGGATTAACTGATGAAGCTAAAGATGCTGAGATCATGGTTGAAAAAGAAGAAGACAAGAAAGAGAAAGTGCTTGAGATGACGATCGAAGAGCTTGATCTTTCCGTCCGTTCTTACAACTGTTTGAAGCGCGCGGGTATTAATACCGTACAAGAATTGATTACGAAAACCGAAGAAGATATGATGAAGGTTCGTAATCTTGGACGCAAGTCCCTTGAAGAAGTTCAAGAGAAGCTCGAAGAGCTGGGTCTTGGTCTTCGCATGGAAGACTAGACGTCAACGATTATTAAGCATAAGGAGGTTACACATACAATGGCACAACATCAAAAGTTAAGTCGTGATTCCAGTTCACGTAAAGCATTATTTCGTGACCTGGTAACGGATCTGTTCATTTATGAGCGTATTCAAACGACAGAAGCTAAAGCAAAAGAATTACGTTCTATTGCAGAAAAATTAATCACCTTGGCAAAACGCGGAGATCTTCATGCACGTCGTCAGGTGGCTTCCTTTGTTCGTCGCGAAGCAGCGAATGAAAACCAGGACGCTATCCAAAAGCTGTTTGCTGATCTGGCTCCTCGCTACGCGGAACGTCAAGGCGGTTATACACGCATCTTAAAGCTTGGACCACGTCGCGGCGATGCTGCACCAATGGTTTACTTAGAGCTAGTAGATCGTGCATAAAGGGATTGGAAAGGGTGGACAGGATCTTATGATTCTGCTGAAGCCCTTTTTTTTGTAGCCTCAGCTTATGGATATGAGACGGAGGTTAGCCTTGAGAAATATATGCATGACCGTAAGCTATGACGGAACGGCTTATCACGGCTTTCAGACACAGCCAAGCAACAACGCGATTCAGGACATACTGGAGCGTGCGATACGTTCTCTGACGGGTGAGACGATCAAAATAACCTCTTCTGGACGCACCGATGCAGGTGTTCATGCCAGATGCCAGGTTATCAACTTTTTCACTTCATCCCCGATTCCTCTCGTTCGTTGGTGCTTGGCTTTAAATACGCTTTTGCCTGCTGACATTATTGTCAGTAATGCGAGGCAGGTCGCTGATAATTTCCATTCCAGACGTAGTGCAGACCGCAAAACCTACCGATATACGATCCGTTGCGGCAAACACCCTGATTTATTTCGTCGTAACCAGGAATTCTTCCATCCTACACATCTGAATACGGAAGCGATGCAATCTAGTTTGTCCTGTTTAGTTGGTGAACATGATTTTACGTCCTTCTGCTCAATTCGTTCTACCAAGAAGTCCAATATACGGACGATCTATGCCGCCTCATTGGAATGTGAACCGATGGATCCCATTTTGCAATCATATGGTATTCATATTCATGTGACCGGAAATGGTTTTTTATACAATATGGTTCGAATTATTGTCGGTACGCTGATCCAGATCGGAGAAGGCAAACGATCAGCTGACGCAATGAGCGAGATTCTGTCTTCGCGAGACCGTGCTTTGGCCGGACCAACCGCCATGCCTCATGGCCTAGTGCTTTGGGAAGTTTTATACGATAACGATGAGATTAGTTCTTGATTTAATCTTCTGTACGTAGTATAATATAACTTGGCGTTTCTTGATCGGCTAACCCACGGCCCCGGATCAAGCAGGAGCCGTTTAAACCATATTAATTAAATGATACAGATAAATTGGATGATGAGATGACAGGTTGTCTCGGTATCAAAAGCGAAACTGTGTCATCAATCAATTACCGATATGCAAAATGTTTAGGAGGAACAACGAAATGCGCACGACATACATGGCTAAGCCTAATGAAGTAGAACGCAAATGGTTCATTGTTGACGCTACAGATAAAACTCTGGGTCGTCTTGCAAGCGAAGTAGCAGCATTAATTCGCGGCAAACACAAACCACAATTCACACCTCATGTGGATACAGGAGATTTTGTTATCGTCATCAATGCAGAAAAGATCCATTTAACAGGTAAGAAATTGCAAAACAAAATGTACTACCGTCACTCCATGTACACAGGCGGTTTGAAAGTAACATCCGCTCAAGACATGATTGCTAACAAACCAGAACGTGTCCTTGAATTGGCTATTTTCGGAATGCTTCCGAAAAACCGTTTAGGTGATGCAATGAAAACAAAACTTAAAGTATATGCAGGATCCGAACACCCGCACCAAGCACAACAACCAGAAGTCTGGGAACTTCGCGGTTAGTTAAAAGGAGGCTATCTTGTGGCACAGGTTCAATACTATGGAACAGGTCGTAGGAAGCATTCGGTAGCTCGCGTACGTCTAGTACCAGGCGAAGGCCGAATTGTGATCAACAAACGTGAATTGGATGAATATTTTGGTTTAGAAACATTAAAGCTTATCGTTAAGCAACCTTTGAATCTTACAGAGACTTTGGGTCAATACGATGTATTGGTTATTGCTAACGGTGGAGGTATCTCTGGACAAGCAGGAGCGATCCGTCATGGTATTTCTCGTGCATTGCTGAAGGTAGATCCTGAATTGCGCGGATCGTTGAAAAAAGCGGGTTTTCTGACTCGTGATCCACGTATGAAAGAGCGTAAAAAATATGGATTGAAAGCCGCTCGTCGTGCTCCTCAGTTCTCCAAACGTTAAGATATACACAGATCAAACAAAAAAGTCTTTCTACCGTTCTGGTGGAAAGGCTTTTTTTGTTGTGCTTCTGCATATCGATATAGGAGTCGTTCTACTTCTAATTGTAAAAGAAAAATTTAATTTGACAAAAAGTCTGGTAACATTATAATGAAATTATACAAAGAAAGCATATTAATATACTCGGAATTAATTCTATAGGAGGAATTGTAATGAATTTATTTGAAAAAGAGCAATGGATCCAGGAATCGGCGGAGCATTATGAGAATCAGTCAGCAGAAGCATTGATCGAACTGGCTGTAGAGAAATTTCCCAATATCACATTAGCCTGTAGCTTCGGCGCAGAGGATGTAGTATTAGTTGATATGCTGCAGAAGCTGAGTCCGAAAACAGACATATTTTATTTAGATACAAATGTTCATTTTCAGGAAACATACGATACACGTGATAAATTGCAGCAGCACTACGGTTTGGAGTTTGTCCAAGTACTTCCGAAGTTATCTTTAGACGAACAGGCTGCACAATTTGGTGACGAGCTTTGGAAAAGCAATCCGAATCAATGCTGCAATATAAGAAAAGTAGATCCATTAACCGATATTTTGAAAAATTACGATGCATGGATAACTGGTATTCGCCGGGATCAGGCACCGACACGTGCCAATTCCAAAAAAGTTGAATATGATACCAAGTTTGGTTTAGTAAAATTCAATCCTTTGGCTAGCTGGACTAGTGAAGACGTATGGAATTATATCCGCAAAAACAATGTTTTGTATAATCCATTGCATGACAACAACTATCCAAGCATTGGCTGCACGCATTGTACACGTCAAGTCGCAGCTGGTGAAGATCCTCGGGCCGGGCGTTGGGCTGGCAATGAAAAAACAGAATGCGGACTTCATAAATAAGAATAGAGGAGATGATTTGCTACCTATGACTGAAACGATTCAACCTCATGGAGGCACGTTGATCAACCGAATCGTGGAAGGTGCAGAGAGAGAGCACCTGCTGGAGCTTGCCAAAACTTTGTACACACTTAAAATAAGTGCATGGGCTATCTCAGATCTGGATTTGATTGGGGTAGGAGCATTTTCACCACTTACCGGCTTCTTGGGAGAAGAGGACTATCAGTCTGTTGTTGAACGGATGCGCTTGGCTGACGGTACGGTATGGAGTATTCCGGTAACTCTTCCTGTTGAGGCCCATATTGGTAAAGGCCTTTCAATCGGGCAGCAAATCGCACTGGTTGGGGAAGCAGATGACGTTATATATGGCATTCTAGACGTTCAAAGCGTCTATAGTGTCAACCATAAGCATGAGGCTGTAAGAGTGTTTAAAACCGACGATTCTGACCATCCTGGCGTCCAAAAATTGTTTTCCCTTCCTACTACGAATGTAGGTGGTTCCCTGCAGGTAGTAAACAGACCCAAAGCAGAGAAGTTTAAGCAGTTTTACTTTGATCCCTCAGAAACTCGCCGTTTATTTGTAGAGAAGGGCTGGAAGACGGTAGTTGGTTTCCAGACCCGTAACCCTGTGCATCGTGCACATGAGTATATACAAAAAACAGCGATGGAAATCGTCGATGGTCTGTTTCTGAATCCGTTGGTAGGCGAAACCAAGTCTGATGATATTTCGGCTGATGTTCGCATGAATAGCTATCTGGTACTGCTGGAAAACTACTATCCAAAGGATCGCGTATCCTTAGGCGTATTCCCTGCAGCCATGCGTTATGCTGGACCTCGGGAAGCGATTTTTCACGCAATGGTTCGCAAAAATTACGGCTGCACGCATTTTATCGTAGGTCGTGATCATGCAGGTGTGGGTGACTATTACGGCACGTATGAGGCTCAAGAAATATTCAGCAATTTCACCAAGGATGAGCTGGGTATTACCCCGTTGTTTTTTGAGCATAGCTTCTTTTGCAAAAAATGCGGCAACATGGCTTCAAGTAAAACATGTCCTCACGACGCATCAGAGCACTTGCATTTGTCCGGTACCAAGGTTCGTGCCCTGCTGCGTGATGGACAATGCCCACCGATTGAATTTACTAGACCAGAAGTAGCTCAAGTGCTGATTGAAGGCATGAAAGAGCCAGAATGCAAAGTATAAAGCCGCACGGAATCACCTTACAGTCATAAGGTATATTTGTCCACCTCAACCCATATAGATGATACAGAATCTATAGGGACTTGAGGTGGATTTTTGATGTGGAAAAGAAGAAAGCGAATCGTTATATGGCTCACTCTGCAAAGCGGCCTAAAGATCGGGCTCTCAGCTCTGCTTATTGCCCTCATGCTGATTATGTTTAGTTATGAATTGCCTGCAACCAAAACATGGACATACTGGACGATGCCTTTGTCTGGTAAGGTCATTGCGCTTGACCCGGGACATGGTGGTCCCGATGGAGGTGCACAAAGCAAAGATGGAACTGTAGAAAAGGACATAAACCTGAACATTTCGTTGCACCTCCGCGATTATTTGCAGGAAGCCGGCGCACTCGTGGTCATGACCCGAGAGGATGATAAAGATTTGGCAGACTCGTCTACCAAGGGCTATAGTAAAAGAAAGACCGAGGATTTGATGAATCGGGCGCAATTTATTAACCAGCAAAAATCGGACTTGTTCCTAAGTGTTCACGTAAACAGCATACCCTCAGCTAAATGGTCAGGGGCACAGACGTTCTACTATCCCAATCATAAAGACAGCATTGTATTGGCCACACTCATCCAGGAGGAACTGAAAACCAATCTGAATAATACAGAACGTATCGCAAAGCCAGTGGGTAATGTATTTTTGTTGAAAACTTTGCAAATGCCCAGTGCCTTGATAGAGGTAGGCTTTCTATCGAATCCTCCGGAGGCTGACAAGCTGAAAAGTCGCAATTATCAAAAGAAGCTCGCGGCTGCTATCTATCAAGGTGTCCTCAGATATTACTCCGGTGAAAAAGTGGGTTTATAAACAAACTATGGTATAATAACACTCAAGTATGAATACAATTGCTGGGGTGAATCTATGGTTACGAAGGAACAATTATTGGATGCGGTTCGCTCGATTCATGACCAGGAGTTTTTGCTGGATTTGGTGGAGCTGCATTTTATTCGAGATATGGTAATTAAAGAAGAGAGAGTCGCAGCTACGGTGTTATTGTCCAACGAAAGTGAAGATTACCGAACAACTTTGGAAGATCAAATTACAGCCGCTTTTCAAAAAGTGGGCGCTCAGGAGGTGCATTTACGCTTTCGGGGGCTATCTGAATTTGATCGTAATGAAGCTTCACGCAAAACCCAGGCGGCTGTTTCGGCCCAAAAACAAGCAGACACAATCAAAGAACCTGCTGATCATCCAGTAAACGTGCCTGCGCGTAACATATTAGATGCTGCAGAAGGTGTGCAATTCATCGCTATTGCAAGTGGCAAGGGTGGAGTAGGAAAATCCACTGTTACCGTTAACCTGGCCGTGGCGCTAGCAAGATTAGGCAAAAAGGTAGGCCTTATTGATGCCGATATTTATGGCTTCAGTGTGCCTGATATGATGGGAATCGACCAAAAGCCTGAGCTAATTGACAATAAAATCGTGCCGATTGAGCGATTTGGAGTTAAGGTAATTTCTATGGGCTTCTTCGTCGAGGACAATACACCAGTCATTTGGCGTGGTCCGATGCTGGGTAAAATGCTGCGCAACTTTTTTCAGGAAGTGACCTGGGGAGATGTTGAATACGTGTTGTTGGATTTACCGCCGGGTACAGGTGATGTTGCCCTGGATGTACATCAGATGATTCCGCAAAGCAAAGAAATCATCGTCACAACCCCGCATGCCACAGCAGCTTTTGTTGCCGCAAGAGCCGGTGCTATGGCTATACATACCGAGCATGAAATCATTGGTATCGTTGAAAACATGTCTTACTATAATGATTCCAGTGGTGAAAAGGCTTATATATTTGGTAGAGGTGGTGGCGGGAAGCTTGCAGAAGAGCTGCATACAGAGCTGCTTGCTCAAATCCCCTTGGGTGCGCCAGATAATCACCCTGCTGAGTCTGACTATTCACCATCGGTTTACAAAGCTGATACCGAAACCGGCAGCCTTTATATTGAACTGGCACAAAAGGTCATTAATAAATAGCCTTCATAATAAACAGACCGTCCGAGATCGCAATCGGGCGGTCATTTTTGTAATTTCTCAAGGATACCTCGAATTATTTCTTTTGATTGCCACCGCCGCCGCCGCCGCCGCTTTCCTGAGACCCGCCGCCACTCTGGCTTTTTTCTCCTCCTGAGCTCGCCTGCTGTTTGGGTTGAGATTCTTCCTCAAGCACCTTTTTCATCACATTCATTAAATCGAGACGAAAAAGCGGACTTTGCATGGATTCTTGAATAACTGTTTTGGTCTGCTGTCTATAAGGAGTACTTTTTAGTGTATCCAGTAGCATTTTTTCAAAATCCGGATTTTTCATGGTGCTGACCAGTGCTTGCTGGTACTCAGGGTCTTTCATCAAATCCTTTTGCAGCTGCTTCATTTCCTTTTGAATCGCTTTGGCAAATTCACCTGCAAACTTAGGATCTGTAATGACCGTTTGTAAAAATTTATTATTGCTCGTATCGGTAAGTACATCCTTAACCGCAAGTTGAATGTGCTGGGCATCACCGGCTGACAGTAGCTTTAGCTGCCCTCCATCTTGTGCGGCTGCTTTTTGCGATGCTGTAAGTATAGCCTTTTGACCATCCTCGGTTTTTAATATGTCGAGCACCATCGTTTTTGTATCTTTGTAACCGCCGTTTTGCGATTGTGAAGAGCTGCTATCCGAGCCGCAAGAAGATAATACCATCCCAATAAGAATGAGAAGAACAACCTGACGCAACCATTGAGATTTCATGACTTCGTGGCTCCTTTCATGTTTTGTTGTGTGTAGTATTCGCCAAAATGCCTTATTTGAAATGCCCTCCCCATTAGCTTTTTATTGAGAAGGTTGGTACAATTAGCATCAGAAAAGATGCATGTGCTGGGGGTAAAAGTTGTGACATTACGTAAATGGTTTTATTTATTCTGGACGACACTTGTAATTGGAGCTGTAGCAGCTTTAATTATAGGTTTTATTTTACAGTCCACCGATCAGAAGATAAGTGTGCTTAATGGTAATGAAATTGGCTTTAACATGGTAACGATGCTGCTTGGCGGGGCCATGATTAGCGTTCTCAGTCAAATGGGTTTTTTCTCTTACTTGATTGTTCGCTTTATAGTGATGGGCATGATAAGAGCCAAATGGATTACAGATACACTGCAGTTGATCTGTGTCCTTATTGCCTTGGTCGATTTGGTGTTTCTAAGACATGAAGATGCACAGGAAAGCTGGCTTACTTACATGCTGCTGCCGCTTATTTTACTTGTTGTCGCGTTCTCCACGTCTTGGTGGAAGGTAAAGCTGACGAACAGGAATGGATTTATCCCTACGTTATTTTTTATGACAGCTGTTACGGCCATCGAAGCAGTACCAGCGCTCAGGCTCAATAGTGCAGCTTCAACTCTCTTTATGATGATCCCTTTGCTTGCTTGCAATGCATGGCAAATATTGATTTTATCGAAAGTGCTAAAAACAAACAAAGAGCCGCTGTGACGGCTCTTCTTAATTTCTATTAGTCAGCACTGAATTATTGCAGCTGTTTCATGGCCTGATCTTCCACGGGCGGTTTGTTGCGAACCTCTGTTTGCTTCATCAGCTCACTGACCGTAACGAACTCATAGCCTTTGGCGCGAAGCTGATCGATAATGACGGGCAGCGCTTCGTGAGTTTGCTTGACGGAATCGCTGGCATGCATAAGTACGATGTCTCCGGGGTGAGCCTTGGATACAACACGATTGATAATATTATCGACACCTTTATTCATCCAATCCATAGAGTCTGTATCCCACTGGATGACCGTGTAATTAAGCTCGTTAGCGATGCGGAGCACTCTTTTGTCAAAATCACCATTAGGTAACCGAATCAGATTCGGATTTTTACCCGTAACCTGGTTTAAGATTTGGTTGGCTGTTTGTATTTGTGTCCGAATCTCATCGTCGTTAAGGCTGCTGTAGTTGACATGCTTATGGCCGTGACTTCCAACCTCCCATCCGCCTTTGACAATTCGCTGTACCATCTCGGGATGATCCTTACTCCAGGGTGAAGAGAGGAAGAAAGTAGCGTTCTTTACCCCTTTGTCCTCCAAAATTTTGAGGATAGGTTCGGTTCGTTTGTCTCCCCAGCTGATGTCAAAGGTAAGTGCTATCCACTTTTTCTCGGTTTGTACACTGTAAATGGCTGCGGGCTCACTTTGTGAAAAGACCGTCACTTGATCTCGCTCTGAATAAATAATGCCAATTGCAAAAATGATCGCTACAGCAATAATCAAAACTTGCTTAATTTTTTTCCCGTTCACTACATAAAAATAATTCATGAACCTAACCTCCCGGCAGCCCTGCTTACCAAGAAGGGCTTGTATATTTTGCATTTGATACAGTGTATGCTGGGACAAGGAAGATATGATAAGAGCTTGGCTACCACTTGCGAAAACCATAAAACAATCGTAGGGAGATGAGAAAGCATGAATAATATAAGAATTCAACTCAAGCTAATGAAGCATTATTTTATCGCAGCGACGCTTGTCTTTGTTGTTGGGATGATACTTGGAGCGGGATTTTCGGATTCATTCCAGACTTTTATTGAAACACAATTAAAAGCTTTGGAGCAGCTGACACAATCGATGGCTGACAAACCGAATCCGCAATGGTCGATGTTCTGGCTAATTTTTTGGAATAATGTATTAAAGACGCTGCTGGTCATCGCATTAGGCGCTTTTTTTGGAATATTACCGTTGTTTTTTTTGCTAACGAACGGATTGCTGCTCGGTTATATAGGAGCTTTGTCTGCACATAAAGAATCGCTGCTCTTTGTTTTAAAAGGAATCGTCCCTCACGGTATTCTTGAAATCCCTGCGATCATCATTGCAGCTGCTTTTGGTATGCGCTTAGGTGTTCTGGTGATGAAATCTATAGCTGGCCTAATAAGCCCGAATCGACCGAATGCGTATAAGGAAGAGCTTCTTGGTTTTGCTAAAGCGATAGGTCCGGTCGTGATCGTGCTTGTTGTTACATTGACCGTAGCCGCGCTGATCGAAAGTACATTTACGTACTGGCTTGTAAAAAGTTAACACGTATACCGCATAAAAAAACTAAATATGTGCATAACAGTAAAGCAGACGAGCTGTTTAACTGGCTTAGGCATGCATGTTTAAAGCAAAGTGAATTTTGATGGATCAGTGCTTTAACCATGCATGCTTTTTGGCGTCTTCAGATGAACAGAATAACTTCAGAGGAAAGGGGCATTGAGGCCTGATGCTCGGTTTTTTGTTTAATGCAAGGGAATGTAGTGAGCTCGACTATGTATTAAAAAAAGAATTGGATGAAATGCTGTTCGATTTAAATGATAAAAAGTTGGATAATGAGATCAAGAAGGCGATTGAATCCCGTTATAAAGTGATTTTTCGAATGTATGCGAGGCTGGCTTCGCCCAGAGAAATCTCCAAATATGCGAGGAATAAAATGCAACGTTAAAATAATTGTATGAAACGCTTGACTTATACAACAGCGATATGATACATTACTTCTCGCCGCTAAAAACGGTACAAGCATAAGACCAACTAGATCAAGCATGTTATCATTAATTTCAAAAAAAGCTTGCATTGAAGTGGGTCAGTGTGGTATATTAAAAAAGTCGCCGCTAAAATTAAATGATTAATAACATTTAATGAAAATGGTGGTCCAAAATGAATATTTAACTGATTGTCCTTTGAAAACTGAATCAACGAGTGAGTAAATAGCAGTACAAGAGAATGCAAATTCTCGTCAGCAAGGAATGAGTACAAATCAAAGTTCTACCTTTATGGAGAGTTTGATCCTGGCTCAGGA
>NZ_JAJNMU010000040.1 GCF_022458865.1 Paenibacillus periandrae | reverse complement strand
GACGATGAGGTAGATAGGTTCGGGGTGGAAGTGCCGCAAGGTATGGAGCTGACGAATACTAATCGGTCGAGGGCTTATCCAAGAAAGAGTCTTGCAAGCGAAAGCGAGTGAGGCGCGCTGCTCAAGCGTGAAGTGAAGTTTCGGATCTAGTTTTCAGGGAGCAATGCATCCATTGTTTCTAATGATCATGGAGAGATACCCAAGTGGCTATAAGGGGACCCTCTGCTAAGGGGTTAGACTGCGTAAGTGGTGCGAGGGTTCGAATCCCTCTCTCTCCGTAGTGATTTTTAATATGGCGGTGTAGCTCAGCTGGCTAGAGCGTACGGTTCATACCCGTGAGGTCGGGGGTTCGATTCCCTTCGCCGCTACCACTTATTTTATTATTGATTTTACATAATGAAATATGTTATGATTCATTTGGTTTATTTCTCTTATGGAGGCTTAGCTCAGCTGGGAGAGCATCTGCCTTACAAGCAGAGGGTCGGCGGTTCGATCCCGTCAGCCTCCACCATTTATTGTATTAATGAATAATATTGTTGATTCCTTCACATACTTATTGAAGGGCATCACTCAAATATGCCGTTGTAGCTCAACTGGTAGAGCAACTGACTTGTAATCAGTAGGTTGGGGGTTCAAGTCCTCTCGACGGCACCATGTACTTTTTCAAACGCGGAGCCGTGGTGTAGTGGCCCAACATGCCTGCCTGTCACGCAGGAGATCGCGGGTTCGAATCCCGTCGGCTCCGCCATTTTATTACCATTGCTTACAAAATGGACGAGTTTCCTTTTAATATGAATGGTATTAGAATATTGAAATATTGTAGTTTGGCTCGGTAGCTCAGTCGGTAGAGCAGAGGACTGAAAATCCTCGTGTCGGCGGTTCGATTCCGTCCCGAGCCACCATTGGATTGTACTGCAGCGAAGCAGCAGCATCCATTATGGAGGATTAGTGAAGTGGCTAAACACGGCAGACTGTAAATCTGCTCTCTCTGAGTTCGGTGGTTCGAATCCATCATCCTCCACCATGATTTGAGACATTAGCTCAGCTGGTAGAGCACCTGACTTTTAATCAGGGTGTCGTAGGTTCGAATCCTACATGTCTCATCCATACAAAAAGTAAAGAGACCTTTTAAGGTCTCTTTTTTGCATTTTTTTGAACCGAGCAAAAATTTTGGAATACGGTACTAACACGAATCACAGAATCAACTTAGATTCAACCGATCTCATTTTTTGCTGCATGGAGCTTGGTTGATCGCGACGATCGTCAATCTTGATGGCGGTGGAAACACGCTCTGCTCCATTTTGAAAGGGCAGTTCATGCAAGCGGCGTATGACCTTGAATAAATCATCGAGATCACCTTCAATAATTGTGCTCATTGGCGTCATTTGATAGCTGATGGGCTCTTTCGTATGAGCGAGTACGACCTGCATATTGGCGACGTATGCGCTCAGACTGGTGGATGAGGTACCGACCGGGATAATGGTGATTTCGACTATGGCCATGGGAAGCAGCTCCTTAAGTATTAATTTCAGATGAATATGTGGGAACTAAACCATGCCTTTCTGAAAGCTGGGTAGTCATCGCGCGCCTCCTATTATTTTATGCGAAAAGGTTTGTTTCACGCATTGACGCTTTTTAGTGATAAAGCAATTAATGTAACTTTATCATATTTTTTTAGAAGTTGTAAATGAGCAGATTTATATCAGATCCATTCGGCTGGTGCATTTTACAAATTCATTTATGGAATTTTAGCAAAGTGTGTGAATATTGCAGCTTATACATAAAGATCCTTCCTGATTGTGGACCGAGGCCCAACCTTTTCAGATTTAAGGTACATTTTGCTCAATGATTCTCACATATTTTCCATGGTAATGTGTTGATCGGGAATAAAAATCGCCCAAATATGGATAACATATGTGAAATTGGAGGGAATTCATGATGACGAAGTGCAGTATGTTTCGAGCTGCAGGTATCACCGTAGTTATGGCTGTTGCTTTAAGTGGGGTTATGGCAGGATCAGCTTATGCCGCTTATGATGATATGGATGCTGTGTCATTGAGTAAAAAGCTGGTTGGTAAAGATTATGCAGCAGGTGAAGAAACGATTTCTAAAGGCTTTGATGCATCAGGAATGAACTATTACGTATATAAAATGCTTGATTACAAGATGCCAAGGGCTTTGAACGATCAATTTAATATGAATAAACCGCTGATCAATTCGTTATCGAATGTGATTGAAGGGGATGTTTTATTTTTTGGAAAAGATAATAAACCAAGCTCTTCAGGGATTTATATCGGTAACGATAAGATCGTAATGGCCTCAAAATCCAAGGATGCAGTGGTCACCTACTCTGTTAATACGTTTCGCAGTGAATTTATTGGGGCACGCCGAATTCTGTCAGCCAATGATCAGGTACGGGCCAAGCTGGTGCTTGAAGCTCAAAAGTATTTGGGGACTCCTTACGTTTTTGGTGCCAAATATGGACAAACCCAGACGTTTGATTGTTCTTCTTTCATGAAATGGATTTTTGCCAAAAATGATATTTCGCTGCCGCGTGTCTCTAAGGATCAGGCACTGGAAGGTAAATTGGTCAGCAAAAGTAATTTGGATACGGGAGACCTTGTGTTTTTTACAACGAAGGATTCTAATGGCAAGATTGGTCATGTTGGCATGTATATCGGAGATGGCATGATGGTACATACTTATGGAGAAGGCGGGGTTAAATACAGCACGATCGACAGCGGCTGGTGGAAGGATCATTATGTAACGGCCCGCAGGGTGATTAATTAAAATAAGCTGTGAATCGGAGAAATCACCTTGTGCATGCGAGTAGGGTGATTTTATTTGTTTGATACTTGGTTGTTTATTGCTATTTTGCTATGATAAAGCTAGGAGTACAAGCTCTGTAGACCAGAACAACATCATTTTTTATCTAACTTTGTTAAACTAAAATAGGTTGGGGGCTCAAGTATGGACTGGGAGCCATTACGGCAGCAGCTGGAGCAGATTTTCAAAGGGTCTGTACATTTATCCAAATGGACTTGGGAGTATTGGCTGAATCGGGTTGATTCTGAGGATAAGGACAAGGGAACTCCAACGAAAAGCATTGTTGTAGAGGATCAATTGGTCTTTTTTGTTCAGAAGGACGCTCAGGATGCGCTTGTTTTATCGGTATCGGCAGAAGGTGTGACATTGGCAGAACGGCAGCTCGTAGAGCTCATGCTCGAAACACGGCGCTTGCAGGAGAAGAAAAATACTTCTTCAACCAGTGAGGAAGAGCGTAAGGCAGCCATGGTAAAAGACTGGTTCAAACAGCAGCAGGAGCTTGGGCTTGCTCATGCCGAAATGCCTGACACTCTCGTATCGCAGCTTTCCTTGTATTCGACCAAAATTCCTTTATTGCTATACGGCGACTATTCACAATCACAGCGAGTCAGTTATCAGGAACTGAAAAAATTGCTGGAATCGTTTTTTGATACGGAGATGATTTTGATTCCGTTGATGGATAAGGAATGGCTTATTCTTGGCTCCGAGAAAATGCTATCGATTGATGCGGCTGATGAGCGTGATAATGGAGATGAAGAGAGTCTGGAGGATACGCTTGCAGCGATCGGGTTTGGTTTGCACGCTATGCTGGAGAATGAATGGATTGGAGAATGTCATCTGGCAATTCACTATCCTATTTTGCCGGCTAAGTCGCTGTATGCCAGTGTTTTGCAGCTGCGTGAAACCATTATGCTCGGGCGTACCTACCATGTAGGAAGCAATATGCATTTGCCTTGGTCCTTACAGCTGGAAAAGCTTATTCATCAGATTCCCGAGGCGGATAAGACGAGCTTCCTGGAGCGTGTCTTGAAGCGGGTTGACGTTGCCCTAGATTCGGAGACTATGACAACGCTGGAGCATTTTTTCCGGATTGATTGCAATGTGAGCGAAACTGCCAAGAAGCTCTATATTCACAGAAATACGCTGTTGTACCGACTGGACAAGTTCAAACAAGAGACTGGATTGGACGTTCGTACATTTAATGATGCGGTATTGGTCAAGATTGCGCTGCTATTGTACAAAGTAACGAAAAGAAAGTGATTTTTTTGTGAGGATTGTGCATAGTCACAAGCGAATTGGTAGGGTAAGATAAGGATATAAATTGATCATAAATATGTAGGGGGAATTGAACCATGGCAGGTGTACGCTTAAACCATATCGTAAAAAAATACGCGGGTGCAGAAGAAGCAACAGTTAAAGATTTCCACCTTGAAATCAAAGATAAAGAGTTTGTCGTTCTTGTAGGCGCTTCCGGTTGCGGTAAGTCCACAACTCTTCGTATGATTGCAGGTTTGGAAGAAATCACTGAGGGTGAACTTTACATCGGCGACCGTTTGGTTAACGACGTAGCACCTAAGGACCGCGATATCGCGATGGTTTTCCAATCCTATGCCTTGTATCCTCATATGAGTGTTTATCAAAATATGGCGTTCGGCCTTAAACTTCGTAAATTCAAAAAAGCTGATATCGACGCTCGTGTTCGTGATGCAGCCAAAATTCTAGATATTACACATTTACTTGATCGTAAGCCAAAAGCTCTTTCCGGGGGGCAACGTCAACGTGTTGCCTTGGGTCGTGCGATTGTACGTGAACCACAAGTTTTCTTAATGGATGAGCCGCTTTCCAACTTGGATGCCAAGCTTCGCGTACAGATGCGTGCTGAGATCAGTAAATTGTCCAAACGTTTGGAAGTTACAACTATCTATGTAACGCATGACCAAACCGAAGCTATGACAATGGGCGATCGTATTGTTGTTATGGAAAAAGGAATTATTCAACAAGCCGATACACCAGAGGAAATCTACAACTTCCCGAAAAATATGTTCGTTGCGAGCTTTATCGGATCGCCTTCGATGAATTTCATTACTGGAAACTTTACAGATTCTAACAACAGCGTATACTTCAAAGCTGATGGCGTGAACGTAGAAGTTCCAGAAGGCAAAGCGAAATTGTTACGTGAAAAAGGTTACCTGGGCAAAGAAGTAATTATGGGTATCCGTCCTGAGGATCTTCACGAAGAGCCAGTATTCCTGGAAGCTTCCCCTAACTCTGTTTTGAATGCACACATTGAAGTTGCTGAGAACCTTGGTCATGAAATGTTCCTTTACTTGACTGGTATTGGCAAAAACAGCGTTGTTGCTCGTGTTGACGGTCGTGCAGGCTTCAAAGAAAACACAAACGTAAAATTAGCTGTAGATATGAATAAGGTTCATTTCTTCGATAAAGAATCGACATTATCCATTTTCACTTCATAATTTGCGTATAACGAGGAAGACCAGTCCTAACGACTGGTCTTTTTTTAATTTTTAAAAGTTTTAAATGCCGAAATCTACTTTTTTGTAATATATATACAACAATTATTTATATTATGTATTTCATAAAATGGATTGAGATTGGTTTATTATTCAATGTTGCTTATAATAAATATACGATAGATAATTAACTTAATCCCTTTTTCCGTACGGGGAATGTGGTCAATTCCTTTTTTAAAATAATTATTTTAATATTGTTAATGCACCAACGGGTAGGAGGACAGGCCATGAACAAAGAAGACCAGGTCATAATGGGTTTCAGGGACTTATATAACAAGATGGTTTGGCTTAATAAGGATAAGATGGAAGACAGTCTTAAGGGTTATAAGTCCTCTGAAGTACATTGTATCGAATACATCGAAAAAAATGTAGATTCCAATGTGACAAAACTTGCGGAGTCCTTTTATATGACTCGCGGTGCCATAAGTAAAATGACTAGGAAGCTCATAAAAAAAGGGCTTATCGAAAGCTACCAGAAGTCGGATAACAAGAAAGAAATTTATTTTAGGCTTACTGAGCAAGGGAAAGTAATTTATAAAATCCATGAGGATCTGCACCAAGAGTTTCAAGAGCGGGATAAAGCCATATTTGAGCAGGTAACCGAGGAACAATTTGACAGTATGCTTAGCTTTTTGGACAAGTATTGTAGGCATTTGGATGCAGAGATAAAGAAACTGGGTATAGATATTAAGTAGGGATAAATTTGAATAATAAATATGAAACCATAAGCAGCCTATTGAGAATGGGCTGTTTTTTTGCTATTAATTTGTTGACAAGGAAACAAAGTAAAGTTATCATTTTGTTGACAAGGAATCAAAAATAACTTTTGAGGAGAATATTTGAATGTCGATATCTAGATCACAGAATGAACAGAACAAAGAACAAACCATAGATAAACATGCTTTAATATTCGGTCTTATCTCTGTGTTTCTTTGCGGAATAGGCTTCAGTATCATAGCACCTGTCGTCCCATTCTTAGTGCAGCCATATACAAGCAATCCGGAAGAACAAGTTATATTTGTTACGCTGCTGACCTCTGTTTATGCAGTCTGCGTGTTTTTTGCAGCGCCCGTACTAGGAGCATTGAGCGATAGATATGGCCGTCGTCCATTGCTCTTAGTATGCCTTCTGGGTTCCGCAATCGGGTACTTAGTTTTTGGCATAGGAGGAGCTCTATGGGTACTATTTGCTGGGCGCATAATAGAAGGTATAACAGGCGGCAGTATAAGTACTATCTTTGCATATTTTGCAGATATCATTCCTCCAGAACAGAGAACCAAATACTTTGGATGGGTGAGTGCGGTTGTAGGTGTAGGTACCGTCATTGGCCCAACTCTTGGCGGATTACTTGCCAACTTTGGCTATTCTGCACCTTTGTATTTTGGAGCAATAATCACTTTATTGAATGTTGTTTATGGATACTTTTTTATGCCTGAGAGCCTTGACAAGAACAATAGACTTAAAGAGATTACTCTCGTGAGATTGAACCCATTTACACAGCTTGCAAGTATACTTTCCATGAAAAACTTAAACAGGCTACTTGTTTCAGCGTTCTTACTTTGGATACCGAATGGATCATTACAGGCAGTTTTTTCGCAATTTACAATGGATACTTTCAGTTGGGATCCTGCACTAATCGGACTTATGTTTTCAATTATGGGTTTACAGGACATCCTCTCACAAGGATTCATAATGCCAAAGCTTTTGAAAAAACTTAGTGATAAACAGATAGCAATTCTTGGTATGGTTTCGGAGATTATAGGCTACAGTTTTATTGCAGCATCGGCTTTGATCTCATTCTATCTTCTTTTTATCATTGGAATGTTTATATTTGGTTTTGGTGATTCGATCTTTGGGCCTTCATTTAATGGGATGCTCTCTAAGTCTGTTGATTCTAGTGAACAAGGAAGGATTCAGGGAGGCAGCCAATCTATTCAGGCTTTAGCAAGAATGATTGGGCCTATCATTGGAGGTCAAATCTATATAGCACTTGGTCATGCCGCACCGGCTTTTATGGGTATGATCCTTATAGCAGCGGCAATAGCAGTTTTGTACAAGAGAATGGATGTAAAGGTCATGCAAGAGAGCAAAGTGTAAAAACAATCTTGCTTGTAGCGAAAATATTATGCAAGCTCGGTTGAATTTATTTCAGCTGGGCTTTTTTATTGAAAATTGATGGAAATCGAGCTGGAATTCTCAGCATGAGTTGATTTATGACGGTATTTTATATACGATGGAATTATCGGGAAAATGAAGGAGACGGAAGAGAGATGCCAAAAAAAGTAAAAGTGTCCGATCTTGTGGCGGAATTTCATTTGGAAGTCATTTGCGGTGAGGGAGGACTGAAAAGACCGATAACCGTAGCAGATTTGTACCGCCCTGGGTTAGAGATGGCAGGCTATTATGAGTTTCATCCTATGGAGCGTGTGCAAATTCTCGGAAAGACCGAACTGACCTTCTTTCATGGTTTGTCCTCCGAGGAACGAATGGATCGGATGACACGTTTGTGCGCGCCAGAGGAGACGCCATGTATATTAATCAGCCGTGGGTTGGATGTGCCGATTGAGCTGTTGGCCGCTGCAAATGATAAACAGATTCCGGTGCTGCGTACACCTCAGTCCACTACGATTTTGGCAAGCCGAATTACAGGTTTTTTGGAAAACAAGCTTGCGCCTTCCACAACGATTCATGGCGTTTTAGTTGATGTATATGGAATTGGGATCTTGATATCCGGTTCCAGTGGTATTGGTAAAAGCGAGACTGCACTGGAGCTGGTAAAACGTGGACATCGTTTGATTGCGGATGATGCAGTTGAAATTCGTCAAACGGCTGATCATGTGCTTGTTGGTAATGCGCCGGAGCTGATCCGTCATTTGTTAGAAATCCGTGGTGTGGGTATCATTAATATGATGACTTTATTCGGTGCTGGTGCGATCCGCAACTTGAAGAAAATTTCTGTCGTGATTAAGCTGGAAACATGGCAGCAGGATAAGCAGTACGATCGATTAGGTTTGGACGAAGAGACAACACGTATTATAGAAACGGATATTCCTTTGGTCACGATTCCGGTTCGCCCAGGACGAAATCTGGCGGTTATTATCGAGGTAGCAGCCATGAACTATCGGTTAAAGCGAATGGGTTATAATGCTGCGCTGCAGTTTACAAACAAGCTTACGGAAACATTAGCAGAGGATATGGATGACATGGAATAAGAGAAGGCTTTGGCATTCAGAAAGGAGAACAACATGTGGTTGGCAATTAATCCGATTGCATTCGGAATCGGGGCACTACAAGTGCATTGGTATGGTATTATTTTGGGAACGGCGGCCTTAATGGGATTATTGCTAGCAATTCGAGAAGGTAAGCGTTTTGGAATGAATCCGGATTTTTATATGGATTTGGTGCTGCTTGGAGTCCCTTCAGCTATTATTGGCGCGCGCATTTATTATGTCGCTTTCAAGTGGGAGGATTACAGGGATAATTTATCCGAGGTGTTTATGGTATGGCATGGCGGGATCGCTATCTATGGTGCACTGATCGGGGCCGTGATCTGCGCAGTTATTTATACGCGTCGCAAGGGCTACAGCTTTTGGCGTATTGCTGATGTGTGTGCACCGGGTTTGATTATCGGCCAGGCTATCGGGCGCTGGGGCAATTTTATTAATCAGGAGGCCCATGGAGGGCCTGTGAGTGAGGCGTTTTTAAGAAACTCACTGCATTTGCCGGATTTCATTGTGAATCAGATGCTGATCAATGGCCAATATTATCATCCGACCTTTTTATATGAATCGGTATTTAACTTTATAGTTTTATTGCTACTGCTAGTGCTGCGCAGACGTCCGTTTTTACGCGCGGGAGAGCTGTTTTTAAGTTATTTCATTGGGTATTCGATTGTCCGGTTTTTCGTGGAGGGCTTAAGAACAGATAGTCTGGATTTTACTGGACCTGCTTGGCTGGCTTCCTTAATGAACGGTTTATGGGCGCCTATGCGGGCGTTAGGCTTTGAATCTGGCTTTATGACCTATGGCGGTAATGTGCGGATTTCACAGCTGCTTGCGATATTGATCATCATATTCGCTGTGGCGTTTATGATATACCGCAGAAAAAGCGGTGCTTCTGTCGAACGTTATTCCGATCCTATCCGACCTATCGGGTATGTGGAGGAAGCGTCATCTGACCCTTCAGAACAGTCTACAGTACCTGTTCTAACAGGTATCCCGGTAGTTAGCCCACCTTCGGCAGATCAGATTGTGGCCGAGCATGCTGAACATGCTTCTGATAAAAATAAAGAATCTGCGGAAGTTCAGAGCGTTCAACTTGAGAAGGAAGAAAATAAGCCAAACAAACCTTCTGAATAAAATAAGTGGCCCAGCTTGAGCGTGTCCCGCAGGGACGATGCGTCCGTGAACGTAGCAGTCACTCAAAGTCCAGCGTGTCCGTAGGACGAAAGCGTCCCGAATACACGTCGGTCAGCAAGCGATATAGCCCCACCCAAGTCCAGCGTGTCCGTAGGACGAAAGCGTCCCGAATACACGTCAGTCAGCAAGCGATATAGCCTCACCCAAGTCAAGCGTGTCCCGTAGGGACGAAAGCGTCCCGAGAACACATAAGTCTGCGTACGCTCCAAGGGAGTCCAGAGGGCAGCGTCCTTTGGGGCCCTCCCTATAGGGAGGGTTTGGGAGGGTAAAGAAAATTAGGGAGGACAATTCAGTCACATGATTCATACCGTATTATTTGATCTCGATGGAACGATTATTGATACGAACGAGCTGATTATACAGTCGTTTCTGCATACATTTGAAGGCATTACCGAACAACCAGTCACCAGGGAGCATATTATTCCTAACATGGGTAGGCCGCTAATTGAACAAATGAAGTTTTTTTCAGGTAGAGACAGTGTAGGCGATCTGGTGCATAAGTACCGGACTTTTAACATTGAAAAGCATGATGAGCTGGTAACAGAGTTTGCCGGTGTACGTGAAACGCTGGGTAAGCTGCATGTGGCTGGTGTCAAAATGGGAATTGTCACAAGCAAGGTTAGAATTACTTCAGAAATGGGTTTAAGGTTGTGCGGGCTTTACGATTATTTTGATACGATCGTTACGGTTGAGGATGTCAAATGGCCAAAACCTGATCCGGAAGGCATACGTAAAGCTTTGAAGGAGCTGGGCTCTGAAGCTGAGGGTGCTGTCATGGTTGGAGATAGTCATTACGATATAGAGGCAGCCCATAATGCCGGTATTCCTGCGGTAGCTGTTGCCTGGTCACTCAAAGGAATTCCGTATTTGCAGCAGTACAGTCCTACGTACATCATACAGGACATCAAGGAATTGCTTAAGATCACGGGAGTCGAGGAGAAATCACTTGAGACAAACGGATAAATTTCCGGTAGATGGACCCAATTCGCTATGGCAAATGTATCGGACGGTTAGCCGCTGGAAGGCGGTTCGGAATTTTGTGTGCATTCAAATTTCGAGATACATACCTTCACTTCCAATGAAGCGTTGGATTTATCGCCATATGCTGGGGATGAAGGTAGGGCATCAAACCTCCTTTGCTTTAATGGTGATGGTCGATGTATTTTTTCCAGAGCGTATTGAGGTTGGGGATAATACGATCATAGGCTATAATTCGACAATCCTCACTCATGAATATTTAATTAAGGAATACCGCATAGGAACGGTTCGTATTGGCTCACATGTGATGATCGGGGCGAATACAACCATTCTTCCGGGTGTGACAATTGGAGACCATGCGGTGATAGGCGCAGGCTCTGTCGTGCATAAAAATGTGGCGCCTTACAGCTTTGTGGCTGGTAATCCGCTGCAGGTGATACGTCAAGATGTGAGATGAGTGTTTCGTGATGGTTGATTGTTGATCTATAACACGCAAAAAGACCCCAAAGGGTCTTTTTTGCATACAAGTGTATAGTTTTGACTGTTTATCTAACAATGACTTGAACAGAACTGATGAGTTGGCTTGGCGATTTGACATTAATGGTAAATCCGGTCACATCATTGCCAACACTGGTGATCTGTCCTTGAGAGTTAATGGTTACTACAGTATTACCGCCATAATTGCCGCCTGAAAATGTGATATCGGTAATCGTATAAGACAGTTTTAAAAATTGCTGATAGCGCTGAACAACTTGATCTGTGATGGCAGTCCCATCATCGTCTCTAGAGGTTCCAGGAGTTCGATCAGACACATATTCATTGCCATATTGGTCAACGACTGTAAGCTTACGACCAAGCTTTGTATCCCACGCATGCAGCTTGGATTGAAAGATCATGGATTGTAAGTAATTCCTATCAATGATAGCGGCATTAACTCCAAACATCAGGCTGTTAATCTTTGGAGCGTCATTAATGCTTACAGCATTTAATACTGCTACTTGAGGGCTTCCAGCTATATCCTTGTAGGATACTTGGAGTTGTGCGGTTCCGGCACGTATTCCGCTTATGAATAAAGATTTAGGAGCATTGGAATCAGAGTAAGTTGCGTCAATGACATTCCGGTCCGAGCTGCTTATGGAAGTGATATTATTTGGGACTGATACCAGCGCTCCTGTATGGGTCGCTGCACGAACTTTAACTTCCTTGGTGAATTTGGAATAAGCATTTCTCGCATAGGTAGCATTGCTAACGCCGCCCACGTATTGATCCAGTGCTAGAAGAGTGTTATTTACACCTTTATCGATATAGACCTCGTAATTCAATTTGTTTTTCGGATCGCTTGGGTCGAGAACTTCAATGGCTGTAGTCAAAGAGCTGATTTCCTTGATAGGGCTGCAGCTCCCACCACCGCCACCACCAGCTCCACCACTGCTGGAGCTGCCACCGCCGCCACCACCACCACCACTGCTGGAGCTGGAAGAAGTGCTGAAACTGATACATTGAAATTCATTGAGATGGAAACTCAATGAATAAAGAGTTCCGGGAATAGCATTGCTGGTAATCAGCTTAAATGACTTGTCGTAAATCTCTTCAATACTTAAATGATAAGCGTCTACATACTGATTGTAGTATTCCTCATACCTAGTGATATTAGCTTCCCGATTGGCGGGGGTAGGTATGGCCACATATTTCTTGGATGTCTGAGCAGCACCGCTACCAGTTGGATTAGCCACATCATTGCTTTTTAACGAAAAACCATAATCCATGTTCCCGCTATCGCTGATAGCCTTAAGTTTTACTTGAATACGGTAGTCAGTGTTCACTGAGAAAGACGATTTTTTATAATCAGCTCCGTACTGATCGTAGATCCTGACCTTCAACTCATTGTCTGTATTATTTACCATGTATGGACTAGGCGCTTTCGTATAGGTGATCTTGTCCGGTTTACGCTTCTCGCCAACAGCGGTTACAAACTTTGCTCGAATATCCGTACTATCTTTCATTTCAATTGTAATAGTTGCAACACCTTTGTCACTTATATGGCTAATAGCAATTTTACCTTTATTTAAGCCGGCTTGTACGATTGGTGTTGAACTGATTATGCCTTGCTGCGGGTCGTATACATTAAAAGCTGAAGACAGCATGATACCACCAGTAGCATATATGGAAAATTTGTAAGACAGGTCAGCGATTTCATCGGGAGTTAACGTTTTACCGGAAGCATCCTTAATTATTAAAGGAACATACATTTTTTGATCTGAATCAATATCACCAGTAACCTGATCTCCTTCCGCTAGCGTGGTGTGATAGCTGCTGTCAAATGCCAATCGTGTAGTCCCGATTGACCATGTTGTAAATGTGAGTTGGGTTGTCAAAATGGTCGTATTTCCAGCTGTTACGTTAACTGCGGTTAGTAGCTCAGTCGAATACCCATCCAAGGAAGCAAATATGGAGTAATTGCTACCGCTTGGAACATTACTCATGTTGAACTTGCCTGCAGCATCTGAAATGGCTGAAAGTGCCGTTCCTGTAACGCTGATTGTAGCTCCTGCAATCGGAGACGAATCAGGGCCAACAACGAATCCACTTATCGCTCCAGTCGTTACATTTGGAGAGCTGCCTTGGGCTTTTACAGTAAGTTTAAAATCCTTGGTTACGGTTAAACCTTTTTTGGCAAAAGTTGCTGTCAAAATTACTTCTGCGTCTGCTTGTCCGGAAGCGGGCCGGGTGACAATGCCATCTTTACTAATAATGGCCGCGTTGGATGTGGTCCAGCTCAGTGTCGTTCCATTGGCACCTATAAGTGACAGTGTTATATTGCCAGTTACATATGTCTCTGTATCACCAGTGCTGAAGTTGATCGCAAACGTGGATTTAGCATTGTCCAAATCAGCTACGATTGGAGCTTTATAAGCTGCGATCAATTGTTTCGCGGCTATTAGAACGTTCATAATAGTAATATCCGTTTCGGCAATACCTATGCTCAGGGCGCTGTTTGCTGCAATATCGGCTATACGAATCAGATTTTCTTTTTCAAGACTGTACTCCGTAAAAGTTCCTATTGAATTGATAGCTTGAATAGTTATTGCTATTAGAGCTGTTTTCAATTCATCAGATGCTGTTACCTTGGCTCCTGCACCTACTGTAATAGTAATAGCCGCAATTTTAGCCGGGTCGCCAGTCACAGTAGCATTTCCATTGACTTGAATGTTCTGAATGTTAGAAGATTCACTTATGGTCAATTTCGAACCTGCTGCTGAAGCATCCACCGTTAAAGTGCCTATGCTGCCTGATCCGTTGAGTTCGACATTAGCATTCGGAGCAGTAATGTTAACGGCTCTCAAAGTGGCATTAGGATCCACAGTGATTTTTGCGTTGGAAATTATTATTAATTTGTTAAGGATGGTTTGTTCGCCAGAATTTCCTGTAGGAGCTTCAAGCTTGATTGCTGCCTCAGCACCCATGGCCGATATGGTCCCGTTAAAATTGCCTCTTAAAATAATATTTTGGTTGGCGGTGCCAGCATCCAAATTAATATCGCCAAGCGTACCTGCGGAAGATTCCAGGATCACCTTGGAATATACACTAGTCGTTACGACTTGGGTACCCTCAAGTGACTGGATTCTGACTGCTGAGCTTTGAGCAGAGGCATTTATTTTCAGAGCCTTTGCTTTTGTTTTTAAAAGTTTAATGGAGCTCGGACTCCCTGATAAAACTTCAATATTGTTGGCATCTATGTTTTGCAGTGTAATTTCACCGGTTTCACCTGGGTCAAGCTTTAATGTACCCGTGATCACAGATGTACCTGTTGCTGGACCGAACGTACCGCTTGATCGCAGTGTCATATCGGTGAAGGTGCCACCTTGATTGATTAGTGTTTCTACACTCGGTGTTGTAATGGTTGGAGCCGAGCCACCGCCGCTACCGCCACCACCTCCAAGAATGGAGCTAAAGCCAGTTATCGTAATACCTGTATCGTTGCCTTTGTAGCTTAACTTGTAGACTGCACCCGATGATTGAAAGCTGGTTGTCAAAACAACGATAGCCGCGTTCTCCTGCTTAAGCTCTGCATTAGAAATGGAAAGCTCGTTATCAAATGTAAAATCAGCCTTGTCAACAGCAGGCAGGGATTTATTGAATGTTACCTCTACTGTAGTTGCCGTCGTCGAAGCAGCACTTTTCACAGTAAGAGCGGCATTATTAGTAATAAGCAGATTGGCTTTTTCTATGTAATTCGATTTATTAGTGCTGAATTCAAATGCTAGTCGAGCTAATGCCTGTCTTTCAGCGTTCTCTTTGGGGCCGAATTTTAACGATCCGTCTGAATTTCCCAGACCATTCACAAAACCAATCTGGAATGCAAGCGAAACAGCAGCCTGAGCCCAATTAGACACATCTTTAATATCCGTAAATGTATTGTTTAATGGTAATCCCGAATTTGCAGCTTCCAGGCCTAAGGCTCGAATAAAGAAAACAACGAGCTCTTCACGGGTTACTTTTGCTTCTGGTGAAAAGGTAGAAGCTGTTGTTCCCTGTGTAATACCGGATTCGACAAGTGCTCCCACAAAACCCCTGTACCAGCTGTTCGGTTCTATATCGGTAAACACGGAAGCCTTATCCGTATTCTCCTTGAGTCCAAGGGTCATAACAATAATTTTGGCCAATTCGGCACGGCTCATGGTTTTGCGAGGTTGAAAGGAGCCATCCTCATAACCGGAGATGATCCCCTTATCGGTCAGCGCCTGAATTTCCTTCTGAGCATAAGAATCACTGATGTCATTCAAAGAAGCTGCTGCGCCCCACCCTACTGCTGGAAGAATCATGCTGAATAATAAAATAAAGACAAGCATCGTACTGATTGATCTGCGTGGTACTGTTCTAAGCATGAAATTACCTCCATATCCCTAATTGTCGTATAAATCCAACATTTCCCACTATACAACAAGAAAGGACAAGCAACAACATAATTATACAATTTTAACAATTTAAAACTGTGATAGGATATGTGGCTTTTGTGGAAATAAAATAAAAAGCCCTTGTAAAGGACTTCGTATCAAAATGTATGTAGTTACTCAAAAGCTTTACTCAAAAGTTCGATAAAGCCCTGATCGTCTTTTAAACCAGTCGAACAAATGGGAAGCGATGACCTTGAGCACGGCGTAGCCAGGAACAGCAAGAATAATTCCCACTAAACCGAACAGGTTACCAGCCGTCAAAATGACAAAAATGATCGTAATCGGGTGAATTTTGAGCGTTTTGCCCATAATCTGCGGAGAAATAAATTTACCCTCTATTAACTGCACAATGGTCCAAATAACAATCATTTTGAGCAGCATGACAGGAGAGGTGACAGCTGCAACGATTAGAGCTGGTGTAATCGCAATAGCGGGTCCCAAATAGGGAACAACACTGGTAAAAGCAGCGATAATGGCAAGAATCAGCGAGTATTTCAGACCGATAATCAAATAGCCGATATAGAGCAGAAATCCGATGCAAAAGCTGACAATAATTTGACCGCGGATGTAGGTGCTGATTTGATGGTTCATTTCTGACATGACCTCGAAGGTCTGATTACGAAAAGAATTAGGAAGGAAGCTTAGGATGTAATCCGGTAGTCGTTTACCTTCCTTAAGCAAGTAGAACAAAATAAAAGGGACTACAGCAATCGCGAGCAAGGTTTCAGTAATAAAGCCAATAAAACTACCGATGCTGGCTCCAGCGAGACTTATAAAGGAGCTCAAACGCTGAGTTACGGTTTGTGTCCAATCACTCGGATTAAAGCCAGTCGTTTGCTGAATTTGATTGAAGATGTCGTTCCCTATCCAGGATTCAAAATTAAGCTGAACCTGCTCGCTATAAGCTGGAAAATTATGAACCAGCTCCATGATTTGCGTATGGATGACGGGAATAACGGCAAGAATCAAAAGCGTAATGACGGCAATAATCAATATGTAGAGTGAGATGATTGAGTAAATCCGCTTCATGTTTTTGCGTTCGAGCAGATCGACAATTGGATTTAATAAATAATAAACGACTCCAGTCAAGATCAGCGGCAGCAGGACAGTCTTGACCAGCACGATGATAGGTTTAAAAACGAAGGGAATTTTATTCAGTACAAAGATGTTAAGACCAATCAACAGCAGGGTCAGTAAAAATAAAACAAACTTGTTGTTTAAAAACAACCTTTTGAACCGATCCGGCCTGATTTCAGGTAACTGCATGCTCTTGCCTCCACAAATAGTATAGAACGAGACTTTTCCTTATTAATCATTACTCAATCAGGCAATATTTCAAACATATTAATAGGTGCGATAAGCCAGTATAACAGGTGCTTTACGTATATATAGGATTCCCAATTGGTAAATATTTCATAAGCGCGACTTGAATACAATTTGACGGACAGTACGGTCAATTCTGTATTGACGTTAGGCACTTTCGATGGTACACTAACGATTATATTCTTTAACTTGGTAGTATGGTAGCACATTATCGCACTAAAGTAAAAAGGAAAAATAATTAAGCAGGATATAGGTGGGTGAAGATCGGTGTCCAAACCAAAGGTATTTGAAAAGCCAACTGGAGTCAAGGATTATCTTCCGGAGGCCGTAGCTAAATTGCGGACCATTGAAACGAATGTCTTGAACTGTATGGAGCGCTGGGGATATTCGGAGATTATTACGCCAACATTAGAGTTTTATGATACGGTGGGGGTAGCTAGCTCTACCGAGGATCGGAAGCTGTTTAAATTGTTGGATCGCAAGGGAACGACGCTTGTGATGCGTTCCGATATGACAGCACCGATTGCACGAGTAGTATCCTCCCTGTTGAAGCAGCAAGCTTTTCCAATACGACTTTCATATCATGCGAATATATTTCGTGCGATTGAAGCGGAAGCGGGAAGGGATGCAGAGTTTTTTCAAACTGGTGTTGAGCTGGTAGGGGATGCATCCTCAGAATCCGATGCGGAAGTGATTGCCTTGGCGATAGCGAGTCTGCAAGCGGCCGGAGTCAAGGATTTCAAGATTGCACTTGGCCACGTGGGCTTCCTGACAGGGCTCTTTAATGAAACGCTTCAGGAACGTAAGGATGAGCAGCAGAGCTTGAAGGAATGCTTGTTGAATCGGGATTATGTTGGCTATCGGGAACATATCAAGGCACTTGGCTTAAGCGAAGCGCTGCAATCAGAGCTTGAAGGCATTCTGAGATTGCGTGGCGGCGAGGAAATCTGTGCTCAGGCACGACAGGTTACAAAGGATCCCGTTGCCCAGCAATCGATAGCACACTTGTGTCAGGTATGGGATGTGCTGAAGGCTTATGGCGTTAGTGAGCATGTGTTGATTGATTTAACAATGATCGGAGACTTTTCCTATTATACGGGTATGACGTTTGAGGGATATGCAGCTGATTTGGGTTTTCCGGTGTGCAGCGGCGGTCGGTATGACAATTTATTGACGCAATTCGGACGACCAGCTCCAGCTACAGGATTTGCGCTTAAGACCAACCGGATTTTGGAAGTGGTCAGCAAGCAGCCTATCGAATCCAGCTATCGGGTATTGATTGCTTATAAAGCTAGCGGGCGAGCGGATGCCTTTCGGATGGCCAAGGAGCTGCGCGCGCGCGAAGGCACGAAGGTTGAGACCAGACTGCTTTCTGATGAAGATGGACAATTGCCAGCTGTTCGGCTGGATGATGATACGTTTGTAGTGAACGGTGTTTCTTATGGGGATGTCATTGAGTTTGAATAAAGGAGCGGGACCTATGCAGGATGTATTGAAAGTGGCGATGCCCAAAGGGCGTATCTATAAACAGGCCTCCAGGTTATTTCGCGAGGCGGGGCTTTTGATTCCTGAGGATATGGATGATTCACGAAAGCTGATCATTCCAGTGCCTGAGGCTAATATGGAATTCATTATGGCTAAACCGGTCGATGTTCCCACATATGTGGAGTATGGCGTGGCTGATATCGGGGTTGTGGGCAAGGATGTATTAATGGAAGAAGACCGTGATGTGTATGAGCTATTGGATTTGGGTATCGCACGCTGCCGGATGTCCGTTATTGGCCTGCCCGATTGGCAGCCTGTATTGAATCCAAGAGTAGCGACGAAATATCCCAATGTGGCTTCCCAATTTTTTCGTGAGCGTGGTCAGCAGGTAGAGGTCATTAAGCTGAACGGTTCGATTGAGCTCGCTCCTTTAATCGGTCTTGCAGATCGTATTGTGGATATGGTCGAGACCGGGCAAACGTTGAGGGATAATGGACTCGTGGAGCAGGAAGAGATTTTTGCGATTACAACCCGTTTGATTGCCAATCGTGTCAGTTACCGGATGAAAAATGCAACCATTCAAGCGCTTTGTGACAAGCTGCAGCAGATGCTGGCGTCTGTACGCTAAAATTACAGAAAAATTTGCAGAATCATGATGTGATAAGAAAGGGGAGTCAGCCATGAAAATTGTGCCAGCAAGCGAATTCTCGCTGCGACGCGAGCTTGAATATGGCTCAGAGGAGCAAAATGATCGGGTTAAGCTTATTATCGAGGCTGTGCGAAGCGAGGGAGATGCAGCACTGCGTCGTTTCTCACAGCAGTTCGATGGGGTGAATGTACAGGAGCTGCGAGTGAGCAAGGAGGAAATTGAAGCTGCCTATGCGTCAGTGGATGAGAGCTTTCTCACTGCGCTGCGCGAGGCCGCGGTTCGGATCCGCAGCTTTCATGAGAAGCAGAAGCGTACTTCCTGGATGGATTTGCAGCCGGATGGCAGTATTCTGGGGCAGGTTGTCCGACCGCTGCGGCGTGTTGGCCTATACGTACCAGGAGGGAAAGCAGCCTATCCATCATCGGTGCTGATGAATGCGATACCTGCCACGGTAGCAGGCGTTCCAGAAATTGTAATGGTCACCCCCCCTGCAACTGCCGGTGTTGACGGTATTGATCCTCATATCCTCGTAGCGGCTGCAGAAGCTGGTGTCAGCGAAATTTACCGTGTCGGCGGTGCGCAAGCGGTAGCGGCTCTGGCATACGGAACGGACACGATTCCAGCAGTAGATAAAATTGTCGGTCCCGGTAATATTTACGTTGCTCTGGCCAAACGTTACGTGTTCGGTATTGTGGATATTGACAGTATCGCCGGACCGAGTGAAATTGTCGTGTTAGCCGACGATACGGCCGATGCCTCCTATGTAGCGGCAGATTTGTTGTCTCAGGCTGAGCATGACGAGATGGCGTCAGCCATTTTGGTGACACCTTCGCAAGCACTCGCTGAGGCTGTACAGGCAGAGGTGGCCAGACAACTGGACACCTTGCCGAAGTGTGACATAGCAGCTCAGTCGATTCGCGATAATGGCGCCATTCTGACTGTTGCAACTCTGGAAGAAGGCGTAAAAGCCGTTAACGAGCTTGCGCCCGAGCATCTCGAAATCATTACAGCTGATCCATTCCAGTATTTGAGCAAAATTGAAAACGCAGGCGCTATTTTCCTCGGTCCTTACAGCTCAGAACCGGTAGGCGACTATTTTGCCGGTCCGAATCATGTGCTGCCTACCAATGGCACCGCAAGATTTTCCTCACCGCTCAACATCGACGATTTTATGAAAAAATCGAGTGTTATCTATTATAGTAAGGAAGCACTGCTGCGTGATGGTGCTCAGATTATTAGTTTGGCCCAGCATGAAGGGCTCGAAGCGCATGCCAGAGCCATCCAAATCAGACTTGAGAAAGAAGGGAATTCCATTGACTGAACAGCAGCAGGCCGTACGTTCGGCAAATATTGATCGTAAAACGAATGAAACGAATATACAATTATCCTTTAACGTAGATGGAACAGGGATAACACAGCTTGAAACCGATGTACCCTTCTTGAATCATATGCTGGATTTATTCACGAAGCACGGACAATTTGACCTGAAGGTAACGGCAAATGGCGATATCGATATTGATGACCACCACACCGTCGAGGATATCGGAATTTGTCTTGGAGCTGCACTGCGCGAAGCCTTAGGAGACAAAAGAGGCATTAAACGGTATGCCAGTGTATTTATTCCGATGGATGAGGCGCTTGCTCAAGTCGTGATTGATGTCAGCAACCGGCCGCATTTTGAATATCGTGCCGAATATCCGTCAGCACAGGTGGGCAGCTTTACAACCGAGCTGGTGCATGAATTTTTGTGGAAGTTTGCTCTTGAAGCGCGGATTACACTGCATGTGATCGTGCATTACGGTCAAAATACGCATCATATGATCGAAGCTGTTTTCAAGGCATTAGGGCGTGCATTGGACGAAGCGACAAGCATTGACCCGCGCGTGAAAGGCGTGCCATCGACGAAAGGGGTCCTGTAGCATGATCGCAATCATCGACTATGGAATGGGTAATCTGCACAGCGTCAGCAAAGCTGTCGAGCGGTTGGGTTATGAAGCGCTGGTGACCTCTGATGAAAATGAAATTATGGCCGCAGACGGTGCAATCCTACCCGGTGTAGGCGCTTTTGGTGATGCGATGGAGCATCTTCGTGAGTCCCGCCTTGATGCAGTAGCTGTGCGTTATGCACAGTCCGGCAAGCCGCTGCTCGGTATTTGCCTCGGTATGCAGCTGCTGTTCACCAGCAGTGAGGAGCATGGCTCTTACGAGGGATTGAACCTGCTGCCAGGCAAGGTGGTCCGGTTCCAGGGCAGCTACAAAATTCCGCATATGGGCTGGAATCGACTTCAGTTTCAGCAAAAGAGTCCGTTATTTGCAGGCATCGAAGAAGGCCATGTATATTTCGTTCATTCCTTTCATGCACTGCCAGAGCAAGCATCGGATTTATTGGCAGTAACGGACTATTATCAACAGGTTACTGCTATTGTGGGGCGCGGCAATGTATATGGCATGCAGTTTCACCCGGAGAAAAGCGGCAGTATCGGCATGCAGCTTTTGAGCAATTTTCTTGGTCTAAGCAAGCTCTAGACCGTTGTTGATACGTAGACTGGATTTTTAAAGATTGGAGGAGACTAATTGTGCTTGCAAAACGTATTATTCCTTGTCTGGATGTAAAAGATGGTCGAGTGGTCAAAGGCGTTAATTTCGTTAATCTGCGTGATGCCGGAGATCCGGTTGAGCTGGCGGCGATCTACGATAAGGAAGGCGCAGACGAGCTCGTATTTCTCGATATATCGGCTTCTGTAGAAGGACGTTCGACCATGATCGAGGTTGTAAAAAAGACGGCAGGCGAGATCACGATTCCTTTTACGGTGGGCGGCGGTATATCCAGTGTTGACGATATGAAGCGGTTGCTGCGCGCGGGCGCGGATAAGATCGGGATCAATACAGCAGCTGTCCGCAATCCGCAGCTGGTATCGGATGGGGCCAGACGGTTTGGTTCACAATGTATCGTTGTGGCTGTCGATGCCCGCTATAACAAGGAGTGGGAAGACTGGGAAGTATTTACGCACGGCGGACGCAACAGCACAGGCATTAGAGCGTTGGAATGGGTCAAGCGTGTCGAGCAGTTAGGTGCAGGTGAGCTATTGCTGACAAGTATGGATGCGGACGGAACCAAGGATGGTTTCGATCTCCCCTTGACGCGCGCCGTGTCTGAAAGTGTGGGCATCCCTGTGATCGCTTCTGGGGGTGCGGGAACGAAAGATCATTTTTATGATGTATTTGCCGAGGGTAAAGCGGATGCAGGATTAGCTGCAACGATTTTTCATTATAAAGAGCTGACGATTGAAGAGGTTAAGCAGCAATTGAAGCATAGAGGAGTGGAAGTCAGATGAGTAATAGTAAGCAGCAAGCGCAAGGACAACTTCCGTTATCCGCGGAGCAATTAAACGCAGCTATTAAATGGGACGCACAGGGCTTGGTTCCGGCGATTGTCCAGGATGCTGCAAGCAAAGAAGTATTGATGATGGCTTATATGAATCAGGAATCTTTAAAGCTGACTGTGGAATCGGGGGAAACGTGGTTTTGGAGTCGTTCACGTAATGAGCTGTGGCACAAAGGAGCGACCTCCGGTCACATCCAGAAGGTCAAGGCATTAAAATACGATTGTGACGGTGATACCCTGCTCGTCTTGGTGGATCAAACAGGTCCAGCTTGTCATACCGGTGCTTACAGCTGTTTCTTTAACAATGTACCGATCGAGGGACAAACTGCAGGTGCTGCGGACGCTTCTGCTAGTAAGGATCGCTTTGCTATTTTGGCCTCCTTGGAAGCTCTTATTGCCAAACGTGATGCCGAACGCCCAGTTGGATCCTATACGACCTACCTGTTTGAACAAGGTATAGACAAAATATTGAAAAAAGTCGGTGAAGAAACGTCAGAGGTTATTATTGCTGCCAAAAATCGCGATAACGACGAAATTCGCTATGAAGCGAGTGATCTGATTTTCCATCTGCTCGTTTTGCTGCGTGAAGCAAAGCTGCCTTTGGATGAGCTTATGATGGAATTGGACCGTCGTCATCATTCAAAAAAATAACAGGAGAGATTCCGATGCTCATTGATTACCATACTCATCACGTCCGCTGTGGACATGCATCTGGAGAGCTGGAGGAATATGTACAAAAGGGCGTTGAGCTCGGACTGACCCAATTGGGGTTATCCGATCACATGCCCTTGCTCCATGTAGACCCCGCTACCTATTTGCCGGGAATGGCGATGGCGATGGACGAATTGCCGCGCTATGTGGAGGAAGCCTTTCGGCTGCAGCAGCAATATAAAAGCCAGATTGATATTCGTGTCGGTCTCGAAGGCGACTACATCGAAGGCTATGAGCAAGACATTGAGCGCATTATCCGTGCTTATCCGTGGGACTACGTGATAGGCTCTGTCCATTTTCTGGGCGAATGGGATATTTCCGATTATCGCCAGCTCGATAAATGGAACGGTCGTGATCCCTACGACGTATATGTACAGTACTATGACGCTGTAGGCAAAGCAGTTCGTACCGGTTTCTATGATTATATCGGTCATATTGATGTGATTAAGCGTTTTGGCTACAAACCGGAGCAAAGTGTCGAGCATCTGGAAAACCAAGCATTGGATGCCGTACGCGCTTCTGGAATAGCTATTGAACTCAATGCATCCGGCCTGCGGATGCCAGTCAAGGAAATGTTCCCGAGCCGCCGAATGCTGGAATATTGCTTTCAACAAGGGATTCCTCTTACAATAGGCTCTGATGCCCATCAGCCGGAACGGCTCACCCAGTACTTGGACCAAGCTGTTGATTTGCTACAAGACATTGGATTTACCGAGCTCGCGACCTTTCGCCAGAGACAGCGGACGATGATTCGGATGTAATTGGATTATTATAGGGGGAATTAAGCAGAACCCATAAAATGGTCGAGCCGATTTTCACAATTTCACCTAAATGACTTTTTCTTAATCAATTGGTTTCATGTATAATAGGGTTATGCAGTTTTTGTTGATTTTTATTTTATTCTTGTAAAATGTAAACAATCCGTAGATGGAGGTTACCATGTTTAGCGACCAATTGAAAATATTTTCAGGATCATCCAATCCTCAGCTTGCCGAACGAATCTGTAAGGAATTGGATGTTCCACTTGGCAAAATCAAGCTGTCCCGGTTCAAATGCGGAGAAATCTACTGTCATTATGAGGAAACCATTCGTAACTGTGATGTGTTTCTGGTGCAGACGTTTTCCCATCCGATCAACGAGCACTTCATGGAATTGTTGGTGATGATGGACGCGGCCAAACGCGCTTCGGCCAGAACAATCAATCTGGTCATTCCTTACTACGGTTATTCCCGGCAGGAACGTAAGGCTGCCCCGCGTGAACCGATTACGGCCAAGTTGGTTGCGGATTTGCTGTATTCCGCAGGAGCTCATCGTGTGATTACGATTGATCTGCATGCTCCGGCTATTCAGGGATTTTTCAATATACCGGTCGACCATTTAACGGCGCTGGACTTATTAAGCAGTCACATCAAGAACCAAAATATTAAAGATTTAATCGTAGTATCTCCGGATGCAGGTGGTGTGACAAGAGCCGAAAATTTGGCTAATGTATTGGAAGCACCCATTGCTATGATGTTCAAAAAACGTTATGCCCACAATGAAGCAACGGTTACTCATGTAGTTGGTGATGTTGAAGGTAAAACTCCGATTATTATGGAGGACTTGATTGATACAGGAAAAACGATTGTCAACGTAGTAGAGGGCTTGAAGGAGCGGGGCGCCAACGATGTATTCATCTGTGCCACCCACCCTGTATTCTCGGGACCTGCTCTGCAGCGTCTGGACCACCCGAATATCAGGGAGGTCATTATAACCGATTCGATTGCAATTCCAGAGGACCATTCGTCGCGATTTAAGGTGTTGTCTGTAGCGGGATTATTGTCCAATGCGATCCGGATTATTAAAGACGGCGGTTCAATCAGCTCGCTGTTTAAATATGGCGGCATTTAAAATTGCTGTAATCCGTATGTATTCGTTCGCTAGTATGTTATAATTTTTGTAGATTAACGCTGATTTCTTTGCGTATTCCAGACGGAACCGGAGGTGCCTTGCCGAGTGGAGAAGAAAAAACGTGCTGCCCAAACCCAACCTAACAAAGTGATACCGATAAAAATGGATGCAACATTCTTTTTCGAACGAGCCGTTCAGTCTTTGGACCGATATCATTACGATAAGGCATTGAAGTATTTTCGTCGTGCCGCTGAATATGAACCGGAGAACCCGGTTAATCATTGCAACTTGGCGGGGCTTCTCTCGGAGATGGGGAATTACGAGGAATCGAATGTTATTTTGCAGCAGGTGCTGGATCAAGTCGATCCGACCATGACGGAATGCTATTTTTATATGGCTAACAATTTTGCCAATATGGAAAATTATGAATCGGCTGAAAAAGCGATTATACATTATTTGGAGCACGATGAATCCGGACAATTTCTGGAGGAATCCGAAGAGATGATCGAGCTGCTTACCTATGAGCTGGATCGTCCGACCCAACTGACTGGAATCAAAAGCCGTGAAGGTATGTTTGAGCATGATCGTGCACGGGCAATGCTTGAAGAAGGCAAGTTTACAGAAGCGGTCCGTATATTGGAGAATATTGTAGAAAAACATAGCGATTTTATGGCGGCGCGCAACAATTTGGCTTTGGCTTATTATTATATGGGTTATTTCGATAAATCAATTGACATGATTCGGCAGGTGCTGGAGCTGGATCATGGCAATTTGCACGCCTTGTGCAACCTTGCTATTTTCTACCAGCATTTCGGTGATTTGGATAAGCTTGGCGAGCTGCTGGATGTGCTGCGCAAGACATATCCTTTTCATCAGGATCATGTGTTTAAATTGGCCACAACAATGGGTATCTTAAGTGAGCATGAGACGGCGTATCGGCTGTTCAAACGATTGTTGAAGACCGGTGAGGCTGGACTCGACCCTTGTTTATTTCACTATACGGCTGTTGCGGCCTATCATACGAAGCGGTATGGCGAGGCTGAGCGGCAATGGAGGCAGGCGGACAAATTCGATCCGGGATCGGACATACCGAAGTTCTATTTAAGTCTGCTCGATAAGTCGCGCCATGAAGAGGAAAAACCATCCGTAAGCTATCATTATCATCTTCCGTTCGAAGAGCAGTTCCGTGGCTTGGAAAAGTCGACGGAAGGCTTGCCGGACCATTTAAAGCGCGACCCTTTGGTCAGATCTTCGTTCTTCTGGGCACTGCGTCATGGAGACACGGAAACGAAGCTTCAGGTTATTCAGGCGTTTGGCTTGATAGCCGACAATGAAGTGAAGGAAGCCTTGCTGGAGTTCGTACAGGAGCCTGGCGAAGACGATTATTTGAAAAAAGTAGCTATATTTGTGCTTCGCAGTATCGGCATTCAGGAGCCAGTGGAAGCGGTGCTGGAGGGCCGAAAACTTATCGTGCCCGCATCTCCTTTCTCTCCGAATTTGCCTGTGTGGGAACCTAAATGGCAGCAAATTATGGATATGGCGCTGGAGCAAATGGATCGCCGCTACGATATGGTACAGCAGTATGATTTGCAGACGCTGTGGGTGGAATTTTTGTCTCGTGTATCACCGGATCATACGCCCAAAATATCAAAGGTTGAGGGCTGGGCAGCGGCTCTTGAATACTTAACGGCCAAAATGCATCGCCGCGCAATATCGTACCAGGAACTGTCGCATCGCTACAGTGTATCGGTCACAACCATTAGTAAAAACGTAAAAATCATTGACGATGCCTGCGGTTTGCGAGAAAAGATGGAAACTATTTTTTCGAAGTTCTCCAGCTTTGATAATAAAGCTAAATAAAATTTTACTTTGTTCAAAAATATTTTAGGTTTAAAAAATGCTGGTGTTGCTGTTAGCAAAAATGAAGGAGGATAATGCCACTATGTACAGAACAATCGTTATCGGAACAGGTCCTGCGGGGTTGACTGCAGCCATTTATTTGGCTCGTGCGAACCTGAATCCTCTGGTTATTGAAGGACCGGAGCCAGGAGGCCAGCTGACGACAACAACTGAGGTTGAAAACTTTCCCGGATTCCCTGAAGGTATTATGGGACCCGAACTCATGGATAACATGCGTAAGCAGGCGGAGCGCTTCGGTGCTGAGTTCAAGACAGGCTGGGTAAACTCCATCGACTTGTCAAATCGTCCATTCAAGCTTTCGGTTGAAGGTCTGGGCGATATTGAAGCGGAAAGCATCATTATTTCGACAGGAGCATCTGCCAAGCTGTTAGGTATTGAAAATGAGAAGGAAAGTATCGGTCACGGTGTCAGCACCTGTGCAACCTGTGATGGATTCTTCTTCCGCGGCAAAAAAATTATTGTAGTTGGTGGTGGTGATTCTGCGATGGAGGAAGCCAACTTCCTGACGCGCTTTGCCACGGATGTGAAGCTTGTACATCGTCGCAGCGAGCTGCGTGCCTCCAAAATTATGCAGGATCGCGCTCGCGAGAATGCGAAGGTCTCTTGGGGACTTAATAAAACGCCGATAGCTGTCATTTCTGGTGATCGTGGTGTAACGGGCTTAAAGGTGCTGGACAATGAAACTGGTGCTGAAGAAGTGATCGAGACTGACGGTATTTTCGTTGCGATCGGACACAGACCCAATACCGGCTTTCTTGCAGGGCAGATTACTACAGATGAAACCGGCTATATTATCGTAAAACCTGGCACTTCCCTTACCAACGTTGAGGGTGTATTCGCCTGTGGCGATGTACAGGACAGCAAATACCGTCAAGCCATTACAGCAGCCGGCAGTGGTTGTATGGCAGCACTTGATTGTGAGAAATTTTTGGATGGTCATATGGTTCACGATTGGAGCCAGTCCCTATAATTTCTACAAAACGTGGGCGTTCAGGACCCACGTTTTGTAGTCTTTTTTTAATTTCCTTTGCCTTGACCTGTAGGTAGGCTTGGCTTATAGTTGGTATGAAGATTTATGCAATCATAGTTTATGAGGTGACCTGGTAATGGGAAAGAACGTTTATGTTGGAGTCGACTTGGGAGGAACCACGATCAAGGTGGGCCTTTGCGACGAGTCAGGCAAGCTGCTGCATACGTATGAAGGACCGACTGGAACGGAGCACGGTTCGGACGTAGTTTTGGAAAATATTGCGCAATATGTACGTAAGCTTGTTGCCGATTCGTTACATGATTGGGAACAGGTCGCTGGAATCGGAGCGGGTATTGCCGGTTTTATGGATATTCCGGAAGGGTTTATCAAGCTGTCTCCTAACTTGGGCTGGCGTAATGTGCCTGTTAAAAAGATCCTGGAAGAAAAACTCGGCAAAACGGTGAAAATCGACAACGACGCCAACGTAGCTGCACTTGGCGAGGCATGGAGCGGTGCGGGAGCAGGTATTCCGAATGTGGTATGCTATACTTTAGGCACAGGTGTTGGCGGCGGTATTATTATAAACGGAAAAATTTATCAAGGCTTTAATGGCATGGCTGGCGAGCTCGGACATATAAAAGTAGTACCGGATGTGGAAGCGATTCGATGCGGCTGTGGCATGTACGGTTGCTTGGAGACGGTCTCTTCGGCAACAGGTATTATTCGTATGGGTAAGGAAGCAGTCGAACGCGGCGAGCATACTTCGCTGGCTTTAGTCGAAGCGTTGACAGCTAAAGACGTGCTGGATGCTGCCAAATCCGGCGATGAGGTTTCTTTGCGGATTGTGAACCGTGCTGCGATGTATCTTGGCAAGTCTATGGCAGCAGTTTCTGTTGTATTAAATCCACAGCGATTTATTATTGGTGGAGGCGTATCCAAGGCTGGAGAATTTTTATTCGATGCGATACGTAAGTATTATCATGAGTACACGCAGGAAACAGCCAGAGAGGGCGTAGATATTGTGCCAGCTACCCTTGGCAACGATGCTGGTGTAGTCGGAGCTGCAGGCTTGAACCTGCATTCTTGAATGAGGAGGAAACTCGCATGGAAGAATTGCATTCCCTTGGCAAGCTGGTCATCATTACCGGTATGTCCGGAGCGGGCAAAACGATTGCGGTGCAGAGCCTGGAGGATCTCGGTTTTTTCTGTGTAGATAACCTGCCCCCGGTTCTGATTCCCAAATTCGCAGAATTGATTGAGCAATCCAAAGGTCGTATTGGCAAGGTTGCTCTGGTCATTGATTTGCGCGGTCGGGAATTCTTCACATCCTTGTCGGAGTCTCTGCGTTTTTTAAGGGAAAATCAGGCTTTAAAATACGAAATTGTGTTTCTGGACGCTACCGATTCAGTACTTGTCCAACGCTACAAGGAAAGCCGACGCAAGCATCCCTTGGCTCCTGCAGGTGCGCCGCTGGAAGGGATTCTTCAGGAACGCAAGCTGCTGGAGGAATTGAAGGGTATGGCGACGCAAGCTATCGATACCAGCAGTTTGAAGCCGTCCCAATTGAAGGAAAAGATCGTATCCCGGTTTACCCATACTGAAAAGGACGGAATTTCGATTAATGTGATTTCGTTTGGCTTCAAATATGGGATACCGATCGATGCCGATTTAATATTCGATGTCAGATTTTTGCCTAATCCCCACTATGTGGAGGCATTGCGGCCCAATACGGGGCAGGATTCTGAAGTGTATGACTATGTGATGAAGTGGGGTGAAACTCAGGAATTCCTGGTTAAATTGCTCGATATGCTTCACTTTCTGATCCCGCAGTATAAGAAGGAAGGCAAAAGTCAGGTCGTGCTCGGAATTGGCTGTACCGGTGGCAAGCACCGATCAGTAGCTATCGCTGAATATTTGGGTAAAGTAATGGGGAATAGTGAAACGGAGATCGTGCGAGTTAATCACCGAGACGCTGAGCGGGATCGGGTTGAGGTGAAAATATGACCTATGTTTACGGGGGAAATGATCGACCTCGTATCGTTGTCATCGGAGGCGGAACCGGTCTATCCGTCATGCTGCGCGGACTCAAGGAAAAGCCTTTAGATATTACAGCGATTGTGACTGTAGCAGATGACGGAGGCAGTTCAGGCATTCTGCGCTCGGAGCTTGCGATGGTTCCCCCGGGTGATATCCGCAACGTACTGACTGCACTGGCAGACGTAGAGCCGCTGCTTGGCAAAATGCTGGAATATCGTTTTCAGAAGGGCCAAGGATTGGCAGGCCATAGTTTGGGTAATCTAATTTTGGCTGCGATGCAAGACATTACAGGTGATTTTGTAACGGGTGTTCGTGAGCTGAGCCGTGTATTCGCCGTTCGTGGACGAGTGCTGCCGGCAGCCAATCACGCTATCGTGTTGAAGGCGGAAATGACCGATGGCAGCATCGTTGTCGGAGAGTCCAAAATTCCGAAGGCAGGCAAAACCATCAAGCGCGTCTTTATCGAACCAGCCGATGTATCCCCGCTGCCTGAGGCGATTGAAGCGTTAAAGCAGGCGGATGCGATTGTGCTCGGTCCCGGCAGCTTGTATACTAGTATTTTGCCGAACCTGCTCGTGCCTGAAATTGCTCGTACGATAGTTCAATCGAAAGCACTGAAAATTTTTATTTGCAACGTGATGACACAGCCAGGTGAGACGGACGGCTACAGTGTCAGTGATCATATTCAAGCGCTTCACGATCATGTTGAGCAAGATCTGTTTGATTATGTTATTGTTAATAACGGGGAGATTCCTCCTCAGGTCCAAGATCGATATGCAGAAAAGGGTGCCAAGGTTGTTCATCTTGATCTCGATGAGGTGACTCTTAAAGGGTATAAAGTCATCGCAGATCAATTAATTTTATTCCGAACTTACCTGCGCCACGATGCGGAAAAGCTCAGTCAGCATATTTATCAGCTGGTGGAGAGCTGGATGCACAAGAAGAGGTGATTCCCCGTGTCTTTCGCCGCACAAACAAAAAAAGAACTAACCTTAATTCAGTCTGATGATTGTTGTGAAAAGGCTGAACTCTCTGCCCTCATTCGTATGAACGGTTCCGTACAGCTGACGAATCAACGAGTCGTCCTTGACATCAGCACTGAAAACGCAGCTATTGCCCGTCGTATTTATTCTTTGCTCAAAAAGAAATTTAACGTGCACATCGAATTGCTGGTCCGTAAAAAGATGCGGCTGAAAAAAAACAATGTGTATATGGTGCGGATTCCGAATCAGGTCCAGGATATACTGTCCGAGCTGCGGATCGTTTCCGAAGGCTTTATGTTTACACCTGGCATTGATGAAGAATTGATTCCGGATGAATGCTGTCAGCGAGCTTACCTGCGGGGAGCTTTCCTGGCGGGCGGCTCTGTTAACAATCCAGAGGGTTCGTCCTATCATTTGGAAATTTCATCAATGTACGAAGAGCATTGTCACGCTTTATGTGATCTTGCCAACCGTTTTGAATTGAATGCACGGTGCATCGAACGCAAAAAGGGCTTCGTGCTGTACATCAAGGAAGGCGAGAAGATCATTGAATTGCTAAGTCTTATTGGTGCCCATCAAGCTTTATTGCGTTTTGAAGATGTCAGGATCATGAAGGATATGCGTAATTCGGTGAATCGTTTGGTCAACTGCGATACAGCCAATTTGAATAAAACTATCGGTGCTGCCGTACGCCAGATCGAGAATATTCGTCTGATCCAAAAGGAAATCGGTTTGGAAAACCTGCCGGAAAAATTGCGCGAGGTAGCTGAGGTGCGGATGCAAAACCCTGATATTAACTTAACCGAGGTCGGGGAACTGCTAAAGGGCACTGTAAGCAAATCCGGTGTCAACCACAGGCTTCGCAAAATTGACGAAATGGCTGAAAAAATTCGAAAAGCTTGAGCGGACGTGCTACATGTAGATATTTTATGTAAATTTTCAATTGTTCTAGTGTAACGGATTTAAAAATGATATAATGGTTGAAAAATCGCTTTTTCATGATCATTGAATTAAATGGTCATTTGCAATTTAAGATTTAGGGGGTATTGGTTGGAATGTCGAAACGCCCAGTAGTTGTGAAGTTGAAAACAGGCCTTCATGCCAGACCAGCAGCGCTTTTTGTTCAGGAAGCAAATAAGTTCTCTTCCGAGATCTTTGTTGAGAAGGACGAGAAGAAAGTAAACGCCAAAAGTATTATGGGCATTATGAGTTTGGCTATCAGTACGGGTACTGAGGTTTATATTAGTGCCGAAGGTTCGGACGCAGAACAGGCTGTAAACGCTTTAGTCACATTGGTAAGCAAAGAAGAGCTGGAGAACCAATAACCATTGTCACTGGCTTCCTTTAAGGAAGCTTGTCAGTGACACAGCCAAGACCTATAACATAACAAGAAAAGCGCAACCTTTTCTGAAGCTGAGCGTCTATTATGACGAGTTCTTCTGTGGAAAGGTTTTTTGCTGCGTAGACCCGTGCTATTTTACCCAATTGAAGGAGTAGAGAAATGAAACTGATGAAAAGAGAATTATCGCTGCTGGTCGTTTTGAGCCTGTTGTTCAGTCTTCTGATTTCGTCGACCGCATCTGCTGCGCAATCGACTTCAACGACGTACATGCTGCTTTATGTGGATAAAGCGGAAGCTTTTATAAATGGAAAGCAGATTATACTGGAATCACCTGCGACCATTATCAAAGACAAAATGTTCGTGCCTGCCAAAGCCCTCGCCGATGCAATGGGGTTAAAGGTCGAATGGAACGCGGTGACACGCCAGATTGAAATGACGACGCCGGGCTTTAACATTGTACTCGACAGTGACCGTAAAGCAGTCTGGATTAACGGAGTATTGAACCCATTCGATTCCGTAGCAGCGATCAGCAAGGAAGGCAAGCTGTTAATCAAGCTGACTTGGCTGGCTGATTATATGGGTGCTCGTTATACCTATAATGATGAGCTGCGCCGGGTTGAGATTATTCATACAAAAACGCCAACGGGTATTTACATACCGAATACGGGCAATTCCAACCCAGTTGCTAAATTCAATTTTGCCAAGCCGACGTATAAGCTGGGTGAACCGGTGAAATATATCGATCTAAGCTATGATCCGGATTCCGAAGGCTTAGTGAAATATGAGTGGAAGGGCAACGAATCGGTGTTTTTCTCACCAGGTACCTATCCGATCACATTGACGGTATGGGACGCACACGGCAATAAAAGCGAAACGTATCTGCGCAACCTGACGATTGAGGATAAGGTGTATCTGAGTGAAATTGAATACCCGATCTACATGAAACCCGTAGGGAGCTTTATTAAGACCGATTGGAGTACGCTATGGGGCAACTTTTGGAATTTGCCACAGCTGCCTAAGCAGGTCACTAATGACAATTCTCGTAAGCTGCTGGTGAGCGACAGTCCGGAGGAGTTTACAGAAAAAGGAATTCTGTATCAGGATAAAGTCAATGGCAAAGGTCGCCTATACGCGGATCACATCAATGGAACGAAGGAAAAGGTTACTCTGGCGATTCTGGCCAAGAATACGACCAATAAACCGGTTACGATCAAAACAACCAACAAGGGAGAAGTATGGCCTTCTGTGTATGCCAACCTGATCGGCAATGAAGCCTCTGTGGACTTCCTGATGAATGATCCACGGAGCGATTTGATGGAGATTCCCGCCAACCAAACTTTTATTTATTCGCAAATGCCGGAATTTTATCCAGGCCAAGGTGTCAATCTGTTCTATGATGTAGAAACGAATGGCGAAATTGAATTTTCCTTTGTCGCTACTAGCCAGGTATCGCAAACGACACTCAGTCAGCTGCCGCTGCTTCCTTTTACAGGGCATGTCAGAGGGACGTTCCCGGTGTCAGAGGTCAAATGGAATATAGATGCGAGCTCGTTCACCAAGCCGAACCGCTTGATTATCGGTGATGGCACGACGGATCCATTCCTGCCGGGCTACGATCCAATGCGCAAGCAGAATGTATTAAACGAAGGCAACTATGGAGTGGTTTACAAAATCCATGCGGACAAGCCAAGAAAAATGGCAATCATGCTGTTAGCGTATGGCGGTATATTTAAAGGACCGATCAAAATCAATGGTGAGATCAGTCTGATACCGCAATCAGGTGTGATTACCGCGTTTGACGGGATGCAGATTCTGGCCCGAACGACGGGTGAGGAAGCGGCACTGGATATTGAATTTACACCACCAGCCGGGTCTGCATTCCCGATTGATCTGATCTTCTATCCATTGGATGATAAATAATAAATCAAATCGATAGCTGAAGGCTCTCCCTTTTCGAACAAGGGGAGGGTCTTTATTTTTGGAAATAAAAAGAACCGTCTCATCAGCAGCTTGTGCTGCTAAAAGACGGTCCTCAATGTACATATGGAAATACTTATAGCTTGGTAATGACTTTATCGATCAGACCATAGGCCCGCGCGTCTTCGGCATACATGAAATTGTCGCGATCGGTGTCTTTTTCGATTTGTTCAAAGGTTTGCCCTGTACGTTCAGCCAAAATTGTATTTAATTTATCACGCATTTTAATAATACGATTAGCGCGAATTGCAATATCGCTAGCCTGACCTTCGGCACCACCAAGCGGTTGGTGAATCATAACCTCGCTGTTCGGAAGCGCAAAACGTTTGCCTTTAGCACCAGCTGCCAGCAGGAATGCACCCATTGAAGCTGCCATACCTACGCAAATGGTTGATACGTCGGGCTTGATGAACTGCATGGTATCAAAGATCGCCATGCCTGAAGTAATGGAACCGCCTGGACTGTTGATATAAATATTAATGTCTTTGTCAGGATCCTGCGCGGCCAAGAACAGCAACTGGGCAATAATGGCGTTCGCTACTTGGTCGTTAATGGCCGTACCGAGAAAAATAATGCGATCCTTCAGCAAACGGGAGTATATGTCATACGCTCGCTCTCCTCTGGCATCGGGTTCAACTACCATGGGTATAAAACTCATAAGCTGCAGCCTCCTAAAAGTACATGAATGTTTGATAACACTATAACCATCATAACGGAAATATAAACAAAGGTCAAGAAAGGTCAAACGATCGGCATTAAAAAACCTTTACAACGCAGTCTTGAAGCTGATGACCGTATCGCAAAGGTTAAGATGTTTGTATGAATAACACTTAATCGTTGAAGGTTAATGGCGCGCCCGCAAGGAATCGAACCTTGATCTCAGGCTTCGGAGGCCTACGTCATATCCATTGGACCACGGGCGCACATTTAAAATATAGTTTAAAATGAACAAGCAAGGGTTATTATATGATATGCGGGGCTAAATTGCAACCTTGATTTGTGGTGACATGACTTTTGACCAAATTGTGAATTGCTGTTGAAATTAACGAGTCAATTCGTTATAATGAAATTACTAAGAAAGTCTTAGTGCTTTTTTTTGGAAGATGTGGGACGAAAAATGTAGTGGCGGGACAAAAAAAGTCCATAGCATAGCGGGAGTGTAAAGTATGAGAGAAATTCTCGATATTCAAAAACAGCTTTTGCCCGATCTATTGGATACGATGAAAAAAAGGTATACGATTCTGCACTTCATTCGTGTATCCGGCATTGTAGGCCGCAGGACACTGGCAGGTTCACTGAACACCACGGAGCGTATTATGCGCAGCGAGGTCGATTTTTTGAAATCGCAGGGACTGCTTGAAATCGAGGCTTCCGGTATCCGGATCAGCGAAACGGGTCGGCAGCTGCTCGAGCAAATCGAACCGTTAGTCAAGGAGTTGTTCGGACTGACTGATCTTCAGGAGCAGATTCGAATGCATTTTAACCTGAAGCAGGTTGTTATTGTCCCAGGCGATTCAGAACTTTCACCCCACACCAAAAAGGAACTGGGACTCGTAGGCGCGGCCATTCTGCGCAAGTACGTAACCCAGGATGAGGTCATTGCGGTAACCGGTGGGTCCACAATGGCTGAAGTCGCGAATCACCTGTCTTCCTCCACATCGCTCAAGCGCTGCGTATTCGTACCAGCACGCGGCGGGCTGGGAGAAAGCATGGATTTCCAGGCCAATACGATTGCATCTACAATGGCGAAGAAAACCGGATCTCGTTACCGATTGCTGCATGTTCCTGACCAGCTTGGTGAGGAGGCTTATCAATCCTTGATGCAGGACAGCTCCATATTGGAGAGCATTGCCTTCATCAGAGGCGCTCGAATCGTTATTCATGGCATAGGAGAAGCTATGCTGATGGCAAGACGGCGTAAGGTTGATGAGTCGACTACAGCGATTTTGCAGCAGGATGGCGCTTTGGCGGAAGCATTCGGGTATTATTTTGACCGTGATGGGAAGATACTGCATAAGATGCCTACAGTCGGCTTGCGCATTGAGGACATTCAGGAAATGGACTGTGTCATCGGTGTGGCTGGAGGTAAAAGTAAAGGTGAGGCCATTGCTGCTGTGCTGAAATTTGGACATGAGGATATTCTTGTGACAGATGAAGCCGCTGCTATGGAGATTGTGCAAATGCTACATCTTGATGGGCATAGCCCGTCTTGACATAAATCCAATACACATTATTAGGAGGCTTTTTCAATGGTAAAAGTAGGTATTAACGGTTTTGGACGTATCGGTCGTAACGTGTTTCGCGCAGCTTTGGGTAATCCTGATGTAGAAATCATAGCTATCAACGATTTGACAGATGTAAACACATTGGCACATTTGTTGAAGTATGACACGACTCACGGCAGAATCAATGCAACCGTTGAAGCTGCTGAAGGCGCACTAATCGTTAACGGTAAATCCATTAAAGTATTTGCTGAGCGCAACCCGGAAAACCTGCCTTGGGGAGCTAACGGCGTAGAAATCGTTGTTGAATCCACAGGTATTTTCACTTCCAAAGAAAAAGCTTCCTTGCATATTAAAGGCGGCGCTAAAAAAGTAATCATCTCCGCTCCAGCTACTGACGAGGATATCACAATCGTTCTGGGCGTAAACGAAGATAAATACGATGCAGCAGCACACAACATCATTTCCAATGCTTCTTGCACAACCAACTGTCTGGCACCTTTTGCTAAAGTACTGAATGACAAATTCGGTATCGTTAAAGGTATGATGACTACCATCCATTCCTACACCAATGACCAATCCGTATTGGATCTGCCGCACAAAGACCTTCGTCGTGCTCGTGCAGCCGCTGAGAACATCATTCCTTCCACAACTGGCGCTGCCAAAGCAGTTTCCCTGGTATTGCCTGAGCTGAAAGGCTTGCTGAACGGTATGTCCTTCCGCGTACCTACGCCTAACGTATCCGTTACGGATCTGGTTGCTGAATTGAAAGTGAACGTTACTGTAGACGAAGTGAACGCAGCTTTGAAAGAAGCAGCTAACAGCACTTTGAAAGGCATCCTGAACTACTCCGACGAGCCGCTTGTATCGAGCGACTACAATGGCGACCCAGCTTCTTCCACAATTGATGCGCTTAGCACAATGGTTGTTGGCGACAACATGGTAAAAGTTGTTTCCTGGTATGACAACGAGTGGGGCTACTCCAACCGTGTTGTAGACTTGGCTGCTTTTATCGCGAAAAAAGGCCTGTAATTCACATTGTGGTTATGACAATTAGCTTGTGAACGAACTATCTTGTGCTAACAGACAATGGGAAGATGCCCCGGCTTCCGGAGCTTTTCTCATTGTGGTTACCGCAGGATGCTTTTCACAAAAGTCATACCCACAATTTTTGTATGCAGATAAATAGATACTCACAAGGAGGCGTTCCTGGATGAATAAGCAAAGCGTGCGTAACGTAGAAGTAAGCGGCAAAAAAGTGTTTGTGCGGGTGGATTTCAATGTACCTTTGGAGAACGGCGCCATTACTGATGATACACGGATTCGTGAAACACTTCCGACGATTCAATATTTAATTGAAAGAGGCGCTAAAGTTATTTTGGCAAGTCATTTGGGCCGCCCGAATGGAGCGGTAGTTGAAGAGCTGCGTTTGACACCCGTTGCAGCACGTTTGTCCGAGCTGTTGGGCAAGTCGGTTGTCAAAGCGGATGAGGCCATTGGCGAAGCAGTTCAGGCACAAGTCGCTGCACTGAAAGACGGTGATGTTCTGCTGCTCGAAAATGTACGTTTTTATCCAGGTGAAGAAGCCAATGATGCAGAGCTGGCAAAGTCTTTTGCAGGATTGGCAGATTTGTATGTCAATGATGCGTTTGGCGCGGCTCACCGTGCACATGCTTCGACTGAAGGCATCGCTCACCATTTGCCGGCAGTTTCCGGCCTATTGATGGAGAAGGAACTGGATGTATTGGGAAAAGCCCTGCACAATCCAGAGCGTCCGTTCACGGCGATTGTGGGTGGCTCCAAGGTTAAAGATAAAATCAATGTGATTACCAACCTGCTGAACATTGCTGACAATATCATCATAGGCGGCGGCTTGTCCTATACCTTCTTAAAAGCCCAAGGTCACGAAATCGGTAAATCCTTGGTAGACAACAGCAAGCTGGAGCTTGCACTCAGCTTCCTTGAAACAGCAAAGGAAAAAGGCGTGAACTTCCTGATTCCAGTTGACATTATTGTGGCTGACGATTTTAGTGCAAAGGCTAATACCCGTGCAGTTGCTATCAACGAAATTCCTGCTGATTGGGAAGGCATTGATATCGGTCCCAAGACACGTGAGATCTATGCCAAAACGATTGCTGAGTCCAAGCTGGTCGTTTGGAACGGACCGATGGGCGTGTTTGAAATCGAGCCTTTCTCCCATGGTACACGTGCTGTTGCACAAGCATGCGCGACTACTGAGGCTTATACAGTCATTGGCGGAGGCGATTCCGCAGCAGCGGTTGAGAAATTCCATCTGGCCGACCAAATGGACCATATTTCCACTGGCGGCGGCGCTTCTCTTGAATTTATGGAAGGCAAGGCTCTACCGGGCGTTGTCGCATTAAACGATAAATAAATACAGGGAGTGACACATATGCGTAAACCAATCATTGCAGGTAACTGGAAAATGTTTAAAACCGTAAGTGAAGCAGCTTCTTTCATTAATGAAATTAAAGGACAGGCAGAGGTTGACGGTGTTGACAGCGTAATCTGCGCACCTTATATCAGCTTGCCTGCGCTTGTAGAAGCGGTTAAAGGTACAACCTTGAAGATCGGTGCACAAAACCTGCACTGGGAAGATAACGGAGCTTACACAGGTGAAATCAGCGGTGTGATGCTGAAGGATCTGCGCGTGGACTACGTCATTATCGGTCATTCCGAGCGCCGTGCTTACTTTGCTGAGACGGACGAAACCGTTAATAAAAAAGTACATGCAGCTTTTAAGCATGGCTTAACTCCGATTGTTTGCGTAGGCGAAAAGCTGGAAGAGCGTGAAGCAGGCGATACCAAGTCCGTATGCAAGGTACAAACGGAAGCTGCTTTTGCCGGAATTAGCGCGGAGCAGGCGGCTCAAGTAGTCGTAGCGTATGAGCCGATCTGGGCTATTGGCACAGGTAAATCGTCGACAGCGGCAGATGCCAATGAAGTCATCAGCTACATCCGTGAGCTGGTTGCCGGCTTGTACAGCCAATCCGTAGCGGACGCGGTTCGTATTCAATACGGCGGCAGCGTGAAGCCGAACAATATCGGCGAATATATGCAGGAAGCGGATATCGATGGAGCTTTGGTAGGCGGAGCGAGCCTGGAGCCTGCATCATATACGCAGCTTGTTCAGGGGGCTAAGTAAGATGTCCAGACCTAAACCGGTAGCTTTAATTATCATGGATGGCTTCGGCCTGCGCGGTGAAGTCATGGGCAACGCAGTTGCACAAGCAAATAAACCGAACTATGACCGGTACATGGCTGAATATCCGCACACGACCTTAACGGCTTGCGGCGAAGCGGTTGGCCTTCCCGAAGGACAAATGGGCAACTCCGAGGTGGGTCATTTGAACATCGGAGCGGGGCGTATCGTATACCAGGATTTGACTCGGATCTCGAAATCGATTCGCGATGGAGATTTTTTTGATAACGAAACAATTTTGGGTGCAATCAACCATGCCAAGCAGAACGGCAAGAAGCTGCACCTATACGGATTATTGTCAGATGGCGGCGTTCACAGCCATATCGCTCACCTGTTCGCTTTACTGGAGGCTTGCAAAAAGCAGCAGTTCGAGGATGTTTACATTCACGCATTCCTCGATGGCCGCGACGTCGCTCCAGATAGTGCAAAGATGTATATGGAGCAATTGCTGGCCAAAATTACAGAGGTCGGTGTAGGCAAAATTGCAACCGTTCAAGGCCGCTATTATGCTATGGACCGCGACAAGCGCTGGGATCGTGTAGAGAAGTCGTATCGTGCTATGGTTTATGGCGAGGGTCCGCACAATACGGATCCGCTGCAGGCGATTATTGACTCTTACACGTCATCCGTATTTGATGAATTTGTGGAGCCGACGGTTATCGTCAAAGCCGATGGCCAGCCTGTGGGCTTGGTTGAATCCGAGGATTCCGTAATCTTCTTCAACTTCCGCCCGGATCGTGCGATTCAATTATCGAATGTGTTTACGAATACAGATTTTCAAAGCTTCGACCGCGGAGATAAGTGGCCGCATGATCTGTATTTTGTATGCTTGACACTTTTTAGTGAAACGGTTGGCGGCTATGTTGCGTATAGTCCCAAGAACCTCGACAACACACTTGGTGAGGTTCTGGTTCAAAATAACCTGACTCAGCTGCGCATTGCCGAGACCGAGAAGTACCCTCATGTAACTTTCTTTTTCAGCGGCGGGCGTGATCATGAGCTGCCTGGGGAAACTCGGATTCTAATCAATTCGCCCAAAGTAGCTACTTATGATCTGCAGCCGGAAATGAGCGCGTATGAGCTTGCAGAAGCAGCGGTTAAGGAGATTGAAGCGGAGCGTCAGGATGTGATCATCATGAACTTTGCCAATCCCGATATGGTTGGGCATTCCGGTTTGCTGGAGCCGACGATCAAGGCAGTTGAAGCTACCGATACCTGCATGGGGCGAGTTGTGGAAGCAGTGCTTGCCAAAGGCGGTGTTGCGTTGATTACAGCTGACCATGGAAACGCGGATCTGGTTACGAATGAAGATGGAACCCGTAATACGGCGCATACAACGAATCCGGTGCCTTTTATTGTGACGTCCAAACATGTTACACTAAGAAACGATGGCATATTGGCAGATATTGCCCCAACGATTCTCAGTCTGCTCGATGTAAAAAAGCCGGTTGAAATGACGGGTACGACATTAATTTAAGTTTGAGAGCTAAAGCGTTCATGCAGAGCCTTGACTTAAAAGGGGATATTCATCCCTAAAATAAAATATTGAGGGAGTGTTTCGTAGTTATGACAACGATTAGTAATGTGTATGCACGTGAAGTATTGGATTCCCGCGGTAACCCGACTGTAGAAGTAGAAGTATATTTGGAGTCCGGCGCAAGAGGCCGCGCTATCGTTCCATCCGGTGCTTCGACTGGTGCTTATGAAGCGGTTGAGCTTCGTGATGGAGACAAATCCCGTTACCTGGGTAAAGGCGTTATCAAAGCGGTTGACAATGTTAATGATATCATCGCTCCTGAGCTGATCGGTATGGACGCTTTGGATCAAGTCGGTATCGACCAAAAAATGATCGAGCTTGACGGTACACCGAATAAAGCCAAATTGGGCGCTAACGCTATTCTTGCCGTTTCTATGGCAGTTGCTCGTGCAAGCTCCGATGCTCTGGATATTCCTTTGTACGTATACTTAGGTGGATTTAACGCAAAGCAGCTTCCGGTTCCGATGATGAACATCATCAACGGTGGCGCTCATGCTGACAATAATGTTGATGTTCAAGAGTTCATGGTGATCCCGGTTGGCGCTCCTTCCTTCAAGGAAGCGTTGCGTACAGGCGCGGAAATTTTCCATGCTTTGAAAACAGTTCTGAAAGAAAAAGGCTTGAACACTGCAGTTGGCGACGAAGGCGGCTTTGCTCCTAACTTTGCTTCCAACGAAGAGGCGATCACTACCATCTTGACGGCAATTGAGCTTGCTGGCTACAAACCAGGTGTTGACGTATTCCTGGGTATGGATGTTGCCTCCACTGAGTTCTACAAAGACGGTAAATACCATCTGGAAGGCGAAGGCAAATCCTATACTTCCGCTGAGTTCGTAGACTTCCTGGCTGATTGGGCTGACAGATATCCAATCATCACTATTGAAGATGGCTGCTCCGAGGATGATTGGGAAGGCTGGAAGCTGTTGACTGAGAAGCTTGGCAGCAAAATTCAATTGGTTGGTGACGATTTGTTCGTAACTAACACAGAACGTTTGGGCAGAGGTATCGACGAAAATATCGGTAACTCGATCCTGGTTAAGGTTAACCAAATCGGTACTTTGACTGAAACGTTTGATGCGATTGAAATGGCTAAACGCGCTGGTTACACAGCTGTTATCTCTCACCGTTCAGGTGAAAGCGAAGATAGCACTATCGCTGATATTGCGGTTGCTACCAATGCAGGCCAAATTAAAACGGGTGCACCATCACGTACAGACCGTGTTGCTAAGTACAACCAATTGCTTCGCATCGAAGATCAATTGCGTGACACTGCTATTTACGCTGGTAAAAAAGCATTCTACAACCTTAAAAACTTTAAATAATTAAATAATAGCTGCATATGAATAGTGTTACGCGCTGTACATATGCAGCTTCTCAGGGGGAATCCACGATGAGCAACTGGTTAAAGACTGTATGTTTTCTTATAGGGTCTGCCTTGCTTACACGGTGGATTCCCTTTTCTTCGTATTTTCGCAGTCTGGATACAATGATCCATGAGTTCGGCCATGCTGTTGTCACTTTGGCGCTGTCGGGCCGGGTGATGTTTATCGAGTTGAATGCTGACCACAGCGGGGTAACGTACTCCTCTGTCACCAATAGCTGGAGCTTGCTGCCGATCGCGTTGGCCGGGTATACAGCTGCGTCCATATTTGCTGTTGTATTGTTCAAATTGCAGTCTTATGGCAAGCAGCAGCTCGGACTTCAAATTATGACACTGCTGGCCCTCATTTCCTTAATACTCTTTGTCCGTAATGGATATGGTATGATATGGTCAATTGGGTTTATTGCACTCAATGTTGTGATGTTATTCGTAGTACCGCGGTGGCTGCGGGACGGCTATTATTTGCTGTTGGCATTCCTGACGCTGGAGGAGTCCGTAATGGGGCCGATTACGTTGATCATCTATGCGGTCAATAATCCGGCGGCGGCAGGGGATGCAGCCAATTTGGCAAAGCTCACCTGGATTCCGACGATCGTATGGGCAATCTTGTTTACACTGTTCTCGCTATGGTGCGCCAAGAGCGCTATAGGGGCGTTTTTGAATCGGAGGAGGCCTAAGGCTGTGCCTCCGGCTTATGAGTCCTATAAGTAGGTCTGGAATTCGTTAGAATTTAAAAATGAGCTAAGGGCTGCCGTTAGGCAGTCCTTTTTGCTTTCACATTTTTTGAAACGTAATTATTGAGTACAATAAGAGCCTGCAAGGAGCAAAATGATTTAATTATCGATATAACTCCGCATAATAAAACGACGTGAAAAGGGATTGACATTCGAGTGATAGAGTGAATATAATGACTTATACACTAATATATGAATATATGCTCATATGATTGTTGAAAAGAGGACTGATCATAATGGAAACCAAAGAACATGTGAAGCGTGAGCTGATATTAGAGGGTTTGGATTGTGCCAACTGTGCTATGAAAATTGAGAATGGTGTACAGAAAATACCAGGTGTTTCCTCGTGCTCCGTTAATTTTGTTACCAAGACATTAACTGTGGAAACTGAAAAAGGTCAGGATGAAGCGATAATAGCAGAGGCGAAGAAAAAGGTGAATAGGTTAGAGCCTCACATTCAAGTGATGGAGAAAGTAAAAGCAACCTCAACAGGAAGCTTTTCGAGACAATCAGCGCGTCATGACCATGGTGCTGCAGGTCAAGCTAACAGTATGAATTCAAAGACACATACTCATGACCATGAAGCAGAGAGACATTCTCACGACCATGAAGCAGAGAGACATTCTCACGACCATGAAGCAGAGAGACATTCTCACGACCATGAAGCAGAGAGACATTCTCACGACCATGAAGCAGAGAGACATTCTCACGACCATGGAACAGATAGTCATACACATAGCCATGGATCTGATGGTCACTCTCATGCACATGGATCTGAGGGGCATTCTCATGATCATGGACCCGAGGGACACGTTCACGCACATGGATTAGAAGATCATGCACACGATCATGGTGAAGAAGGTCACACCCATGATCATGGCAGCGGCAGTGCCAAAAAAATGTCGATTCGTTTAGGGATCGGTGTCATTTTATCCGCGATTGGGATGTTTGCGCCAGTTTCAGGAATATGGGAGCTTGGGATATTTCTCCTGGCCTATGTGATTGTCGGTGGGGACATTGTCCTGCAGGCTGCCAAAAATGTGGTGCGCGGCCAAGTATTTGACGAAAACTTTTTAATGGCCATTGCAACGATTGGAGCTTTTGCTGTTAACCAGTATCCCGAAGGTGTTGCGGTTATGTTATTTTATCAGGTCGGAGAATTGTTCCAGGGTATCGCAGTCAATCGCTCACGTAAATCGATTAGCTCGCTGATGGACATACGCCCGGATTATGCCAATCTTAAAATCGGCATCGATACGAAGCGGGTCTCTCCGGAAGAAATAAATATTGGCGATTATATTGTTGTAAAACCCGGCGAAAAGGTGCCTTTGGACGGTAAAGTTCTAGAAGGCAGCTCCATGGTGGATACGTCAGCTCTGACTGGGGAATCGGTGCCGCGGGAGGTTGAGGCCGGTCATGATGTATTAAGCGGATTTATTAACAAAAATGGCGTATTAACCGTGGAGGTTACGAAAAGCTTCGGAGAATCAACCGTTTCAAAGATTTTGGAGTTGGTGCAAAATGCGAGCAGCAAAAAAGCACCAACCGAAAAGTTTATTACTAAATTCGCGCGTTATTATACACCTGTCGTCGTCATTATAGCTTTACTATTAGCCGTGGTGCCGCCTTTGATCATAAGTGGTGCAACCTTCTCGGATTGGATTTATCGTGCTTTAATATTCCTTGTTATTTCTTGTCCGTGTGCCTTGGTCGTTTCGATTCCCCTTGGATTCTTTGGTGGAATCGGCGCGGCATCCAAATCAGGTATTCTGATTAAAGGAAGTAATTACCTGGAAGCTTTAAATGATGTGAAATATGTGGTGTTCGATAAAACGGGTACCTTGACCAAGGGAGCCTTTAAAGTAACGGAAATCAAAGCGGTAGGCGGCACATCCAAGGATGAGCTATTGCAGGTTGCCGCGTATGCGGAGGCGCATTCCACGCATCCGATCGCTGAATCGATCCGAGCCGCCTTTGGAAAAGAGATCAACCAAGCGGATATTCAAGGCTATAATGAAATTTCCGGACACGGGATTCAGGTCATGATTCAGGGAAAAGAAGTTCTTGCTGGGAATGCCAAGCTGATGAGCAAGGAACAGATTACTATTTTGTCACCTGAAGAAGTGGGAACGATTGTTCATATTGCCGTTGAGAAACAATATCTTGGATACATTGTCATAGCTGATGAAGTCAAAGAAGATTCAGCCGAGGCGATTCGTTTATTAAAAGGTCTTGGGGTCAAAAAGACGATCATGCTGACGGGGGACGCCAAGGCTGTTGCGGATGCTGTAGGCCGTAAGCTGGCTATTGATGAGGTCCATGCGGAGCTGCTCCCACAAAACAAGGTGGAAGAAATCGAACAATTAGATAAGCTGAAAACAAAAAAAGAAAAAATCATTTTTGTGGGAGATGGGATCAACGATACGCCGGTGCTGGCTCGTGCCGATGTGGGAATCGCGATGGGCGGCTTAGGTTCGGACGCAGCGATAGAAGCAGCAGACATTGTAATTATGACGGATGAACCTTCAAAAATAGCCGCTGCAATCGATATCGCGAAGCGTACTCGACGCATTGTTTGGCAAAATATCATTTTTGCTTTAGCCGTCAAAGGTGTATTCCTTTTACTTGGCGCTTTCGGAATCGCGACGATGTGGGAAGCTGTTTTCTCGGATGTGGGTGTAACCCTGATTGCAGTTTTAAATGCGATGCGTGTACTGAAATTGAAATAAAACAAGCACCAAGCTGACCAGACATGATGTTTGGTTGGCTTGTTTTATTGTGTATGGATATCGGATTTAGAGTTCCGCGGCGTCGGTTTGTATGTGTACTGATTTTTGATATGGAAATACGTTTTAATGTTAAAGGTTTAATGTTATCTATTTAAGCCAGCTTGGATATTAATATATAGAAGAGAACAGAACATACAAACCATCAGATAATGCTCAATGCGGTTACATATGCGGGCTGCATTTGTTTAGGCGCTTCGAAGGAGATTAGGTTTGCCAGCTGGACAAGGCTATGTTATTATAATAGTACTGTGTAATTTAGGATCGAGGTGGGAATATGGAAATTGCTTTGAAAATAATATTGGTCATTGCATCCTTGGGTTTGATCGCTGCGGTATTGCTACAGCAAGGGAAAAGCGCGGGTTTATCCGGTGCCATCTCCGGAGGTGCAGAGCATTTATTTGGTAAACAAAAGGCTCGTGGCATGGAGCTCTTTTTATCTCGTTTAACTATGGGCTTGGCTGCAACGTTTTTCATTCTATCGGTGATTGTAGCTTATTTCGTTAAGCATATTTAAATAATAAGCAACACAGCAGGGGACCTTTACTCCTGCTGTTTTTTTGTTGGAAATCGGGCCACTGCCAAGTAAGAATGATTCCAAACCGCCGTTACCGGTTGCTGTTCATTTACGTAAACTGTAGTGCCCGGCATGGGTTGCCATGATTCATAATTGAAAATTGGGTAAAACTAAGAAGAAGGACTATTTATAGTTTACATATAGAAAAGAAGGAGGTTGATGAAGCTTGATACAACGTGAACAAATATTGGATTATATGCATGATACGGATTATAAGCCGATGACATATCAGGAGCTGGAAAAGCAGTTCCAGATTACGAGTGCGCAGGATTTTAAAAGCTTTCTCAAGCTGTTGAATGAATTGGAAAATGAGGGTCATATCGTAAGATCCCGAACGGAGCGTTATGGAATACCGGAACGGATGAATTTATTGCGAGGTAGATTGCAGGCGCATGCCAAAGGGTTTGGATTCCTTATTCCTGAGGATCGTGATCACCCGGATGTCTACATTCATGCAAACGATATGGGCGGTGCAATGAATGGAGATACCATTCTGGTTCGTATTACAACTAGAGGAGCGGCCGGTGGAAAGCTGGAGGGTGAGGTAGCCAAGGTGGTTACACGGGCCAACACGCAGATCGTCGGGTTGTTTCAGATGAATGAGGGATATGCTTTTGTGCTGCCGGATGATAAGCGGATAGGGCGAGATATTTTTATCCCTAAGGAAGCTTTCCATGGAGCGATGGATGGGCATAAGGTAGTTGTTAACATTTTATCGTACCCCGAAGGTCGTGCGGCTGCGGAGGGTGAAGTGATCGAAATTCTCGGACACAAAAATGATCCGGGTGTCGATATAATTTCGATTATTCGCAAGCATCGTCTGCCGGAATCGTTCCCAGATGAGGTATTGGAGGAAGCGACGTCGGTTCCTGAGGTGATTGCCGAGTCTGATCTGGTCGGACGACGTGATTTGCGCGGCAAACGTATTGTTACGATTGACGGCGAGGATGCCAAGGATCTGGATGATGCGGTTAATGTGGAGCGGCTGGATAACGGGAATTACGTATTAGGTGTGCATATTGCAGATGTTAGCTATTATGTGCGTGAAGGCTCTCCGCTGGATCGGGAAGCCTATAATCGGGGCTGTAGTGTGTACTTGGTGGATCGTGTCATTCCGATGCTGCCTCATCGGCTGTCGAACGGGATTTGTTCATTGAATCCACAGGTGGACAGGCTGACGATGTCCTGTGAAATGGAATTTGATGAGCATGCGAAGGTAGTACGCCATGATGTGTTTACCAGTGTAATCAAGACGAGTGAGCGGATGACGTATACGAATGTGCGCAAGCTGCTGTCTGACGAGCCGGAGGCTGAGCTGCTTGAGCGTTACGCGTATTTGATGGATGATTTTCGTTTGATGCAGGAGTTGGCCGGCAAGCTGCGCAATCGTCGGATGAAGCGCGGTGCGATCGATTTTGATTTCGAAGAGTCGAAGATTCTGGTCGATGCGAGTGGTAAGCCTACAGATATTGTAAAAAGAGAACGCTCGGTTGCCGAGCAAATTATCGAGGAATTTATGCTTGCGGCGAATGAGACGGTTGCCGAGCACTTTCATTGGTTGAAGGTACCTTTCCTATACCGGATTCATGAAGACCCGGATAATGAGAAGCTGCAGCATTTTATGGAATTTATTACCAATTTCGGCTATGCGGTGCGCGGTAGAGGCAATACGGTACATCCTCAGGCTCTGCAATCGCTGCTTAATGAGATTAAAGGCACCAAAGAAGAGCGGGTTATCAGCACGGTTATGCTGCGTTCGATGAAGCAGGCCAAATATGATGCCATGAGCACAGGACATTTTGGTCTGGCAGCGGAATTTTATTCCCATTTCACCTCCCCGATCAGGCGTTACCCGGATCTCATTATCCACCGAGTTATTCGCGAGGTTTTGGAGCAAGGGGATATGCAGGCAAAACGGCATGAATATTTGTCGAGCCGGATGGAGGATATTGCGAAGCAATCCTCTGAGCGTGAGCGTGTCGCTGTAGATGCGGAGCGTGAGACTGAGGCATTGAAGAAAGCCGAATTCATGATGGATAAGGTTGGCGAGGAATTCGAGGGAATGATCAGCAGTGTAACGAGCTTCGGTATCTTTGTGGAGCTGGATAACACAGTAGAGGGTCTTATCCGCTTGAGCGATATGCATGATGATTATTATCATTATCATGAAGCGCAGCTGGCTTTAATAGGGGAGCGAACCTCCAAGGTATACCGTCTTGGTGATGAGGTTAAGGTAAGGGTTGCACGTGTAAGTACAGAGGAGCATACGATCGACTTCGAGATGGTGGATATGCAGCCGCGTCAGAAGAAAATCGGCTTGATCGACGCATTGAAGGCGGTTCGACGCGGGGATAAGCGTGGAGGCCGTCGTGGCGAAGCAGGCAGTGGAGCAGGCAGTGGAGCAGGCGGACGCGGTGGTGCGGGAGCAGCTAAGGGCGCTCGCGGCGGCAAGCGGGGCAAAGGCGGTGCTGTAGCGAGTGGCAGCGGCAAGGGCAGCGGTAAAGGTAAGGCGAAGGCGGATAGCAGCTTTAGCAGTGCTCGTGCGAATGCAGTGGATGCGAGGGCTGCAAGTGAAGGTGCGACAAGCTCAGCGAGCCTGAGAAGATCAGGTGTCCAGGACGGTGCGAGTGTTGGTGATGAAGGCATAACAAACGATGGGTGGAGCAGCAGCAAGCGAGGAGCCAAGGCGCTGGCGGGATTAGCTGGAGATCGAAGCAGTAGAAAACGCAAAAGTAAGGGCAAATCTGGCGCAGCTGCAGGCTTGGAAAGTGTAGCCTTTGGTAAACGCAGCGGCAAGGGGTCACTTGGTGTGACGTTAGGTGGCACAAGTGCAGCGAGCGGCAGAAAGCGCGGCAGCAAGGGCATTAATGGCATCTCATTGAGCGGTGAGGGACCAGCTGGAGAGAGTGGGCGCAGCAGCAAAGGCTTACCCGGAGCCGATATTGGTGGCTCAGGTGAAGCGGGCAGCAGAAAGCGCGCGAGTAAAGGTAGTACGGTTGCCGTTGGCAAAGGTACTGGTGTAGATGCTGCAAAGGCTCGTGCGTTGGATGCCGCTGCAAAGGGCGATGGAGGCGGGCAGCCGCGCAAACGGAGAAAGCAAACCAAAAAGTAGCTTGTTCGCTTGCTTCTGGGGATTGGAGTTTGGTAAAATGAATTCCAATCCCTTTTTAAGGGCTTCGTTTTTATTGAAGGTGCAATGTGGGAAGGAGTGGAGATTTGCGATGGGGAATAGAGCGGATGGCAAGGTGCTTGCACAAAACAAAAAGGCTTCCCACGACTATTTTATTGAGGACACCTATGAATGCGGTATTGTTTTGACCGGAACGGAGATCAAATCACTTCGTCTTGGCCGGGCCAATATCGGGGATGCTTTTGCTACCATTCGTAATGGCGAAGCTTTCATTCACAACATTCATATCAGTCCGTTCGAGCAGGGGAATCGTCATAATCCCTCGGACCCGACAAGAGCACGGAAGCTGCTGCTCAAAAAGGTGGAAATTCGTAAGCTGTTCGGGTTGGCTAAGCAGGACGGTTATGCGCTCGTACCTTTGAAAATATATGTGCGCAACGGTTTTGCCAAGCTGCTCATTGGTTTGGGTAAAGGTAAAAAGCAATATGACAAACGGGATACGGCTGCAAAACGCGATGCACAACGTGATATTCAAAGAGTGCTCCGCGAGAAGCAGAAGGTTGCTCGTTAGTAATGTTTGTTTGAACGGAATACTATAAAAACAGTGTGGCAGCATATCTCTGTGCTTCCAGAAAGACGGACTGCTTTTTGTTTGAAATTGTGTTATACTAAGTAAGCATCTTCAGTGATGTGATTCATCTTTGTGGCTTTCTAAATGGAAGTACACTTATGCGGGGACGTTCTTGGATTCGACGGGGATAGTTCGAGCATGAGTAGCGGGTAGTGGGGACGCGTCCGCTTTATCAACGCTAAAGCCTATTAAACGGCAAACAACAACAAAACTACGCTTTCGCAGCCTAAGAAACTGTGTGCGTGCTTCTACCTCGCATCACCCATGTGTTAGGATAGGGGCTCAACCTTAAGTGGGATACGCCGCTTGGTCTCCGCCTGGGGTCAATCGGAAGAAGACAATCAGGCTGACCTGAAGGAGAGCCGGTTACGGGGCGCTTCTAAGGTGACATCAAAACTGTAGCTACACCCGTAGAAGCTTGTGTGCCGTTATCTTCGGACAGGGGTTCGACTCCCCTCGTCTCCATAAGTACAAATGTGAGGAGCACCCAGAGGGTGCTCTTTCTCTTTATAGATCTTTCTGTGTATAATGAAGATTAATCCTACTTGATTGGAGGGATACCTATAATGTTCACTGAAATTGATGGAAAAAAGCAACTTCTGGATGAGAAGAGACCATTGCCCATACATACTTTGCGCAGTATTCGCGAGCACTTAATCGTTAATTGGACCTATCACTCCAACGCTATTGAAGGCAATACTTTGACCTTGTCCGAGACAAAGGTTGCTCTTGAGGGGATTACGATTGGCGGTAAGACCATTAAGGAACACCTAGAAGTAATTAATCATAAAGAAGCGATCTTGTATGTCGAGGAGATTGTGGGTCGCCAAGAACCACTATCCGAGTGGCAAATCAAGAATATACATCGACTGATCCTCAAAAGCATAGACGACGAACATGCAGGAGTGTATAGAAAAGAGAATGTAATTATTAGCGGCGCAACCCATATCCCACCTGATTTTGTCCAAGTTCAGGATCAGATGGAACAACTAATTAATGTTTATGGGGAGTGGCAAACAAGTAAGCATGCTTTGGAACGTTCCGCCCTGCTTCATGTTGAGTTCGTTAAAATTCATCCTTTCATTGATGGTAACGGTAGGACAGCGCGGTTGCTGCTTAACTTTGAGTTAATGAAAAATGGCTACCCGCCAATTGTTATTGAGAAAGAAGATCGGGCTGAGTATTATGCCGCGCTGGATTTGGCTCATACTACTGGCGATAACGAACCGTTTCTATCTTTGGTTGCAAGGACTCTGGGCAGAACCTTTGATCTGTATTTGAAGTTAGTATAAAGGGCGCTTCTAGGGTGACATCGAAGCTGTGACTACACCCGAAGAATCTTATGTGGCGTTATCTTCGGACAGGGGTTCGACTCCCCTCGTCTCCATATGCTAAATCCACAACAGGGAGCTTAAAGATAACTTCTAAATGCTTTTCGTAGACGATTACCTTTTCCACATAGCTGGCGATGAACTTCTTGATCTCAGGAATGTCTCGCTTTGCAATGTGGTCCCTGAACTGAGAAAGCAGTTGTCGCAGAGTATCCTCTGTGATGGCTGCTTTTTCTGTTATGTCCTTAACTGCGAGGAGCTTCTGTTCGAAATGCAGCTTTTGAGCCTCCAATTCGAAGTGGAACATGAAGTTGTTGTAAGCCGTGAACATGCAAGCTAATGGTGTATGAGGAGTGCTTAATGCTTGAGTTTTTTATATTGGAAACGTTATGTCTGTCATATCAAATAATGCTAGAATAAGAAACGGTACTAAGTTTACTAGAAGAGAATGGGATTCAAAAGATCAAATGGAGGATCGGATAACATGTCACGTACAGATGGGTTCAAACTAGAGGAAATTTTGAAGTTAACTCCAATGGAAGTTTCTTCTTTTTTACATATTGCTATAGCTCTGGCGAAGTTGGTTCAAACGGTTCATCAGGGCAATGCGATCATTGGCGATTTGAATCCATCCTGTGTCCGAATCCAGGAGGATCTGAATCTAGCTGTTCTCGCAGAAAGTCGCGAGCTGGATTACGCTTATCTATCTCCCGAACAAGCAGGCAGGATGAATCGTACGCCTGATGAGCGCAGCGATTTGTATGCGTTAGGTATAATGTTTTACGAGATGCTGGCAGGGCGGTTGCCTTTTCAAGCACAGAGTAAGGAAGAGTGGGTACACGCCCATCTTGCAGTGATGCCCAATCCTCTGCGCGAGCTGCGTCCAGAGATGGCAGGTCCATTTGAAGATATCATTATGAAGCTGTTATCGAAGTCACCTGAGGAGCGCTATCAGAGCTCTTATGGTTTATTGACCGATTTAAAATGCTGCGCTTTGTCTTTGGAGCAAAGGGGAGAGATCGTCCCTTTCGAGATTGCTCGTGCAGATGAGGCTAGTCAATTTCGGCTTCCGCGGACTCTCTTCGGCCGTGAAGCAGAAGCAGAAAAGCTGCACGAAGCTTTCGAACAGACTCGTACTGGTGCATCAGCGTTCGTATTCATTAGCGGGAAGGCAGGCAGCGGTAAAACCGCATTAATCCGAGAGCTTCAGCCATCGGTTATAAGGGCTGGAGGTCGGTTCATTTCAGGCAAATGCGATCTCATGAATCGGGATATTCCTTTTGAACCGATCCTTCAAGCTCTGCGAAGATTGATTCGGCAAATCTGGAGTGCATCGCCCGAAAAAGTAACGAAGCTGAAGGTCCGATTAGCGGAATCTTTAAGCACGGGAGCAGGCGTTATTGCACAGCTTCTACCGGAAGCTGCATCGCTTCTCGGCGATTTTCCTGCGGTGGAACCCATATCTCCAGCCGAAGCAGCGATTCGTTTTCAACGACTACTGCCTATTTTCATAAAAAGTTTTTCCAGCAAGGACTATCCACTCGTGATGTTTTTGGACGATCTCCAATGGGCTGATCCAGCTACGCTGGATGTCCTCCGGACGGTTACGCATGACCGAAACCTCCATGGTTTGTTAGTGATAGGCGCTTTCCGAGAGGAACCGACACCAGGCTGGACGGAGAGTGGAGAGACCCTAGTTGCGGCTGCTCAATGGATCGAACAGGAGCTATCCCTACACAAGGCAGAAACCCCTCTACAGGTGCAACATATTGCGCTCGGGCCTTTGTCTTATATCGATGTGAGACAATTTGTCTCGCAAATTCTGAACGAAAATACGGCTCGTATCCGATTGCTTGCGGAGTCAATTTACCATAGAACAGGTGGTAATCCGCTTTACTTACACCGTCTTCTGGACAGTCTGTATCGCGAAAAAAGGCTGTATTTTGATAAGGAACAAGCCATTTGGACATGGGATGCAGATACAGTTGCACAAATACCCGAAGATCCGGACATCCTTCATTTAATTGGGAGTCGAATTCGTATGCTGCCGAATGAAACGATTGAACTGCTGACGATAGCGGCAGCCATCGGGCACCGATTCCGCCTTGCGACGATTGCTCTAGTAAGTGACTACACGTTGCCCTATACACGCAAACTTTTAGATTCAGCCGAGGAAGAAGCTTTAATTTGTCGGGAGAATGACACGGATGACCAGGCGGAAGCGGATAATGGTTATTATGCTTTTTTACATGACCGTGTTCAGCAGGCCGCCTATCAAGCTGTCCCCAAACAGGAACAAGCAGCTTTGCATCTGAAGATCGGACGCGCGATGCGTAGACAAGGGTTCGACCAAAAGGATGAATCTCTATTTGATTTGGTTTATCACTTGAATCTGAGTAGCCATGAGATGACTGATGAGACGGAGAAAAGAGAGCTGGCGGCATATAATCTTCAGGTTGGATTGAAATCGAAAGCTACTACAGCTTTTGCGACAGCGCAGCATTTTCTAGAAATGGGCTTGCGCCTAGCCCAGAACGATGAGCAGAGAACGGATTCACTTGCCTACCGGATCATGCTGGAGCTGCCTGAATGCGAATATATGTGTGGTCGCATCAATCGTGCGGATGAGCTGCTTGATCAGTTGATGACCCTTACCGCCGACTTGGTCCAGCGTTCCCGCATTTACATGATTCGAATCGCCATGAATGCGTATTTAAAAAGAAATCAGATAGCCGTAGATATCGGACGGCAGGCTCTGGCGGAATTCGGCTGGAAACTGCCAATGAAGCCTTCCAAAGCAGCGATCGTGAAGGAAGTCGTCATGACGCGAATCGCCTTGTATAGAATGCGTAAGGAGTTGCCGCACTTACCGTTAAGTCGTGATGACCGTTATAAAGCTTTGTCGGATCTGGTCATGGCGATATCGGCTTCGGTATTTAGCTTAAGTTTGGAACTGTATGCGGTACTGCTTTCAAGGTTTGTTCGCTATGGTTTGAAGCATGGAAATAATGAAGCTTTCACGGTGGTTCTTTGCATATACGGCAGCATTTTTGTTAAAAAACTCCGAGACTATTTTCCAGGTAACAATGTCGGGTTCCGCCCTACGGAGACTTTTTATACCGAGACGGCTTATCTTTTTTCGGCTTCTTTTGAAAGCAGAGCTTTACAATGCCATCTTCACCTGTATATGGGCCTCGTCAAGCAGTATCGGAATCCGCTAAAGGCGGTGGAGCATTTTGGGGAATCGATACGCTATGGACTGGAAGCTGGTGAAATGACCTTCGTTGGTCATGCGATGCATACGCATATTACCACGCATATTGGTGATTTACACACGTTGTCTGAACGTATTGCTTATTATGAAGAAGTTTCACAGCTGCTTTTGGATAAAGATACGTTACAATTATTTCATATCGCGAGACAATATATAACGGAGCTGACTGGATCAGCAAGCCAAATGGATGAGATTTCAGTTCCAATGGAGGGTAAGCCTCGTAACCAAACACAGAACAACCAGGCTTTCTATACCTGTACCTGCAGAATCGAGATTGCCTATCTGTCTGGACAATACCGTGAAGCTCTAAAATGGGCGGAGTTAGGCAGCAATTACTCTTATCAGCAAGCGCCCCTGCAAATCAGCAAACAGATGGTATATAAGTCGTTAACACTGGCTGCGCTGCATGCCGTGGCATTGCCTGAAGAATGTAGAAGCATTCGACAGTTGCTTAATCAACAATTACGCTCAATGGCACGTGATACTGGTTTTTACGGACAGGGGTCTTCCGCTTATCTGCTCATCGCGGCTGAATGGCAGCGAACCTGCGGCAACAGGGCGGCTGCCATGCAAGGTTTCGAAGATGCGATTCGGGCAGCGCGAAGCGAAGGATACGGGGTGATGGAAGCGATCGCATGCGAACGGGCTTCAATTTACTTCAGAGAAGCGGGCATGACTACGATGGCGGATACGCTCATGACGGATGCCTGTGCTACTTATTCGAAATGGGGGGCTGCTGCCAAAGCAAGCAAGCTGAGAGAGACATACCCTGAAATCCAATTATTTATGACCCGGCGGCAAGATAACAGGGTGGCGGTCGCTGAAGAAACAGGACAAGGTGAATTTGTGCGGGACATGACGCCCTCTACCGTTGATGAAAAGGAGCTCATTCGGCAAATTTCGAGCTGGTCGAGCACGGCGGATAACAAGGATGTGATGAGTCGCTTCCTTGAATCGGTGCTTCGTTATTTGGGTGCAGAGAAGGGATATGTGCTGAACAGCCATGAGAAAGGTTTCTTAATTGGAGCGCAAGCAGGAAGTGAAGAGGATACCCGAGAAGCTCCTTCGTATGCAGAAGCTATCGTTCGCTATGTTGTCAACAGCGGCGAACCCGTCGTGCTTGCCAATGCCTCCCAAAGCTCTTACGCGGCAGATGCTTACATCCGCCGCTACCAGCCGTATTCGGTTCTGTGTATGCCTGTTCTGTTCCCGGAGAAATCGCAGCCGTCTGTCCTTTATTTGGAGAATAACTTGATCCCTGGTGTTTTTACGGAGGAAAGGCTGGAAGTGCTGGATCTCATGATAACTCGAATGGTTTATCTGAAATCGCTCAAGGATTCCCGCAAGCAGATAAGCGTACCCAGTGATTCGAGCCGCAGTCCTGTGGATGCTTCCACAAAAGCTTCACAGTCGCTTGTTGATCCACTGACGAGCCGTGAAACGGAAATTTTGTACGCATTATCAGACGGTTTATCCAATAAGGAAATCGCCTATCGTTTTGGGATAACAGAAGCTACGGTCAAAAGCCACGTTTTCCGCTTATACGGAAAACTCGGCGTGAAGCGGCGAGGACAAGCGATTGCAGTAGCTAGAGAACTGCAATTCATTGATTAATTTATATAGATGATGTACGACAAGCCAACAATCAGAGCCATGAGGCGCCAGATTGTTGGCTTTTTCGACTTTTTTCTGGATTTACAACTTTAGTTTGACGCTTTTTTCGTGTTAACGAGCTATGCTGAGTCCCAGTGCAAGGAAGATTTGATCCGAATCGCCATACGACTTGTCACAAGGAAGGAGAAGAACTTATGGATGCTCAAGGTATGCTTCCTGACGAACCGCGCGTTCATGCGGAGAATGCTTCCTACGCCAAAGATCCGCCGCTGGTGGTACCCTTGACGAACCGTGAAATGGAAATTTTGCATCTGCTTGCGGACGGTTTATCGAATATGGAAATTGCCAATCACTTCGGACTCGCGGAAGCAACTGTAAAAAGTCATCTTGTTCATTTGTATAAAAAGCTGGGAAGTAAAAGGCGTACGCAAGCCATCGCATGGGCAAGGGCATGCAAGTTACTAGATTAGGTAAGGTAGTCGGAATTGCTGTATCGCCAATTATAATCAAACTAATGAATTTATAGGTGTAAATGTATATGAATCCATGTAAACCCCGACTTAGGTTTTGGTCAAGCAGATCCAAAAGTGTATTCTTGGTATTTCTACTCGCTATGATGTTCATTCCTTTCATGGGTACAGGTAACGTGGCCCATGTAGCCTCGCCAACTGGGACATCATCACCACAACTGACAGATGTTTCGTCGTAAATGGCACAATGTATGCGATAACGAGGTCATACGACGGCGCGAAATGGACGCAGGAGAACGATTTGCCAATGGCTGAAGGTGCTGTTGTGGGAATGTGCATCGGATTGGATGGCACGGATTCATTACAAGCCCGGTCGATCATCGGCTGATTCGAATGTTTGTTCGCAATTTTCTGTTTATTTTATCAAATAAGTTTTATGCAACGCTAGTGATCTGAAATCAAAGATTTAGAGGAGGAATTGTAATGCTTATGAAGTTAAAAAAAGGAATATCCGTCATGCTAGTGATGTTGATGGTGATAGGTGGTATGACGGGGTTATTGGTGCCTGGAGGAGGTAAAGCGTATGCTGAAGGGTTCGCAGGAGGTCAGGGTTCACAAAGTGATCCTTATCAGATTGCCACTGCTGCTCAGCTCGATGAGGTCAGGAATCATTTAGACGCTTCGTTCAAGCTGATAGCAGATATTGATTTGAACGTCAGTCCCTACAAAGACGCTCAGGGCTGGGTGCCGATAGGTAATGATATTTCACCGTTTACAGGAAACATGAACGGCAAGGGTTATAAAATCACGAATCTAACGATTAATAGATCAAGCAGTGACTATATAGGGCTTTTCGGAGCAACGGATTCGAATAGTGTTATAACCAATATCAAGCTTGAAGATATTAGTGTACAAGGTCAAAATTATGTAGGCGGCTTAGTTGGTGATAATCAAGGAACAATCAGCAACAGCTATACTACAGGCAACAGCACCACAGTAAGTGTGAGTGGATCTCAAAATGTAGGCGGCTTGGTTGGTGTTAATGAATTTGGCTCCATTAGTAACAGCTACGCCACAGGAAATGTGAATGGATCCGATTATTATGCAGGCGGCTTGGTTGGTAATAATTATTCGGGCTCCATTAGTAACAGCTACGCCACGGGAAGTGTGAATGGAAATAATTCTGTAGGTGGCTTAGCTGGTAATATTTTTTTTGGCTCCATTAATAACAGCTACGCCACGGGAAGAGTCAATGGAAATATTTATGTAGGCGGCTTGGTTGGTAATAATATTAATAATTACGGAACAATCACTAACAGCTTCTACAACATTGACACAACAGGTCAGCCTTCGGGTAATCCAGCAAATGGAATTGGTCAATCAACTGCCGAAATGAAACTGGAAAGCACTTATGTCAATTGGGATTTCAGCTTAGATTGGTATATGCTACTAGATCAATACCCACAATTATGGGCTCTATCGAATATCACGCCGACAGCCGTTCCAACTGCGGCATTGGCAGTTGGAACAAGTGCAGGAACAACAAGGTTGAATAGTGTAACAAGTGCGATGGAGTACAAGGTGAATAGTGGCAGTTACAATACGGTCACAGGTACTACTTATGTTGATAATATTAGTGTAAATGCTGGAGATACAATCTCGGTTCGTGTAACAGCAACTGCGCAACAACCTAAATCAAGTGACCGAACACTGACAGTAGCTCTAGCGGACATCAAGCCGGCAGCAGCGCCGACAACAGCGGCATTGGCAGCTGGGACCAACGAGGGAACAACGAAGTTAAGCGGTGTGACGAGTGCGATGGAGTACTCGGTTAACGGAGCTGATTATCTTCCAATCGCTGGTACTTATGTTGATAATATTAGCGTATCTGTGACAAATACAATTACTGTCCAAGTGAAGGCAACCGCACAACAGCCTGCGTCATTAGGTCAAACATTAACGGTCTCTCTAGCAAACATCAAGCCAAGTTCTGCGGCAACGTTGACCTCCACCATAGGAACGGTAAGTACAGGCGGAACAGCGAATGAAACGATAACGAACATTCCCAACGGAACAACCTTAGCAGTGCTCAAGGCAGCGATCACGCCATCAGCGAATGCAACGTTTCAAGTTTACGATGCAGATGGAACGACAGTAGCTGCAACTTTGTCAACAGGCAAGAAGGTCATAGTTACCGCACAAGATGGAACAACGAAGGTTACGTATACCGTGACGGTGAATGCAGCATTAAGCACTGTTGCAACGTTGACCTCTACCATAGGAACGGTAAGCACAGGCGGAACAGCGAATGAAACGATAACGAACATTCCCAACGGAACAACCTTAG
>NZ_JAJNMU010000003.1 GCF_022458865.1 Paenibacillus periandrae | reverse complement strand
CCGAATCATCCGCTCTCACCCACGCTTTTTTAAGATGACTCAATTATACGGCAAAAAAGGTACAGGCTCTTCAACTTTCTTGAAGAACTGTACCTTTTTCTTAAAGATGGACTTTTTCAGTGGCCTCTCACAGACGTGATGGGCTTTTAAATTTGTAAGGGAACGAGCGTAATTTCATTTCAATACGAATGAATTTTACATTTAATGATTGCGTTATGAATAAAATATTTGTATATTATTACGTAACGAATGTAATTATCACAATAAACTTACATTTTGAATGCACATCAATCAAAAATGAATAAAGGAGTAACCGAAACTTATGAGCACAAAAATAACAGATGGTGTTATTTCAAATATGGATGAGATCGATCGCAAGATCATTGCGATTTTGCAGCAAAATGGAAGAGCGTCTTATACGGATATTGCCAAGGATGTCGGGCTTTCAAGAGTCGGTGTGCAGGCCCGAATTAATGCGTTGATGGAGAACGGTACGATCGAGAAAATTACCGCGGTCATTAACCCGGAAAAAATCGGCATTACGGTGTCGGCATTTTTTAATGTGGAGGTTGAGCCCAAACATTTGATGGAGGTCGCGGATAGTCTGGCTGATGAGCCTGAGGTGAGCAGCTTATATCATATGACAGGACCAAGCAAGCTGCATATGCATGGATTATTTGCCAGCAACCGGGAAATGGAGCTTTTCCTGCAGGGAAAGCTGTATGTGCTGCCAGGTATTACGAGTGTCGATTGTCAGATTTTGATTAAAAGGTATAAGAGTCGAATGGGAATGAAGCTGTAACGAGACGACATCAAAACGATGAAATTAATGGGTAATGAGGGATGAAAAGATGAATGTGTATAAGGATTTGATTATCGCTATGTTTAGAACCGGTATGCTTGGCTACGGAGGAGGTCCTGCTACTGTGCCCTTGATCCGATATGAGGCGGTTACGCGTTATAAATGGATGCAGGATGATGAATTCGGTGAGGTGCTGGCGATTGCTAACGCGCTTCCTGGTCCCATTGCCACCAAGCTGGCTGCATATCTGGGATATCGTCAAAAAGGTACACTCGGCGCCTCCATTGCTGTGCTGGCGCATATTGTACCCACCTGTGTAGCCATGGTTGCATTACTATCGATCATTACTGCACTCAGCTCCTCCACGATTATTGCCGGGATGATTGGGGCTGTGACACCGGTAGTTGCCGTTATGCTTGGCATGATGGCTTATGAATTTGGCGAAAAGGCTGTTAAAGGGTTAGGAAAGGTATTGGGCGTACTCTTGTTCGTCTTGTCCTTTGTAATGCTGCAGCTGATCGAATTGCATTCCGCTATTGTCATTGGTGTTTTTCTGGCTTATGGGGCTTTTCATTTCCGAGTGCTGCGTTATCGCAAACAAAAAGCTAAGGCTTAGAATAGGAAGGTTGTCTTATGGACTGGTTACAACTGTTTTTTGGTTTTTTTATATCTAACGCATTGGGCTATGGCGGCGGTCCCTCTTCGATTCCGCTTATGTATGAAGAAATCGTTAACCATTATCATTGGCTGGATAATAATCAATTCTCCAACATGCTCGCACTTGGCAATATGCTGCCCGGCCCGATCGCAACAAAAATTGCTGCCTTTGTCGGCTATGAAGCAGGGGGATGGGTCGGCTTTGCCGTCAGTATTATCGCTACGGTTGTACCTACTGCTGTAGCTTTGATTTGGCTGCTGAATCTGATGCAGAAATACCGCAAGTCCGATGCTGTCAAAGGCATGACTTTATTGGTTCAGCCGGTAATCGCGATAATGATGGTGGTTATGACGTGGCAGTTGAGTGCAAACTCTGTGCACACGATCGGAATATGGCAGTCGCTTGGAATTGCCGCAGTCGCTTACTTTGCCATGGTAATTAAAAAGATTCATCCCGCCTTGGTTATCGTTTGTGCTTTTGTGTATGGTGGTATTTTTCTAAGTTAAAGGTAAATAAAGGTCAGTGAGGGCTTATTGGTTAAGCTCCTTACTGGCCTTTATTTTCATGAAAAATGATTACGCGGCTCCAACATTCATCATACATTTTGCTCAGATACATCATTAATTATTTATTTTGCAAAGTTAAATCCTTGATTTCAACCTTTTCTTTGGCGACCAGTTCCATATAATTTTTGCCCCAATCATACATCGATACCAGAATCGGCATCAAGCTTTGGCCAAGCTCGGTAAGCGAATATTCCACTTTGGGCGGTACAACGGGATAAACCTCCCGATGCACGATCAGGTCCTCTTCCAGCTCTCGCAGCTGACTGACCAGCATGCGCTGGGTAATATCAGGTATTAAAGACTTCAATTCACCAAAACGTTTGGTCCCCTCTTTGCCCAAATACCATAAAATCAGCATTTTCCACTTACCACCAATAACACTGAGAGTTAGCTCTTTTTCGCAATTAAAGGTCTTTTCATATAGATGTCCCATCGAATCCCTCCTCATAATTCCTATTATAGCGCACAGTATACTTTTTGGCACTATATAAGATTAAAGTGCGTACTTACAAATAAGTGATATTGCAGATATACTAATCCCTGTGCAAAGGAGATTAACCCAATCAACTATAATAGGAGTGAATCATTCATGAAATTGCAATTAGCGTTAGATCTTGTTAACATTCCCGATGCCATCCATATGGTTAAAGAAGTTGAGGCGTATATTGATATCGTTGAAATAGGAACACCCATCGTGATTAACGAAGGGTTGCACGCGGTAAAAGCAATTAAGGATGCTTATCCGAACTTACAGGTTTTGGCTGATTTAAAAATAATGGACGCTGGTGGCTATGAGGTTATGAAGGCATCCGAGGCTGGTGCTGATATTATTACGGTGCTTGGAGCCAGCAATGATGCCACGATCAAAGGAGCTGTGGAAGAAGCACGCAAGCACGGAAAAAGCATACTCGTTGATATGATCAATGTAACCGATTTGGAGAAACGCGCCGTTGAGATTGATGCACTGGGTGTCGATTATATCTGCGTACACACAGGCTACGATCTTCAAGCAGCGGGGCAAAGTCCTTTTGAAGAGCTTCGCACGGTCAAACGTGTTGTGAAAAATGCCAAAACTGCTGTTGCTGGCGGAATCAAGCTTGGCACTTTGCCAGAGGTCATTCGCGCTCAGCCAGATTTGATTATTGTCGGCGGCGGCATTACCGGACAGGAAGACAAAGCAGGCACAGCGGCAGAAATCAGACAGCTAATTAACCAAGGGTAATCGATCCGATGAATGCGACTGAATATACCTTAGAAATCGTGGGCGAGCTGCAGCGCTCGGTAAAGCTTATGCTTGGCACGAGCAGCACTGACAGTGAAGCATTGGTAGAAGCTGTTATTCAATCCCGTAAAATTTTTGTGGCGGGCGCAGGGAGATCCGGCTTAATGGCCAAAGCGTTTGCTATGCGACTGATGCATCTTGGGCTGGATGTGCATGTTGTAGGTGAAACGGTAACACCTGGACTTGGTAAAGAGGATTTGCTCCTTATTGCCTCCGGGTCCGGTGAGACCAAAAGCCTCTTGTCGATGGCAAAGAAAGCCAAAGAGCTGGAAGCTACGCTCGCCATAGTTACGATATATCCCCAATCTACTATTGGACGATTGGCCGACATTAAGATTAGCTTGCCTGGCTCGCCCAAGGATCAATCGGAAAGCAGCTACCACACGATTCAGCCGATGGGTTCCCTGTTCGAGCAGACACTTCTTGTTTACTTCGATGCTACTATATTAAGCTTGATGCAGAAGAAGGGACTCGATTCCAGCTCGATGTATGGCAATCATGCCAATCTGGAATAGTCGTGTAGAAATTGAAAAAAGCAATCACTGGCCAACGACCGGTTGATTGCTTTTTCTGGTTTAGAAGACAGAATAATTTTTTCAGGCTCACGATTCCGCAGTACAAGCAGAATCTCATCCTGTCCGCCGCGGATTATAGCTCCTACACCCACTTGCGGCATACATAAACGTTCAGTAGACATTCGCACCCTCTTTTCACTTATAGAACGTCTTAATGGTCAGCAGGAAATACGAGTCCAATCTGCCTTCTCGCTTCATCCATAATTTCCATTGTCCAAATGGAATGCTGATTGGAATTAATCGCAGATTCCCGTTCATCGCGTTTTAACACATTAATAAATTCCTGAACCTCGTAGTACATGAATGCATGAGACTGCAGCTTCGACACGTCATGTATCGAACCATCTCGATATCGAATCTCGACCTTCTCCGGTGTATTGATTTTATCGATGACCATCGTCCCGTTCTCTCCCTGAATTTCGGTCGGCATATAGGATGAGCTGATTTTGGAATGGGTTATGACTGCATCCATATCGGGATATTTCAATATGAGACTGCCTTGTCCGTCAACACCGGAATCGAGCAGCAATCCGTTAGCCTGAACCTTAAGCGGTTGTCCGAACAGCACCACCATCGGATATAGGCAGTAAATACCCAAGTCCATTAATGAACCATTTGAAAATATTGGATTAAAAGCGTTCAATATCGTTCCCTGCTTGTAGGCATCATAACGTGATGAATATTGGCAATAGCTTGCCGTATAACGACGAATCTGCCCAAGCTCGGGCAAATGCTCACGGATCGCCTGAAAATTAGGAAGCATTGTAGATAACAGTGCCTCCATTAACAAAACATTATGTTTACGTGCAGCCTCAAACATTGCTCTGACTTCATTGCCATTGGAAGCAAGCGGTTTTTCACATAAGATGTGCTTGCCATGCTCCATCAAGAAGATCGCCTGACTGGCGTGAAAAGAATTCGGACTCGCGATATACACCGCATCGATCTCCTCACTCTTCGCCATACTCTCCAAATCGGTAAATAAATGAGGTATATGATGCTTGGCTGCAAAATCCTCTGCCTGCTGCGATGTACGAGAGTATACAGCGGTTAAGGCGAAATCTTCACACTCACGCGCCGCAGCGATGAATCTCTCGGTAATAAAGTTCGTTCCAATAATGCCGAAACGTATCATACCCATTCGTCATCCTTTCCTGATGAAGCTCGTGCATATTAAAAAAGCCTTGACTCCCTCTCATATTCCGGACTTCTATGGTCCTTACAGAACATGAAATGGAATCAAGGCTTGAACCATTTCCGTATTTAATAAAGCAGTTTATTCAGCTGCCTGCAGACACTCAACGATCAGCTTGTTCACGAGTCCCGGATTGGCTTTACCCTTCGTTTCCTTCATGACTTGTCCGACGAGGAAGCCTACAGCTTTATCTTTACCTGCTTTGAAATCGGCTACGGACTGCGGGTTATTGGCGATAGCCTGCTCGACTGCCGCTTTAATCGCACCTTCGTCGCTGATTTGCACGAGGCCCTGCTCTTCAACGATTTGCGCAGGAGCTTTGCCGGTTTCCAGCATCGCCTTGAAGACGGTTTTGGCAATTTTACTGCTGATCGTGCCTTTTTCCAGCAATAAAATCATTTCGCCCAAGCCTTGGCCAGTAATCGGAAGCTGCTCAAGCTCTTGGTTATTCGCGTTCAAATAGCCAAGCAGATCACCCATGATCCAGTTCGATACGGCTTTGGCGTCTTTTGTATACTTCAAGCTCTCTTCAAAGAAATCGGCCAGCTTGATCGAGGAGGTAATGACCTGCGCGTCGTAGCTCGGCAGACTATACTCACTCACATAACGGGCTTGCCGTGCATCCGGCAGTTCCGGAATTGAAGCACGAATGCGAGCCTTCCAGGCATCGTCAATATATAGCCGCACCAGGTCTGGGTCCGGGAAGTAGCGGTAGTCATGAGCCTCTTCCTTGCTGCGCATCATGATCGTCTTGCCTTGGGCGTCATCCCAGCGGCGTGTTTCCTGAATGACCTTGGCGCCGCTGTTCAATACTTCAGCCTGTCGCCATTCCTCATATTCCAACCCCTTCTGCACCCCACGGAACGAGTTCATGTTCTTCAGCTCAGCGCGGGTACCGAATTCAGCCTGATCGTAAGGACGAATACTGACGTTGGCGTCGCAGCGCAGCGAGCCTTCCTCCATCTTCACATCGGACACATCACAATACTGCATAATCGCCTTCAGCTTCTCCAAGTAAGCACGAGCTTCCTCCGGTGAACGCAGATCTGGTTCGGATACGATTTCAATCAAAGGGGTTCCTACACGATTAAAATCCGCAAGGGTCGTGTAACCGCCGTCTACGTGTGTCAGCTTGCCTGCATCTTCTTCAAGATGAACACGGGTCACACCGATCCGTTTCGTTTGACCATTGACTTCGATATCAATCCAGCCATGCTCACCAATCGGTTTATCGTATTGGGAAATTTGGTAGGCTTTTGGGGAATCCGGATAAAAATAGTTTTTACGGTCAAACTTGCTATCTGTAGCAATCTCGCAGTTGAGCGCCATTGCCGCTTTCATTGCATATTCAACAGCCTGCTTATTGAGCACCGGCAAAACACCCGGGTAGCCCAAACAAACGGGACAAGTATGCGTGTTCGGTGGTGCTCCAAAGGCGGTGGAGCATCCGCAAAAGATTTTGGACTTCGTATGAAGCTCGACATGAACTTCCAGCCCAATGACCGTTTCGTATTTCGTTTCTGTTGCTGACATGCAGGTGTATTCTCCTTTCATCCTAAGGTGTTACAGCTGGGGGCGCTGCTTATGGAAGTCTGTATGTTGTTCAAAAGCATGAGCTACCCGTAAAATCGTCGCTTCGCTCAATGCTTTACCAATAATTTGCAAGCCGATAGGCAGGCCGTCAGTAAATCCGCAAGGAACACTGATTGCCGGAACGCCAGCAAGATTCACGGGAATCGTTAAAATATCGTTTAAGTACATCGTTAACGGATCATTCACCTGGGAACCAACCTTAAAGGCGGTAGTAGGCGCAGTAGGACCGATTACGACATCATAGTTCTCAAACACGTTATCAAAATCCTGCTTGATCAGAGTACGCACCTTTTGAGCCTTTAAATAATAGGCATCATAATAACCGGAGCTGAGTGCATAGGTGCCAAGCATAATGCGGCGTTTGACTTCCGGTCCAAAACCTTCGCTCCGTGATCTGTGATACAGATCCAGCAAATTGTTCGGATTATCGGCACGAACGCCATAACGAACGCCGTCGAAACGGGCCAGGTTGGAGGATGCCTCCGAGGATGCCAGTAAATAATACGTAGCCACTGCATATTCAGAATGCGGTAAGGATACTTCCTCGACCACAGCACCAAGACTCTCCAGCACTTTAAGCGCGGACAGCACGGATTCACGGACAGCCGGATCGATACCTTCACCCATATATTCCTTCGGAAGCGCGATTCTTAAGCCTTTTACGTCACCGCTCAGGGCGCTAATATAGTCAGGAATATCCACGTTCGCAGATGTTGAATCCTTCGGATCATGACCCGCGATCGATTGCAGCAAGTAGGCACTGTCTTCTACATTTTTGGTCAAGGGACCGATCTGATCCAGCGATGAGGCAAAGGCTACCAGACCGAAGCGGGACACGAGGCCATACGTCGGTTTTAAGCCGACAATACCGCAATAAGCAGCCGGTTGGCGAATCGATCCTCCTGTATCGGAGCCCAAGGAGAAGTAAACCTCTCCTGCAGCCACAGCCGCAGCCGAACCACCGCTTGAACCACCTGGCACATATTCCGTATTCCATGGATTGTAGGTGATCTGGAAGCTCGAATTCTCGTTGGAGCCGCCCATCGCAAATTCATCCATATTGAGCTTACCAATGGAAATAGCCTGCGCATCCTTCAGCTTCGATACTACAGTTGCATCGTAGACCGGGTTAAAGTTACGCAGAAACTGGCTCGCACAAGTCGTTGTAACGCCTTCTGTAACGATATTATCCTTAATCCCGATCGGCAAGCCGAACAGCAGCCCACGACTTTCACTCTTGTCCAGCTGCTCGTCCAACGTAGCTGCAGTCGTACGCGCATTCTCCTCATCCAATTTCAAAAAGGCTTTAACTTTACCGTCAACTTGTCCAATCCTTGTATAGGATTCGTTCACAAGATCGGAAACGGTAATTTGTTTAGCTTTCAATTGGGTATGTATCTCTTGTAACTTAAGATCGAATAAAGACAAAACCGCGTCCTCCCTTTCAATAATCTATTAATCTTACTCCAATACTGCAGGCACTTTGATTTGACCTTCTTCTTCATCCGGCGCGTTCAACAGCACTTTGTCTATGGGCAAGGATGGTCTGGACACGTCTTCGCGCATCACATTAACGAGCGGCACCGGATGACTCGTTGGTTCCACGTTATCGGTATTAAGTTCATTTAATTGATCCGCGTATTTTAAGATCGCGTTCATCTGTTCGGTGAACGTTTGTTTTTCCTGCTCACTGAGCTCAAGTCTGGCCAATTTGGCTACGTGCTCAACGTCTTTGATTGTAATGCTCACTGAATGGCCCCCGTTTCGTTATGGATGACATGGGTATTGCGTTTTTATCATTATAGACTAGATGGAAATTGAACTCAATTGTTTTGACGTAGTAACGAAAAGAAAAAAGACCCCTCGCGGAGTCCTTTTCAACGGTGAATTTGATTTGGTACTACTGCTATGAACCCTTTTGAACCTTAGGTCTTACCAACATCAACAATATGCAGTATGGGTACTACAATAACGTCTCTGCGGCACATCCCCTCGCTTCACTTTAGATTCTTACAACTTCCCTGGAATGTTTCGTTAGATAGCCCAACGGAACCACACCTCTCTTATCACCGTTGAATGTATTATGGCTATTACGAACCCTTTTTATTCGTTCATCTTAAATTAGTATATAATATTTAATAAAATCACAAGTTAAATGAGCAACACCATATCCGCATTCCAAAGGAGTGTTTATTGCGATGAGCCAATCGAAAAGCCGTAAGGAAAATCAATGGAAAATTCGTAAGCAAGCACAAAACCCCCATGGAAAAATTAAATCGCTGGAGGAACACTCCAACGAATATGATGCGGGAAAGTAAAAAAGTCGACCCTACATACCCTTTCAAGGCTGTGCGGGGTCGCTTTATCAAGATTGAACGGCTTGATTGGACGGCTTCACAAAGTTCGTTAAAATATAACGTACCACTGGACCTACAATTAGTAATTGTTCTGGATAAGCTACTACAAAGTTCAATAGTAAAAGGTTAGCATACTTGCTAAGCAGTGTGCCTTCTATACCACTCGTAACAAGTACTTAATCAAGCTGAAAGCGCGATTCTGTTAATAGTCTCACAGCATAGTCGTTCTGTTCACATTTTTCATTTTCCAAAAGCGAATGGCCAAATCCAACCGTAAACGCACCTCTGTATCATTCATATCGATTTTCAGGATCTCACTGATCCGTTCCAGTCGATAAAGTACAGAGTTGCGATGTATAGACAACTCCTCTGCCACTCGCTTTGTGTTATTTCGCTCTCTCAGAAAAGCTTCCAGGGTAACCAATAGATTCGTTCCATATTCTTTATCATAAGCCTCCAAGGGAGTGATAAACGTTTGCGTCAATACCGCGAGTACGGGGTGATCCGCTGAATCCATCAGCAATTGCTCTATAAGCACGTCATGAATGTGAACAACGGCCTGATGGGGCAAAGAGCCTTCACCAATAGCCAAAGCCTTCTGAGCCTCCCGGCTGCTGTCAGAAAGATTCGCCAGCCGCTCAACAATACCTCCTACTCCACATACGAGACTTATTTCCTCCTCAAGCCTGACGGCCTTTTTCAGCAGCTCCTGTACATACTGCTCTGTTTCCCTTCGCTGACCCTCGATATCCTTATGGACCGAGCTGCAAAGAATCATAACGCGGCCGTTCACCTCCACCCCTTTGCGTGTAATGCTACGAGGCGTGTTGATTTCACGTACCATCCAATTATTGATCCTGCCGATTTGTTCCGCATCAAGGGTCGTCCGGCTGAAAGGTTTAATGACGATAACATAGATGCAGGGTCCTTGAGGAATAGCCAAACGTTTGGCCCGGTAACGCAGCAGCTCCTCCTCGTGGTTCAGGCCGGACAGCAGCTCTACAAGAAACACTTCCTGCTCCCGTTCCAATTGAAGCTGCTGGGACTGCCGTATAGTAAATTCAATCGCCAATACCGTAACTGCATGATCGAGACAGCTCTGTTCAAAATGATCCTGCTCACTCAGCTTGCGGGTGATCGACAAATATCCAAAATTGCGGCTTCCCACACGAATATTATGCTTTTCGGCAATGTCCGTTTTTTTAAATTTGGCGGTACTGCTTTCAATCTCTTCCTCTTGGTTCAATACAGCCACTTCACAATGCAGGAGCTGCCCAATCAGGACAACCAGCTCCGTCGTTCGCCGATTTAATACCAAATTCGTAAACTGCTGATTTACTTCCTGCAGCTCACGGAGCATGTAGGCTTGACGCTTCAGAATTTGATCCAATATCGAGCGCGTCATATCCATAAAAGGGATTTCAAGCGGTATATCGAATAAAGGGATTTTATAGATGTTGCTTTTGTGAATCGCTTCCTGAGGTATATCCTGTATATAACGTCTCATCTTGATTCCTACCGCCGAACCGCCAACCCTATGCATTTCATCCAGTAACAAGCAGAGCATATTAGGATCATGGCGGAACGAATAGCCTGTCGTCAGGATCAGTTCATTAGGACGAAGCCAGCCTGTCAGGTCGGGCGTCTCCATACTATCAATATAATAAATTTCATTGGCTACGCCTTCATGTCCAGAGATGATTTTGGCACCTTGAAACAATGGCATTTGCAGCAAATCCTGCACGGTAAACGGAGCATTCTCCATACTCTCACCTCATGTACGTTCTGAAATCGGTTTTATCGATCTTATCACAGTTCCACTCCAATTTAGTATGACATATATACAAAAAAATAAAAGATTGCCGCTATCAGCCTTTACGGCTAAATGGTTGGCAATCTTGAGGAATGGCTATATGAGTATATGAGCTGAACTAACGTGCTGTTAGTAAGGAGGCGCTGCTCAAGCAGAGGCTGCAAATTAATGAAAATGAGGCCCGCTCCCCTTCGTTTCGCGGGAACGTACAACGGGTGAACCATTCGATTGCTTTATAAGGTATTCGTCAGCCAATGCTTCTATGGACAAAGCGTCGCTTCCTTCTGTGACCAGCTGGCTAAGGATATCCCTGACATCGATACCATATTTTCCGAGCAGCGGAAGCGTAGTAAACAAGGAGCTGCCCCGGATGCCAAGTGTACCGAGAGCAAGTGCCCCCCGTTCAATAAATTGGGGAGCCGGCATCACCTGCTTCAGCATATCATCAGCAGCCTGTAGAAGGATGCCTGCGTTCGTGCCTGTTTCATAGCCCATCTTATGCAGCACGGCAGCGAGCACTTCCGTAGGGGCATTGCCGGCACCGGCGCCAAAGCCAGCAAGGCAGCCATCCACCAGATCGGCTCCTTCTTCGACAGCTGCTAGTGAATTGCCCACCGCCAAACCGAGGTTGTTGTGGCCGTGAAATCCGATGCGAATAGAAATGTAACGCCGTAACAGACTGACCTTGGTCCGAACCTCGTCCATGGCCATCGCTCCCGTTGAATCGACGATATAGATCGCATTCGCTCCGAATGCTTCGAGCTTGCGTGCCTGCTCCAATAGCTGCTGCGGGGAGCATGTCGAGCTCAGCATCAGAAAGCCAAACGCTTCAATGCCAAGGTCTGCCGCTTTGTGGATATAGCGGTGCGCCAGATCGGCTTCCGAGGCCAGCGTCGCAATTCGTATCGTTCCTATTCCCGTTTGCACAGCCTGCTCCAGATCCGCTAGCCTACCAACGCCAGGCAGCAGCAGCGCCGCGATATTCACCTGCTGTGCTGCCGCTTTTACAGTGCTTATAGCTTCCTCATCGGTGAGCCTGCCTTTACCAAAATGCAGGCTGGAGCCGCCAAGACCATCCCCATGGCAAACCTCAAGGTAAGGGACATTCGCCCGCTCCAGGTAAGAGGCTATACGCGAAAGCGTATCGGCATCGTATTGGTGTCGAAGTGGATGACTTCCGTCCCTCAGCGTCGCATCCAAAATTTGTATAAACCGCTTCCCCCCCATGTGGGATTAACTCCTTTCTACATGAATTCGTCTAATTCAGAATCCAGCCTCAATGACGAAGGTCACGAGCTGATCCGTGAAGCAAGGTGCGTATTTCAATCGATGCTCCGGGGCATGCATGGAAATCTCAGCAGCCGTATTGGACAGCAGCTCAGCAATCTTGGAAGGCTCGAAGGCTCCATCCAATAGGAGATGCACGATGTAACGATGCACGGCTGTTTCTTCCGGGTTGAGGAAAACCATCGTTTTAGACTGCATGAACACACCTGCACCTGTGAGCGCAAGCTCTGTGCTGCTGAGAAATTCATCCAAGCTGGCTCGCCATTCAGCATCTGCAGCTTTTCCAGGAATATCGCAAATCACTTCGAATTCCAATATTAGATAATGATTCGAGATCGTCGAAATGAAGGGCACAACAGCTTGAGCAGCCGGGAACATCATCGGCACGCTGGCTCATCCTTTCTCATGGAAGCTAGAATCATCCTTTTTTCGTAAAAGCAGCTACGAACACGTCCCGATAACCATCGACTGTATCAGGCAGAATAGCGCTAACTCCGTGCATGACCCGGTTATCATCGGCAAATATCAAATCAAACGGCTGCAGCGTCGTACTCATCAGCGGATTGCGGTCATTATCGTAGATCGTACTTTCCCCACCAAGGACGTTCTCCCGTGCCAGAACCATCATCATAATGTACGTCACACCATCCCGGTGAACGCCCTCTGGAGCCGGTTCTCCCTGCTCGTCGATTCTGGCTAATATGCGGATTTGATGAAGGGACACTTCCCAATCGCTGGGTCCTTCCAATTGCTCTACTGCGTTAAAAGCCCATTGGAGCAACCCTCTTAAAAATGTATTGTCCGTAACGATGCTCTCTTCCATAGGATCAAAGTGTCTTACGATTCCGCCGTTCAAGGTGTTGATTTCGGTTGGCTGGTAATAAGGGCGATCGTTGAAAACATGAAGGGCTCTGTCACTCGTGCTGTATTCAATAGTGGCAAACCGGCGAAGCCTGTAGGTTCCATTGTCCTTCATATATTTATCAATTGTCAGATTGTGAAAGCTGTCGATAAATCGCTCAGCGTCATCTTTTTGAAAAAAATCAGCCTGCGTAAAAAAATCACTCGTTAATGGGTAATAGCCCTGCTGTGCAACGTGAGCTGAGACCTGCTTAACATCCAGTGTTGTTTGAAAGTTTGGTACAGATGATTTCATAGTTGATATCGCTCCTTATTATATGAATGTTCGGATAACTGCTGCCAGACGGGGGATACCCTCGATGATTTTGTCCTCCGGCATATTTGAAAAATTCAGACGCATCGCATGCTCATGACCACTATTAGGATAAAAGGAACCTCCAGGCACAAAAGCGATCCCTTTTTCCAAACTTTTTGCAAGAACCTCTCTCGTATTGACGGATGCCGGAAGCTCCACCCAGATGAATAATCCGCCTCCGGGCTTGCTAAATAAAGCCGTTTCCGGAAATTCACGATCCATAACATCCAGCATGATATTTCTACGTTTTCGATACACGTCCTTGATTTTACTGACATTTCGATCCAAATCGTATCGTTCCAAGTAAGAATGGATCACCTGCTGGCAAAAAGTTGACGTATGCGTATCCGCAGCTTGCTTGGCCATCACATACTTTTCCAGCCACTGTGGAGAAGCACACACCCAGCCGACTCTGAATCCGGGACAGAGAATTTTGGAAAATGAGCCGAGAAACACGACCTGATCCTTCTGATCCAACGAAGCTAATGAAGGGAGCGAATCACCTTCGTAAATCAATTCGCCATATGGATTATCCTCGACCACTACGATCTCGTAATGACTGACAATCTCCATCAATTCCTTGCGTCTTGCCAGTGACCACGACCGACCCGTAGGATTCTGAAAATCCGGGATCACATAAAGCAGCTTCACCCGATCTGTAGTCTCCAGAATACGTGTCAATTCCTCCATAATCATCCCTTGATCATCTGTAGGCACCTCGATAAATCTCGGATTGTAGAGGCGAAAAGCTTGAAAGGCACCGAGAAAAGAGGGACTTTCGCACAGCACCACATCCCCTTCGTCGAGAAACAGCTTGCCCGATAGCTCGATCCCCTGCTGCGAACCGCTTGTGATCAAAATTTGCCGTGAAGAGCAGGCTTTATCGAACTTTTCCAGCATTCGCTGTGCAATCTGCTCTCTTAACGGCAGGAAGCCCTCCGTGATCGTATATTGTAATGCTTGCTGGCCGTGGTGCTTCAATACGTGCTGGGATGCTTCCTGGATTTCCTCGATTGGAAACAATTCGGGAGCAGGCATTCCTCCGGCAAAAGAGATCATACCTGGTTGTTCCGTCATTTTCAGAATCGCCCGAATATCCGAACCATTCAAATGCTTCGTTCTCTCTGCAAACATCACACTGCGATACCTCCCGTACTGTCAGATTGTGCCCCCGTATGTATATCATAAAGGCGCACAGCTCCATCCGTACAATACCTATATCGCATCCCATGCATGCAAACAAACTATAGGCTCTGATTGGGGAGATGTGTCTGAATATAGGCTATAAACTCACGTGAAGCATAGGAAAGATATTGATTACGGCGGTAAATGAGAGCCAGCTCCCAGACCATAGCAGGAGAGGTGATTGCAACGGTATGGATAGGCAGATGCTTCAAGCGATTCGCCATCGATCTGGGAATCAACGAAATTCCCTGCTGATTCGCTACCATTTCACAAACCAGATCCCACATTGAGGACATATGGACCACCCTTGGTTCAAAACCGGCCTGCCAGCAGGCTTGAATGACAACATCGTAAAGCGCAAACTCTTTGGAGAACAGGATAAACGATTCCTCCTCCAGTTCCTTTAAATCGACAGACTCCTTCGATGCCAGCCAATGCTGACTGTCAACAATGGCAACCAGATCCTCCTTCAACAAAGAGAACGTGCCATATAGCCCTGTATCCACCGGCAGCACCGTAACCCCAAAATCGATATGTCCAACATTGACCTGGATCTCCAGATGCTTGGCACTGTATTCGACCATTTGGATATCGATTCCCGGATATTGGCTCTTAAAGCCGACAATGATTTGTGGAAACAGCAGTGCGCCTACCGTAGGCATTAAGCCCATAACCACTTTTCCCCTTTTTACTTGAACCAGCTCATGGATGGACAACGATAAATCCTTCATCGACTGCATGATATGCAAGGCTTGCTCGTACACAAGGCTACCGGCATCCGTGAGCTCGACCTCCTTCTCCGACCGGTTCAGCACCAGAACCCCGAGCTCATCCTCAAGGTTTTTGATCGTCTTGCTGATCGATGGCTGCGAGACTAATAAGGTTTGCGATGCTTTTGTAAAGCTTTTGAGTCTAGCCACTTCTACAAAATAACTCAGCTGTCGAATATCCATTCCATTGCCTCCTCTAAACAAAAAGAACCGTATAGATAAAGTCCTATACGATTCCTTAATTTCACACGAGCAGCCTGCCCTTTTGTATAATCAGCTGCCCGTCGATATAAACATCCGGCTCATTCACGACTCCATCCACATGGACGCCAGCCACAATAGTACCGCCAAACGTGTGGTTGCTGCCGAAGGCCACATGGATCGTTCCATATACCTTCTCATCCTCCAATACGACGCCTGTAATCCTGGCTTTGTTATTGGTTCCAATTCCAAACTCGGCGAGCATACGACCTTCCTGATCACCCAATATGTGCAGCAGCTTATCCGAGGCAGGACCTTCCACGTCGACCAGACGTCCCTCCCTGATCGTGAGATGCAACGGAGCCTCCAGCTTGCCGATGCCTGCAAAGGAACAGTCGACCTCTATCTGTCCCTCTGCAGTTCCTTCCACCGGAGCTGTATAAGCCTCTCCTGACGGCAGGTTTCCCCATTCTCCAGGGTTCAGGTAGACACCTGTGCTCGGATAGCCCTTTCTGCCTGCAATGGAAAAGGTTAGCGACTTGCCTCCCTTCTCAATGCGTACTGTACTCCCGTTCTCCAGCAGCCCGGCTGCTTTGACGGAGAGCTCTTTGACCTGGGCATAGTCTGCCGATATCGCGCCCTCCAGAAACATGTCGGGTGTAATTCCCGGCATCGTGGCGATTCGTGCTCCACGTGCTACCGCTTCCTTGCGCGCCTTCGTATGTGTCAGCGAATGCTCGGTCACACAAACAATTACCTCGGAGCCTTTCATCGCCTCGCTTACGGCGGCTGGCGGCTCCTCACCCGATTTCCCTCTATCCCGCATAATAAGGAGCATAGCCTCAGCCTTCAGCTGCTTTCCTGCTGACCATAGTGCTATACCCAGCTCCTGCTTGGCCTCATCGGCAACTACAAGAAAGGTTTCTCCTGCCTGTAAACCCAGACTGTTGATCAATATTTGGATACTGATATCTGTTAATTCCTTGCTGCCTATCGATTCCATCCGTAATCGTCCCTTCCATCATTTGAATATATAACTATTAATCGACTTGCCGATCACGTCTTCAATCGGCTGTAACAATGCGGGATTGCTCATCGTCGTGCTTAGAATCAGCTGTCCTCTTGGCACATGAATGACGGCTACGGCCTGTCCTTTGGTAATCGCAGCCGATACGATCGGATGGGAAGTGAGGGCATCAAAAGTCATAATGAGATCAGGGAACGTTGCCAATCGCTGACCGTCCTGTTCCAGTGTCATATATTCATTCCAGAACGTCAGCTCGTAATCACCAATCGTTACATGCCCGACATCCCAGCCACGATCCGTCGTTATTGCAAATTCACTAACCTCGCCTACGGCAACAACGCGTCCGCCCAGTTTGCTGCATACAGCTTCAATTGCCGCCTCTCCCTTATGGGTAAGCAGTGCCTCACCCAGCTCTATAGCTTGGCTGATCGCACCCGGCGCACCATTGGCCCGCGCATATTTGACCGTTACCGGATTACGCGCTACGGCTACCAGCCCACCAGCATCCACGGACACTCTTCTTATTAATGATGAGGTTTGTTCAATGGTTGCCGATACACTGACCTCCAAATACTGATTGCCTCTGCCTCCAGCCGCAGCTTGATGAGAAATATAATCGGGTAATTCATGCAGGTTCATCGCACCCATAATAGAGGTTGGATGAGCCCTGCCGTTACATGCCAAGTCAATAATGGGAAGACCAGTGATCGCAGCCTGAAACCAGCCATTCACTGTCGTGTTCGCTCCGTTCTCATTGACGATGATCCCATCGATCGGCTTTTTGAACGATTCACCCAGCAATTCCATCGCCCTCAGACAGTGAATCGGTTTGACATGTTTATCCTTGGCGGCAGGTGCACCAACAATCGATGTGGTAAGAAGCGTAGCATCCTCATCCATTTCATCGGCAGTGAGCAGCTGAAGAGGACCCACTTCCAATGCCAGCCTGCCGAGCTGCAGCCCATCCTCGATCCAGCCGCCTCCACCACCGCCAAGCACAGCGCCTCCATACACGGCATATTCCATCATTTGCTCATCCACATTTATTTTTCCCATTGTTTATCCCTACTTTTTAGCAAATTTGATTATCGAATTGAAGAAGCCATACAACGCATCACCAGCAATAAATCCAGCGGCAAGAATACCCATAGGCGCTTCCGCTTCTTTTCCCTTGACCTTCAATACAATGATGCGGATTAGAATACCGGATAATACAACCCATCCTGCATTAGGATTAAGAATTAAGAGACCTGTGGCGAACAAAACACCGAGCTGCCGCTTGGAGCCACCGATAATTTGCAGAATAGCTCCCGGTATTGCCCACAGGAAGAGCTGCTTCGCCACTTCTATCGATGCACCAGCTTCAATCGTTTTCACATACACCAGATCCACAGGAGGAATCAGGTTCCTCGCGAAAAATCCTTTATATAAAAACAGTACGGTCAGCAAAGCGACACCAAAGGCTATCATGCCGGTAATATACTGCTGTTTGCGTCCATGCAGCTCGAGCTCTGGGTCACTACCGTTACCCCGTAAAATATAACCTGTTTTCAAATCGTAGCCCATGTCCGCAAAAGCAGGACCCGTCGCTGCGCTAAATCCTACCAAGAGCCCCAGTGCAACGGGAGGAAATCCCATCAATACTCCTAATATCAGCGTAATCAAAGCGACGGCGAACGCCGGAAACCATCCGGAATGCATGGCGGCAATGCCTACAATCAGTTCATGCAGATAAGCAGCCAATGCCGCGAATAAAAGAAACCAGATAAACATGCCGAACGACATTTGTGTTAACAATCCGCCGATCACAGCTAAGATCAAGGCAATAACCAGATAAGCCACAAAACCGAATCCAAGGGTACGGGTCGTTTCCTGATCGCTTTTCATCCAGTCCGTCGCTTCCGTTCCTTCGCCCGCTTGCTGCTCCGTGGATTGCCGCTTTTTGTTTTTCGCTTTAAAAATGATCATCGTTGTCTGCACCAACGCCATAAGCCCCCCGCCAATCATAAATCCATGCGGAATATAGAGCAGATTCATATCAACGGCAAACAACGGTATCGAATACTGCCTCAGTAAGAGACCGCTTCCAAACATGGTTAATGCCCAAATATTGCCGATAAAAGCGACCCCAAAAGCCGACATGGAGAGACCAAAGTAGGCGCCCACAATGCCTCCAGCAGCCCCCAAGCCTAAGAGCACCGACCGTTTACCGCCCTTTTGAGCAGCTACGATAGCCTCTGCCGTCGCTACACCCGGTGGCCAGGCACCCGCCGCAGGAAACACCTTGGAATTAAACAGCTTATACAGCAGTGTTGCATCGAGAAACATCGCCAGAGCAGCACCGATCAGCATCGGCACGATCAATTCCGGCTTACCCATGACAAACGGAATACCGATAGGAATCAACAAGCTGTTGGCTGCACCAAATGTAGCCGATGAAATCGAGGTTTGCATCAAGTTTTGACGATGGATGGACTTGAACATGGAGAAGGCAGGGATAGGAATCCGCCCTATCAGCATGGCAATTACAGCACCGATAATCGCGGTATTAGGGGTCAGCCCGAGCGAGGTCATGAGCTGCATACCGATAACTGCTCCTACAATCGCCAAAAAGATATTCATGATCAAGGCAACTGGTTCAAATATCGAGGGGTGTTTATCTTTGACTTTTTTGTTTTCATTCATATATAGCTGCCTCCCATGTTGAATATCCGTCCTATAAACCAATCATCTGAATACATGTATGTCTGCCTTGAAAAGTCACTCCTCACCCCCGCCTAGCCTCGTAATTTAGAGCCCCAAAGCAGCCCCCTTAACATTACATGAATCTCACACAATACCTGACATTGACTCTTAACTTACTTCAAAACTATAACAAAAGCAGACTCTCCTTCCTATGGGAAGCATACCAAATGAACGAACGCATTTTTGGGCACGAACACAAAGGTAACATGCTGCTCTCATTCAAAATAGCGTTTTCAACAAATATGGGTTATGTAACAACCTTGTCATGTAAGTAAGCTACAGGGAGAGACACGGCAGGCGCAGCTTTATAAACGAATGCGAAAAAAGCCTTCCTCCCGACGACTATTCGCACGGAAATGAAGGCCTCTTACCTTACTATACGAAGACTTGTGGTTAAATCCAAGCCTTTAAATTTACTTGTTTAATAAATTCAGCCTGGGACTGAACCTCGGAGCTCGGCTTCATCGCGTCCGCCTCTTCCTGATCTTCCCCATTCATAATACGACGGAACAGTTCCTCGTTCTTGGTAGCCAGTGCAAAATCAATCAGCGACTCACGCTGCAACCGGTCCGCTTCCAGCTGAATCAAAATTTCCTCCAGCTCAATATCCGCAGCTGTTACAAAAAAATGCTTATTTATTTTGGGAACCCGCACAACATAATCAAACACATTGTCGGCATTCCGATCAATAGCCATGATATAACCATATTCATTAACAGGCAAGTTTTGCTCAAAAGTGTCTGCCACGATAATTACTCTTTGTCCCAAACGCAACATATGCCATTCCTCCCCAAGATTGACGCGTCTCATGCTTAGTATTCTATACAAATATATGCCTATTAGCAAAATAATGATAGAGATCGTCCATAAATGGAGTCAAAAAAGACTACAATTATTAGAGGATTTTCAAAAAGCCTGTGCTGAAATGTCAACTTTTTGAACTCGCACTTTTAGGTAGCTTGTAATAATTGTTTTTATTCTAGCATCTTTTATAGGGTTAAGCAATGATAGACAACAAGCAAGGATACTTTGTTTCCAAAATGGCAGCCAACTGCGCTTTTTATAGAAAAAGGAGTCGAATCTACAAGTTTTTATCCCGGTACAGCCTACCGCATGACAGGAAGAGGTTATCCATCAAGTCTGTTCGACTCTCGGACAACCCCAGCTGCATCAAACCCATAACGATCATTTATTTTTCGTATTCGGCATACATAACGTCACGGAACGCTTCGAGGCCTTTTTTGGTACAGATTACGGGATCAATATCCATGACAATGACGCCGGAAGCGGCGTCACCGTTACGATTCGTATTCCCCTGCTGAACGACAATGACATTGATAGTCTGGGAAAACCAACCGAAGGTATGCCACGTGCTTATCCGATGTAGAGAAAATAAGATTCATCTGACACTTCTCCAGCATGGCAATTAGGGTTGGCGAAGCGCATACACCATGTGTACCCATTCGTTCAGCTGCTGCTGTACCGTGATGTAGCCATGCTCATGAAACCATTGCAGCAGCACAGAGCGGTCAGAGGGGTAGCAGTTGGTCAGCTTGTCCAGCACTTCTGTCCTGCCAGCTGCCTGCAGCCGGGTGAGATGTGCCGCTCTGGCATCTTCATGCTCGAACATGAGACCCGTAATAACGACACGTCCGTGCGGCTTCAGCACACGGTCCATTTCCGCAAGACCCAGCAGCTGCTGGGTCTCGTTCACATGATGAAACGCAAAGCTGGTCGCTGCAAAATGAAACTGGCCATCGAAGAACGGCAGTGCGAGCAGATTGCCAAGCTTCGCTTGCAGTGCGGGATATTTGCTGCGGCAGCGAACCAGCATCTGGCGCGATTGCTCGACAGCCGCAACCTCAGCACCTGTTTCCAGCAGCCTTCCCGCCAAATTACCCGTCCCCGCGCCAATATCGAGCCCCACCTCTCCAGCCCTTGGCGCCAACCACTGAACGGTAAAGGCCAAAGCCTGCTCGTACTCGTCTGCTGAGGCAATCCATCCAACCGGGCTTTCGTTCAAATCATGCCGTTTGCGGTCAAACTGGTCAGCGATCTGGTCAAAGCCCCACTGATCCTCCCAGGAGGAACGGGCTGTTCGAATTCGCTTCGTATGCTCTGCGAGCTTGAACAGATCGTCCATGACGAGCGGCTTTCCTTCGTCCACCTGATCAATCAGCTCATCCATGGCGGACAAGGTCTGCTTCCATTCTACCCACTTGGAAAACAGAATCGCCCGCTGGAGCTCCAAATGATGATGCAGGGAGGTCGCATCGCCGCTGTCAAACACCCGCAGCAGCTTGGCAATGCTCTCGATGCCGATCCCCATCTCGCGAAATGAAGTGATCGTTTGCAGCCGCCATGCATCCTCCTCATTGTAGTGCCGATAACCGTTGTGTTCATTTTTGACTGGCTGCAGCAGCCCTTTCTCCTCATAAAAACGAATCGCCCTCGGAGTAACATCCAACCTGCGGGCCAGCTCATTAATTTTCATATTCCCATCTCCCTGTTAACCCCATTGTAAACTATTACGTAAGGGGAAGGTACAGAGGCTTCTGCTTTATTTTCGTTTACCTATTTCCTTAATTAATCGCCTCAGCGTAGTTACCCCGAGCGTAATCGCAGCCCCCATACCTGTAACCATCACGGTCAGCGCAATATATTCAAACACGGAATAATCCTTCATCTTCCCCCAATCGATGGGTCCCTTCAAATCATCAATCACCTGATTCATTCCATAAATGCCACTGACCACCGAATAGATCGTTAAGATCAGCAGCAAGTAATTGGACCGTTTCGCAGTAAAATTTTCCTGGTATTTGTACAGATCAGCCAGCGTTTCATTCACTTCTGCATATAGCTCATCACTGCCTAAATGCTTGCGAAGCTGGAGAAAAATTTCTTTGCCCTGCGATTGGGTAGCGACCTCCAGAAAGTAATAGCGGGCAGAAAAAATCGTAATCGAGCGGATCAAATCATCGATTTCGTCCTGATTCTGATCCAGTTGGACATGCGAATAACGGTTTGATAATTTAAGCAGCACGATTTTATAAAACAAATTAATGAGCACACCATAGTAATACGCTCCGTACATGTGGTTGCCGAGAGCCGTAGTCACCTCCTTCGACTGATTCGTCAAGCAAAAGAAGGAGTTCTCTTCAATCACATAAAACGTATCCGGCCCCCACCTGTCATAGATGTGGTCATCCAAATACCGCTTGATGTAGTCCATATTCGAAGCGCTAATATATGGCTTTCCCTGAAAATCCAGCCCATCAACCCGAGAGGCACGGTATATATCCTCAGGCGCAATCGGACAGTTATCCGTGAAGGAAATCAATCCCTGTACAAACATCCGCTCATCCACGAAAAAGGGCAGCTTTTCAAAATACGTTTTCTCCAGATCCGTTTTGTCCAGAAAGGAGATCATCCCGGGAACAAGTCCATCCAAAATAAATTCTTCGACTTCGTTGTAACGCTTTCCATCCTGGACCAGCTCGATCAGCTCATCCTGATCCTTCATGTTTTGCAAAATACGGAATCGGTTCACGAACTCCAGCACCTGTGAGTAGGTTAAATCGTCACAACGCACCTCGGTCCGTACCGTAATAAAGCCCAAATCAAAGGGACATAACACGACATCGACCGAATGTATACGAAACGGGATATGATGCTGACTCATCCGCAGGCTGCAATCCATTTCAAGACGCTTGGAATACCGCATAAATACATCGTCGGAATCTTTATGTGGAAAAATGACGCTATTCGTAAAAGGCAAATAATACCGCTCCAAATTCAAATGGGATACCTGGTAGCCCTCCCCGTAGAAAGCATTCTCCAGCTCCAGATTTCCCAGCTCAAACGCAGCAAAGTCGTCCTTTTGCAGCTGCTGCTTCAAATCGTCCTGACAATCCTCATTAAGCGAGAACGGAAATACGAACTGAAACAGCGCAGCCTTAAGCTGCTTTTCTTCCAATACAGGCTGTTCCATGGTATGGGGTTGGACCATTCTTTTCACCGCTCCTACTGATCACCGAATTGTTCTCTATAGGTAGTATTACTCCACAACCCGCCCAATCAATCAACAAAGATTAAAAATACTTAAAATTGAAGTAAAGCTCTCTATCCATGTTCAATTGGAGGGTTCAAGACTGCTGCTGAATGGTAATGATAGGATATATACGGTTGCAAGGGGGAGATCACTCGTGGAGATGCTGTTTATCGTCATTTATTTGATTCTGATTGCCTTGGTGCTGGAGGTGTCTTCTACCCTTCTGATCATATCTGGGCTCAAAAAAGAGATTGCCCGCTTTCAGGCGGTATCCATGCTGACGGCAACCGGTTACACGACACTCGAATCGGAGCTGATCCTGCGTCACCCGGTACGCCGCAATATTGGCGTATTTCTTATTTTGTTCGGCGTTTTCTCGCTGGCAGTTCTGATCTCCATTATCAGCAGCATGTTGGGACAAAATTTACGGATTCCGACCTTGACCGTAGTCACCATTGGTCTCGCAGTTATTTTACTATCGGTCAAAAATAAAAAGATGATGAGCTTGCTCAAACGCAAGTTTCATCGGCATCTGAATCAACAATTTGAACTGCACCAGCTGCCTATCGATGAAATTTTGTATACGAGCGACACCGATTGGGTCACGGATGTTCATATCCATGCCGACTCCAAATTAGTAGACCAACGAACGGATGTGCTATTGGGTACGGAGGAAGATATTTTGCTGCTATTCGTTCAGCGGGATGATCAAAAAATCAGACAGCAGTGCCTGAAGCTGACGATTCAGGAGGGTGACATTTTGTATGTGTATGGTAATAAATCGTCTATTAAGGAGAAGTTTCACCATGAGCTCGAGAGCATGAAGCAGAGAAATCAGAAGGAGCAGCATGTTGTAGGTATGTAAATTGGGGGATCGACGCTACATCAAATAAAAAGCATCCCATGCTACCGGCGCGCAGTAGAACATGGATGCTTCTAATCGTCATTTGCAGATTATTTTTGCCCGTTTACTACATGAACGGCCTGACCCGACAGGAAGCTTTGCACATTATCTACAGCCGTTCCCATCAATCTGGCTCTGGCTTCTTTCGTCGCCCAGGCGATATGAGGAGTAATCAAGCAGTTCGCTGCCGCATACAACGGATTCGAAGGTACAGGAGGCTCCACGGACAGCACATCCACCGCAGCTCCGGCAATCCGTCGATCATTCAAAGCATCAGCTAGATCCTGCTCGTTAATGAGCGCTCCACGCGAGGTGTTGATTAACATAGCCGACTGCTTCATCTGGGAAAGCCGCTCCGCATTAATCAGCTTTTCCGTAGTCGGTGTTAACGGACAGTGCAGACTGATAACATCCGATTCTGCCAAAAGCTGGTCTAGCTCCACCCACTCTACACCCTCCACGGGAGTCGGATTGCTTCTGCCACTGCCAACTGCGATAACCCTCATGCCAAAAGCATTGGCGATTCTCGCTACTTGGCCGCCAATACGTCCAAGCCCGATCAAGCCCATCGTCTTGTCTGAAAGCTCAATCAGCGGCGAACGTGTAAAGCAAAAATCTGGACAGTTGTTCCAATCACCCGCATGGACTGCGTCACTGTGAGTCTGCACCTGATGACATAACCCCAGCAGCAGGGCAAATACGAACTGAGCCACAGATTGGGTTCCGTATGTAGGGATATTCGTCACTGGAATTCCCCGCTGCTTTGCCGCTTCTGTATCTACAATGTTGTAGCCAGTTGCCAGCACACCGATATATTGGAGCTTCGGAAGCTGCTCAATTGTAGCAGCGGACAGCTGTGTTTTATTAGTCAGCACGATATCCGCATCAGCTGCACGTTCTACGATCTCAGTTAAAGCCGTTCGATCATATATGGTAACATTGCCGAGCTGCTCCAGTCTTCCCCAGTCCAAATCCCCCGGGTTTAATGTGTAGCCATCCAATACGACTATATTCGCCATAACCGCACTCCTTTTATGATCAAGCTGTGATCTACTTTTATAATATTCCTCAGCTTAAGCATACCGCAATAGCTCTGTGATTTCTTCGTTTGTTTCAGCCTATTTTTGTAGATGCAAGGGTTCATATTTTGGATAGGTTAAACAACCTGCACGTCATTTATTTGGAGCTAGGAGAGCTGCGTAGACAGCCGCTTCTTGATATGCACCTCAGACTAGAGCTGAATCAGTCCTTCACGCGATACGGTCAGCTTGTCAAACCCGGTATCCGTAATCACATAGCTGTTCTCAATACCGACCACCCCACGCTGCGGGAATGTGAATTTGGGTTCGACAGCTATGACCATTCCGGGCTGTAGTTGGTAGCTGAAGCCTTTGGCAAGTACAGGCAGCTCATCAATCTCAAGCCCGATTCCATGTCCGAGAAATTTAACCTGATCGTCACCATAGCCCATATAATGATCACTTAATCCAGCAGCATGCGCCATTTGGAGGGAGTGCATGTACAACTGCTCGCACACGGTACCTGGCAGCAGCTTCGATTCCACACTGCGTATAATTCGCTCCGACTGCTCATAGGCCTGAAGCAAGTCTTCGTCTAACGCTCCGATCACGACTGTTCGTGTCTGATCGATAACATAGCCATCGATGCAGCAGCCGATATCGATCAGAATCGGTTCATTGGGTGCAATGGGGCGGCGGCTTGCGCTTTGCGGGCTCGCTGGTGACAGACCCTGACCTCCGGCGGGACCATCGAAGTAAGTTGGCATTGCTGCTGCTGCACCCGCTCCAATCATGCCCGTAATTACTTCTTGGTTGTAGCCTCGCATTCTCATGATACCGATATGACCAGCGCGTCTTACATACGTCTCGATATGACTCATCAGTTCCAGCTCCAGCATACCCGGACGCAGCTTGTCGAGCGCATCCTCAAAGGCCAGATTGATGATGCGACCCGCTTCACGAATGCGCTCAACTTCAACAGCTGATTTGATCATCCGCAGTTCGCGAATCAGCAGTGAACCATCCACCCACTCCACTTGAGGCAGTACAGCTTCCAATCGCTTGAGCTGCTGCACGGGAAGCACATCAAATTCAGCAGCAAACCTCAGGTGACGCGAATGTGCTGCCTGAAATAAGGAATGATACACATCGGCCAGCCGTTCCCCAAAGCTTCGGAATGAACCTAATGGCTCCACAATAATGGACGATTCTTCCTCTGCACGTACAACACTTCGGCGAACGAAGAACACGGCCTCTCCCTCATTCGGCACAAACAAATACCCCGTTTGCATCGATCCGGTAAAATAATATAAATCGACATTTTGCGTGATCATACAGCCGTCGATTTGCAATTGCAGCAGTCTTTCTTGTAGCCGTCTTATACGTTCAGCATGCTCGTTCATGAAACCTCTCCTTTAATAATTCCGTTCAAAACGCATTTGACATATGCACATTATCGAATTGGCAGCCAGCTCAGCACGTTTTGAATTTTATGATCCCAATAACCCCATTCATGGCTTCCCGGCTCTTCCTCATAGGTCAAATCCAGCTTTAAAGCACGGCAATGGTCACGGAATCGTACATTGTCCTGATACAGAAAATCCTCCGTGCCGCAGCACTGATACAGCATTGGGCTTGGTCCCTCACCTAGCGCGACCTCCTCAGCCAGTTGAAAAAGATCGTTATGGCTCCCCTGAAATTGATTCAGATCACCAAAGATACGTTCAAACTCTATCGGATCACGCTGCTTGGCAATGGACGCAATATCAAGTGCCCCCGACAAGCTTGCTGCTGCTGCGAATTGACTCGGACACGACAACGCCAGCTTAAATGCACCATACCCTCCCATCGACAAACCTGCTACGAAGGTGTCCTCTCTTGCCTCGGATAACGGAAAAAATGACCTCGCCAAAGCAGGCAGCTCTTCGCTAATAAAGGTCCAATATTTGTAGCCAACAGCCATATCCGTATAAAAGCTCCGATTGACCGCAGGCATCACAACAGCCAGGCCATAAGCAGCAGCATACCTTTCAATAGAAGTTCTTCTCATCCAAATCGTATGGTCATCTGATAAACCGTGCAGTAAAAAAAGCGTAGGATGCTTTTTCTTAATTGCATTAGATTCCATACCGATCTGTCCTGTAGTCGACTGTGGTAAAATGACGTGCATGGATGCGGATACCCCGAGTGATTCCGAGAAAAAATGACAGTCCATAAAAGCCATAAATTCATGTCCCCCTTGTGATTGATCCTACCTAGAGGGTAACAGGATTACCAAATAAAATCCAGCGAAACCCCTAACGGCTACCGGATCATACAGGCTAATAAAACAACGGCATAGATGAATGATCGAAGAAGCCTCCGAATCCACTACATCGTGGAGCCTGAGGCTTCATTGTGTTAGCAACAATCATTAACTACGACATGAGGAAGAACTCATCCAGATGGCGACTTCTGTGGTAGGAAGATAGCTGCTCCTCTACCGATTAAAGAGCTGCTGCTCAGTAAGGAGCCGCCTCCCTATTCGGTTCGGCTAAACCGAGTGCATAGCGTAACCGCAGCATGACAACAACAGCTTCAGCTCGTGTACTTACCTTAGCTGCCCATTCAGCCTGTACTTGCTTGGTGCCGGTAATCGTTGAATCACTACCATCCAACAAACCTGCTGAGACCGCGCGTTGTTCAAGCTCCGATTCGCTGATAATTGAATTGGGGTCTATCGCTCTCAAGCTTAGCGACATAAGTACTGACCGCGTTAAATTACGATTCCATTGGTCGGGTGTAAATTCATTTTCTTTAATGATACCGACATCCCGTAATGACTGAATATTACCATTATATTGCGTAATCTCAGTGGAAGTCTCCACGCTTGGAGCTGAATTGGACGTGCCTGGAGTCAAAATTGGTACACTGAGGCTTGAAGTCAGCAGGGTGGCAAACTCCAACAGTGTCAGGGATTGATCAGGCTTGAAGGTTCCATCCGCATAACCGGCTATGAAACCGTTAGCAGTTGCCTCACGAATCGGAGCTTCGGCCCAATGACCTGTTATATCGCTAAATAAGATAGCCATCTCTTCATCGTTGACAGCAGCATCGCTACCAGGTTCAGTTACGGGAATCGAATCAGCAACAACGACCGTTTCGTTCGATCTGGCGAAACCTATGTGGCTCGGAATTAATAAGCTAAAAGGCACTGTGACAACCGTTATCACGCAGACCAACTTTCTTAAAATAGATAATAAGGAAACGGCCACCATGAGCTTGATTTTGTTTTTAAAAATTCGGTATGCGCGAGCTCTGTCAGAAACCGCTTTACGATGAAGAACATTGCTTTTGGGATAGGTCATCGTTATTCAAGCCCCTCTCTTTAATGTTAACGACTTACTCTGCTTCATAATCCTTCACAATGCGGCTGCTCTCTCGTTTGCCTTCTGAGGTTATCGTCACATAAATCCGACCTCCATTGCTGTTAAGCTGAAGACCACCAATCGTAGCTGTAGTTACACCAGATGCCGTTGTGGCTGACGCCTCTCCCCCGCTCACCGTCTGCATTGGCGTAGCTATCACCGCATCATTGTAAAGCTTGATCGTGTCACCCGGTTTAATCGCAATTGCTGCAACCTCATCATTGCCGTAAACTCCTGTCACATTGGATACTCGCAGCTGATTAGGGGATAGTGGAAGAGTAACAGGCTCGGCCGCATATATTTTAGCCGTTCGTGCGCTTTCTTCCTCTTGCTTATGCGTTACCGTTACATAAACAAGGCCATAGCCGGTTCCAGGTAAAGCTGCATGCACGATAACAGAGCTCGCATCATCAGTTGCGGTCGCGCTGCCAATAGCAACTACTGATATATCGTCCGCATATACCTTCACTGTATCACCAGCCTGCAGGCCATTCACCGTAACGGTATCCTCGTTGCCCACAGCATTATGAATTTGAATCTGGGATCGATCGGGTGCACCGCTTGCCAATTCGGCGGCGTATGCTTTAATGACACGGCGACTTTCACTACGAAGAGAAGAGGTTACTGTAACGTATACATATCCGGCCTGTCTGCCCAGCTGAGGAACCACAACCTTTACTAGTGTCGAGCTGCTGTCGGCAGTAGCCGTCCCGATCACAGTGGTTGATGACGCATCCGCATATACTTTTACAACATCTCCCGCTGTCAGACCGGACAGCTCGATTCGATCATCGGTTCCTACTGGCTCGTTTGTCACTACAATAGTGCTTGGTGACGGTGCAGCCGTAACCGGTTCCGAGCGATACTGCTTCACAACACGCACACTTTCCTGCAGGGGTGGACTTGTAATAGTCATATACACACTGCCTTCGCCCACACCCAACTGCGACACTGATGCATCCGCTGTGTCGGAGCCTGCAGCCACAGTGACCTGAGTCAAAGGTACGGCGGCCTTCTCTGAAGCATATACCTTCAAAATATCACCCGCCTGCAAGCCGCTCACGATAATATGATCATTTGTTCCACTAAGCTCATTCAGTACACGAATTTGTGCCAATTTCGGTTTAACGCTCATGGCTTCACCAGCATATCCCTTTTCCGTTGCCCTGCTCTCACTTTTTCCTGTCTCCGTCAACGTAACATAGACAACACCTTCGTTACTTCCCAGCTGTCCGATGGAAACAACAGTGCCTTCACGGGAACCCGTTACTGCTGTGGCAGAGCCTAATAAACTGGTTTTCGAAGCATCTGCATATACCTTGACGAGATCGCCTACTTGCAGCCCCAGGAGTGCAACTGTATCCGGTGTGCCTGCTGAATTATTCGTAATCCGAATGCTGCTAGCAGCGGGCGCCACGGACAACGGCTCTGCAAGGTAAGATTTCACAATACGTCTGCTCTCTGAATACGAGGGCTGTGTTACAGTAACATACACATAACCAGCGGCAGCACCCAACTGATTGATCGTGATTACTGCGCTATTCGACCCGCTGGGTACTGCCGCAGTACCCAGTGGTGTAGTCGCTCCTCCATCTGCATACACCTTAACGATATCTCCCGCGGATAGTCCGGTTACAGTAACCACATCCGGGGTCCCAGACAGCTTATTTTCAATACGGATCATACTTGGAGCTGGTGGAACCGATGCAGCAGCAAATGCTGTACCGCCTATCCCTACCGGAAGCAAAGCCACACTAACCAAACCCGCCATGCAGGCTTTCAGCAAGCTTTTCTGTACAATCTTATTCACATGCAATCAGCACGCCTCCCCCTTTTACTGGCTTAACTTAAAGTCCAATGGGTATTCATAAATTACCGTTTTATAAACATCTCCGTTATAAGACAGTGAACTGCTGCGCGGCATCTTTACCTTAACCCTGTAGATGACAGCCGGCCCCTTCAGAACCTGAACGATATGCTCACTTTCCCTTACATAGCTGTAAGGAAACACCACACCCGGGGATAAATCGTCTACATAATCCTCAAATACGATAACAGGCGCAGCCGTCAGCAGACTGCCTTCATAAGGCGTTCCATCCGGACGCAGCTGTAAATTCCCGCGAAGTCCTGCCTCAAAGGCGGCATGTGCCAGAGGCCGCTCAAACACCACAAGGCCTTCAGCGAGCCAATCCTTATTTACCTGCAGGGCCGCATCATGTGCGCCGCGATTCAAAGTGAATTTTAGCCGGTTATGTGTAGTCGTCGTAACAAACCTGTCCGCCTCAAACCCCGTCGTATACAAAAACATCAACACTACAAACAGCAGCAGCAGCGCTCGATTCATCCATTAATCACCGTACCATCGCCTCACTCATCTGTTTGGCATAACGGACAATTTGCGGAGGTTCGCGGTCCTGACTGCCAAACATACTGCGAAACAACCAACGTGGCGTACTTTTTACAGAAAGTGTGCCTTCAATATATTCGCCTCTTGGGGTAAGTATCGTCGTTCCCGTAAATCCGATATCCGCACTATCCAGCAAAAACGTATGCTCCAGGGTATAGCGCATCTCGTCGATAATTTCCGGAGTAAATCGTCCGTTATCTGCATTAGCTGCTTTTTGAATGGCACTGTCGAGCACCATTTCTACTGCATTGGCCCGAGTTGAATATATATCATGCAAAATCGGCTGAAAAAGCAGCAGCAGCAAAATATAAACGCTCAGCATCTCCACCAAAGCAGCTTTCATGCTGGTATAGAGTCAGATGGTATCGCAAAAGCAGGATATAAGGATGGTGGCGTATTCCTTCTGTATTCCGTGTCTGCGTACAGGCTGCGATGGATGTCTTCACGAATGCCTCCCTGGACAAACGCTGGCGTATTAATAAAGCTCGAAGGAACGTTAGTATTCACGAATGTTACATTAGTATAATCTTTTTCGAAAAGCTCCTGACCGAACTTATTGGATGAGAAAGAAATAAGAAAATGCCCTTTGCAGTTCCTCTGCTTGGGGCCTTTTCGTTCCTCTACATATTTTCACTCTTTCATTTTAGTCAACAAAACTTTAACGTACTCACCCATCATAATACTGATGCGCGACCTAACGACATCGCGCATCACGGAAAACGGATACTCATATCCGCGGCAAATATATTTATAGTGCAAGTCATCGTCCATACGTTTATTATCTTCAAAAACCTTGATATTTCTGACTCTCAATTCATTTTTATTTTTGACCATTTCGGCATGGATTCGATTCATGAGGATTTCTGTGGCTGCTATGTAATACCTACGAAGCATGTTAGTGGATAGTTCGAACTCCTTGCCGTTCCTCTCTATCATGGTAAGCATCATGGGCAGCAGGAGCGAGTTGAGTATCATTTCCTGTTCTTCCTCTGTAGGTTTTTGTACAGTGGTCACGCTATCACCCTCCCTGCAGCTGGCTGGATAGCCAGGATGTTATCGAGCCTGAATACCCGCGGCGCTTTACGTTGCAAACAATAGGCCATCACACTGTCTGATTTTACGGACCTGACTTCGATCAGTCGTTGCGAAATTCGACCGTCAACGCCCATGTAAATGATTTCAATAGTTTTTCCGATGTGCTTTATGATTTCCTTTTCCAAAGCAAACACCTCCAAATTATGCGAACATATATTCTTATTATACCCATAATAAGCGAACGTATATTCCTAATTCAAGAGGTATTTTTATGCAAACAAAAAAGCCCTCGAATTACTCGCTTGGGCTTTCTTTTTCGTATTCGATTAATTCACTAATACTTTTGATATCGAGTACCATCATGATCTTTTCAAGATTTTCGGGTAACCAGTGTTTTGCTTTGTTCTTAACCATATCATCCACTGTATTCCATCGTATGCCTGTCGCATCGCTTAACTGCTTAGTATTGTATCGTTTCTCATCCATAATCTGCTCAAGTTTTAACCGCAGCATATTATCACCTCAATAGGTATTATACACATATCCAAATATAAAATCAACTATATAAGTTAAATTATTCAACTTAAATGGTTGACATTCAACGATATTCGTTGTATAATAAGAATATAAGGAGGTGAGAACAAGATGAAGAAAAAGAGAAAGCCACAGCAAAAAGATAATCGAGTCGCAATCATCACGCTAGTGACTGCAATCATTAGCCTGACAAACTCGATAATCGCCCTCATCATCACATTGAGCCGCTAAACTCACAAGCCCGCGCAAGCGGGCCCCCTAAAAGGGGAATGGTGAAATACAAGGGTGCTGTAACTTTCTCGTTTTAACAATTATACCACAAAGGGGATGGGAATATGAAGTCGTCAAAAATATTAACGGCTGCTCTCGTCATAAGCATCGCGGCACTTGCTATAAGTCTGGTAAGCCTTGCGATTACCTTCATGAAATGAACGTAATATGACCTTATATGGTCATAAATAAAGCCCTCGTACCCGAAGGATGAGGGCTTACAAGTCAAATTTATTGTAATACGTGCATTCATAAAATAAAATCCACAAAACTCGGTGTTCTTAGCATTCCATGTCGGGTCCAATTTCTAAACTTAACCTTTGCCTGGATACGCGGCTGCAAATAAACAAAGCTTTTATCTTCACCGATCTCCAGCTGCTTACAAACAGATCGGAAAGCTTTTTTATGTGTCGGACTAACCCCAAGCTCAATGATACCTGCAGGCCGCAGTTTCCCATTCTCCATCACATAGACAAGCCAGCCAAATTCATTCTTGCGATAGCCTGCCAAATAAACATCCGCATATTGATAGTTAATTACCTTGATCCAATCGTGAGAGCGCCGCGACACATAGGTGCTGCTTTTTCGTTTGGCTACAATACCCTCCATGGACCTTTCAACAATGGATTGGTATAAGTCTTCTCCCCGTGTATCGATCTGAGGGACAATGCTGAAGTAGTCGCTTGTTATTAAAACCGATTCCAAAATAGACCTGCGCTTTGCCAAGGGTAGTTTTCTTAGGTCTCTTCCCTTATGAAAAAGAATATCCCAGACCACATAGCTGACTGGACTTTGATTTCTATAAGCCTGAATCTTAGTTTTATTTTTTAACTGAAACCGTTCCATGACCATCTCAAAACTTATATTCCCTGTTTCCGGATCCGCGCAGCACACTTCACCATCAAGAACTACATCATCATCAATTGGAACGTCCCACAGTTCGGGGTACTGGCCAGTACATTCATTATGATGCCGTGTATACAATCTGACCCCCTCTACACTTTTAGATAGGATCAAACGATGTCCGTCAATCTTCGGTTCAAATAAAAAATCCTGATCAGAAAAAGGATTCTCTTGAGGATGTAGGAGCATTGGTTCGATAAACATATTAATCACCCGATATAATTTTAACATTTACATTGTCATGTATGATCAGGGAAAACATGGGCGATTATATTAATACCTCCCCCACACGAGTTTATATAGAAAAGAAGCCCTCAGAAAATTGAGGGCTTCGTTTTGTCTTATGGCGCTGGTGTATACTCATTAACTTCGTATAGCTCGATCTTATTGAATGCGATATTATCCTTACGCGTTAGGAAGCTAGCTTTGTTGAATGACTTATTGATCGTGTAGACCTCAGGTCCAGTTCCCGCAGCGCGAGCAGCATACCAGGTGGTGAAGCTGTTTACTTCGGTCATCGAGAGATCATATTCTTTTTCAAGGCCACTAACAAGGGTGATAACGAGAAGAGCTCTGTTCGTAGCAGCCGGTGCTGTTGGTGTAGCTGAAGCTTCGTTTGAATTGCCGCTCTCTCCGCCTGCATTAACTGCTGTAACTACATAATAATATTTAATCCCATTCGTGACTGTTGTATCAATATAAGGTGAACCGTAGACGTTGGTAGCAACTGGAGTGTAAGGGCCACCTGCTGTTGTGGAGCGTTTGATGTTATAACCTGTGGCTCCAGTGACGGCAGGCCATGTGAGGGTGACTTGGGTATTACCAGCTGTGGCCAACAGATCCACAGGTATAGAAGGCAAGGTAGGATCTGCAACCCCAACGGCATAACCGATAAAATAAAATCCGTAATTACCAGTACCACTTTTCACAACTAATTTTACAGTGTGGCTTCCTGAAGGATATCCACTAATGTAATAGTACACATCATTATGAGTACCTGCGACATAAGACGATACTTCACCGATAAGAACATTATCGATATAAACATCCGCGCTACGACCGTCAGATTGGCGATCAATATAAAGTTGAAATCCTGTATCTTCAGCTCTAATTGGAAAGGTTAGGGAATCGCCAATTGCAGTTGTATACCTAAATAAGTTGTTATTTTGAAGCCAGCTACCTGAATACGAAATAGAAGAAGTGCTGTGACTATACTGAGTATAATTTGGTTTAAGGGCACTACCCATTTGAATAGTTGGTGAAGCTAAAACTGCCGAGACTGAAACCATTAAAAACAAAATTACTCCAAACAGTGAACCCGCTAAATACTTTTTCAAACAAATCTCTCCCTTATATTCCAAATTTATTATGTATAAGACAAATAGTAGATTACAAGATATTCCATGGAATGTCTAAACTTATATTTCCTTTTATTGTAATTAAAGGTTTGCGACAGGTAATGATTATGTGAAGTCATGGAAATTAAAAAAAGCCCTCAATCCCAAAGGATGAGGGCTTTTTTTCTGTGAAAGAAAGAGATATAAAAGTAATCGTTTGATCGTGAAATCGATGCTTAATAATGTTCAACATACGTATTATATTGCAAATTTACTGAAGAATTACGATTGATAATTTGGAAGGCGTACTGTTCACCTGCTCCAGAGAAAAACTGTGTAATATCATTACTGCCAACCGTAAGGTGTGTAGTGCTTGAGTAAATATTAGTCCATGTACCGCCGATTAATTTCCAAGGAACAATGTAGTAATCGCCACCAGAAGGATTTTGAACAACCATTTGATAGTCACCGGGCGTAGAAATAGTGAACTTGTACCAATCTTTGTCGGATGTTGAAGAGAAAGTTCCAAAGTAATTGGTGTTGATTGAAATGGATTGCGCGGCAGTAATACTGTTATTTGGTTCAACTTCAGAAGCTGCAAAAGCGGATTGAGCGCTGAATACCATGCTGCAAGAAAGAGCTGTGACGATGAGGGCCTTTTTCAATTTAAACATTTAGTTACCTCCACTGGTATAAATAGGATATCTTGCTCTCTAAATATACCATTAATAATACTATTAGTAAATACTTTCCATTTCAGTATATTTATTACACCTAGAGCGCGAAGTCACTTCCCTTACGGGAGTGTGGGTTGAAACTCTTGCTTTTTGAGTTTGCAGTAAGGAATGCCCCTATAATTAGGTGACAATCGTAAGGAGCTAAACCTCAATTCCCCGATCAACCCTACCATCCAACACCGTATTCAGAAACGCCAGCTCCGAGGCTGTGAGCGTCTTCTCCTTGATCTTCTGCATCCAATCCCAATTGAGTTGATCCTCATTGTAAGCCGTTCCCATTACTTTGTACAACATATCCCATTGCCAGCCTTCCAGTTTCATAGGCATGTTTGTTTCAACCTCCTCGATTTGTTTTACCTCTATAATCTCATTCCAAAATGCAAGGTCCATTTCATTCATGTCCACGTTGCCAGCAATGCCTGCAACCCTTTCTGACTCTGAATACTGAAACACTGCCCACTTTTCCCATGTGCTGTTTGACATCGGTGTAGTTGCTCCGTAGTGTGCTACCCACAATGGAAATTCACCCAGCTTACTGCCAAGGTAAGAACGTGCAAAGCTTGCTCCGGTATAGAGCATTACGCGGTGACCGGATCTGATTTGAATCTCTGTTAACCAGGTATACGACCAGTCTGTTAACTTGGCCGATCCGAGTTGAGCAGCTTTATCTTCCACATCCAAGACTAGCGGCAGATCAACGGGTAGGCCGTCAATGGCAGCTAAAAAAGAGTAAACCTCATCCAGCACGTTATTGCCAGTCTCAGGACGCGCATAGTGATAGTAGCCCACTTTTAAACCTGCAGCAGCAGCGCCCTCCGCATTTCGAGTTAGATTACTATCTTGGAATCCAACACCCTCAGTCGCTTTTATGAGCACACCCTGTACGCCATCCGCTGCGACTGCTACCCAATCGATAAAGCCTTGATGTATTGATACATCGATAACTTTGATATTGTTTGTGTTTCTGGATTGCATTATCTTAACCACCTTTCCCCGTTATCGCCGGGAGGCTTAAGGGACTTATTTTGGATTTGACCAGCTGCTGCAGCTACTAAAAACGAATTGGCAAAAGTAAGCACATATAGCTTCCAGTCGCTTGCATTTGCGCCGGTAGCCAGTTGCGCGGCCAACAGGACGAAGTATGCAATGATCAGCGCGTAAATATCAGTCGGAATAACCCTCCATTGATCTACGAGCACCTTTGTATACTGCACAATAAAAAACGTAAGCAAAGACGCTCCTGCCAATGCTGACAGAGCGTCCCAAGTAAAAAATTGGTTTTCCATATAGTAGCTCCTTTATGGTTTTGTTCCACCTTTGATAACAAACCCTACCACCGCCAAAATAATAGCTCCAATGACTGTAGTAGACAACCAGGTAACAAGCTTATCTATTCGGTCTAATCTTCGGTGTGCAGATTTCGTTGATTCCATAGCCTTCTTAGCAAGGTCGTCCACCTCATCAATTTTTCGCGACATGTCTTTGAACGTATCCATTTTGGTTGAGAGCTCCCGGAGATCCAAACGTACATTTGTAAGCTGCTCCGTTATTTTAAGATTTTCGTCGTCTGGCATAATGCTCCCCCTCTCTGCCCGAAGGCAAATAAATAACCCCGATTCCTCGGAGCGCAACTTTTCCAAACTTTGGCAGTATAAATAATGTATTACCAGTAGTAACCAAATATATGGAGGCTTGATGATGAAAAAGATTATCCTTACTGCAGTCGTGTCTATGATGCTCGGTTCTTCTGTAACCGCATTGGCATCTACAGATTTAGTCGGAACTGAAATTAAAGCTGTTTTCGCAAAATTCAACTTGGAAATAAACGGACAGACCAAGGAATTTGAAACCTTGCCCCTTGTCTACAACGGAACGTCCTACCTGCCCGTTCGAGATATTGCCAATTTGATCGGCTATGATGTTACATACAAAGCAGACAGTAGGACGATTGCATTAAACAATGTAACAAGTGCGACCTATAAGTTAGAAATTTTGCCGCCAGCTCCAACACCTACTGCAACGCCTAATACAACACCAACTACATCACCTGCTCCGAAACCGACTGCAACACCTACTTCATCCCCTGATCCAACGACAAGTGAAGGGACTGTGTTCTTCGTAGCGCCAAATACAGTTTTAAATATGGATGAATGGTTTTCCGTTAAGGAATTGTCGAAAGAGCAATTACTTCAAATGGATAGAGATGAAAGATTTATTTTGAAGACCAGTGTCGCAACTCTTTCGTTTCCTTGGGGAATAAACACCAAACCATCTGAAATCCCTCTTCTTATAACAAGTGCAGATGGCTCGGTTTTATTGATCTACAAAAATGAACCCTATCTTAAAAAAGAAGGTTTAAAGATTTTAGGAATAAATAAGTAATCTACCTCCACGAATATGTGCAAATAATTGAATACCTATGTTTACAGTTATACGTCCCAAATCACTGGGGCGTATTTTTTTCGTGTAAGCCGTCCCTTAGGGCAAATAAATAGCCCCGATTGCTCGGGGTCCAGCTCTCTCCTTTGCTATTACCGACTATTCTTGCTCAGGAGGCTTCTGCAATTCTTGCAATCGAGCTCCAATAGCTTGCATAAGCCCTGCAAGGATCTCAGCTTCTTTGTTTGGATGGTAAGCAGATACGGCATTGATTACCTCACACACCTCTTGTACTGGGTTTGCTGGGTTTAGAACGACTTCTAATTTGGGTTGGATAATTGCCATTTTACATTCCTTCTCTCGTTTATATTTTTAAGCCTGCTGTGGTGTTGCTATAATCATGTCAGCCTCGGCTTGCGTAATGAAGCCCTTTGTGACGTAGGACCGAACCTTTGCTTCGTCAATCCGTTTCATAATCCACATGTTGAGCACAAATTCATACATAGCTTTTTCACCTCCTTAATTAAATAAAGTCCATGATCGTTAAAACAGCGCTCTCCGTGGCTTGGAGGCGCTGTTCGAGTTGCATATTTAGTTGTTGTAAGGAAGCGTTGTACGATTCAAGAACAGCGATTTTCTCAGCATCTGTACGCGGTCTATTAGCTTCGATCTCATCAAGTTCTTCCTGTGTTGGTGGGTCCAAGATAAGCAAGTCACCTGTAGAGTTGAATTTCCGTAGGTGTTGGTTGCTAAGATAATCTTGCCAAACATCCTCAGTGATCTGGATTGCAGACTTTGGGATACTATCTGCATCGTGCAAATCGGTTGGGTAAAATCTAGGTAGTTCATTTTCTTTAACTACGACAAATATTTTCCGTTCCAAAAAAATCACTCCTTTATACAATCCCTATCATGAAAACACGAGACCAAATTTCCATAGTATTATTGTTCGTTATATTTATATTGGCCCCGGAAGGACTGCACAATAAAGGCTTGTCCGGTGTTCCTCCGGTGCCTACGCTCACCATTGCATGAGCCATATAAATAGTAGATAGTCCGGCCGGGTTAGCGTAATTTGCCGCTGTATTCGCAGGAAGTGTTACATACATCCAAGCAAAAACCAATCCACCAGGCAATTTTTGATAGCCGTTATTCCCAAGGGTACTAGAAAATGATCCTCCGGCGCCTGCTGTGAGTGGTCCCGCTGTTGTAAATGATACTGGCACATAAACATTACCTGATGCGTCGATTCGAAGCCTTAATCCAGCCACCGTGTCCCACACGGCAAAGCCGCCAACTCCGGCCCCTGAACCGCCTGATCCTGATGTTAACAAGTACCCTTTACCGCCTGATCCTGTATTCTGCAGCGTTATTTGGGCATCATTTCCGGCAGAGGACACACTTGCAGCCCCCGCGTTTATTGTTAACGCGTTGAGTGTTCCATCTGTGCCTATGGATGCTCTTTCTACATTATTTACTATAAATCGTAACCTGTGATTCGAAATGCTCCCTATATAATTACCATTGATTGCGTCTGATCCTACAACTGTGCTGGCTGCCCCAACAATTGCGCGCAAATTACCGAACGTCGCATTTCCTGCTCCATCATCAAGGATAGTGTTAGGTGTTCTAATACTTCCATCGCCTTGAAAACTCAAAAACTGTTGGTAGGTGGCATCGACTTTCCTTATTAGGTCTATTGACGCCGTATCATGTGTTGTTCCGTTCGCTATCCGTCTGGCGCGTGTGATTAAACTTAAGCCATTAGAAACCGTAGCAGATTGTTCCGATATTTCTAAGGTATTTCCAGCTACAGTCCCTAATGCGCCAAGTGCAATTCTTAGTTTGTCACCAAACGTTTTTGTGCCGCTTACTGTTTGCGCTGTTGTTAGATCCACAAAATTTTTCGTAGTGCTCCCGGTACCGCCGCTTCCAATCGGCAAAGGCGCGGTTAAGGTTAACCCTGCAAACGTCGGACTATTCGTTGCATTTACCGATTGTCCCAGCCGCCCGCTTACCGTTTCCAGCGTAATAGCTGGAGCCGTTAATGCGCTCGATTTACCCGTTACACCTTTCAATAGTGTGAACAAGCTGCTAATCAGCGGTGTGAGTTGTCCCGTAAACGATGGGGTTACGCTGTCCGTTGCGGTTCGGCTGCCGATTACCGAATCACTAATCGCCCCAGGCGTACTAACGTCCAGTGCCTTTTCCTGTAATTCTTTTAATGCTTCATATGTCCGGTTTTGCTGCCAATTCCACCAATCTGCTGGGGGATGATCATTTTCAAGCCACCCTTCAGTTTTCTTGGAATCAGGCGGCTCTACGCCTGTGGCATTCCATTTAGGGAGTTCTTTGTTAAATGCCATTTTCAACATCCTTTCTTTCTATACTGGTAGATCCGGAACATTGCCACCTTCATAAACATTACCAATCGTCCCGCCTGAACTTCCGGCTATATTTGAGAAACCTTCCGCTGTAGATTCAACAACCCCGTTTTGATTTGAGAATCTAAACGTTCCGGAGAAGCTAACATAATCCACTCGGACCGCTAAAGGGGCCACACTCTTTGTGAGTTGGACAAACTGCAAGCTGCTCATTCCCATCTCATTTAATCGAGCCAATGGCACCTCTGTTATACGAAAAGCAGCTGGTTCAGTTGTAACTATATCGGACGATAACTCAACTAATCGAATCGTGTCAGGACTACTATTTAGCGCCAAGGAAAGAACGTCAATGATGCTGTCGATGGTTCCGGTAGAAAGGTTTCGAGCAATCTTTGAACGAATCAGCGCCCGATAAATGGGATCGCCCACACCACCCCTCGGTTGTCCAACATTGGATCCAATCGCATCCAGCGTTGTGCCTTCTGCCGTGTCCAGGTCCCGCCAAGCATCGATGAGCCATAACACTTCCTCAATCTCGTCCATAGGTTCTGCTGCAAGCCTAAGTAGCTTCGCTATATTGCTGTCAGGAGCTTTCTGAAACAAATCCTGCAGCCTCTTCCTCATATCATCCCAGCGACTCATATGATCGTCACCCCGATATTATCAGCATCAATCTGTGCAACCTCTTGAGGGTCAATAGCAAGGTCGGAAGCCGTAAAACTGCCGTTTGTGAAGCTTATACCGCCTGATACATTTTCAACGCCAGGTACGTTATATACCGCTCTGATAATCTTTGCCCAAAGCACATCCTCACCCATGCTGCTCCCGTTAAACTCAGTACCATCTACAGCCTTCCCACCAATATAGGCAACAACAGCATTGCGTATCTTATTCGCAACATCTACTGGAGCCTCATTGTTCGTTGTGACTGTCAAACCTGCGTAAATAGGAATGGTTGCCGGACGACTAAAACCAATAACATGAGGGAATCCAGCAATGTCTTTCACTGATACGGTTTCTGTCCCCCATGCTGTGATTCCTGCAGGCTTATTATCAAAAATTGCTTTGGCGATTCCCGAGCTAGCGCCTCCAAGAACGTAGATTTCAAAGCTTTTACTAGGCCTGCCCTCTGAATCTATAACAAGAGTGTCATTTTCCACTACAGCAGCAGAACGAACACCGGATAGTGCGTTAACGGCTGCAAGCAAAGAATTGATATTAGCAGAGCCTCGGGCTGCCCGCGAGATACGAAAACGTGCCCTGAATGCTGCATCGCTTTCTCTATCCCCACCATTGGCTATAGCAGCAGCATTTGTAACAGAGGCAAGATTCGCATCAGGATTTACAAAGACGGTAATTTCCCCAACCGCAGCATTGCCAGAACTCCCTGTATCAACCGCTTCTATGGTTGTTGTACCAATACCGCCGCCACTCAGCGTTACGCTATTGGTTACAACATATTGAATGTCGGAAGGTGTAGCAATGAGTAAACCAGGGTTCACTGTGAAGCCTGCCGTTCCTATGAACGTAACCTCACCTCGCGCTTTCGTATCCACTCGCCTTCGTATGCCTGCGTAAACACTCAAACGGTCCAGCGATACACCCTCAGCTGTATCTACGAAGCCGGATAAATATATCCTCTCAGCTATCTGCCAAAGGATCGATAGAAACCAAACAAAAATCCGGAGAACGATACCTAGCGGTGTTTTTGACGCTGTGCTGATATCCTCTCCGAATAACTCTCGTGCCTTTGCTTCACCTTCTGTCAGCAGATCAGCATATGTTTTTCGTTTAAAACCAGTACTATCAAGCACCGGATAACACCTCCTGCTGCGTGATTGCTTGTCCTGAACGCGTTGTCGCTTTAAAAGTAACCTTAAGGTTTCGTGCTGCTCGATCAAAATCAACATCGAGTGAATCTACCGAACGAATCCGTGGTTCCCGCAAAATAGCCTGCACCAGTTCTGCACGAATCGCTTCGTAGTTCGGCTGCTTCATTAGAATTACACCGTAGTAATCCACGCCCATCCGGGAATCAAGAAACCATTCTTTTTTAAATGTTAAAAGTTCGATTCGAACCGCTTGAGCGATTTCCTCATTACCGTCAACCAATTGCATTGTGCCATTCGTAAATACCAAGTCACCGTCGGTCAACTTTAATGTTCTCAACCACTCAACCTCCCTACGACAATGGCATCCTGTAATTCGTGGTGTCGATTAAATTTAGGATCAGCAACAACTCCAGACAACGCATGATCGATTGCACGTTCAGCAATGATCGCCAGCACTAGATCACCAGCAACGTAAACAGGCTTGAAATCCTTCTCTTCCTCCCCAATCAAGAACCGCTGCCAGACGCAGGGGGCTTTGATAACGGATGACGGGGTTACCAGGCTTCCGTCATTATGCTTCTGTTTAAATACCGGTTGAAGATCGCAGGTCATTCCAACAGGATCGAATGAAATCACAATACATGGGAGGGCCGTATGCAAATTCAGAAGAGATTCATTGATCATTGCATCCAGTGCCTTATCAAAATCGCCCATCACATCAGCTCCATTTCCGTGTAGAATTCCGATCCTTGGCAAATATGCCTGCCGCGGTTGATTCGATAGATAAAATCATATGAACGGCTACGTACTGCCAGTATCTTTGCGGTTCCAAACCGATGGTTAAGCAGGCTTTTAACTCTGAATTGCTCCTGCAGTTCTACGTCTTTCTTGCCATAAGTAACACGGCGTGGTCCTGTTGTTTTTCTCGGCTTCTTTGCCGTGGGACGTTTATCAATGTAATCCAGATTTGTTTTAGACACGTCAATCATGTTCAACTCCGGCGAGCCAATCAAACCATTTTCCACGGTTAGAATGAAGTCTGTTTCCTCGCCAAAAAAGCGAGAACAGACATATACTTTGCCTCGTGAAGTGAAGCATAGCGCGTCCGAATCCACAGCTACCTGCTTGAGAATATCGCATATCTTGCCGTTTGCTGTGTATCCTCTTGGATAAGAAACATCATCTGGCAAATCAAAAAAACCAACAGGCAAGCCCAATTCGCTCAGCAGGTCACGCACGATCGTAGTCGCCTTGACGTTGGCTTGGTACGTTTTTTGTATGTCCTGCTCAACGAACGCAAGGCTGTCTAATCCGCGTATGACTAATCTGCTGTCTGGCTTATCTCGTAATGGTTCAACATAAGAAACCTCGCCAACAAATATAGAACCTCGATCTTTGTGGTATCCAGCATTAATGATTAAGGCCATGCCGAGTTCGATTTGGTTGTATGTTTCTGGTTTGACGTTGTAAATAGTTACTGTTGCTTCGTTTGCCAGTATGTCGTCATCAAATGGGACCTCGAACTCGATATCCAACCCGCTCTGACCATCGCGGAAGAATCGGAGGTTCTCGCCTACTAGCACCTCAATCTCTCGTCCGAATGCGTTTATCTGCGTCATGGCTGCACCGCCAAAAATACCGTTTCTTGTAGCGTTTCCCATGTCACTCTATCAGTTATCCCGCTTGGATCGGTTGGAGTAATGGCAAACCTCGGAAATCGACTGTCTTCCATTGATTGAAACAAAGGCGATCCATATATAAGAGGTTCACCAGTGACAAGAACCCCACCATCTCGGGTGAGGTCTAGGGTAAAAAAATCGTACTGATCATTGTACCGGACGGTGAATTTATATCTGGTATTGGCTATTGTCACCTCAAAAGCATAGGGTATCGCCGCTTTGTTAATATTGAGCCTGTACATTATGTGACCCTCACCTTCTGACCTATCTGTAGAGTCAAAGGGTTAACCCCAGGATTCAGATCTTGGATGCTGCTTACCGTCGTCCTGAACACTCCAGATAGCCCCCAAAATGTGTCTCCGTCTTGAATGGTTGCATAGACCTCTTCGCCTGTCTGTTCAAGCTGTTGAGTACCGAGATTGCCCTCTTCTGCCGTTGCCGTCAGCGTGGGGTCAGTCTCAAGTGAAGCCTCTTGGAGTACCCTGACAATACGTGTTTCGATTAGCTCCATAGTAAAGCTAAACCCATTTGCTATCCGGTGGGTATGGTCACAATGCATTGAGCTTATCAGCATGGTATATGCCGAATTCCTTCCAAGATACACGACCAACTCACCGGAATTCATTGCAGCACGCAAACGATCCCGCTTCTCAGATGCATTTGGATTGAGGATCTGCCCCGAAAGAGACAAGCCTATTGGCATCTGCTGAACATGGTCCGTAATCGCTAACCCTTCTTCTACCGGATGCGTCATGATGTTGACCATATAAGCTGGACTTTCTGTCTCCACATGGATTTCCACACCTGCAATTGTTGCCATTAGCCAATCACCACCTGAGGATTTCTACGTTGTCTACTTCGGCCCCATGCGTCCAAAGCCGCCATTGTTCCGTCATAGGCATCTTGCTTGGTTGCGTTCCCTTGAATGGTTACATATATTGTGGGCGATAACCCTCCAGATGAAGTATTCGACCCTTGCTGTGTATCCCGTCGTAATAAGGATGAGCTGTACTCTTGGTTGTCTGAAGCAGTCAAAACGCGCTCGCCTTTGTGCAACTCAGCCAAGTATCCATCAAACGGCACATTGGAAAGGCCATTCGCGTGAGATCCATCAAGGAAAGGACCGTATATAGGCTCAGGAGCAGGAGGACCATAAATAATGGGCGCTGGAGTTTGTTGTTGTTGCTGTTTCTCTTGTTTATTTTTATAAAAGTCATTTACATACCCTAATCCTCTGTCCTTTTTATCAAAATCTACAAGGGGATTTCCCTTGTCTTTATTTTGCTCATAAGAGGAATATAAAGAGTATCCAGAACCAGCTACCACACCGCCTATTAGCCCTGGGACACCAAATCTTGCGCCTGCAACTCCACCAAGCAACATCGATATAACTGGATAATCTGCTGCTGCTTTTTGTAAACCCTCATCCATCCCCTTAGCAATAGAAGCACCTATTTTCATTGCGGCATCGGTAATAGGTCCTGCACTAGCCTCAATACCACTAGCAAGACCTGCCGCCAGTTTCTTCGATATATCCTCAATTTGTTTAGAACCGCTAGATGCATACCATGAATTGAAAAGTTCAATCACATCATTAAAGACAAAGTTAATCTTGCCTTCTACTGACAAATCCCTAAACTCCTGATTATCGATGAAATGTGTTTTCAAATAGTTTTTCGCCTTGTCAGCAATGGCCTGAGTGGCTGCAATGATCTGCGGTGACTTTTGTTCAATGAATGCGCCTGCCTGTGTGAATAATGACTTTATTGCTGGCAGAAATGGCTTCATCCCTCTGATTTGTAGGGTTTCGAGGGCACCCTTAAATTGTTCGATAGCACCTTTCCCGTTATTCATTCGTTCCGTAGCAACTTCCAAGGCCGTTACATTGCCCATATCATCGTAAAATTGCTTTACGCCTTTTGAACCGGCTTTGTAAAGTGAAGTAGCTGCTTTGACCCCATCCGTGCCAAACATATCAAGAAAAGCAGCTGTTCGATCCTGATCGTTCATTTTATTGAATGTTTCTTGTAAAACGTCAGCAACACCAGCAAGATCTTTTATCTTACCGTCTTTGAAAAACTTGTTAGCCTTGCCAACTCCAATGCCGAGTTGATTAAACATCTCAACAGCCTTATCCGTCTGTGGTTGTAGATACATCAGCATTGCTTTTAAGCTCGTTCCTGAACTCTCTCCGTCTTTGTTACCATCGTTAGTCATAATTCCGATGGCTGTATTAACATCCTTAAATGACATGCCAATCATATCAGCAACACTTCCAACAGAAGATAGCGAATAGCCCAACCCGTGAACACTTGCCGCTGCAGCATTGGCTGTTCCGGCAAGAATATTTGAAACGTCTGCCGCGCTCATCCCATCTTTTTTAAATGAATTTAAAGAGGTGGCCATGATTTCAGAAGCCTCAGAAAGTCCTAAGCCACCTGCCGTTGCAAGATTAAGTGCAGCTTCTAAACCACCTGCTTTAACAGCTGCAGGGGTCAATCCTGCTTTCAAGAGCTCTTCAATACCCTTAGCCGCTTCAAGCGCTGAGTATTTCGTTTTGGATCCCATCTCAAGTGCCAAATCCTCCATTGAAAGCATTTCTTCAACAGTTGCACCTGTCAGCGCCTTGATACTCGACAACTGTGATTCAAAATCTAATGCCTTGTCCAGTGAGGACTTAACAGCAACAATAGAGGCAACACCCGCCGCACCTGCTCCTGCGATTGCCGCCCCTATTGGTATCTTAGCTAATCCCATCATTTTATTACTAACGGAGCCGACCAGCCTGTCCAGATTTTGGAGAGGAGTCTGATTCACGTTGAAGCCAATGCTTATGAGTAAGCTTCTTAAAGCACTGTTCATTGCTTTCTCCTTCTTCCTCCCGTAGTTTTGGATTGCCAAATATCGATTGCTGCATTAGCCTCATAAATTTCTTCCCAATCCATCGATTGAGCATCTCCATAGGTTATGCCGTTATCAGAGAGAACGATTCGCCAAAATGCCCAATTGCGTTCAGCTATTCGTCGGTATTCGCGAGGCTGCTTATTTTGCGCCGACAAGAAATCGGACAGCTTCAGTCATGACTTCCTCCAAGAGCTCGGTATGCTCGTCCCAATATTCCCAATTTGTTCTCGGTTGAACAATGACATGCTCCATAAGTTGCGCATAATATGCTTCAGACATTAAATTTCCGTGTTTATCCCGAGAACTATCATTAATTTGCAGGGACTTACGTACACCTGGGTGTTGAAAAGTAAACTCTACTCCTTGGATCGTAACTGCTTTTTGTTTTGGATTCGCCAATCTAAAAACCTCCCATTATTCCTGCGTATAATCAAAAACTTGAATTTCATACTCTCTATCCTCATCTTCATTAGAAAATGAAGAACTGCTTGGCTTTTTGACACGACACTTGCTTCCACCAAACTTTTCTTTAGGTGAGTTGTTAGAGATAACCCAAACCGGAACAAACTCTTTACTGTTGGCCAAACCGTTTAAGTATGCAACCGACGGCGAAGTCTGTTGGATCGTGATGGTGACTGTTCCGAGAGGGTTATTCACTTCGTTTACAACAACATCACCCTGAGCGCCTACGCTAGTAGTGAAGTTATCCTCATCTTTCTCGCCCTGAACAAATGTGCCATCCGCAAAACCCGTTATAAACGTGCCATTAACGGTAACAGTGACACTTTTTGCATCGAAACTATTTAAATTCGACATGTCTCTTTCCCCTTTCTACACCGATATAGTGCCTTTAATTGGATCAACCGAGTGGATTGCTCCCGCAAGTTGGAATGAAAACTTACCGCCTGTCAAAACCCTTGCTGCTCGGTCTGCTGCGGTTGTCTCGCCCCTTGTCGGAAAATCTGTTGAATACATGGGCTTCCCGGCCTCATCCCCTGCGATAATGCCCTGAGTAAACCCAGCTTGCAGAACAGTTCTGACAGCCCCCTCGATTAACGATATGCCTGCATCGGTATAAGGGATCTTGTCCTCGCGGTTCAAAAGGAACTGCACACTATTCTCGATATTGACTTTAACCCAATCCTGAGCCATGACATTATCAATGTATTCGCCCTCCACGACGACGCCCTCTGAGGTGCTGTTCGTTCCTGCCTTCGTAACATAAGTAACAGCCCCTAGCGCATGAATAGCATTCAGTTCTGTTGCATCGATTGCCATTGGCTGAATACCTGTCAGTGTTCTGAATTTCCATGTAGCGCTGCCCACCGGAAGAGCACCTGTATCTCCTACCCATGCCGCTTCAGGGTAATTCGTGGTCGTGGTGTGATAGAAAACAGCAGTGCGCATGTAATCCTCTGCCTGAATGGTGGCAAGATCTGTCTTGCTGCTCGTGCGGGTGAAGAACATTCGCTTTCCTTCTGCTTCGATAGCATCAGCGATCTGTACTACATCTGTTACCGTGTTTGTGATGGCGATAAGGAAATACCAGTCCGCGGCGAGAACCCTTACCAGCGCATCAGCCAGCGTTTCTGCTGTTGATCCGGTCTTCCTTGCTATAATGGCAATCTCCCGCGGCGAATTATCGCCCTGACCAAACAATGCCGCAGCTGCTTTATATTCTTCTGTACTTGCGATGTAATCCACTGCCACTGCCGTCAAATCAGCGTATTTCTTGTAAGCCGCTCCTGCTGTGCTGGTTCCGAGTATGAGAGGCAGCCCGAAACCAATCAGGCCTGCTGGCTTTTGCAAATCGATAATGACTCTTACATCTGAAATTGGCACGATCATTCCTCCTTCGTAATTTCTGCTTGCTCAATATAACCCGTTCCTGTACCTGCAGGCTCAAAAAGACGGTCAATGACTCGGATTCGCACATCCAAGCCTTGCCGCCTTTCGTAATGTTCTGCCAAAAATACGCTACGGTTATCGATAGATCCAATGTTCACCACCACGATTCCGATATCCCGTAGATCGTCCCGAGCCGTCCGGTCAAAATGTTCAACCAGCTTCATGCATAAATCCATAGTCTCATCTTCCTTTTCAGAGTAGGCCGTAAAGGAAAACACCATTTCCACGGTCTTAGTACGAGTCCGACCGAGCGCTGTTGTGACGTCGATTTCATGCTGGCTCTGAGCGATCCGCGGTGAGGTAATGGTATACGTAACATATGGGTAATCCGGCACATCGCCTGTCTGATCGACACGGATCAGCGGGCACTGGAGCTTTTGGTAAGCCCCTTTGATAATCGGATTGCGTATAGCTGGGATATCAAACAACAGGGTCACGCCCCTTGGTATCCACCCGCTTGATGATAAATATATCAAAATCGGCATATTCATCGTAAGGTATCTGCTCCACGACAAGGTATTCCTGCCCTTTGTATATTACACGATCATCCCTAATTAATTCCCGTGGTTTCTGCAGGTAAATCTTGCAATCATCCCGCGTATACACGCCCCCAGGAGAGAACTGGAGGTCATTCAGGTCCTTGTATGTCAGCGCAACGATTATTGCCGTCATTTCCTCTGGCTCGCCATATCCTGATACCCAAATACCGCCGTTTTCATAATCGTAATGGCCCTCGCCCTTCGGAATACGTTGGAATGTAGCTACCCACTCGCTAAACAACTCATTAAAGTCCATGATCTGTGTCACTTCCTCACCACCCTATAGGTAATGGCTTGACGCAGCTTTCCGGTATCAACTAATGGGTTAGTGCTTCCTTTTCGCTTCTTGGTGGCATGCGCATTCGGCGGATTATGAAGAGCTGTTATCTTAGCTTGTACATCAGCTACCATGCGAGCCCCCAGCCTGTCATATAGCTGCTTTGGTGTGGCTTTGTACTTGAGCAGCAATTCCTCCATCAGCTTTTCGAAGTAACGGTCCCATTCCCTTTTCTTTTCGTCAAAGGTGGAACGAATGAAAGAACGTTCTGGTATCGTTACGCTCTCCACTAAATAAAACATGACCTCAAGGGTCCCGTCCGGCTTTGCAACTGCAAGAATTTTCTTACCTTTTGGCCTGAACAGTTCTTTCCCGAAGTCTCTTGCCCCTCGATCACCCGCTGCTGCAGTAGGAATTGTTAAGAATTGACCTTTAGGTTTTATGGTTAATCCGTATTCGTGAACATTGGCGATCATCTGAATGAATGAATCTGCCCCGAATACCCCGACCTCAACGCCATACTTATCCAGTTCCTTCATGTGCTTCTTGAACTTCACCCAATTTGAAATGCGATCAAAAATACTTACACGAACGCCACTAGAGGCCATTAGAGCACCATTAATCCGATCCTCGGACCCTTCCCGGTTAGCAAAGCAAGCAAGCGATTGAATTCGTCAAGATACTCCGAACCACCTACGCTATCTGCGCGTGCATATTGTACCTGTAAATCTGCTGCCTTTTTCAAAATAGCTCTCCGGATGTTCAGAGTAGCCATATGCGCAGCAAGATAGCGGTTTAGACGTTCCGCTTTTTCGTCCGGAACACCATACAGGTTAATTACATCGTCGTAAGCATCATCAACATACAACTGTAGGTCTTCATCTTTCATACCTGTAAGGTGCGCAGCTATACCACGAACTTTTTGAATAGTTGTTTTCATGACGCACCGCCTTTACTCGTTGTCGTCGCCTTCCTTGGCCTTTTTCTTGGCCTCCTCGATCTCTTTTTCAATCGTAGCTGCCTGCTTGGAAATGATATCAAGGACCGATTTACGGTTCTTGCCTGCCTCTTCTTCCTTGAGCAGTGAAGCCAGCAAATTCAAATCAAATGTGTCCTTAATCAAAGCTGCTGCTTCTCCATTATTCAAATCAGCCAATGTCTTTGCTTTGCCATCGATCTCTTGAGCAACAATTTCCCCATCATCGATAAGTTCCTGATTGAGAGAATCAGCTTTAAAGATAGCCCATTCCCCATCCGTGATGTTATTGACGCCCGGAATCAACCGGACGCCTCCCTGACTTCTTACAAAATCCCCTTTGTTATGAACGATCATTAGATACCGTCTCCTCTCGCAATAGCCATGGGATAGCGAACGATAACGCCGCCGCAACGTTCTTCAACCGCGATTTTCCAGCGCGGGAACTTCCATTCAGGGTCATGGCGAATCATATCCATTGGAAGCAGTAACTGAACAACCTCAGGTGATCCGTCAAAGATCAGCATACTATCAGAGCCAGCCGTCCCCTTTCCTTTTAAATCAGCAACCCTCAGAATGCGCTTGAACCACCCGTAAGAATTGATGACCTCTCTTAGAGTTCGAGAATCGTAATCGCTATACCGCTCGTCAAGCGCTTCGAATTGCGTAACTGGCAAAGCCAAAGTTAAGCTCCCATTTGATTGACCCGGCAAAACCGTGATCAGACCTTTAAGGATGCGGATATCCTTAAGAATCTCTGCTGGAGTCTTTGCAGACCAAAGCTTGCTGGTACCAGCTGCATTATTTGGAACATTGGTCACTTGGATTCCTACAGTGTTGACGATACCCTTAATTGCATAATCGTCATCACCAGCCCATACTAAGCGATTTTCTTTTTCGGCTACGGCCCTACGTGCAACAGCCGCTTTAGCAGGGTCCACAGGCATATTTACCATGGCAGCTGCGCGTAGCTCCTGAACCGTGTATGAGAACCCTGTTACAATTGAATAGATGCGTTGGAACTCTCTGCGCATATCCAAGTCAACCAAAGGTACGTCATCGGCATTGTTGGCCAGAATCTTAGCAACTCCTGACCGTGTCATGATGTTGTAGGCGTAGGTTTCAGCACCGGCAGGAATATCCGTTTTCAGGCTGATTGCTTGGCGTGCTGTGAGCTCTTCGTATTTCGGTTCGTACAGCGTGTTGTCCACCGCTTCAAGATCAAGCGGCCTAATTCTTGTTGTGATCGCATCGTTTGTCATTGTCATCTTCTTGGAGCACCTCCATTTTAATTTGATTAAGCATTTGGCAGATTCAATTCAAGGATCGCAAGGCCATTCGCCAATGCAGATGACTTAAACTCTCCAACAATAGCCGAAATCGTTGCCGTTCCGGTTGTTGAAGGTCTGAAGTTACCTGTGGTGTTGTCTGCAACAGCAAGATCGCCCTTTACCACATCTTCCAGCACTTCGACCCAAATGCAGCCTTTACGAAGCGCGGAAACAGCGTCACCGACTACATACTCACCTACTGTAGTCGTGGTACGATATTCCGCATAATGGTTAGCCATTGCCACGCCAATCACCTTGCGAGTACCTGCGTATACCTCGCCTTTGTTCTTATTGGTAGCCGTATATTGCACTGCTTTACCCCATGGGATTGTCGCAGATGCAGCCACCGTGTCGGCATGATGTTCAGGATATAGAGCAAGAGTACCTTTGCCGCCAACCTCACTCATGTATTGCGGATAGCTTGAAATGGGCATGACTTATTTCGCCTCCTTATTGTGCATATTCAAGCGAGCTGCACGGTTCTCATCAACCTTTTTCTGGCTGTCTGTGCTATATGTGCCGCCTGTAGCCATGTGGTTAGCTCCGATAGAGGAAAACCCATCTGCCTTGGAACGTTCGACTGTAGCATCATAGAAAGCATTCACATAATCGTCGGTCTTGCCATCGGACTTGAAATCCGCACCCTTCACTTTTTGAATCACGGCCAGCTTCACATCACGGTCATTCTTGCCGGTGAAGTTGAAAGAATCTCCAAGGAATGTCTTCGCAGACCCAATAAGCTCCACCCTTGCAGTAACAGCAGCGTCCAGTTGATTCGTGAGGGCGTTTTTCTTGGTATCCTCAAGCTCTTGCTTGGTTGTATTGAGTGTTGCTTCCAAAGCGTCATAGCGCCCTTGCAGAGTATCTACCGTAGCCGCTTTTGTTTTAGCTGACTCCAATTGAGCCTCAACTGCATCCAAACGAGATTTAACTTCGCTTGGCACTTCAAATTCTTTTCCGTCAATCGTATACTTTGCCATTGTGATCGTTTCATCTCCTTTGTCGTTTTCGTCAATCTCATATGCTGAATCACCGCGGATCGCCACCGTCGGACCCGCCCGCCCTTGCTTAGTGATTGCAATATGATTAATTGCTATGTTGGTTTGTTTTGCATCGTAGCGCTGCCCCATGTACTCGCCAGGCTCGCTGATCAAATCGGTTTCAAAACCTATGGAAATCTCCTTCTGGTCACCAGAGCGAATACGTTGGATCAATGCCGGGTCCGTGACGGTCATTGAGATTTTAAGCATATCTCCCTCGACCCGACTATCGGTGTGGCTGGTACCCTTCGCATACTGCTGCCAATTGCGAGAAGTGACTGGTTCCGGCGGGTGTTCGTCGGTAACGGGCTTTGCACGAGCTGTGGATACTGCCAAATCGCTGAATATATCCTCCGGCAGCTTCGCTTCATACCGCACCTTTCCGTCACTCCTGCGGTAAGGGAAGACGCCCGGGCGCGTTATAGCAGCGGTAACGGTCAGGTACCCAGCGGCATCGTCAGCAAAGTCCAACACGGTAGCGCGGTCATATCGTTGCTGCTTCATTGCTTTTGTTCACCTCCTTCCGGGCAATTAAAAAAGCACCCTCCGGCGCTTTAATTTCTTTATTTTATTGGTACTCCGATTAGATATTCTTCAATAGTCCATTTATGTGATGGGTTGTTTTTTCTCCCAGGGACAATACATTCATGTTTGAAAACATCATTCATGGAGTAACCTTGATTTTTAAGGTGTTCTCCTATTCTTTGCCTAGCCTCTTTCAATCCACCTTTGTATTTCTTAACTATTTTGAATAACTCGTTAGGAACTCCATTGATGTATTCTTTAACAAAATAGTCCCCAGTCACTCTCGTGCCCGTAATCTTAAAATAACGATCTTTCAACGCGTTCATCCTCCTTCGTCTACTAACACACATTGATTATACAACGGAAAATTAACGATTCTCAGGAAGTTTCACACAATTTATTCCTCATCATCTACCGGATAAGCAACACACCTGCAATTAAAAGGTACTCCTGGCAGCTTACCAGCAGGCGGTTGATCGTAGGGGTATATCTTGCCGTCATACCCTCGGTGCTCTGGCCTGACCCGCTCATCATGGCTTGTAGACCACTTGAACCGTTTGAATCCGGCATCTTGGTGTCTCTTTGCTGTGAGCTGCCCTGTGATACTGCCCGTTTGATCCCGAGCTATAAACTTGGCTCGCTGATAGCTTATGTTGGCAGCCTTACTGATCTCCTGCGCCATGTCGGTAAGCTTTTGCCCGTTCTTGACGCCCTGCATGACAATAGATTCCACACGGGCAGCGTAATCGTCCTGGAGCTTTGTAATGTAACTGACGTTCTCCTTGACCGACACCTTCATATAGTCGTTTATCCACGGTTCTCGTTCGGTTGGATCGAATCCTCTAACCCTGCCGTCAAATTGGTTGTTGACCATGCGTTTATTGAAGAAATTAACGCGGCTTACGAACTGAGAAGCGACCTCAACAACCTTGGCCGGATTGAATATCTGCGCCGCGACACGATCCTTGGCAAACTTCAAGGCGTTCCAAATAATATCCAGCGGACCATCAGCACGGTAACTCTCGTTTTGGTAAATCCTCACTTCCTCAGCAATAGACTTTAGTAAGGCAGCGTACGTGATGCTGTGCATCTGCTGTATCATCTGTGCCATCGCCCGTGAATAGCTGGCTGCAACAGCATTCGGGAAGCGAGTAGGTGGTATAATCATTCGGCGTGCCATGTGATCACTCCCCAAACCGTTCGCTTGCCCTTTTCAGCAGCTCGTCTAATTCCTCTTGGGCAAAGATGAGGCTGTCCGTTTTTAATGCAGTCTCAGACGATTCCAGCTCAGGGAACCGTTTCGCCTTTACCTCATCAGGATCCAGTACACCAGCGGTTATATAAATGTTGTCTGCCTCAGCGTGCATCTTCCTGATCTTAGCATCCGTTTCCTGATCGACGTTCCACAGTGGATTAAAGACAAGCTCCCATTCAACGTTATCGGGATCGATGCGACCGCCAACATCGTCGGAACACAGCATGAGGTATCCAATCAAACGCTCCGCGTGTGGTCTTAACTCTGTCTCCTGTGCGGCCGCGATACGAGAGTAGTAGTTCATCACATCATACTGTGCGCCTGTGATCGTGCCGCTTTCCTGCCCCTTGATTACGCTCTTAGGCATCTTGGCAGATCCGGCAAGAGACTCCCATACGAAGTCGAGCAGATCCTTAATTCCCGCCACATTGGTTGTAACTTTGGTTAACTCCTCATCCTTACCGATCAAGGCTAACGCTTCAGTGCGGAACATAAAATCTGCAAGCATGGAGAATTCTTGCTTGTCCTCCTTATTCATGTGGTCCACACCCGGGCTCTTGTATGCTTTAAACGTAAAGTCATAAAGGATTTGCCCCACACTCCATAGCGCCGTATCGAACACCGTCAGCACATCATACATAGGCTCTATGACTGATTGACCTTGCAGGTCCATCTCTAAGCGCCGTGTCTGGTCGTGGAAGAGGCGCGACCGATGAACATAGCCGTTATCATTTCCTGCGATCTGGCGCCCTATCTGACTGCGCCTGTTTATCTGGAATTGCTCGACTTGCCCGTATGTCGGACTGAACATGTCCTCGTTGACCTGGAAGCTGCCGACCTTATAGGAACTGAACGCGTGCAGGTAATCAATGCGCCGAAGCTTCAACGGGTCAAGCGGTTGGGCCAGTGTGAAGTTTGTCGCCTGATTCGCTCCAATAGAAACAAAGCCGTCACCATGCAGCCGTTCATAGCGTCGCATGTCCGTGAAAGCTTCCTTGGCGTTCAGGTCCCGCAACTTACGCATGAGCAGCCCATTCAGCTTCTCATCCTTCATTTTCAGCTTGAACCAGTTACGGACCAGATCCTCAGCAGGTATGTCGATGATGTTTTGTACGAACTGATTCGTGGCGTAAAAAGCGGCAAGCTCAGGGTGAGAAATACGATTATACCCAAGCGGAATCCGCTGCCTTGATAAAGCGTCCTTTGCTCCCGCCTTCCCATGGCCGACCAAGAAATCATTCCTCTGCACAGCATTAGCCCGGCTACGCATGCCGTCCAGCCTTGATTGCGTGTCTCTATCTTGCATCTATTTGGATAACCTCCTTATCTCGATAGCCGTCTTAATCGATCTAACGGATTGGCAGCCTGTTCATTGATCTGTTCAGCCAATCCCGTAGTCGCATCAGGAGCATCATCATTTTTGTTCTTGCCTTCCTTCTGATAAGTGGTCATGGCTTCGTAATACTCAGGCCATCGATCTTTCCAATTCGCCGGCATGTAGATGTGTTCCATCACGAATGTACTATTTGAAAGGATTCGCGCTACTTTGTTTTTGGTTTGATGAAACCACTTGACAATGACAGACCTTGTTTTATACTTCTCCCAAATGATTCGCTCAACGGCTCGTGCGAAGCCGCGGCCCCCGTTATTGGATTCAATAATTGCATCATTGACGCCATTCTTGACAAGCATGTCCGCAGCAGCTGGCTCGGTTACTTCCATGCCCTCTTTCGTATAAAGCACATCTAGCATGTACAATTCTCCTTTGTAAACTCCAGCTGCAGGCTGACAAAGATAATCGTTACCCGTGTCAGCTGTATCCGTGTACGAGATAATTCGCTCAAAAGCAACTTCTCCATTGGAGAAGCGAGGAATGTCCTCATAGGTTTTGAACGATTTGTATAGCCTACCTTGGATATCGACGGGCTCCTGGTGATAGTTGGCCCGGAAGATAGCAGCGTCTACATTTGTTTTAAGGCTGAGGTAACGCTTTTTAGAGAGCAGGTCTGGACAAAGCATATTTCCGTCGTCGTCCATGGCTACAAGCTTCAGCACGAACCATTCGTTTGCTTCAGGTCCGGAAAGAATACGACCGCAAACGTCTTTTTTGGCCCATCGAGTCATGTTGACGATTTCTATACCGCCCTTGCCCTCATCCTCCAAACGGGAAAGGAATGTGCCTGTATACCAGCGCCAGATCACGTTGAGCCTGTTCTCGTTATAAGCTTCCTCAGCATCCTTTACAGGGTCATCGACTATGGAGATATTACAACCTTTACCTGTGATGCTCCCGCCGATCCCAGCTCCCTTGTAATTAAAAAACTGACCATCCAGCGCCCATTGCTGATAGGACCCATTGCCATCTTTGATGTAAACGCCCGGGAAAATATCATTGAATATAATCTCATGCGGGAAGTTCTTGGTTTCATCAATGCCGTCCCGGGTGTAACGACTGAAATCGCTCGCCTGATCATCGTTGTAGGAACATGTAATGACACGGTTCGCCTGATCCTGCCCGAATGCCCATTTGCAGAAGTTAACCAGCGTGCGACTCTTACCAACCCGTGGGGGAAGATTCTGCATGAGGCGCGTATAAGTATGATGATCCTGGAGTTGTTCAAGCATTTCGATATACTCACGGCCCTTGATAAACCAAATAGGCGCTATCTCAGCACATGCCTCGATAAACGCCTCTTTAGTAAGTTTCCGATCATACAACGCTTGAAGGATCCAGCAGTTAAGCTTCAGGTGCCAACGGTTTTCCTTGTAGAAGCCAGGGCTTTCCGTTTTGCAATACTCCCACAAGGAATCCCGGGCTCTTCTTATTCGCTTCTCTCTTTTCAGGGCAAGCATTTTCTCCTTTTCATCCCGGGTCAACTCAATCGTCGCCATAACTCTCAAGCTCCTTTTCAAGCTCTTCATCGCTCAAATGGCTATAATCAACTACTGTACTCACAACGCCACCGGAATGGTTGATATGCTGCTTATCCCGCCAGTTCTTAGGGTCGCGGTTTTTGAGCCAGAAGATAGCAGCTGTCACGTTCGGAGGTTGGACCTTCTTGGTTCGTTTGGTAACCTGCCATTCTCCATTGATAAGCTCTTGTGTCTCTTCGAAATATTCAAAGCCATTAGCAGCCCTATTGAGGCTGTTTGTGACCTCGTAGTCCGCCTCTTCCTTGGATTTCTTTAGGGCTTCCGATAATTCCGAATATTTGTCCTTGTATAAATTGAATGTTGAGTAGGCGATATTGAGATTCTTGGCTATTTGCCTATCAATCAAACCAGATTGAGCCCAGCTTTTGATTAGATCAAGCTTAGGCTTAACGTTTATTTCCCACTTACTCTTAGCCATGACCACCACCTCACTTTGTTTGTTGGCAAAAGAAAAAGCACCGGTTAGGGTGCCTCGGGATCTATCTTTTCAAAAACTGCTAAGTTACCAGATGTACCAATCCTGTTTGTTTGTTGTGTTAAGCTATGAAGTCTATACCCATCATCCGCCATTTTATTAAAAAGATTTTCAACATGAGCGGCTGCATATTCGTTCGAAACAGCAACAGTAAATACTACTTTGTATTTCAAGCTATCACCCCCCCACCATCACAATTCGACAAAAGGAAGGATTTACCTCTTTTCCCGTCGAAAGTAATAGGTCTAAAGGAGGTGATTTAATTTGAACACATTGGAATGGGTACAAAATCTACCAGTACGTGACATTTTGATTGGCAGTATTTTATCTGTCATAGTCTTGACCCTGCTTGTATGCATGGCAATGGGAATCGTTCCTTTAGCCGCGGATAATTTTCAAAAAGGTTTATTGAACTGGGGAAATCATTAGTACAGTAGGAGCCGATCGAAGGCTCCTTTTATTTCCGATGATCTCAATTACCCCAAACGCATTTTACGCATAATGCAGGCTGCTTGGATGTTTCTTTATCTGTAAGTCTCTTCATCGCTGCAGCACCTGCAATTCCCTCTGATAGGCCCATACAGACAATTGGCATAACTCACCCATGAATCTTCGACTTGTTCTGAAATACAGGTTCCTATCGCTGAGTAGCCGTGAGATCCTTTGTTCGAGCCATTCTATTCGTTGTTCATTTGTTAATGCATTCACGCGGCACCCTCCCCTCGCCCTCAATGCGTGATATTCCCAGCACGGTAAACCGCACGTATCCAACTTGTATCGCAAAGGTGTTAATTTGAATGAAGGTGTTCACCCCCATCAAGATTTCGGTACCACCGACAGTTGCGATTGGTAAATGGATAACAAAAAAAGGACACCATCGGCGCAATGTCATTAAGTTAATCTCAGAGACAAGATCGTGAATAGAAAATGAATCTGAAACGGCATGGGAAAAGCCCTGTGCCGTTTGTTTTTTGTTGCAAGACTGAAAAATGGGTACAGCAAACAAACGGATGGACGATCCGCTTAAAAAAATGTTCATATGAATCGAATTATGCTACTCTGTAGACGAAGCTGACAGCTGATTTATAGCGGATTTTGCGCGTGTTCTTTTGTCCCGGGCGAATGGGTCGAATCGGCAAAATGTTTTTGCGAATCAGCGCTTCAACATCGAGCGGGGGTTCATCACCTCGAGAGCGTAAGAATTGTCTACAAACGTGAACGGCGACCGTGAAATTGACTTGATATTGATGCCGTTTATCCATTTGCGAAATGACGACGTGCGAGGTCATCATTTCAGCGAAGTTGTAGAGAATCATTCTTGCATAAATCTCTTGGGCGATGAACGCTTGCTTCTTTGTGTGAAAACTCGTCAGACCAACCGTGTATTTTAATGCCCTAAACGAGGTTTCAATGTCCCATCGCATGCGATAAAGGGACCTGAGTTCATCGGGCGGGAAGTCCGCGGCAGAAAGATTCGTAATGACGGTTTCATAAGCGCCGTCAGGTAGGACGAAACGAACAACCCGAAAAGATAGCGGGTAAATCATGTTCTCATGCGAATCCAAAAAATCAAATGTAGAATTGGACGGAAGGAATTTGTACCCAGGATAAGCCTTGAACGCTTTGGTTTGTTTTCTGGTAAGTGTCAGATGAATGTCCCGATCAAACTCTCCGCTAGCGGGCAAACGTAAGCTAGACAGAATACCACTGGAATCCAAATCCTTTACCCGAATGACGTAGTTCCACCCTTTACGTTCAATATGCGCGAAATTGTTGTAGCTTTCATAGCCTCTGTCCGCAATCACAATGGTTTTGCTCTTGATGGGCGAACGATCAACCATGGTTGCCAGCGCGCTTCCCTCGTTACTTAGCCTTCTTGGCTGGACAAGAGCATCCACGTAAAGTCTGCTGCATAGGTCGTACGCTGCGTTCAAATGCAGGAGGTTATAGCCTTTCGTGTTGGGTTGGCTTTGAAAGAAGCTGTTCTTGTCAGCTGGATCCGTTGCGATATGTAAATCCGAACCGTCAATGGCAAGTAATCGATACCCGCGGTAATCCTTGATATCCCTGTACGTTTGAGTGAATTTATGAAATAAGCATTCTACAGCAGACGGCAAAATTTTATTGCGTTGTTGGACAAAAGCGGAAGTCGTTGCCGTGTTTACGTCATAACCTTGCGATTCCAAGAGCTCCTTGTATATGCTGTTTCCGCCCATAGAGATCAGAAGTTGCATCATCGTTTCGAAGGACAGCTTTCTCTTCCGGGTAAAGTCTTTTTCGGGGTTTTTGACATAAGGCGCTGGTGCCGCTGACATCTCTTGAATGAGGGTTGTCAGCGTTTCTTTTAGTGAACTCGCGTAAGCATGCATGGGCGAAACCTCCTCGTTTTTTCAAGGGGCTTCGCCACACATTCCCAACTGCTTGTCAAGGCTTATTTGTCTTTTGGGGTACAAAAAAAGAGCGGGCTATCTATTCGATAACCTGCTCTTGCTTTTGAATATTGGGCACACGCTTTAACTTAATGACATTGACCATCGGCGCCCCTCATTTGTTCGTATCCAATTTTGCTACAATACAATCATACCACGCCTTTCGTCAAAGGATCGGTCATAAAGCGGCCTCAGAATGGCCTTAGAGCGGACGTGTTTATTCATCTCTTAAAACTACCAATCCGAGTATTCCGGCCAACCTGTAAACGGCAAGAGACTTCATACGGCGGTAATGTCTGCCTGAGTAACCAAGCTCTTCAGCTGCATCTGTGTCAGTAACATAATCATCCTCCATGAAGCGCACTCTGATTAGTTTCTGATGCCTGGAGCCAAGCCTGCAGATTGCTCTCTCGGCACGTTCAATGTGTTTGGCACGGCGTTCTTGCTCCTCTATATTATGCATCGCTATATTTTCAACCGGTGAGCTTACGGTATTTGTATTACCGTGGTACCGTGGCTCATAGCTTGGTGTTGTCTTTTGCTCAAGAGGGATGTATTCGGTCACTTGGTACTCCCGAGCTTCGCCCAGGTACTTCTCTACGGCGTCCTTGGTTGCTTCTTCGTCTATTTGATATATCGCCATTGAAATTTGCATCTGTTTTGCCATGTATAATCCCATCCCCCGTGTTATAATGGTAGATGAGAACAGTTATTCCCCAGCGCCTCCGACCAAGGCACACGCTGGGGAATTTGTTTATTCTTCTGAATCCGTAACCGGTTCCGCATAATCCTCTGGAGTATGTTCACTGACCCCGATGATCACACCGTTTTCGTCCCTCTTGATAAAGATTAACTCCTGCTTCCATTTATCGGGTTTCATTCCCTATACACCGTCCTATCCCCAAATTAGTCAACCCAGCAAATCAAGTGCGGACCATTATAGATGTAATCTTTGCCCAGGAATTCAGCAAATGTCATTTCGTTGTAATTGCCGTCATCGGCTTCAAACTTGCATGTTTTATCTAAGGATATTGTCGATACTTCGAGCGCTTCATCAGCACCGTAGAATCCTGCTCCAGCACGTTCTAAATGATCATTCACAGCCTCTACTTCCGTACTTGCGACAATGATTTCTGGTCTGTCTAAACCAACTGAGAATATTTGATATGTTTTTTCCATGTTTACACCGTCCTATCCCTCTCCATCAATTTCCTTAACCTTGAACAGCGCTTCTGTGGCGATAAGTGACTCTGGAGATAATTTTTCAAGAGCTTCCATCATGACCTTTATTTTCAGTTCCATCGCCGCCTTCTTGCCTGCTTTTGTTCGGCATTTTACGCAACATACCCGATCAAACCTATCGAGGGTCCATGAGTCCTCCCACACAAGCTCATCGCAATAAGGGCAATCACCCATGATGATTCCGCTTGCCATGGTCATCTCTCCTTTGATAGATAATGAGCTTAATATCCTTTATCATGCGAGTTTATTATTTTATGGTATACTACCAATAAATACCTATAGGCAGGTGGATCATGATGTTAGATTATAAAGAGATTGAGACTTATAAAAAAATTCGCATTTTACAGTATGAGTCCGAAAATGGTTACCGAGCTGACTTGGGCACAAAAAGAACTAAGTTAGTTGACACTGTAGAGGAAGCCAGAGAATTGATCGATTTCTACCACTCTCCTCCTTATAACTGGGATAAGTAATCATCCACCCATCCGTATCAGGTTATAGATTAGCCCTTTAGCGGCTGGGGTGGTCTACGGCTCCATCTTGCTTTAGGACGATTTTTCAGTCCTGCTAGATATTTTTCGAATTCGAAGTGAAGATTCTTTTTCGCCATTTTAATGGCATCTTCCCTAAACGGAGCCCATCCTATAGCTGATCCACTCATTGCGCATGATACGCGCCATTCAGGTAAATCTTTACCGTAATATCGATGTGTAAAGAAACGAAATCCTTTGTACCGGAATACTTCCTCTCCATCGGTTTCGGTGAAATGAACAACACTGCTCCCATTGTACCGGATCACTACTTTAAATCGTTCAAGCATGCTTGTACCTCCTTTGATTGTAATGCCCAAACCTGCTGCGGCTTGGGCGGATTCAGTCGAATTGATGGCCTGACGGCAAGAGCTACACCGTCCACATCATGTCATCGATCTGCTTTATTGCAGCTAATATCGGATAAATCTGTTGAGGCACTACGGCATTTCCGAGTGCTTTAAGTCTGTCCACCCGCTGGGGAACCCCATTAGCCACTCGACCCACGTCGGGTTCAATTGCCCACTGTTCCCCTCCCGAAGGAGTGCCCCAGGTACTGAATCCCGAGTTATCTGTGATGGTGGCAGCGTGCTGTTCTTTGCGTCCTGTGCAGTCGGTGTCGGGTACATCTTCACAACGTCGTTTAGATTCGGGCTCCATCCCTGTTCGCGTTTCCTTTGAGATCTCGGTCCGTTCGGATCGTCCCCAGATCGATAGTCCCGGGCTTGTGGGGTCGGAAAGAGTTTCACTGCTGCCGGTAGTCCATTGCGCGGTTCGTTCGGATTGATGTTCCCGCGTTTCTCTGCATCGTTTGCCCTGGGTGTCGGCCACATCTTGACCGCCGAATGTAAATCTGGTGTGTGCCGCCTTCTCTCTGATGGACAATCCCCCCTGATCGATGCTTTTGGGGTGGGCCACAATGAAAACTCTGTCTCTTCGATGTGGGGCGTTGACGGCTGCAGCCGGAATAATAATCGATTCCCAGGCGTAGTCGATACTGTCCAAGTCAGCAAGCACGATGTCGAGCCCCAATGTGACGTGCCCAGCAACATTCTCACCAACAAACCACCGGGGCTGTATGGCTTGTATAAGACGGAACACTTCAGGCCAGAGGTGACGGTCATCTTCCGTGCCTTTTCGGTTCCCGGCATTACTAAAAGGTTGGCAAGGGTATCCCCCGTGAATAATGTCAATTGTTCCGATTCCATCAGCTTCTAGCCTCTCTTTCGTAAGCGTACATACATCGTCGTAGATTGGTACATTGGGCCAGTGCTTCCGCAGCACCTTTTGTGGGAATGGCTCGCGTTCGCAAAAAGCTACTGTCTTGATCCCAGCCCATTCACATGCCAGGTCTATGCCACCGATGCCGCTGAATAGGCTGAGTGCCTTCATCGTTGTACCTCCTTATGTTTAATCCGCTAAGGCCGACAAGGGTCTAGTGGGGGAGGATGTACCTCCCAAATTAATCAATACAGATCACGCCTCGGTTAATCCGGTCAAGGTCTGCCACCTCAGCAAGCTTTACAACGACTGCCTTGCCATCTACCAGCCAGACCCGTTCCTCGCCAACCTCTAGACCGTGTACGTCTTTTTTAAAATAGATCCATTTATTCGCGTTAATCGTGTCGTTCATGCTGCCTCCTAAGGGGAAGAGCAGCCTAAGCTGCCCTTTTTTGTTCGATGATAATTTGCTTTACACGTTTACGAAGAGTGCTCAATTCGGCTGTTAAGACGCCGGTTGAAATCCCGAACGAGTTTGCAATTTCACGCCATGTCTCATTCGACTCATTCTTACGTACCAGCAGCTCTGCGAAATCATATTCGATATCATCATATTTCGGCTGCTTCTGGATGATGTAAGCATCCACTTCCTTGGATGTAGGCTCGTGCTCAATATCTTGCTCAGCATCCGGTTCAGACCCTTCAAGCGAGCTTTCCAGATCGTCATCATTGTTGTCCTCGTTAGGGTCGGGCCATAGGTCCTCTTCATCTCCGTCTGTGTCCGAGTCGAATTCTGATTCTTCTCGCTGATCTTCGTCCGATTCATCAGTTTCAACATTTTCGCCTTCTGCATTGTCCTCAGTTTCGTTCTGGTCCTGCATTTCTGCCTGCCCATCGTCGATAGGTTCAAGGCTCTGCACGATTCCTTGACCGTCCACAGTGGCTATTTTCTTAGGCTGGTTCAGAAGCCAAGCAGCGCGTCGGGCATCTTCTTGTCTGGCCTCTGCTTCTTCGTCAAAATAATCATCTAGGCTCATTTGGTTGTCGCCAAGTGCAAATTCGACTTCTTCTGAAGTATCTTCGAAAAATCTGGCATTCCGGAAGAAGTCCTTTTTGCTTATTATCATGACGATTTTGACGTTCTTCTCTCCGACTGCGATTGTGCCGATTGTTGCTTTCCCTTTTGCCATAACCATTTTAAATCATCCTCTCAACTCGATTTTTTTAGTTTGTCTTCTTCGCGCTTTTTCTTGGTATATTCCTCAATCGTGATCCAGCCGCCGAATTTCTTGACATGCTTCATGACAACAAGCGGTGGGAATTCGGGGAATGCAGCATCAAACATTTTGCGCTTGATTGGGAACTTCTGATCCTCCATGCCCTTCACGTCGATGAATCGAACCTTACCCGAAGCGATATAAGTGATCTTGAAGTCCGGTGAATAAGTGATAGGCTGATGCTTAATGCCGCCCTTCTCCAGCTTTGGCAGCAATGTGAATTTCGGCTGCATTTCTACGGTGATCAATCCTCGCTGCACTTCGGGCAGCAATATGTCCCGGTAAAACTTGGCCTCCAGCTCACTATCGAAAACAACCGCATCAATCAGCCCTGTCTCCTTAAGCTTTTTTAATTCGGCGGCCGTCACCTTGACGATCACGTTCTTTGTGATATACAAAATGGCCTTCGACGCATTGTACTTGGTTTTGACTTTTTCTTCTGTCACGCCCTACACCGCCCTTTTGATCCGTATTTTTCCCTTCCGCGTGCTTCGGGTGTACTGGATATGTTTGAGATGCACGACATACACCTCGGCCAGAATCTCATTGCCCTTACCGATGATCAGAAACGGGTGATACTCCTGCTCAAGCAGATCAACCTTCACGGGTATGCCTCCAATCCGAAAACAAGCCTATTGGTGCTTTTTTCACCTTACCATCGCTATTGGTTGGAGGTTTATAAGCTCCATAACGCCGTTCGATTTCCTCTTTAGACATATAGCTGATGGTAACTGGGCTAGCGGAGTGGCGATGTACTGGTAACGGCGGGCGACTGGCTAAGATCGGCATTACAACACGACCTTCTTTCACATCTTTCTTGGACGCCTTACCCAGTTTGCGTATTGGCCATTTCTCCGGATTCAATCTTCGTTGCTTTGCGATAAATTTATATAATGTGTTCACATTGATATCGATCTGGTCAGCAATATCATCAACATGCACGCCAGCCATGAAGAGTTTGTGCACAATATCTTCATCAATTATTGATTTGGGGTTCAAGCTCCTCGCCTCCTCGGTCTTGTATAACCTTTGCCACGCCATTTCCGAACTGGTTGCCGTGTGGTAAGTACGAATTCGATAATGCCCTCTGCAAGCTCGGATTCTGGTAGAGACTTTCCAAAGTGCCTTTTGATTTGATACAGGGTAGGAACAACGCCGTAGAACATGTACGATTGCTTAATCCACTCATATACTTGCCAGCGATTGGCTTTCACGCTCCGAACCTCCTCCGGTTGTCATATGCCTTCTTAGGCGGTGGAGCCTGCTGAGTGCCTGCTGTCTCCTGGTGCACATGATCGAGTGTGGCAAACTTGTTAAAGCTTTTGAGAAATGCCAATTCCACTGTGCATAATGAGCCGTTTCTTTGCTTAGCAATGATAATTTCGATAATGTTTTTTTTTTCGGATTCCTTGTCGTAGTAATCATCCCGATACAAGAAGGCGACTATATCGGCGTCTTGCTCGATTGAACCCGACTCTCGTAAGTCCGACATCATCGGTCGCTTTTCCTGCCGCTGTTCCACGCCCCTACTGAGCTGGCTCAATGTGATCACTGGACAATCCATTTCACGCGCGATTTGCTTGATTGTACGGGAAATTTCAGATACTTCTTGTTCCCTGTTTTTATGCCCACCCGAACCTGCGATAAGCTGCAGGTAATCTATCAGGATCATGCCAATTTCGCCCTTTTCTTTTTTCAGCCTGCGGCACTTGGCCCGAATTTCACTAATCGTGATTGATGGAGTGTCGTCGATGTAAATGTCAGATGCCGCTATGATGCTAACTGCCATAGCAACCTTTTCCCAATCTGCAGGGTCCAGCATGCCTGTTCGCATTTTGTTAGCATCCACATTAGCCTCTGCGCATGCCATCCGCTGTACTAGCAAACGGGCGCCCATCTCTAAGCTGAATATAGGCACAACCTTCTTTTGGATGATGCCGACATTCTGCGCAATATTCAGAGCAAAAGCTGTCTTACCTACGGATGGTCGAGCTGCAACGATGATGGAATCTTGCTTTTGAAACCCCGCTGTCACCCTATCCAAATCTGGAAATCCTGATGATACGCCTGTAACACCGCTTTTATTTGGGGAAGAAGCTACAACTTCGAGATTTTCATAAAAATCCAAGCACACATCCTTAATCATTTTGAAATCCGCACCCTTGACTGAATGATCTTCCAGTTTAGTCTGTACGGCTTGCAGGTTGGCTATGATCTTGCTGGTATCTCCGCCTTGCTTGGCTTGTTCGTGCAATTCCTCAGTTTCCATGATGGCGACGCGCTTGTGATATTCACCAAGAACCAATCGAGCATAATAATCAATATTGGCTGCAGTGGTTGCCGCGTCCAGCAGGGCATTCAAGTACATAACCCCGCCAACTTTCTCTAGCTCCCCGCCGTCTTTCAGTTTAGTCAACATGGAAGAAATCTCAATGGGAGCTCCTTCACTTCGCAAGCTTTTCATGGCTCGGTAAATTCGGGCATGCTGCTTATCAAAAAACGCTTCGCCTTTCAACCATTCGATATCGTCCAAGGCTTCATTGCTGAGAAATATGGCTCCCAGCACAGTTTGCTCAGCTTCGATGTTCTGTGGTGGCTTGATTTCTGGTTCCTGATCCAAGCTGCCTCATCCTCTCCTTGATGTGATCCGGCGGTGGTACAGCTGCCTTACTCCATTTTTCCAAGTTGTTGTTGTGCTCCTCAGTCATGGATTTTAAAAACTCATGCCGATGATCTTCACGATCAACAAGAGGTCTGGACAATCTAGCAAGGCTCGGCAGCCATTTTTCTTCGGTGGCATGATACTGCTCAAGGTTGGCAAGTGCGACGTCGAATTCTACGTTCTTCAATCCGTCTTTATACCAAACTTCACGCGTTTTTTCGCCTGACAAAAAGCTGGGATACCGGAATTTAATTTCCTCAAACAGCTCAATCACTTCCCACATTTGCAAGGCGTTTCGCCTCCTCCTTCGCAATTCTAAGCTCTTCTAAGTCTTGTTCTTGTTGGCTTTTACTGTTTTTACGAGTTCCAAGGATGACCCCGTCCGTCGACCCGGCGGCAGTTATGGAATTCTCGTTCCTCCACGCTTCCCACAAAGCATTTTCGTAGTACAAAAAGCTGGTCGGAAGCTTGAAGGCATTCCCTTCACGTGCGCGCTTGGCCTCAAGGAGGCTCTCCATAGTTCGGATGGTAAAAGGGTTAGGCATACCTCCGGCGACCATCTTACCCATGGCATCGCGCTCATTTCGTTTCACGTGAATGTCAAAACGGTTGTTAAGTTTGCAATAAGCATTTAATAATTGCAGATACGGGTCTTCCTCGTTTTCATCAGATTCTGAAAATTCAGTAGTAGTAGTAGAAGTAGTACTAAGATCTTTAAAGTCTTTTAGAGGTGCCACATATGGCACATCACTATGCAATGAAGTGCCACTTTTTGTTAAATTCGCCTCATGATGTGCCATTATTGGCACTTCACTTTCGTTGTGATGTGCCACTTTTTGTATATCACTTTCTTGTGATGTGCCATTATTGGCACTTCTCTTTTTAAAGAGGTCTTTCTTATTTTTGGCAAGTTTTATGATGTATCCCCGGGCTGTCCGAACGGTCTCGATATATCCTTCATCCATTAATAGGGCCATATTCCGTTTAACGGTTCGTTCGCTTGTCATGGCTTCTTGGGCAATGCGCTCATATTTTACGATTGCCCCGCCGTGTACCAGTCCCCAATGGTTTCCCTGTGCGTCGATTTCCTCGCTAGTCACTGCATCAATGCACCATAGGAATTCCCACAAAGCAGGCCCTATACGTTCCCGGTGTTCGAAAAGACCGCTGGAGACAGGGATTATGTGATTGTCAGGCATGCATCTGTTCTCCCCCTCCCGCGGGCTTTACAAATCATGGATTTTCCTACCTCTCCGCTATATAAACTAACTTGCCTGTAAGCTCCTGTACCTCACGCTTGAACATGGCCTCGTCACTGTTGCTGTCGCTAAGATGGAGCAGCCATATCTCTTGAACTTGGTGTAGATCATTAGCTTTCAGAAACTCCTTAACGTTCTCCAGACAAAAATGCGATCGTAGCAATCTCTTCTTCTGTAGCGCTGGAACCTTACCAGAAGCAACATTTTCATCCAGTAGGCGTTTGCTATAGTTGCACTCAACCATGATGTGTGTGAGCCCTTCAAATCGATAAGGAATGTAATAGGTATCAGTAGCGAAAAGTAGCTTATCCCCTGCCTCGTTAACGAGCAAGAAGCCCAAAGGCTCCGATACATCGTGTCGTACATCAAATGCCATGATCGTCCATGTTCCGATAACAAATTTCTTCATAGCCTGCACAGGCTTGGCGCGATGGCCAGATACTTTGGCGGCGTCCAAGGTGCCTTGTGAGGCGTAAACCGGAATGCAGGCTTTCAGTACCTCAGTAGCTCCCTTAATGTGGTCACCGTGTTCGTGAGTGATCAGGCAGCCTGCGATGTCCTGTGTCTTGAAGTCCAAAGCCCTTTGTATATCTCGCCAGCGTATGCCTGCTTCCAGCAGGAGCGCCGTTGTGCCATCTGTAATATAGTAGGCATTTCCGGCGCTGCTGGAAGCCAAGGGAATAATCTGGATCATGCCCAATCCGGCTCGCTATCGCCGCTGGCAGGTGGGTTATCCCGTTCGAAATCAGCAATGGCATCATCAAATGATTTGGGATCGCGATTTGTTAATGTTTGTCCCATATCACCCTGCCTCGCTTTCTCAGGGGGCCTATTCGGTGTTACGTCGATGATTTGACCATTAGCATTCTGGGCAATTTCTTCTTCTGCCTCAGCTTCGTCATTCGCATCGTCATTTTGCCTAAAGTGCTTCATGATCAAACTGCTGTCATTAGAAGTATTCATGTAGGCTTTGCAGGCTCGGTTGATAACCGTCCGTTTAGCCATTTCGCTGGGGAATTCATTGTGAGTGCTGCCCTCCTTATCTGGTGACATTTTCGACTTCTTCCATGACTTCTTGATCTCTGCCATCGTCATGATTTCTGTATATTCGCGACCGTCAGGCCAGAAGATGGAGCAATAAGCACCAATTATTTTGGAGTCATCAATATTAGAAAACGAGGATTTGTGTGTAATTATTTTTTTTCGACCTTTGACGATTTCAAATTCGAATTCGTCACCGTCGTAGATTACTTGAGCGTCAATATCCTCGGCTTGCGTCACCTGTTTGGTCACTGCCATGGTGCCGAAATATGAACGTTGGAAGGTAAGGAGCTTTCCATAAACGATGAAGTAACCTTGCTTCTTTGCTGGGTTTAAACCTTGAACAACCATGTCCAGCAATGCATTAGCAATACTGTCGCGTGTGCAAACCTCAAGAGCTGGCTTGAAGTCCTTTGTCTGCACGTTTTGAAGCATAAGCCAGGCTGATTTTATTGCGTTCTCTGGGCTGTAATTCGCAGGGAAATGAATCTCCCCACGTTCTTGAAATTGCCGAACCTTCGCGGAAACAACGTCTACAGTTTCCTTTTTAACGATTGCTATACTCATTCCTCATCCTCCTTCGCATCTTCGTAAACAAATTTAACTTGCTTGCCCTTATGCTCTATCAGGAAATCCTTCAGTAACCGGGAGAAGTCGGAAGGTCCGACTAAATCCCGTTCTAAAATGGCGTCCTCTGGGCACTCTGACAATGGACCAATACTCATCACTTCATTACCATCGATCTCAAGCGTTTCGCGTGTGAGCCCTTCCCATCCGGTTCCAGTGATAACTTTTACGGTCACAATGCCACTCATTGGATCACCTCGTTATCTACGATTATTTGGCTTACTGCTGCATAACCCGATACGAATGTAAGTAACTCATCGCTTCTGATCTGGTCGTCATTCCTTGATTCAACCCTAAGTTGCTTGTCCTTTTCACTGACGATCAAACTAATCTGCTGCCCATCAGTAGGAATCAACTGTGTTACTGCCTCGGCATTGTCAACGAATATAGGAGCTGTCACGCCATAATGCTGGGAAAGTGTATTGATGATATCGAGTCCTACATTAATCCGAGCTGCGTTGTTAAGGCCGGAACTGTAAGGGACGCCTTCGAAGGTTGTCTCGCACACATCGTTTAAGGCTCCATTCACTTGAACATCGAACAATTTGAATCGAGCATATTTGAATTTGCTATTAATCCGGTTTTCCAGCAGCGCGACCTTGGTCCGAGTGAATTCTTCAGTCTGGTGCAGCTCACCTTCAAGCTTGGCGTATTCGTCGGCAAGTACCTTTTCCTGCTGCATTAGCTCCTCAACGCGACCCTGTAATATCTTGACCTGCTGGAATTTGGCTTGTTGCTGCTGCATCATGCCGACTTCGGATCGAAGCTTTGAAAGGTCCATTCGAGCTGTTTCTAAGGCTCCAAGGTTTGCCGATCGCAGTCCGAGGATTTCACTCTTCACCATGTCGATTTCCCGCTGCTTGGCAATGTATGCCGGGTCCGTGCTAACGTCGGTCATGCCTGCTTGTAGGGTTTCCAGTTCTGAACCGGCGGAGGATACTTCCGTGTTTTTCGAGAACAACTCATTGTTAAGAAAATCGTGTTCAGTAGCTAATTCTTTGTTCTCGGCCTCCAGTTTGTCGCATATGGCCTTAGCTGCCTTGCCTTGTGTACTTATCGATTCCAAGCGTTCGGACTTCTTCAGGTTAAAAGCAGCAAGTGCCTTTTGATGCGACGTTTCTACTTGCTCAGTTGGTAGCGTTTGGCCGCATGTCGGACAATTCTCGTCATGTTGATGCTGGAATTCCTCGGCTTTGATCCTGTCATATTGCTCCCGCAACCTGCTCCGTTCCTCAACGCCGCGCTTGATTGCTGCTTCATTCGACCTTACGCGTTGTGCCTTTTCATCTATGGTCCGTTCTAATGCCGCTGCCTCATTATGAAGTTTGGAAACAACTCTGCGCTGTTCAGTGATCTTCTCCATCGTTCCTGACTGCAATTGATTGCGAAGCTGAATCAGCTCGCCCTCAAGCTCCCGCTGCCGCTTTTCCTTGACGGCAACCTCGCCGCCGGATTGAATGCGGGATAGTTCATCCGCTTTGTCCTGGATGCGCTTTTGAAGTGAGGCAATGTCATCTGCCAGAAATTCCTCATCTGTATCCCCAACGTCCGGCATGGATCGATTGGCCTCATTGATTCGGATCGGAAGATCCTGAAGCTCTTTGTTGATAGCGGTCATGCGTGCCTTGATGATTTTCTTGTGCTGTTCGATCGTATTGTCACCGATGATACCTGGCAGCTTGGAAAGCTTCATGTTTGTGGCAATGACCTCGTTATCTGTCAAGTTGCCGCAAATGCTCAGTAGCAGCGCCCGCTTCTCCTCAGTCTTCATTTGCTCATTAAAGTAAGAAGGGTTAGTCAATAGTTTAAAAATGTCCTCGCTGATCAAAGCAGCGATCTCGGCTTTGTACTCTGCCAGCTTCACAGGCACCCCATCAATAAAGTAATCCGATGTGTGGCCTGAGAAGTCCTGTGATACCGAGCCGCGTTTCTTCGTCCAAACTTCCTTATACAGCTTCCGGAATGTCCGGCGCCTGCCGTCAACCAGCAGCACGCCCTCAACTTCATGTTCCAGATGGTGAGCGGGCTGCCCTTTTGCATCCAGCGTTTTTATCTCAAAATCCTTTTTGTTTTGACTGTCCTTATCGAACTTGAGCCATGTGAAGGCGTCAAACAAGGTCGTCTTGCCCACGGCATTGTCACCGAAAACTTTTGTACTCTCTCCATTCGTATTAAGGGTGAAATTACGAATCCCCTTGAAATTACGAAGTGTAAGGCTCTGTAAAACGATTTGTTTCATGCGCTTGCACGCTCCTTTATCTCTTCATTGAGTTCGAAATCCAGTTGACGCTGCTCATCACCAAGCCCCAGCTGTTGCAGGACTCGCCAGCCGTTCTCCAGTGACTCGTCAATACCTTGGATCAATTCTTCCAAGCCTGCTGCCATTTGTGCGTTTGTGAGGTTCAAAATGATTGCCTCCTTGTCAACTCCAATTTTCCGTGTTAAGATGGCGCTAATAGTTTTGATGCAAAAGACCCTCGCTACAGGGTCTATTTTTCATTTTCAGCCATGCGTTCAAGTGCAATAAAAGCTACATTCTTTGTCAAAATCCCTGCATCGCACTCATAACCGCCATTTCTCAACTGTTCGACGATTTTTTGAAGTGTGTCATACTGAGCGATTGCTTTTTCGGATGATTTCATTTCATCTCTCCTTCCCTATGCTTTGATGCTTAACCGCATCATCGAAGGTCCACCGCAGTGGGCCCTCACTTGATAAGGTCAAACTAACATGCACGTTTCCGCATTGGTTGAAGTGATTCAATGCTCTGTCCGCGGAAAGTCATCAATTTACCTTCCTTTAATCCGCGTCCCCAGGTTTGTATTGTAACCGAGTGTTTGTATACCCGAATCACGTCTACATTGCATTCAAACACTGAAGACCATACCCGCATCCCTGCTTTAATCTCCATCGTTTAACCCTCCCGCGTCTGTCCGCCGACATGAATGTGTATGTGAATCGGATAACGTTCAGCAAATGCCTTAGCATGCTGCTCGTGAAATTGCTTTAGTTCAAGCGCAAGCAAGTCGTTCATGATCCGGTACTGATTAGCCTGATGAAAATCTTGCCTATAGCAGGCTGCTTTGTAAGCCAGTTCGTTCGCCGCTATCTGAAGCTTGATCTGCTGCCCGTCCATTTCGATTTTCGCTTTATTAGGGAGCATCCTGCGCAGCCCCCTTTTTCTTAGAAACATTGTGTGCTATACTCTGAGTAAGAAGTTTCAAATACGCACGAAGATACATCCGTCTGGCAGGACGGGTGTTTTTCTTTTGTTCAGCTGCCTCAGCCTTCTCCCGCTCCATTTCAGCTTTTTGTCCTTGCAACCAATCGTAGTATCCGCAAGCCGTTTCGAAATCGATGTGAATATCACGAAACATTCCCCGACGAATATCCTCTGTATGGTCCAAGTAAGCTTGTTCGCTAACCACTTTATACATACAATGCTCTCCCTTCTTGAACTGCTTGTATTGATCTTTCACAAACCTGTAGCCAGCTTTCGTATGTAGCTGCATCGGGCACTCTGCCATTCTCATATTTGCTGACCGTGGCTTGGGTAATTCCAAGTTCCATTGCCATTTTTTCTTGAGAGTAGCCAGCTGCCCGCCGCTTTTTCTTAATCTTTTTGCAGATAAAATTCGGATCAACGATTGCATTCACAATTCTGTACCTCCCTCCTATGCCAAGTTGGAATTTATTCCAAGGTGGATTGGTAACTATTGGATAATGGAGGTATGCTGTTTTTATAAGTTATTTAGTTGCCCCGCCAGTTCCCCTGAACCAACCCCCGTGTTACCTACTCCCTTACGCCTCTGCCCGCCGCTGCTTGGTGGCGGGTGTTCTTCTTAACCCGCCTGTTCTTTTGCTCTTTCTTTCCTTTGTTCAACTTCCGCAGCCAATGGCGCGAACTCTTCCAAAAACCTGTCCCATTCTGGCGTGTCTTGAATTACAATCGGCTGAATCTTCTGAGCCAGTAGTGCAGGAATTTCGGATTTATTTACGAGTTTCATGTGATCCCCTCCCTTAGATTGATTTGGATTTCCCTCAACTACCCCACCTCCTTCGTTGCGGCTTGTTCGTTTTCTCCGAGTAGTTCGCTTATCGAAACTTCAAGGGCGTCCGCTAGTTTTCGTAGCGTTTTGGACGTAGCGTCTTTTGCTCCGGTCTCCAAGCTATTAATAAACGATTGGGACACGCCTGATCTTCTAGCGAGCTCCATTTGTGACCATTGTTTGTTATTCCGTAGGTCTTTGATATTCATCACTCGTATCACCTCCATGCCTCTATATTATATCTATTGATATGACTTGTCAACTCTATTGATATGATTTATTTGCTTTTTTGTTATGATATAATCTCTATAGAGATGATTAAGCTTTTGAATGGGGAGTAAATATGGATTTCGCCAAAATGTTGACCCACCACAGAGAAGCGGCTGGATTAACTATGAATCAGCTTTCTGTAAAATCAGGAGTCTCACAGCCTTACATAGGTGAGATTGAAAAAGGAAAGAAAAAGCCCACAATTGATACAATCGAACGTCTATGTGCGGCTCTCGGGGTAACACTTTCACATTTTTTCAGCGACCCCGAAAGATCATTGCCCAATGACATGCAACAACTCATACAGACAACAGAAAAGCTTCCGCCAGAAGAACGGAAGGCTCTCAATGAATATTTAAAGATTCGTCTGGCCGTTGCTGAAGCGAAGGAAATCAATGTGATACAAATGCCGGTTAAAGAGCAAGAAGAGCTGAACGCTGCTGCTTATGGTGGAGACTTAGACGGAATATCTGAAGAGGAAAAGAAGAAGTTCTATGAAATGCAAAAAAAGCGCCGTGAAGACGAGGAGTTTGAACGGAACAATCCAGATAAGAAATAGCATGCACCTCGATAATGAGGTATTTTTTTCGAATGGAGCTGTTAAATCTTGATAAAGCATGCATTTTTAGGGGCAATTCTCGCAGTATCAATGACCGCCTGTGGGACGAGCAGCACTACTCCCGCTGCAGCACCTGCTCCTGAACCAAAAGCTATAAACACGGCTGAGAATGCACAGAAAGAAAAGCAAGCACAAGAAGCCAAAGAAAAGTTAAATGCTGAAGCGAAAGCTAAAGCCGAGGCTGAGCAGAAGAAACTAGCTGAAGAAAAGGTTAATGAACAGATCACCAAATCAGGTGGTTTAGGGGATACACGAAAAACCATTGAAAAATTGTATGGTCCCAATCAGAACAAAAATAAATCAGATACTAGTGTGGGTGGATATCAGGATGGCATTGCCTCAGCGATGTATTTGAATGACCGTACTTATAATTTTGCTCGGTCCTTCGAAACGACCAGCCTAAGAAGAGTTTCAAAAGAAGAGGCCCTAAAAGTAGTCAACGATATTATACCGACAGACGCCATTAAAGTTAAAGAGTGGACGCATAGCGAAGGAAAGGATGTAATTCAATATGAAAGTAAGCTTCTACCCAATATCTTAGGTGATGACTTTTATACTAAAAAAAACATTAATCAAGGGACTTTCATAGTTATCCTAAAGTACGATGCCAAAGGTGTTTTTTCCATTGTCTGCGGAATCGGTAATAACCCATAAACGAGGTGACCCATGCTCAAATCCAACACCCCCCTGCTTCACCCAGCTGACTTTGACAATGCCATGTTTTTTGGAACAAATATCGAAGTCTTCCAAAACGGCGAGCCAATAGACCGCGGCGGCCAGATTGAGAAGCACACAGAGGATTGCGTATATATCAATGGCGGTTTCTTCATCAAAGAAAATTGTGATTTTAAGGTCCGGTAACTCGGCCTTTTATTTTTATCCCAAAACAGAACATACGTTTCCATTGGAGGTGACACCTATGAATTTATCCCTTTATAAAACTAACGATCTTGAAAGTTGGATCATATGTACCTATCAAAAAAATAGAGTTTACTATGCCCCCGACCTCGATATTGACCGTATCGCTGGAATGTTTAATGCGTCCATCCTTTATCATCCCGGTCAAACAAAAGTTATTTGGAACGATAGATTTGGGCTCATTTATATCAATGAAAGCTTGGATGAACGGCAACGGCGCGAACAAGCATTCCATGAGATTGGACATGTAGTGCGACATGCTGGATTTCAAAATGGTATGCATAGCCTATTTATTGAACTCCAGGAGTATCAGGCAGCTCATTTCCAGCTTTACGCTTCAATACCCTGCTATATGTTAGAACCATACTGCCACATTCAAAATCAGCAAGAATACATAAGCACACTCTCTAACGATTTTCGATTACCAATCCCACTCGTACGCAAACGAATTGAGCAAATTCAGAATCGAATATATTTGGAGCAGCAAGAAAGAGATCGTAAAGAACACGTTAAGAATCAAAAGCCGATAACTCAAGAATACATCAGGAAAAAACGTGAAGAATTAGGCAGACAATGGGTGGAAAGGTTTGGTGGTCAGCATGCAGAAGATCTTGGTACTATACAAAGAACACCCCGGACTTGACGGGCTATGTTTCATACCGATAAAGATGATTGTTAGGTTTGGACAAGGGGGCATCCGTTGGGATAGTTCATCTTTGTATTTTCCGATACAAGCCGGCTTCGAAAGGCATCAATTTGAATATTACGATGAGGAGAGTCTGAGTATGACCATCATCCAAACTGATTTAATTAAGAGCTTTGAACGGCCAGATCATTTTGGCATTTATCTGCCTTTTGTTCTTGAGCGTATTGAGCAAAATATTCGTTATCCCCACTTTGATTCTTATGAAATTGAACAGTTCATCCTTGAAATAAACGACTTAGAAGAAGTCCTTCAAATGAATATAAAACAATTTTATGAATGGGGGAACTAAAATGAAAGCAGCCATTTATATTCGCGTATCCACGGAGGACCAAGCAATCCATGGTCATTCTTTACCAGCTCAACAAGATGAGTGTGTAAAATATCTGCTCAGGCGCGGATATACAGAATATGAAGTATATGCAGATGACGGGTACAGTGCAAAGACGATGAACCGGCCGGCACTCACTCGGATGCTACAAGATGTAAACGCGAAAAAAATCAACTATATCGTATTTTGGGCTTTGGATCGACTGACGCGCGATCCGATTGACGGCTTGATCATGTGCCGCGAAACCTTTTACAAGAAAGGTATTGATTTCGCTTCAATTATGGAAGAGTTGGATATTAAGAGCGCAGACGGGGAAATGATGCTGACCATAAGACTTGCTATGGCACGAGCAGAGCGCCGTAGGATCTCTGAGCGTACAAAGCTCGGGTATATAAAACGGGCTAACTCAGGCAAACGTAACACCCCATCGCGCCCCTATGGTTATCATCTGGGTCCGGATCTCACGCTGACTCCAAATGAGGAAGAAATACCGATTCTACACATGATTTATGACTGGTATATCGAAGGCAAGGGCGTTCATAAAATTGTTCGTGAATTAAATTTGCGGAATATACCTTCCTCGCGCGGTGGTGTTTGGACACGATCACCCATAATGAGCATGCTTCAGAATATCACTTACATCGGATATAACCATTGGAAACCTAAAGAAGCGCCAGAAGAGCAGCGAGTGATTAAAAAGGGAACTCACCAACCATTAATTGATAAAGAGAAATTCGACTACGTACAGAGCTTGATCAAACGGCGTGCAACTGGCGACATGTCCAGCAGCAGTTATACGTTCTATTTTTCAAGCATCTTGAAATGTGCATCTTGCGGGTATTCTTTCTATGGAAATTCACACATTCAGAAAAGTGGCCGGCGGCAGATACAGTACTACTGTCAAGGTAAGCGTCAATTGGGTGTCTGCAACATCTCAACAGTTTCTGAGCGTAAAGTGACACGTCTTGTTCTGGCCCAAATCAGAACGTTTATGGATGAAGCTAAAAACGTAAGGAAGGAAGTTGCTTCTACTAGCGATGGAACGGATAAGGAGCGCAAAAGAGTGTTAAAGGAGATTACCACGAAGAATGCGGAAATGGAAAAGTTGCTGAAGTTGTATCTCGCGGATAAGGTAGACTTACAGACATACGAAAAAGAACGAGAAGAAATCAAAAATCGGGTATCGGAGCTGGAGGGCAGACTTTCTGATTTGCCAATGACGACAACGGCTAGCGGCCAATTGACTTATGCTGCAACGGTGAGGCTGCTTGAGAACCTGCTTGAAAATTGGGAATACCTTAATGACCTCGAACGAAAACGACTTATTCAGAGTTTGTATTCATCCATAAAAATTGCTAAGATCGATAAGGTGTGGCGCATAGAGGAAATGACGTTAGCGCTCCAATAGTAGATACTAATGTACATTTCGTGTTGTTGAACAAATCATCCATTTGCGTCTTTTTATCCTTAATCGAGCTCCACATCGCCACAAAAATGAACAATCCGATGGCAGCTAGTGTAGCTGCAATGAGTAAAAACTTTTCCAAGGCCGGTTTCATTATTCATCCACTCCTTCAAGGGTTCAACCAAAATGATTCGTGCTGCGAGCCAAATCCGTTACATACTGCTGGGCGATGTTCAACGCATTCCACAAATAAATCAACAGCGGACTAAATGCCGCGGCATAAGCCAAGCTCCCAAAAAACTTGCGTCTTCGCCGCCGATTCTCGCGCAGCATCTGGGTGTAGCTCTCTTCTCTCGCCTCCACCAGGACAGAAATATCCTCTGGCGGCGTCATTTCCAGATCTGCAAGCAGCTTGCACAGCTCCTTAGCCTCCTTGGTTCCGATATCCTCGCCAATCGCATGCAGTGCAGCGGACGCCCCTTCGTCAAATAACCGCAGACCTTTATTCAAGGAGGGCTTGATTCTTACCGTATAATCGCGCAGCTTGGTCAGCATCGTATGCAGATTCAACCTGCGGCGACCAACCCCTTTAAGCTCGTCAGCGATCATGCTGTAGATCATGAACAGCTCACGGTTCTTTTCCCCGTCGTCAATCTCCTTCCATTTGGCCAAAAAGTAGGTGAGCAGCGAAGCTTTCGTGTTGGTCGCAAGCAGCATCACTACCGGACCCCACAGCTGGAGCAGCAGTGCAGGCAGGGACTGAATATCCCAATTGAAGGAGATGTCATATAAGCTGTTGATTAACCATAGCAGCGCGACACCATAACGAATGGACTGGATTTTTATCGCATTCATCCCTAATGGATACCCGGTACGCTCCAGTCGTTGATCCAGCTCAGGATGATCAAGCCAGGCCTTTAATCGTATATACTGGAGGCGGGACATGTATTTGATGGACAGGGGGGTCCGCAAACGGCGATGAATCAGATAAGCAGCAAGCATGTAAATAAGGCAAATCAGGATGCCAAGAAGCCCTCCGCCAACAGCATATAGATCATGGTGCATCTGAAAGAACATCTTCGACCTCCTTATGGGCTTAATCGTATTCTGCAGCTTCATATTCCGAAGCTGATCTCAACGTTCTAATAATCATTGGGTGGACGCCGGAACCAAATCGCCAAAAGCAGCGAGCCTATAATGAAGCAAACCGTAACTGTCAGCCAAAATCGCCCCTGCTCTGTTCCCAATTGATAATGTACCGTGCTCGTGTAGCCCATAAATATGATCATCATTATCAAAAGCAATGGGAACAAAAGCACATGAAGCCAGCTCAGCTGCAGCACCTCAGAGCTGGAATCCCCCTCATCGCGCAGCATATCGATCTGTTTATGAATATTTTTATCAATTGCCATGAGTGTGCTTTCCACATTTTCATTACGCAGCAGTCCTTTCAGCATCGTTAAGCCAAGCTGCTTGGCAAAGGATGTTTGAATACTGTAGATAAATTCTTCAACCGCCTTCTCCATTTCGCGCGAGTCCACATAATTAAGCTCCTCTCTGATCAAGTTCATAAAATGACTGCGGATCGCACTGGATGATATTTCCTGACAAGCAAGCTGCAGTGCCATACGCATATTACCGCGGGTAACCTTGTATTTACTGGTCAATATGCCTATCGTTTCTGCAAGATCATAACCGCTTTGGATTTGTTGACTGCGCAGCTTCAACCGTTGGTAAATAATCAGTACTGCAAAAGCGACAATGGCTATAAACAGACTGAAGCGTATGTCAAAAGCCATTACATAGGAAACCATCCCGGCCGACAAGGAGCTTGATACAGCCAGCAGCAGAAATCGCTGAACCGAATATTCGCTATAACGCTCCTTCATCGTCGCTTTCAGCAGCAGCTCCAGCTGACGATGGATTCTTCGGTAAATTGTCGCAATACGCCCCGGCTGATTCTGACCTCGCGGCTTACGCTTCAACTGCTTCATGCTAAGTCGGTGTCGATGCTCTGTCAGCAGCAGCTTGCGAAGATATCGGAGCGGCTGCCTCAGAGCCATATACAAACCGATTGTAAATAAGCACGCTGAGATGAACAAAAGCGACATCGTCAAAAACGGAAACATAGACAAGGGCTAATCCTCCCCATCTGTCTGCTGCACTGTAGGTGATGTAAAAGTGATTGCGGGTGGTTGTACAGCTGTACTTCCCTCCATAGACAAGGATATGGATGAATGTTCATGCAGCAGGTTCCTCGACATTGCGGCAGCTACTTGCCCCATCGAAACACTGATCCGGTGCAGCGGATTGACCGCTACAGGATTATAAACGACTATGCCTTCACTCTCTGGAATCGGTGATGCCGCTGCTAACGCAGCTAGCGTTTGGAAGGTGCGTTCGGACCATTCCGGATGAACCTCTCGCATTTCCTTACGCAGACCCTCACTCAAATCATTACGATACGTCCATGTATCCGTTCGCTCATTCCAATGCATCAGCTCATGAGTGCTAATTTCTCCGGTATAGCGATTGTAGCGAAGCTCCATCACGCTTTTGAGTCGTTTACGCGTGCGAGTCGGGTCCTGCGTCTGCACGATCAGAATATCGATGTTTTCGGCCACACGTTTTTCTTCCTCTTCAAAACGCACACCCGGATTCAAGCTGCACAGCAGCCTCGCGAATTGGGAGGGTACGGTTTCCGGCTTCCAGGTGTGGAAGGTGCTGCCAAAGCCCTTGAGCAATCGTTCGCAGGCGAGCATCGCGCCCTCGGCCTCAACTCTGCGCACTTCACCGATAATCGCATAATCGACATCAAAGCGCAGAATCTGATCCATTGCATGATGAAAGGTGCCTTCATGGGTGATTCGCTCGATCAGCTTCTTTTCGGGAAAATCACGGCTGGCAGCCAGCTCGTAATGCTTTTCGATAATCGCGCCTGTGTAATGGTTTTCCCGTTCAGCTATCAGTGCTTTAAGTGTCGTGGATTTTCCCGTACCCGGCGGGCCAATCACAATTACATTACAATGAGTTTTGGATATGCCCTGCAGCAGTTCAACAGCTTCCGGTGGGATCGTTCGGCGTGTGGTATCTGCCAAATCCTCCACGGTTACCCGACCGATCAAAAACCGCCGGAACGTAATCACATCATGCCTTACATCGGGCTTCACCGTGAGCGTAACCCGCTCCCCCGTATATAAGTCCACCTCCAAGGTTGTATTGTATAGATTGACAATTGCATCTTCCTTTTGGCGAGTAAGTGCACGAATGATTTTATCCACCTCCTGTGTGGAGGCAAATTGAAATGGCATCCGTTCATGTCGGCCATGATGATGGATCCAGATGGAGGTTCCAATAATTTGCGCGGCGTAGCTGTCCGGATACGTTTGCCAGCAGGCCAGTGCCTTAAAGCCGTATATTTCATGAAACATCGCATGTGTCACATCGCCATAGCAGCGCTGCTCTTCCTTGGCAAACCGTCTGAGATTCATGTAGTAATCCGGCAGTTCCAGCTGGTGCAGTCCCTGACGGTCCACATAAGATTGTATTTGTTCCATGATGGCCGTCACTGTCTCGGGTACACCGATAATCGCTTTGTTTTCCAGCTCGACGAAGGCCTCCGCATCATCGTTATCCGGTAATCCTGACAGATTCCGATTGCCCATCCCTTGATGCATCGCACCCGCAAACCGTTCACCAACAAATTCTTTATAAGTTTGGCAGGCTTGCTCAAAAAGGACCTTTCCGCCACCGCTGATCAATAGGGGTGGAGAATATTTGTGCTCGACAGAGGATGGAATCGTCGGTTCCCAAATCTCAGGCTCCGTATGAAACTGTCCTATATGAAACCTCGACTGACTGACCAATGGTTAGGCCTCCTTAACAGGCTTCAACCAACGGAACCATGAGCCCTTCGAGGAGCCTGCCGCAGAATCCATGAGCTTGGTGGCCGTTTCTACAGCAGAACTGTGAACGAGCGGCAAATCATAATAATACAGCATCGCCCTTGCTATTTTGCCCAGCTCCTTGTTGTAATCTTGATTATTCGGATGAACCCACCCAACCTCTGCTTCCTTGCGATAAAACGATGGGTCATACGGCAAACTGCCCACATAAGGCATCTCAAGCTGGCGTGACAGCTGTTTTTCATTTTCAATATCGGGTGAGCGAACCATTTTATTGAACAGCAGCATCGATTGGCGCTGCTCCCATTGGAAAACCGGGTGCAAAATATGCTCACACATTCGCTTCCACTGTACCTTGGCCTGCTGACTTTGACTCATATAAACAAGCAGCAAATCAGAGGCATGTATGCTTTGTGCGGCCAATGCGTGGTCAGGATAGCTGCCTGCATCCAACAGCACCAGATCAAAGCACTCTCGTGCCTTCTCGATTAACCATGACACTCCATCCGTTTGGTAATAGTACAGCTTCTTCAAATCCCGGCTGCCCGCTAAATAATAAACGTTAGGTGCCAGTAGCTGCATTTTCCCCTGAAGCTCTGCAGCCTGAAGCTGCTTGCCCTGCAAGCTTCCCCACAGCTCATCCATATATTTGGCGGAATAAAGCAATCCGCTATCCCCCGGATTCCAACCGTTGAGTCCAAAAATCCCTACTTTTACTCCTGATAGTGCAGCCAGTGTAACTCCGATTGACAATAAACTGGAGGTGACACCCAGTTGGGGGAGTGCGCCGATTGCGGTTATGACCTTACTGACAGTCCTTGCCTTAATCAGGCATATTCTCCCTGCCTCATCGGCTACCTGTTCGGGTGTATGGTAAGGGAGCACATAGTCGATACCTTGCGCTGCGCACAGGCTTTGTGTTGTTTTTAAGGTCAACGGGTCCGTTCCGTTGCTAAGTAAATAAATAATCCGATTATCCGGATAATAACTGCGCAGTGTGAACAATTCGTGCATATCCAGCAGCGCATCGCTTACAATCCATATATCTCCAGGTAATAATGAAGTCTCTGGAGCCGCTACAGAAGGATTCGATGCGAGGGATCGCGCTGTTTTCAGTAGAGAGTCCCGTTTGCTTTCCACCCTTTCTCCCATCAGAAGAACCGCTGCCATATCCTTGGATACGCTGGATACGGACTCATAATCTCCAGAAATTCGTAATGCCTCCAGCAGTCTTCGGTCACCTGTCACCACATAAGCATTCAACGATTGATTGACCTCCTTTTAACTTATATTCAACGTACGTTTAGTGATAAACGACCAGGAATCGGTAACCCTTCGTGCCGTATTTGCGAATCAGCTCCTTTTGATCATTATTGACAATCAGCTCTACCGCACTGACCATGCCTGTAGGCTTCTTACGATCATCGGAGGCTCCGATTTCCTGATTGTTGGTGCCCTTGGCATAGCTGACGACAATTTCCTGAAGCTTTTTCTCTTCCTCGTAAGACACATTCAGCTGGTCCAGCTTCTCACGCGAAAGCTCCTGATTGGCTGTTTTGTCATCAACCTTTTTACTCTCTTCCTTTTGCACCAGCAGCAAGGAGACCCGATCGCCTCGCAGCAAGCTGCCAGGTGGTTTTCCAAACATCCATTCTACTGGAAGTGGCATGTTCCATTCATCAGCAGCAGGCAGCAAATGAGCGGTATTCAGCATATCAGCTGTGATTTGCTCATTCAGTCGAACGGCTCTTGTCGTTTCCTGACGAAGTGCTAAGGGCATACGTACCATTGCCCCGTCAACAAGCTGCTCTTTTTTTACCTTGACCGTTTTGAGATCTGCTTCGGTTAGCCGTAAGCCGCGTTCGACAGACCGCGCAGCCTGAACCACTTCAACCGTTCCCCAATTGGGCTCCACGAACCATTTCCAACCGATCAGCAATGCAGGCCCTGACAGGCACAAGCCGATAACCAACACATAATACATACATTTATACCAAACATTCATCCTGCCGGGTCCTCCATTTCCTTACTATCCGTTTCCCCACAGCTTGTGCAGCAGCCCCTTGGGACTCGTAGGAGGCAGCCAGCTGCGAAGCCAGCCTTGCATCGAACGCTCCAGCTGAGCACGGACTCCAGGGCGATCCTGCACCAGTATACCCAACCAGCTCGCCTCAGCTATCTTGGTAAAATCAATCGCTGGAAGCATGCAAACCGGTGGTTCGGGAAACACACTCAGCCATTGTCCGGTATGGCTGGAATTCACTGCCTTATTGGCGATACCCCATACCGGCTTACCCAGCAGTCGCAGTTCCCTAAGCCGCTTCATATTACGTCTTGCAGCAGCCGACTCCAGCTTATGCAGCATGGGATCCATGACATAAACAAATTCGGAAGCAAGCTTAATCAGCTCGTTTGCCGTCTCGTCCTCCCAATCGGAACCGATATCGACCAATATAATAGGACGCTCTATCTCTTGGAGTAGCATCTGCTGCAGTCGGTTGAACGCCAGCTCTGTTCGGCTTCCATCTGCAAGGCTGGGCTGTATCGAATCGCTAATTATGGAATCATTGGGCCATTCAGCTCCCGATTGCGGTGCCGCTGGCAGCCACAGCGTGTTGCCATCCTCCCAAGCTGTCCGCTGCTGCCGCAAATCCACTGCCGCTTCGTTATAGCAGTGATAATCGGGGGGAGCATGCTTCTCACCATACAATAGTGCGTACAGCTCCGGCTTCCTCGATTGCGCCTCCATAACCGCGTGCCTGATACCAAGTCCGTGCAGTGCGCGAGCCAGCGATAGTATCGTGAATGTTGCGCCAGCACCTGCGTACAGCCCGGCTACAACCAAGACTCGCGGCGGCGACTTTGACAGTCCCTTTCCACCACTATCCCTTGAGGCTGTGCCGCCTTGTTCCGCTCGACCTCCCTCTCGATTTCGTCCTCGACCAACATCCCCGTCTATTTCGCCATACACGTCCGCTCCATTATTACGCGCTGCTATTTGCAGCGGCTGAATTCGCAGCAGCTCGTCGCGTACCTCCTCGGCGCTCTGGCAGCGAGCTCGCGGCTCCGCTTGCAGCAGCTTCTCCACCAGCGCTGACAAGCTCGCAGAGATCGCTGCGCTGTGGTCGCTCAGCGGCCTGCGCACGGCATAATAATAATGACCGCCGCTCAGCAAGTAATACAACAGCGCACCCAATCCGAACAAATCGGTGCGCGCGTCGGTCTGCCGCCCTTCGAATTGCTCAGGTGCAGCAAAACCAATCGTGCCAATTCGCACCGTGTCGGCAGCTTGTCCAGCCTTATAGCTGCGTGCTATGCCAAAATCAATGAGCCGTATCCGCTCCTGTGCATCGATCATCAGATTCGCTGGCTTCACATCTCTGTATATAATCGGCTCAGGCTGGTGGCTGTGCAAATACGCGAATACATCGCACAGCTGCAGCGCATAATCAATCACATGATTGACCGGCAAACGTTTGCCGGACCGTTCGAAGCGCTGCAGCAGCGTTTCTCCCTCAATATAATCCATCACCAGATAGCTGCATCCATAGGGGTCAGCTGGAAAATAATCAACAATATCTGGAAGATTCGGATGGTTAAGTTTAACAAGCATTTCTGCTTCCGCGAGAAATTCATATTCCGTTCCGTTGCTCTGCCTCGATTCCTTAACCGCCCAGCGTTTGCCGGCTAGTCGCAAATCGTCTGCCAAATATACGGTAGACATCCCACCGCTTCCCAGTACGGAAACGATGCGGTATCGCCCTTCGACTACATCGCCGATTTGTTTGCCCTGCGGCTGCATCTGCATCTCAACCACCCCCATTTGAGCTATGCGATCCTTTTACACGTTTGTTCAAGAATCAGCAATGAACAGCTATTGCATTTAGCAGCACCAACCGTGACGCTGATTGGAATGCAAAAAAACCGCCCCTTCCAAGCTTTTCAGCATGGGAGAGGCGGTTCTTCCGCTCATCACTTCTAATATTGACTATAAATTACCACATATTTCAATTTTAAGCAACTAGATTCGATTATTTTCCCCAAAAGTCACCATTTGTATCGCTCTAATTACAATATTCTCAGTATAATTGCTATAATCAATTGTGCAAGGACTCGCAGGGTACGGATATGAACTACCCATAAGATTATCCATTAGGGGTGTTTGTTTGGGCGATTATTTATTTGTGTTGCTGGTAGGACTAGTAGCCGGGGCTGTCAGTGGCGTCATAGGAACAGGCTCATCCATTATGTTATTACCTGTTCTTGTATTTGCATTTGGCCCTAAGCAAGCAGTACCTATTATGGCAGTGGCTGCTGTTATGGCAAACCTGACCAGAGTCGTTGTCTGGTGGCGTGAAATCAATTGGCGGGCTTTTGCTGCCTACTCGATTACAGGTGTGCCCGCCGCCGCACTGGGTGCGCGAACGTTGTGGGAACTGCCAACAGCTGTTATAGACATAGGGCTTGGTATGTTTTTTTTGCTTATGATCCCTGTCAGGTATTGGCTAAAGGCAAAAAATTTCCATATTTCCTTATGGCAGCTTGCCGTCGCTGGAGCTATTATTGGCTTTTTGACTGGAATCGTCCTCTCTACGGGTCCTCTAAGCGTACCCGCATTCACCTCTTACGGATTAATGAAAGGCGCATTCCTCTCTACGGAAGCGGTCAGCTCACTTGCCCTGTATGTCAGCAAGGTTGTAACCTTCCAGGAGCTTGGAGCACTCCCCACAGAACTGATGGTACACGGAATTATCGTTGGTGCATCTCTGATGCTGGGAACATTTGCTTCAAAAGCTATTGTTCAGCGGATGAGTGTCATCACCTTCCAATATGTGTTAGACATTTTATTGGCAGTTTCCGGGCTTTCCCTTCTGTGGGCGGCAATCCATTAAACCACTTCATCCCAAAAAAGCACGGGCCCATAGATTGGGCTCGTGCTTTTGTCTATTCATCGCTTTTAAAGATAAGCCCGTTTGTACGGCTGCGGCACATGAGCATGCTCACTTTTTAGTTCCAAAGCTGCATGAGTGGCCCAATACGGATCCCGCAGCAAACCCCGCGCTATTCCAACCAGATCAGCATCTCCATTGCCAATGACCGATTGAGCAAGCGACGGGGACTCCAGCATACCTACTGCAACAACAGGAACATCCAGAGCTTCGCGAATAGTGCGTGCATATGGAATCTGGTATCCCGGGTAGTTTCCTGGTTTTCTTTCACCTGCTGGCCCTTCCCCACCCGAGCTCACATGAAACACGTCTACACCGGCCTCTTTGTAAGCTTTAGCCAGCTGTAGGGTGTAATTGATATCATAACCGCCATCCACATATTCAACAGCGGAAATACGGAAAAATAACGGCATCTCTGCAGGTATTACTTTTTTAACAGCTTGTATAATTTCAACCCCAAACCGGGCCAAATCCTGTCCGTAAATATCGTCGCGCTGGTTTGTTAGTGGAGAATGGAACTGATGGATCAAATAACCGTGTGCTCCATGCAATTCAATCATGTCCACACCGGCCTCTACAGCACGACGAGCTGCATCCGCAAAAAGCTGTACCATCCCTTTAACTTCATCCGTCGTGAGCGCCCGCGGTACTTTATAAGCAGCTCCTGGAAATTTGATCGCAGATGAGGAAACGGGTACTTCAGCATCTTCAGCTTTACGACCGGCGTGTGCAATCTGGATACCAATTTTGGCATCATGAGCATGCACTTCTTTAATAATTCGCGAGTAGGCGGGAATTTGCTCATCGGACCATAATCCCAAATCCTTATCACTTATGCGACCATCCGGATGAACGTCCGTCATTTCCATAATAATAAGCGCCGTACCTCCGATAGCGCGGCTCAAATAATGAACATAATGCCATTCGTTCGGTTTGCCGTCCTTGGCATCAACGGAATATTGACACATAGGGGCCATCACTACACGGTTCTTTAATTGCAAGCCTTTGATCTCAAAGGACGTAAACAGTTGGTCTCTCATCGTAATCCCCTCCGCTGTTTCCAATTTGGCTTATCGATATGCAGGTCATCAAATCCTCTGCCTATTTTATTATTGATGCTTTTAGTATCAAATACAAGTACCCACTTTTATGTAAGATAGTATCAAAAGTATAGTTTATAGCTTGAGCCCTTTTCAATTGTCCCGTCTTCATATAGCATGTACACCCGTTAACGTATCAATAAAACCAATGATTGGTATCCAACAGCAAATTATCATTACTAGGCTTTCCCTTGCCTTCTTTAACAAGGAACTGCAAGGTTTTGTACAGGTAAATTACTTTTTTGACTTCGATGGCTAATACTCGGTGAAATGGGAAAACTATCTTCGTCCTACTACACGAAGGAGGCTTTGATTACCATGTGGACTGTCTCCATCCCCATTGTGCTGTCGCTATCGATGCTGCTTACAGGATCCATTAATGAGCTATCCAACGCTCCCAGTAAAGGGCGTCCTTATTATGAAAAAAGAGGTGAGATTGTATGGGAGGTGCCCACTGAGGAAAAAATTATCGCGCTGACCTTTGATGACGGGCCCGATCCTGAGGATACACCGCAGATTCTGGACCTCTTGAAGCAATATGGAGCTAAAGCTACTTTTTTTGTGATCGGTGAAAAAGCTGAGCGTTATCAGGACCTCATTAAACGGGAAGTGGCCGAAGGCCATGAATTGGCGAATCACACCTATACCCATATGTACTTCACCCGCGGAGTCAAAGAAAGCAATATGCGTGACCAGCTGATGAAGGCCGAAAAAGCTATATTTCGGGTATCCGGGCAAAAGCCGCACTTATTTCGTCCGCCAGGAGGCTACTATAACGATCCGTTGATTCAAATCGCCAAACAAGAGGGCTATACGGTCGTGATGTGGTCCTGGCATATCAACACGATGGACTGGAATACACCGGGGGTTAGCCATATCACCAATAAGGTGCTTAACAACTCGCGCAATGGAGATATTGTATTGTTTCATGATTATGTAGAGGGCAAGACACAAACCATTGAGGCACTCAGGCGAATTTTGCCCGTGCTTAAAAGCCGCGGCTATCGCTTCGTCACGATTTCGGAGCTGCTCGAATATCGCAAAACCAGCCCTGTCAAAGGAATCGATTAAGCTCTTAGCCGTAAGATGGAAAAGTAAAAGCACCTGCCAGCATCTGCTAAACTGCTGCCATGGTGCTTCTTTACTTATCTTTTAAACCTTATTTAATATTGCTATTATCGTTTATACGCCCCAAAATCCTGAGCCTGTTATGATAACCAATAAAATGAACAGAACCAGAATTTCTCCTGTTGATGTACCAAACCCGCCATATGCCCCTGCACAACTTCCCACACCTACACCGCCAACATGTGCCAATAGAATCACTCCTATGTCTTGATTAAGTCAACGACATCGAATCCTCATGTACATCAACCTATGCCATAGTGTATGGCAATTAGCGGAAACGGTATAGACAGATGCACAGATTAACCGCCCATTTCGGGATTTATAGCGAAGCCATTTCCAAGATCCAGACACCCTTTGCAGGAATCGTCACAGCTCCGCTAACCACTTGACCACTAAGCAGCTCGGTGCGCTGGCTTGTGCCGAGATTCACCTCGGTCTCGCTGTCATTATGATTCAATATCATCGTATAGGCCTGTCCGTCTTTAACACGTCGTGTCGCTTCAATTCCTTCAGGAGCAGCCAACACGGATTCAATCCCCGCTTGCTTCACCAGCAGCGCAGCAAAATCGGCAAGAAACGATTTATCCGGACTGGATGCTACATACCACGCCTCACCTTGTCCGAAGCTGTTACGCGTCAGCACAGGCGTACCCTTATAAAACTCCTCACCATATTCAGCCCAAACCTCAGCTCCCTCCGTATGCAGAATATCACATAACAATGTGCTGGCATATTCCTTTTTAAAGCCTTCCCGTCCTTCGGTCATCACGATGCGGTTGGACATATGCGGAAATAATGCATCGATTTCTTCAACCCAAATACCGAGCAGCTTGCGGAGCTCACCTGGATATCCGCCAAGTGTAACTAGGTCGGATTCATTCACGATACCACTAAAAAATGTCGTTACAAAACGTCCGCCTGCTTCCACGTAGCGTTCCAGTTTGTCGGCAACTCCCGGTTTCACCATATAGAGTACAGGTGCAATAACGACATCGTAACGGGAAAAATCCGCTTCCACTGAAATCATGTCAACCGCAATATTCTGATCATAGAAAGCAACATAATACTTGGCAAGCTCTGTCATGTAGGACAAATCGATCGTAGGTCCCGAGGAGAACTCCATGGCCCACCAATTCTCCCAATCGATGATGATCGCCACCCTGGCTTCGATCCGGGAACCGAGCAGCTTATCTCCCAGAACCTGAAGCTCGCCGCCAAGTGTCGCGCATTCTCTGAAAACACGGGTATGCTCATGACCTACATGCTCAATAACCGCTCCGTGATATTTCTCACAAGCACCGACCGAACGACGCAGCTGGAAAAACATCACCGTATCAGCACCATGTGCTACAGCCTGATAGCTCCACAATCGCATCACGCCTGGACGCTTCAGACCATTGTACGCCTGCCAGTTTTGCTGGCTTGGCGTCTGCTCCATCAGCATGAATGGCTGCCCCTCCTTCAAGCCGCGCATCACATCATGCCACATCGCCACATGACTGAGCGGTGTCGTGTTGGAGGGATAGCTATCCCAGGAAACCACATCAACGTGCTTCGCCCATTTGGCATAATCCAGCTGCTTGAACATCCACATCATATTCGTCGTAACCGGAACATCCGGTGTTACTGCCTTTAATTCGTTGTATTCCAACAAGTAGCAATCCAGCAGCCCGTCCGAGTTAAAACGCTGGTAATCGAGCGAAATTCCTTGAAAGGTGGTTCGAGTTTCTGCAGAATGCTCACTTAATAAATTGGGTGGGACGATTTCTTCCCAATCATAAAAGGTATGCCCCCAAAAACGGGTGTTCCACGCCTTGTTCAACTGATCCAGACTGCCGTATCGCTGCTGAAGCCATACACGAAAAGCTTTGGCGCAGTTGTCGCAATAACAAATGCCGCCGTATTCATTATTTACATGCCACACAGCCAGCGCCGGATGATCCTTGTATCGTTCAGCCAGCTTGCGTGCCAGTCGTGCAGCATAAAGTCTGTAGGTCGGACTATTTGGACACGAATTGTGGCGTTGACCGAAGGTATGCTTGCGCCCTTCAAAATCAACCCTAAGCACATCAGGATGACGATGCGCCATCCAGGCCGGATGTGCACCCGTACTCGTTGCCAAACAGGCATACACACCATTGTCATAAAGCTTGTCCATGATCTCGTCAAGCCATTCAAATTGATAGGTCTCTTCATCCGGCTGCATTAAGGACCAGGAAAAAACAGCAACTGTCGCGATATCAATACCCGCAAGCTTAAACATTCTCATATCCTCGGTCATCACTTCTTGCGGCCATTGTTCGGGACTATAATCGCCGCCATAAGCGATTTTGTTTAATTTGGTACTAATCATGAGCTGACCTCCACTTTCTTTTTCTCACCTAACCATCGTTAAGTTATTTGTTTTACCTCTTTACAATGTGATGAAGGTATAGCCGAATTTGCAGAAACCGGAGGCCCTCAGGCTTCCGGTTTCTGTGTGTTAGGCTGTATAAATTGGATGATTTCATCATTGCAATGTCGAGCGCTGTGCCCCAACTGCACACTGCCCTCGTGGTTCTCCTTAATAAGTACCCGCTTATAGCTTATTTGTATCCCAGCTTGTGCAGGTTGCGCAGGCTGATTGCAAGACTGTCAAATGGATCGTTACCATAGCATTGATCCTGTTCAACCGCTCCCCATTCCACACCCGCAGCATCACAAGCTTTTAGAATAGCCGGGTAATTCATATTGCCCTCTCCCACTTCTGCAAAGCGGCGTTCCCTGTCAGCTGTAACTGCCCAGTCCTTCAGATGCACGACTTTCATACGTCCATCGACTTTACGGATCCATTCAACCGGATCAGCGCCACCAGCCTGTACCCAATGGAGGTCAAGCTCAAAATCAAATACTTCCGGATCGGACTCTTCGAACAAAATGTCCATTCCGGTGCGGCCATCGAATTTTACAAATTCAAATTCGTGGTTATGATAAATAAATCTCAATCCGGCATCGTGCAGCTTGCGGCCGACCTCAGAGAACTCCTTCGCAAACTTCGAGTAGCCTTCCTTGCTTGTCCGGTATTCCGGCGGCAATCCGCCCAATCCTACATATTTGCAATCCCAGATTTGGTGCTTTTTAATAACTTCATCGATATTGTCAAAATCCGAATAAGGAATATGGGTCGCGCAAATCGTAAGCTGCTCCCGATCTGCAAGCGCCTTCAGTTCCTTGCTGTCAATAGGTCCTACGCCGGAAACCTGGACCGAATCATAACCGATCTGTTTGACTTTTTTCAAACTAGCTGCAATATCCTCCGGTGTTTTCAAAAAATCCCTAACCGTATAAAGCTGTGCTGCAATTTTCAATGGTTATCGCTCCCTCATCTCGACTGTGAATCCCCCTCCATTTTACACGAAGAAGGAATAAACAGCTACCTTGTATTCTACCCGGACAAAAGATACGCTTATTCCTGAAGGAAGGAAATGCTCATCCCTGTGCAAAAGTCTCAAGATCTAAATAAATCAAAGCTGTGATAGCCGTCTAAAGAAAACAACCTGCCTGCAACTGCCCATGGAACGCTGAGCTCCGAGAATAGCACACCCTCTGCCGCTGCACGACGCACATCTGCTTCGATACCTGTGATTTCTGTGAATACGGTATTTCCTTCATCTTTTCGCACAAGAAAACCTTCAGAAATCGGATGCGTTTCCCCGCTTGATTCAAATGCACCATTAACAGCCAGCACAAAATTGCGACACTGCTGAAGCGAGCTCAGAAGAGCGACCGATTCATCTTGAATCGCCGCCAGCGTATTCAGGTACATATTATGGACATAATCCTCATTGGCAAAGCTGCGGCTGGATGGTTGCGAACCATCGGTTCGAACATTCAGCGTATTGTTATACGTCCACACTAATTCACCCTGTGTCCCTTTAACCGTGATGGAAGGAATCGATTCCCCAACGTGGCACAAGCTGGCATAGAAATGAACGATTGCTCCGCTTTGCGTACGAATCCGAAGACAAGACGTATCCTCGCCTTCAATAGCATTGGCATGATACAGCTCAGCTTGAATATCTAACGGAGTGCTTTCTTCTATATTCCCGCTGCCGGCAACCAACAGGCAATTATTCAGCAAATGAGCCAACGGATTATTGATCGTACCGTCGAGCACGTAATTGCCCTTATGAATAAGCTTGCCTGCCCACGGTGTACGGTCATAATAGGCCTGCGTGCGCTTCCATAGGCCAACTCCCGTGACATGCAGCACATCGCCAATCTGCCCCTCCTGAATGATTCGAAGCAATTCACGGAAGGCCGCTCCCGATGTATTTTGAAAATTAACCTGACATAATGATGATGAACCCGCTTGAGCACGCAGCATTTCATCAAGATCCTGTATGGTTACAGCAGGTGGTTTCTCAAGCATAACATGGATTCCACGTGAAAAAGCATACATCGCCATCTCTTTATGCATCGGAATAGGTGAGGCGATAACAACCAGATCCAGCTCGGGATGACGGTCCAGCATCGTTTTGTAATCGGAATAAGGAGCACCGCCAAGCGTCATAAGCTGCTGCCAGCCCTCTGGATTCACATCGGGATTGATATCACTAAATGCTGTGACCTCCAACAGACCTTGTCCTGACAGCTCAACCAAATGACGGATATGTACTTTACCAAATCCCCCTACCCCTATCAAGGCAGTACGAATTGCTCTCATGGTTAATTCCCTTCTCTCACACATGTATAAGACATTGGGCCGATCAACGATGTAACCCGCTGACCAGCCCGTAAACCTTGCTTAAATTCGTATTCAATAAGGATCACAGCAGCTTCAGTACCGGGCTTAACGTCTCTTAATTTTAATAACCCTTAGCGTTAACAGTACTAAATCTATACGCTGCTAATGATTGATATCGTTACACATGCTCTAAATAACGCGCCTTCATCTCGGCCAGCACTTCATCGCCAGGACGATCCCATATCGCCTGATTGAAAATTTCCACCTCAATAGGTCCTCTGTAGCCTGCTGCTTCAACAGCTTGACGGATGCGATTCAGTTCAATAACACCGTCCCCCATCATGCCTCGGCCCAACAGCATGTCAGGAGTAGGCACGATCCAATCGGAAACATGGAAGCCCAGAATTCTGCCGCTTGCGCGGGCAATTTGTTTGTACAGCTCAGGGTCCCACCATACATGAAACACATCGACAACAACGCCGACCTGCTGTGGCGTGAAACGCTCGGCAATCGTAGTTGCCTGGGCAAGTGTTGAAATCACGGAGCGTTCGGCTGCATACATCGGGTGCAGCGGCTCAATGCCGAGTGTAACCCCGCGCTCCTGCGCATAAGGCACCAGCTCATGGATCGCATCCTCGACCATTTGGCGAGCTCCATCGATATCGCGGTCCGGTGCCGGACCACACACCAGCACAAGAACCTCTGCTTCAAGCTCAGCCGCTTCATCTATCGCTCTGCGGTTATCGTCGATGCGAGCAGCGCGTTCGGCTGCAGTTGCTGCAGGGAACATCCCGCCGCGGCACAAGCTCGATACTTTCAAGCCTGCATCGCGGACAATACGTTTACTTTCAGCCAGGCCTGCTTCCTCTACCTTGTTGCGCCATAAAGCAATCCAGGGAATCTCTGCCCGAACGCAGCCTTCAGCAGCTTCACGCAAGCTCCAGCTGTTGGTCGTAATTTGATTTAAGCTCAGACGATCTATGTTTGTAAAACGTTCCACAAGTATCCCTCCGTCCATTGAATCTGTATTATCGGATCGATTCGGCCTGTTATTCAATTCCCGATAACGTCAATACCCGTTTCATCCGCTCCACCGCAAGCTCAGGACGCTGCAGCAATCCCGCTTGATCCGCCAGCACAAACAGCTCGGACAGATGAACAATCGAGCGCGAGCCTTCGGCGCCGGCAATCATCCGGAAATGGTTCTGATGTCCATTCAGGTATGCCATAAATACGATACCTGTTTTGTAAGCATAGGTAGGCTTTTGAAAAATGTGTCGGGACAACGCGATCGTCGGCTCGAATAGGGCATCATATTGTGCCAAATCTCCACGATCCAGCGCTTGTAAAGCAGACGCTGCAACCGGAGCGATTGCATCAAAAATTCCAAGCAACGCATGACTATAGCCCTGCTCATCGCCGCGAATCAGCTCTGGGTAGTTGAAATCATCACCAGTGTACATGACTACCCCGTCAGGCAGCAAACGGCGCATTTGAATTTCTTTGTCCGCATCCAGCAGCGAAATCTTGATGCCGTCTACCTTGTCCGCATTAGCACGAATGACACGCAGACAAGTTTCCATCGCTTCGTTGAAATCAGAGCTGCCCCAATAACCGGCAAGGGCAGGGTCAAACATATCGCCTAACCAATGAAGAATAACAGGCTGCTTCGTTTGACGAAGAATACGGCCATATACCCGTTCGTAATCTTCTGGTGTTTTGGCGCAGGCAGCGAGTGCCCGGCTTGCCATCAATATAATCTGGCCTCCGCAGCCTTCCACATAACCGCACTGCTCTTCATAAGCAGCTTCAACATCTTCCAAGGTTACGTTCGGGCCCGGGGCCAAATGATCGGTTCCCGCACCGCTGGCGACTTTACCGCCAACCGCTTTGGCTTCATCTATCGACCGTTTGATCAGTTCTTTGGCTTGCAGCCAATTCAGGCCCATGCCGCGCTGCGCGGTGTCCATCGCTTCCGCAACGGCCAGACCCATCGACCACAAATGACGCCGGTAGGATAATGTGTTTTCCCAGTCGATCGAAGGCTGGTTCAACGGATCGGTCCCTGCAAATGGATCACACACAACATGTGCGGCCGAGAATGCAATCCGTCCGGTAAATGCTCCTTGTGGCGCAACAATCGGAGCTTTGGTACCCGCGACGTACTCGTACAAGGCACCCCCGGCTTTGGGCAATGTAAGCTTATCAGTCATGATGCAGTTTCCTCCTTATTTAAGCATGTGTTCATCCTCTATTACAGTTTCAAATCTGGTACATCAACCCATTGCCGTTCTTTCCACGATTGAAGTCCAAGATCGGACATTTGTGTTCCTTTAGCGCCCTCAAGCAGATCCCAAGGGAATGGAGTATCGATAACAAGATGCTTAAGGAACAATTCCCATTGTACCTTGAAGCCATTGTCGAAAATTTGGTTAGCAGGCACATCCACCCATTGCTCTGTGAATGCAAAAGGATTTTCAATATCCGGATTCCATACAGGCTTCGGTGTATTCACGCGGTGTTGTACCTTGCAATCACGAAGACCTGCAACCGCACTGCCTTCTGTACCGTCTACTTGAATAGTCAATAGGTCATCACGGTCTACGCGTACGGCCCATGAAGAGTTGGCTTGAACCACAATATCGCCTTCCAGCAGGAATGTCGCATATGCTGCATCATCCGCTGTAGCTGTGTAGCGTTCACCCTGCTCGTCGACACGCTCAGGAATATGAGTCATACCCAGGCAAGAAATAGCTTTCACATTGCCGAACAGGTTGTCCAGCACATAACGCCAGTGAGCGAACATATCGACAATAATACCGCCGCCATCTTCCTTGCGATAGTTCCATGAAGGACGTTGTCCTGGCTGCCAATCTCCTTCAAACACCCAGTAACCGAACTCCATACGAACCGATAAAATTTTCCCAAAAAATCCGGAATCAATCAGACGTTTCAGCTTCAACAAACCTGGCAGGAACAGCTTATCCTGAACAACACCGTTTTTAACGCCAGCCTGCTTCGCCAAGCGAGCCAGCTCCAGGGAGCCTTCCAAGCTTGTATCGGTAGGTTTTTCGCAATAAATATCTTTGCCTGCCGCAATAGCTTTCTTGATGCTTTCAGCGCGGTGTACAGTCGTTTGGGAGTCAAAATACACTTGATTCGCCGGATCTGCCAGGCAAGCGTCGAGATCAGTGCTCCAGCGTGTAACGCCGTGTTTTTCTGCCAATGCCTTAACTTTATGCTCTTGTCTGCCTACCAGTATCGGATCGGGCATAATAATATCTCCATTGGGCAATGTCACGCCGCCTTGCTGGCGAATGGCCAAAATCGAACGAACTAGATGCTGATTCGTCCCCATTCTTCCTGTAACTCCGTTCATAATAATTCCTATTGTGTGTACTGTCATATAGTTGCAGCTCCTCTTCGTTTATCATTGGCGTTTTCCGTTATGATTACTTTCCCATCATAGCTTTAATATCTGGTTACGTCTTATCAGATTGGAGTAAAATTCTCAGATATGGAAGCGTTTTTTCACAAAACGACAAAAACCCGTTCAGACGGACTGGACGGGAGTTCGATGCTGCTGACGATATTTGTTGGGCGAAAGCTTGACGTAATTTTTAAAGGTTCGGTAAAAAGTAGGAAGCGATTCATAGCCGACCTCAAAGCCGATAGAAACGATGTCCTTATCGGATTCTGCAAGCAGCTTCATGGCCGTGCTCATTCGCACCTCTGTCAAATACTGCAGAAGGGTCAGCTGGTATTGTTCTTTGAATATATGGGCAGCGTGGCGTGAGCTGATGCCAAGCCTTTGGGCAAGCTCACCTGGCATCAGCGGCTCAAAATAGTGTGAATCGATATAGGAGCGAATCCGTTCGGCACGTAAACCATTGGCATCAGTGACTTGTGCGCTCTGCTTGGCACGGGCGAGCAGCAGCAGCACCTCCAGCAGATGAATTTGCATCGCCCACTGGCTGAGCGAATCCTCTTGCTTTTGCTCGAAGAGCAGCTTGCGCAGCAGCTGTCTCAGCTCATTGCCGCTAACCGAATTGAGCCGCAGCAAAATAGAGCCATCGATCATATCCGCCTTCCACCTTGATGCAAATGCATCCTGCATCAGCGCAACATCAAATTCCATAACGAGCAGCGTCAAATGGGATTCCGAGGAAACAGCATGATCCGAGTGCGGAAAAATAATTGCTGCACACTCCTGTTCAACTGCATGCTTGACACCATCCAGTTGAATTGAGCCCTCCCCTTCTATCGCATACAATATTTGATAGTTGCTATGGTGATGGATATTCACTTCGTAGCTTTCCCGATGCTTACTCTCGTAGAGATGAATTCCGCTCATGGTCACAATCCTTTCACCATCCGGTAATCTTCAAGCATATTCCCCGTACTAATTCGACAGGCTGCCGGCAACCACTTGTTTCAGTATGCCCGCATCCGCCAAAAATTGCTGCGGATCATTATCCCTCACAAATTCCAGCATCGCATAACGATCACCTGGGACTTCACGGACGATACTAACATAATCGCGCCATTCCTCCAAGCCATCCGTCAAGGGCCTGCGCACGCCCGGCTCCCATTGAAACACATGGACATTAGCCAGCCAAGGCAGGACTGCTCGTAAATCCTGCTGTCTCTGTTCAATGGTCAAAGCGACAGATGGCTGCCAGTTGCAGCGTATATTCGGATGTCCGATTCCCTCCAGTAAGCGAACTGCCGTTTCGCGTGTATCCGTCAAGGTGTTTCCGTGATATTCAAAATCAACGGTGATCCCCGCTTCCTGCGCCAGATCAGCGATTCTTGCCGCGTCGGTAATTACCTTGTCCCACCATGCGTCGTCAGCCAGAGCCGAGCCTTGATCTCCCGCCCAAACCCGTATCGCAGGAGCGTGCAAGGCTGATGCCGATTCCAAAACCTGCTCAAAGGTCAAACCCTCTTTATTGGTGCACCCAACCCGGTAGTAGGAGCCGTAGGAAGCAATCGTGATTCCCACTGATTCCGTCCAGTTCTTGACTTCCCTGGCCCGATTCACATCCCCGTGAGGTACATGAATATCACCGCCCCATTCGATAGCCTGCAAGCCGGCCTGAGCGACAAGCTGAATAATTTCAAGTGGAGACAACTGACGAAAAGTAACTGATAAAAGTCCTGTTTGTATCAATGTATATCCTCCAATGTCTAAATAGTGCTGTCTACGTATGGTTGATTATATGTTTGCCAGTTAGGTAGGAATTCCAGCCCGTTATAGGTCACGCCATGGTTTCCAGCATACTCAGTGTAACCTGATATTGCAAGGGAACGCCACTCATATAGCGTTCGCACTCTCCGGCAGCAAAGTGTCCCATTCTTGCCACCTCGTTGCCCATACTTCCGGCAATATGCGGAGTCAAAATTACATTATTCAATTCCAATAGAGCGCTGTCACGACTCACAGGCTCGGGATGAGTCACATCCAGCACAGCTGTCCGGGTCGGCACTTCACGAAGAGCTTGTATCAAATGATCTTCAACAAGCTGAGCGCCGCGTCCTGTATTGATAAAAGTCGCATGTTGCTTCATCTTGTCAAAATGCTGCTCATTCAGCATCCCAACAGTAGCCGGCAGGTTAGCCAGATGATTAGAGATGACATCACAGTTCGTAAAAATATCCAGCAAATCGGTTTTACGTACACCGAGCTCTACAGCAGCTGTATCGGGCAAATACGGATCGAATACGTCGATCTGAATATTGAAGGGTCTCAGCAGCTCAATCACTTTTTTACCGATCATACCGGCACCGAGAATTCCCACTCTTGCTGCATAATTGCCTGGATACAGTTGGGCCAGCTTTTTGGCATCTTCATGGTTACGCTTACAATGGAGCGCTGTTTGAAAGTAACCTTTATTGGCCAGTACAATTTGCGCAGCTGTATATTCGGCAACAGGTACTGCGTTAGCAGCCCAAGTACTGACAACAGCACAATTGCGCGACATGTATACTCTAGCAAAACGTTGGACTGAACCGGCAGCATAAAATAAGACTTTCAAATTAGGCAAATAGAGCTGAAGCTCCTCAGCTGTGAATAAGGGAAGCCCCCATGTAGAAAAAGCAATTACCACTCCAGCAAGCTCGTCCTTGTGCAGGTTGGCATTGCTAGGGTTGATCCATATCGGCTGCAGCTCTACCTGCTGATTAAGCCTGTCCCTCACGTTTTCATCAAATACCCGATTAATCATGATGTTATCCTGCTCGGCCAAAAATATGGCTTTCTTTTGCATCCCGTAAATCCTCCTGACATTCACTCCGTCTGTATGATTGCTACTTTCTATAGCCCATCATAAACCCGTTAGCAGTGAATTTCCAGCTTTTTGCACAATTGAATTTCAATCAAAATATTTTATATATTATATAAAAACATATAAATTTACTTTATTAATGTATTGTTTTATAATTAAAGTAATTCTTGAAAGGACGTGAACATGAATGGCAAAAGTAACTGGATTGGATGGAATCGTTGCCGCGGAAACAGATATTGGTCATGTGGATGGAGAAAATGGCTACTTGATCTATCGCGGTTATTGGGCTAAGGAGTTGGCAGTTCATTACGAATATGAGGAAATTGCCCATTTATTATGGATGGGAAAACTTCCCGATGCCTCAGAAAAACAGCAGTTTACAGCACGCCTTGCGAGCAGCAGAGAGCTGCCCTTGACCGTCCGCAGACTGCTCGACAATATTCCCCGGGAAATGCCAATTATGAGCGTGCTTCAAACCGCAATAGCCATGCTTTCAGGAGAATTCAGCTGGCCCCCAACCCTTGAACAGGCTATTAGCTTAACTGCTGTTATTCCTACAATTATTGCTTATAGCTATCGAACCCAGCTAGGTCTGGCTCCGATAGAGCCTGACAACCAGCTTAGTCATACAGCAAATTATTTATATATGCTGACTGGCAAGCAGCCCGAACCAGCCCACGTTAAGGCGTTGAACGCTTATCTAATATTAGGTATGGAGCATGGGATGAATGCCTCTACCTTCGCTGCCCGGGTCGTGCTGTCCACACAATCGGATATGGCCTCTGCTGTAAGTGCGGCTGTAGGAGCTATGAAGGGGCCACTTCATGGCGGAGCACCTACTGAAGTAATAGCTATGCTGGATGCAATAGGGAGTAAAGAGCATGCAGAAGCCTGGATTCGTCAGGCATTGGAACGGGGTGACAGGCTGATGGGCTTTGGTCATCGCATTTACAAAACAAGTGACCCACGAGCAGAAGCGCTTCGTCATGTAACCGAAGCTCTCTCCAGCAATGATCCATGGTTCGATCTTGCCATTCATGTTGAAAAAACGGCCATCGCTCTACTTGAAGAATACAAGCCTGGGCGGCGTTTGTATACCAATGTCGAATTTTTTGCCGCATCGATCATGCGTGCCATTGCCCTTCCTTCGGAGCTGTTTACTCCTACCTTCACAGCAGCCAGAGTCGTTGGCTGGTCAGCCCATCTGTTAGAGCAGGCACAGGTCAATCGGATTTTCCGTCCGCAATCGGTGTACACAGGGCCGATGCCGGAATGAAAATTACAACAATGCCTCGACCCTTAGCATACAAGGATCGAGGCATGTCTTTTATTCATACATAATAGGGCTGAATCAAATACAATCATTTCATTGCTTGGGTCAAGGTAATGGAATTATCTGCTTGATTCCAGGTTACAGTCCAGCCCAGCAGCTCCGTGATAAAACGAAGTGGAACAACCGTGCGGCCATCTTTATTGATGTAGACCTGTGCACCGATATCTTGTCTAACGCCATTAGCTTCCATATAGTCTTTACCGATCCAGAATTTCAGCACGCTGCTTCCGGCTTTGACCTCAACTTCTTTGGTCGTATCATTCCAGGTCACTTCAGCACCGATACCTTCACTCAGGTAACGAAGCGGGATATACGTATTGTCATTTGACATGAATGGAGCGGTGTCCATCATGATCATTTTATCATTAATTTTCAGCTCGCTGCTGTTCAGCTTCATCCATACCTTGGTCATGTTCACAGGCCCTGTTGGTGCTGGTGTTGTGGTCATAGGCATTTGAAATTTGGCATTGTTTTGGGTAACAATCGCACCGCCCTCTTAAACAACCCTTTACAATTCTATTCCACATTCAACCCCTGAGCTTCCAAATAAGCTTTAATCTGCATTCGTGTCGGCGTCTTCAGCTTGTTTTTCATATCCTCGGACCAGGTCCCGTTTCGCTTACCATCGGTTCGTTTGCTAATATATGCCTTCATCGTTTGATCGTATTTCAGTATCTGCTCCAGCATATCGCCAGTCTGGTATGTATTATGATGCAGGATGGCTTGCAGCGGTAAACGCGGCTTTTGACCTGGGTCTTGATCCGGGTAGCCTATACACATGCCAAAAATCGGACTTGTGTACTTGGGCAGCCTCAGCAGCTTGGAGACATCTTCAATATGATTACGAATGCCTCCAATATATACGATGCCCAGATCAAGGGACTCAGCTGCAATAGCGGCATTTTGAGCTGCCAAGGCAACATCCACAGTGGCAACAATCCAATTTTCTGCAGTACCCAAGTAAGCCTCATCCGCATTTTCGTGAATCTCATACGCTGTCCGCAAGCGATTCAGGTCAGCGCACCATACGAGGAAAACCGGGCTGTTCAGCACATGCGGCTGATGGCCTGTCCATTCACTGATTTGACCACGCATCGCTTCATCTGTGACATGAATGATACTGTAGGCTTGTACATGGCTGGAGCTTGAAGCCCATTGCGCAGCGGTAACGATTGTCTCCAGCTGTTCCTGCGTAACCGGTTGATTCGTAAATTTGCGAATGGATTGATGGCTTGTTAAAAGCTTGATGGTTTCATTCATACTATCATCCTCTCTCTTGTCATATCGTAACATGAGCCGGCAACTTGTATACAATATTATAGGAACTATCGCACGTTGATTGCAAGGCAGAGACATCGCCACGACCGGTTAGACCGGTTACCTCTGCGGGCTCTCTTGTCACTCGGCAGGAGGCGTACGAAGCTGCTGTAAGGGTGATTTCCTTCACTATGTATGTGGGATAACGATGTAAACTGCTGCCTAAACTCCATCGAAAGGCCCCTTTGCATAAAGCGTGTGTTGAATAAGGGGCCTTTCTAATAAGGCCATTGACATCAGCACGTCAGCTAATGGCAGCCGAGTCAGCTCTGGATTGCTGCCTCAAAAGTTCAAAATAGCCACTACCTGCTTTATCTGCGAAAGCCGCGAAGAATAATGACGAGCAGGATGTACAGGACCAGAATAGCTCCGAAGGATATTCCTCCTGCTGGCTTGCAATGGACGTGATGATGATGCTTTTTGGGTTCATAGATGTTAATTTCTTCAAAGGTGGCATGAACCGTGACTGGTGCTGCTTGATTGGCAGGCATGGACGGCATCGGATTCATGGATGCAGGTGAAACATAAGGCATTTGCATGTTGGGCATTTGTGCGTTGGACATTGACATTGGATATCTTTCCATTCGGGGACACCTCCATAATGTGTAGGGCGTTACTACTGAACACATCATCAGTCTATGGAGATATACCTATAGGAAACACGGTATTCACCTATACGAATAAAAATAGACGGCTGCCCTTCATCGGACAACCGTCTATACGTGTTAACATCCACCACGGACAAACCGCAGCTTCAAATCCTGAGGATGATCGCCGAAGCCGGCTCCAAACAGGTTCAATCCGCGGCAATTTTTCGCATCCGCCAGAACCTCCAGCCTTACCTTGATCGGTCGGTTGTAATGAAGCTCAAGCTCGGCAAGCGTCATATCCGAGCATTTGATTCCGTTAATACAGCTCTCCGTCTCCGAAACGCTCCACTCGGTCAGCAAGCCATACTGCGTGCAGCCGAACGGGAGATTTTGTGAAAGCTTTCCTTTTCTGTCGCCATAATCACCGTCGCAGGTCCAGGTTCCAATCTGCTTGCCGTTGATGCTCAGCGTGATGTCCGACGGCCATTCCTGATTATAGCCGGCGGCTTCTGAGCAGAGCTCAGCGCTGATCAGCAGCTTGTGGAGCGGCACACCACCAGGTAGCGGATTAGCAAACACATATTCCACATGTCCGACCTCACTAAACCAGAGCAAATTAGCCTTGGTCCGCTCCGGCATATAAAAAGCACGCGGATCATCCGGGCAGCCTATGGCACCTTCCATACCGTACAGCCCACAGGGCGGCTGAATGACACAATCCGTATAAAGACCAATTGGCATGGAAATCTCTTCAATATGCTGCAAGCCTTCGCCCGGTCGCCGCGGCAGCTCGAACAGGAGCGCATCCAGAACTCGGGAGCATATCTTCTCACGGCTGCCTCCGCTTGTTGACGAGCTAATGAGACCCGCCTGCTCCAGATTTTGCACATTAATGGAAACTGTAGGCTGTGCAACACCCAACTCCTCAACCAGCTGCGAAATACTTTTTGGCCGCTCTCCCAATGCTTCTAAAATACGCAGACGCAAATCCCCTGACAGCGCCTTGGCTACCTCCTGTATTTGATTCGCAGGTATGCGTTTCACCGTATCGATTTGTTCGTCAGCCATATTTATACCATCCTTTTTATTTAACATTGTAAATTCATAATGTACATTGCTAATTTTAAATATTTTTATTGCGTTTATATAATATACATTGTATATTCTGTATATCAAATAATCAATGAAAGGTTGTGTACATGTGACAACACTTACAAAAGAGGTTCTCATCAGACCCGAATATCCAAGACCCGATTGGCAGCGAGCCGATTGGCTTAATTTGAATGGGGAGTGGGACTTCGGTTTTGACAACGATAATCAAGGGCTAACTGCACATTGGTATGATGGAACCTCCGGAGCCTTGAACAGGACAATTACAGTGCCTTTTTCCTGGGTCTCCCCGTTGTCCGGTATTGGTGAGAACGTACGAGGAGTTGCCTGGTATCGGCGCACTGTCCAATGGACACCTGAAGCAAAAGGCTCCCGCTTGTTTCTTCGGTTCGGTGCAGTTGATTATGAATGTCAAGTATGGGTGAATCAAACACTTGTAGGCAGCCATCGCGGCGGCTATGGAACCTTCGAGCTGGAAGTGAGCAGCGCCTGGAAGTTGGATCAAGATAATGTGATCGTCATTCGTGTCGAAGACCAGGACGAAGCTTACCAAACCAGAGGCAAACAAGGGTACGGGGAAATCCGCGGGTTATGGCAGACGGTGTGGATCGAAGCAAGGCCTGAGCAATATGTAGAGAGTGTCCAATTCCTTACCGAGCTGGACGGTACAATTACCGTGAAGGGTGTTGTACAGTCTGCCCTTGCGCAAGAAGCCATAATAAGCTTTGACTTTGACGGCGGTGCCGTATCCCATACGTTGAAGCTGCAGCTTCAGCCGGGAGAACACGCTTTCCAAACTACGTTTCAAGTGGAGCAGCCCCGGCTTTGGAGTCCCAATGAGCCTCATTTGTATGAAGGTACGATTACCCTCAAGACCGAGACGAACCACCCCGATCAAAGGGGCGGAGCAGATCGTGTACAAACCTACTTCGGCATCCGTACGATAGGTACTGTGCTGCCTGAAGGCTTAAAGTCGCGCTGGATCACGCTTAACGACAAGCCGATATTTCTGAACGGGACTTTGGATCAATCGTTCCACCCAACAGGCTTCTTCACTTATCCGACCGATGATATGATGCGTGATGAAATTTATCGCTTGAAGCGTCTGGGCCTGAATTTCGTCCGTATTCATATTAAGCCTGAAGAGCCACGCAAGCTGTACTGGGCGGATAAACTCGGTATGCTTGTAATGGAAGATATGCCCTGCTTCTGGGGAACACCCGATGAGCAAGCAAAAAATGCTTACCTGCCGGAAGCGCTCGAAACGATCCAACGGGACTGGAACCATCCTTCGATTATTTCCTGGGTCATTTTTAATGAAAGCTGGGGACTGCTTCACAAAACCGAAACGGAAGCAGGTAAAGTCAATTCGATCTATCTGCCTGAAACTCAGGAATGGGTCAAGCAGGTGTATGAATGGGCTAAAATAATCGATCCCTCACGCTTGATCGAGGATAACTCTCCATGCCGTAACGATCATGTGAAAAGCGATTTGAATACATGGCACTTTTACATTAATGGCTACCAACTGCTGCGAGATCATGTTGAAGAGGCTGCGACTAGCACTTATCCCGGCTCCACCTGGAATTACATTGACGGACATCAACAGTCTGATGCACCGCTTATGAACAGCGAATGCGGAGCGGTCTGGGGGATTGAAGGCAGCGCCGGTGACAGCGATCTCGGTTGGCATTATCGATATATGCTAAATGAATTCCGCAGGCACGAAAATATATGCGGCTTCATATTCACCGAGTTCAAGGACGTAACGAATGAATTCAACGGTTATTACCGAATCGATGATTCAGATAAGGACTTCGGCTACAGCGGATTTAGTGAAGGCATGAGCCTCCGTGATCTCCATCAGCCAGACTTTATCGTTATTGATGCGCCACCGTGCACCACCGTCGCCAGCGGTCAGCAGGTCAGCATTCCGCTTGCTGTATCCAGCTTTGCTGATACGTATCACGGTCTGGACATGCAGCTGTCATGGAAGCTCTGGTACGACCATCTCGGAGAAAAAAAGGTAGCTGCCCAAGGTACTGAAGACATTAGCTGGGGCAAATATGGCACAACAGTGCTGAATCCACTTGAGCTGTACATGCCGGAGAACGATGCGGTAGCTGTGCTTGTCGTAGAGCTCAAGGATCCAACACGTGCTTCAAGTTATTCAGTTGCGCGTAATTTTATCACCTTCGATGTTCGCAGTCAAACCGCTCAGGGACTGTTCGAGCTGGAAGGTCAATGGCTGCAGGTTGAACCAGCAAGCTTTTCAAAACAGCAGTGGGATTATGCCTGGCAGGCGCTTCAGCGTAGCAAAGTGAACGGCAGCGGTACGAACGGCGGATATTTTGAATACGAAATTGATATTTCCAGCCTGACGGTCGATCATCCATTTGGCGATCTGGATCTGTATGTTGAAGCAGGTGCCAAGCAGCTGTTAGACAAGGATCAAAAGCTGATCGATGACCCTTCCATCGATATTTCATATATGCACGGCAAGAAGGCTGATCCGGGAATGAACGCCAATTCCTACTATATGACCGATGACATCCATCATCCAAGCACGGTTAATGTTTACATCGACAACATCCAAATCGAGCAGCTGCAGTTATCCGATGACCCTGCCGACAGTCGTGGTGTGCTATCGTGGCATTATCAGACTGATGACCGCAAGCTCGATGAGGCTGGCTCCTACGGCTATCTGCAGCATATCCGTATTCCGAGCCGACTCACACCCGAAATTATCGCCAAGGGCTCGTTTACACTTAAACTGGAGGTACCAGCGGATCTGCCTGATGGTTCCGGAGGGCTATGTCTATACGGACGCAATGCAGGACGATATCCGATAGATATTCTCGTTCGCTATAGGTAATTTCCAACAATCTCACCCGTATAACCTGAATAGCACGCTTGAAGGACCGCTTCGGAAGTGGCATAATAGAAGAATCCCGTATTCAGGATACATTTACGCATACAGAACTTATGAGCCATGTAAGCGTTTAAGTCAAGGTGAGGAGTGTTGTGAAATGGAAAAACCAACTGGTGTTCCACTGGATTTGCTGAATCCGATTCTGAAGAACTTGATTAACGTTTCCGAGGTATCACGGACAGAAAAGCTTTCCGAGATTCTGGATTCTTATGCAAACAAGCAAAATAACGACATCTACACGATTCAAAATACAGGCAATAAACAAGCCCGCGGCATCGTTGTGGATTTGGACTATTTCTTGGAATTAATTTATATCAGGCGGCTTGTTGAGGAATCGGATGCTGTCAGCGTGGATCCGGCTGCATTGGACAGCTTCAAGAAGACAGCCATAGCCAAAGTCGATGAAGCTGCCGATAATTTGGAGCCTACCCATGACGATTTGGCGGATATTTTGAAAATTGCCGAAATTGAGCTTTAATCGTAATAATTAGTTAGCTGATACAACCTGGGACTGCCAAGCGGCAGTCCCTTTTATGAATTCCTTTGTACAGGGACGAGGATAAACGGCCACTCCGTCCTTCATGGAGGAATGCGTTTATCCATCCTTATACTTACACAAAAGCTCTTTCATTACCGCTTAAACAAGCGATAACGAAAGAGCTTATACCATCCAACAAGCTGCTACACGTGCGGGTTATTGTCCCGCTCATAGCCAATGGTCGTCTTCACACCGTGACCCGGATACACCACAGTCTCATCCGGCAGCTTGAACAATTTGTCATGTATCGAATCGAACAGCTCCTCCGATCGGCCTCCCGGCAGATCAGTACGGCCGACCGACAAACGGAACAGCACATCGCCACCGAACAAATACCAGCCCTCGGATTCAGAACCGATCAAAAAACTGACACTGCCCGGAGAATGACCAGGCGTATGCAATACCTTGATCTCCAAACCGATCAGCTTCAGTACCTGTCCTTGATCCAAAGCGAATTCGGCTGGATCCGTCTGGATCGGTCCGCCAAGCTCGGGGTATTTCGTAGAGCCATTCAGCTTCGGATTCGTCAGCCAATCTGCCTCTGCATCATGCAGGTAGACCGGGCTGCCCTTCAGCTTGCGAATCTCATCGACACCACCGATATGGTCAAAGTGGGCATGTGTAAGTAAAATGGCTTCAATCTGCAAATCGCCAATCCGTTTCAGAAGCGGCTTCGGATTCATTCCGGGATCGATAATGATCGCCTTGCCCTCGTTGGGTCTGGAAAGCAAATAAGCATTTGTCCCAAGTGGCCCGAGCGAGAAAGCTTCAATCTTCAAACCTTCAATGCTCATCGTACGCCCGCCTTAAAACGAGGAAAGCAGGTCGCGCAGTTCTTTGACGATAACGGTTTGATAACCGGTGCCTTCTCCGTACTGACGGCCCATTTCCTGGCGCGCCACCTGAATTTTCTCATTATAATCCGCAGCGTTACGATCCGGGTTTTCCTTTTTGAACTGGGTCATCACCGACTGTACATGTGCAGGACGAGGTCCCCAATGCCCAAGTACATGACCGCTGAAATCAGTGAAAATAATAATAGGAACGGCTTCCCCGCCACCTGTCAAAAACTGTGCCATCACATCCGGATGCTCTTCCTTGATCAATACCTCGGTAGGTACACCGGAAATTTCCAATGCGCGGAACACGACTGGTACGTTACGCACCACATCACCGCACCAATCCGCGATCAATGCGAGGCAACGCAGGTCATCACGATTGTTCAAGGATTCGAAAAACTCCTTGTCGTCCTCGTTTTCCCATGTGAAAGCTTCGTACCACTCCACAAATTTTTCTTGATTCTTCGTCATACCATCAATAAATTGCTGCGGCTTCAAGCCTGTGCGAAGCTTACTTTCCAGGTTTGTACTCATGGTTCCTAAAACCTCCTTATGGGCTGCTATCCTTCTTATTTTAACGAGAAACTGCTGCGAAAACAAACTCTTCTTTTGAGAACACCCTGGACAATCAAAAATCTACAGACAAATGACATGAAGCGATAACCGTCAGCACAAGATTGGTGATTTCGCCACATCCGCGTACGCAAAAACCCCATTCCGATAAGAACGGGGCTTCATGTTGTCGCTGCATTTCGTACAATGTTGTATTCGCTATTTTATGCGCTGCGCTTACGATTCCGGGTTAATACTTTAAAAATAATATACAAAAGAATAAGAATAATACCCGAGATGATCAAAGGTCTCATATACGGAGCTGCAATCTCATTGATTTGCTCCCAGTTCGAGCCCAGTGTACGACCTAGATAAACAAATAAAATGGCCCATGGAATCGTTCCAAGCATCGTGTACAAAAGAAATTGCAGCATAGGCATCCGCGCCATACCTGCGGGAATGGAGATCGCCTGCCGTACAACCGGGATAAATCTGGCAGTGAACACCATCCCCGCTCCATATTTGTTGAACCATTTTTCTGCCATGTCAATGAAATGCGGCTTAAGCAGCAAATATTTGCCGTATTTCTCAACAAAGGGTCTGCCCCCATACCGCCCAATCCAATACAGGATAACCTGCTGAAGGACACAACCGATTGTTCCAAATACGATGGCCCAGAAGAACGATACCCTTCCTTGTGAAACCAGATATCCACCAAAGGACAGTACAAGCTCGCTTGGAATCACCTCAAGCATCAATCCGAGTAAAATCCCCCATACACCTAGACCCTCAATAAACACTAAAGCGCTATGAATCAATTCTTTTAGCATCCTCTTCCAGCCTCTTCCTCTCTACTCCGGAATAACTCCGCCTAATCATCTTTTTCATTCTAACATATTTGCGGGCTATCGAACCAGCTTGTATGCTGCGCTTCGGTTTTTGCCAGGCACAGTTTCGCTTGAGGCCTCCTCCGCATAATCTATAACAGGAAGGAGCGAAGCCTCATGGTGAAGCCGTTGAATAATAATGTCAAACATGATCAGGATTATCCCACAGCACGCAAAATAAGACGTTCCTGCAGTCGCGAGATGTTTCGGACACGCAAAAAGCTCGGGCAGTATATTACACCCGAGCTGGTGAAGCAGGCTGACGAGCTTTATTTTAAAAAAGTAATTTTGAATTTGCCATGGATTGTGGCAAACGGCAGCAACCGCAGAGTGCTCTCCGATTGGTGGGAAGAGCACGTGGCTCCAGAGATTGCTGAGCTATGGAAGGTAGACCTCGTCGTATTGTCCAAGGCGTTCCGTGACTCATTCGGTGGGTAGCTCCACCTTGCTGAACAACAGATCACAATAAATGAACCGATTGCCTCAGCCCTGGTATTGGAGCACATAATAGGGCTGATTTGATAAGTTCGCTGCCAGACCAGGCTCCAGCCACACCGCACCCTGCTCATTAGTCAGCTCAAAGTAATACAAAACAGGATAAGGTGAATCCGTATAGCTGCCGGGAATGACAGCTTTATACACTCCGTTCTCAATCGACATGGGCACGGTTACGTAAGCCTCCGCCTGGTTAACATGTCTGTATAGCAGGCTGATCTGCAGTCCTGCTGCTTGCCCGACGAGCATCGCGTGCAGTTCAACAGCCTCACCCTTGAGAATAATCTGCGGAGGCGTGTGATGAAGAATCGGCCGAGGCGGCACTGCTGAATTATCCGGGAAGCTTACAGTTGCTGCCGACTCGTTAGACAACGGATCACGGCTATCAGCGGCAGCTGCTCGGGCATATACCTGCTCCATATCGGCAATATCCGCTTCAATACCCGACATGCGATCAGCCCAGTGCCCTTTCATATGAGCCTTATAGCCGAATGTAATATCATCGCGATAAACGTCTTGGGTCACGTCGATGATGTGCTGCCAATCTGCTCTGGCGGAGCGGTAGCTGCCCAATGCCTCACGCAGCTGCTGCACATGACCTGTTTGCTCGAACAGCGCATAGGATACACCTGCCCGCAGCTTTTGTGCAAAGAAATGACCCAGTCCGGCCAGGGCAGCAATGTCTACGGACCAACGCCGATAATTGGCTATTGTCTGGTCACCAATGAGTGAATCAGCGGCAGCCAGGTGCCGTTCTGCCGTATCTGCCAGCTCCTCCAGCCACGCAGCAACCGCAAGCGGCGAGTACTTGCCTTGGAGTCGGTTCTGCAAATAATCGGCAACAAATTCGTTAATGCCATAAAAGATAGCTGTATCCAATGGACTAACCGCTCCGAACGTATGTGGTTCTGGTGTATCGAAGGCACTCTCGGACAGCTTGCCTGTATTCACGATTCCCAGATTATTGTACATTTCCGGCCAGTAATAATTGTTGGATGCAGAGGGCAAATGCGCTGTTGTGAACAACAGCAGAATACGGCTGGCATGGGCAAGCGCCTGCTCCAGATCTGGTGCTGCCTTCTTGAATTCATAGCGCAAATATCTCATCCATTCAGCAGAATCAGCTTCGGGATTATAGATGAGCCTGCCCCACACACGATACGTATACAAAAACTTCTTCCATTCCTCCCCAGGAAGCTTTAAGGCTTCTTCCTTATAAAGCTCCCGGCCCCCAGGAGTTCCGCTTGTCTTGCGGGCCTTGAACGACATCGGCTCGCATAGCTCCACACCGAGGCTTCCACAAAAGCTGCTGCTGCGTCCATATCCTGCAGCCATCGCCGGATCGCCCCACAGCAGCACCCGCTGTGTGCCTGGCCAAATGCGATGAAGCACACCGGTTCTGCGATTATCATTCAAGTAATCCGCATAGCCGTATCTGGTAAACCTGCGATAAGTGTTGGTAATCAGCATCAGATCCGCACGGTCCGTCGTCGCGACGGGAAGCTCCTTCGTACGTATAGCCGCCTGGTGATAAGGCAATCCCATATGTTCCGCCCAAAATTTGGGGGAAACGATCACCGGCATCCCCGTACCCAGGGCGACCTCCAGCATTTGCTCGTCAACACCTTTGGGATGCATATCGATTTCGATCGTGCGTCCACACGCGGTCAAGCCCTTCATGACCTCTTTCCAGAATACGTGGGATGGCTCAGGAATACCTCCCTCGTAATGTGTGCGTAGTGTGACGCCATCGATATCCGGGCAGCGCTCCAGCAGAAGCCGCAATCCGTCGCGGCAGTAGACAGCATGATTGGACTCGTCCACGCCGTCAATGATGTGCAGCTCATTTGGGCTGTCGGCCATTTGATACGCATGGTTCCACAACCCCAGCTGAAAATGAATCCCGCGACGCTTCGCTTCCCGACTAATAAACTGCAGCGTCTCCAGATTCCGTGAGACTTCCTCCTGCGGCATGTCCCGAACACGAACCTGATAGCCCGGTACATCCAGGAAATACGGGTAGACGAAGCCAAAATAATTATCCTGCACATTCGGATCATGACCATAATCATACGAAATCCCGAGTGTAAGGTGAAATCGATTGAATCGATGGGTAGCCAGCTCCGTCAAATATTCCAGCCAGAAGGCCTGATCATAGAACCACGACTTATCTTCAATTTCACTGCAGAAGGATCGGCTGATGCTGCGAATCTCGTTGGCAGGCTCACCCGAGTAGGAATCGATTTCGATCAGATCCGCAAGCGGCGCTTCACTGCAGCGGACACGGTCGGCCAGCTCCAATATCGCATAGACCAAGCCGCGTTCATCGGCACCAGTAATGTGCAGCAGGCTTGTTGAGCCTTCGGCTTCGGCAGCCTCCTGACGGATCAGGAACGACTCGGCAACGGCCGAGCCTTCGGAATTTCCTGCAATCGTTATTCGAAGCGTGTCTGCTGTGGCGTTTCGGGTTACCTTGCCCTGACCGTCTAGGGCTGTTTCCGTAAGCTCTATGGCTTGCTGCTCCAGCACGTTTGCCAACCGGGCAACTGCCCAGTTCACCGGTTCGCTCACCGCTAATACATCCGATGTGTCACGAACCACATTTACCGTTAACTTGTCGTCTTTTCCCTGCTTCATCCATCAACATCTCCTTCACATCCTATTGACATCACTTAAATGTGCTTCCTCTGAATGTCCGCCCAACCTTCAATTTCAGTCTGTCCTTCCATGCTGAAGAAGCCCGATGTAGATCGAGCTTCCTGATTTGTTATCCCTTAACCGAACCGAGCATGACCCCTTTGGCAAAATGCTTTTGCAAAAAAGGATAGATGACCAGAATCGGCGCCATCGACAGCATGATCGCAGCCATCCGAATCGTTTCCTGCGGCAGTGTCCTGTCATCGCCGCCAGCCCCCGCCTGACCGACCCCATTGGAATCGGAATCGATCACCAGTGTTTTGACGAGTACCTGCAGCGTCCATTTTTTGGAATCGGAAATATAAATCAATGCATTAAAGTAAGTGTTCCAGTGGGCGACTGCAAAGAACAGCGTAAACGCGGCAATCGCAGGCATGGAAAGCGGAATGACAATCCTTAAAAATACCCCCAAATCCGTGCAGCCGTCGATTCTGGCCGAGTCCTCGAGCTCGGAGGGCAGCGATTCGAGAAAGCTTTTGATCACAATCAGACTCCAGGCACTGGTTAAGCCCGACCAGATCAATGACCAGTACGAATTGAGCAGCCCCAATTCCTTAATCAAAATGTAGCTCGGTACGATCCCCGCATTAAAAACAAGCGTGAAAATGACGGCGCTCAGCATGATTCCTCGCCCGGGCATGCCTTTTTTGGTTAACGCATATGCAAGCGAGAACGATACCACGACATTAAGCACCGTCCCGACCACGGTTATAAACGTTGTACTTTTTAACGAGTTCAGAAAGCTGTTGGTCGACAAAATGTATTTATAAGAGATCAGTGACCATTTTTCCGGAAAAATATAAAATTGCAGCGGCACGTACACCTTCGGATCTGTAAAGGAAACACTGAACACATACAGAAACGGAAACACGCACACCGCCGAGATGATCCCGAGCAGGGTGTAGTTCACCCAATCGAACGACGTCAGCTTTTTACTGGCAACAAAGCTCATAGCAGGTATCCTCCCCTCAATAAATGCCTTCGTGGCCGAGTTTTTTGACAACATAATTGGATACCATGACAAGTACAAGGCCGACGAAGCCCTTGAACATGCCTACCGTTACCCCTGCACTGATCTGTCCCTTCAAGATTCCGTGAGTATATGCATACGTATCGAATACCTCGGAAACGGACAGCACCAATGGATTTTGCATCAGCAGCACCTGCTCAAAGCCGATATCCACCATATGACCCAGTCTTAAAATCAGCAAAATGATAATGGTCGGACGAATCGCCGGCAGGGTCACATGCCAGATTTGGCGCCAGCGTGAGGCACCGTCCACAACAGCTGCTTCATACCGCTGCGGATCGACGCCGGCCATGGCTGCGAGGAAGATGATCGTACCCCAGCCTGCTTCCTTCCACATATTTTGTGCGGTGATCATCCCCCAAAAATAGTTCGGGTTCGTTAGAAAGGCCACACTTTCGCGACCTGATCCGGTAATCAGCTTGTTCACAATCCCTACATCGGTAGACAAAATAAAGAAGGTCATACTTGCCACCACAACCCAGGACAGGAAGTGGGGCAAATATACGATAGACTGATTAAACCGCTTGAAGGCTTCGTGTCTAACCTCATTCAGCATAAGCGCCAGGAGGATCGGCAGCGGGAACATGAACACCAGTCCGATCAGGTTAATCGAAAACGTGTTGCGCAGCATAATATAAAAATTGTTATCTGAGAACAGCGATTCAAAATGCTTGCCGCCAACCCACGGGCTGCCCCAAAATCCGCTGAACGGATTATAATCCTTGAAGGCAATCAGCAAACCCCACATCGGCACAAATTTGAATAAAATAAAATACAGGACACCCGGCAGTGCGAGCAAATACATATATTTGTATTGCAGCATCCGAATTCCGAGCCGTGGCCAGAATCCGGTTACCTGCCGTCTTTTTGTAAGTTTCATGTTGGCCAATGCATTAGGCTCCTGCATATGCAACACCTCTCTTCATTTGGGGAATATCAAACGGCAACAGCTCATGCTGATACCTGCTTAGGCCATCTGCGTAAGCTCATAATACGGCTGGTTGGATAAGTCAGCGTCAAACCCGGGTACAAGCCAAGCGTGACTCCGCTCATCTTGAAGCTCAAAATAATAAACTAACGGGTACACGGAATCGGTATATGCAGCCGGAATTGTAGCTGTAAGCAAACCATCTTTCCCAGACATAGCTACAGTCTCATAAGCCTCAGCTTGATTGACATGACGGTACAACAAGGTCACCTTCACACCCTCTACCGACCCCAAGAGCTTGACACCAAGCTCCACCGGAGCACCCTTGCGATAATGCACAGGGGACACATGCTCGCAGGCTGGACGTAACTTAGCTGAATCAACCACGGCTGTGGGGAAAATATCCGCATAAGCTAGCGCGTCAGGGTAATGACCTACGGTCACCGCTGCGGGGATAAACTCCTGAATGGATGCAGCTTGCGGGATGAACGCTTCCGCGGACGGAGCTGCTGATGCCGCCGTGTCTGTTCCCGTTTCTGCATCTGCCGCTGCTTCAACACCGCTGAGCAGCTTCGCGTGCACCTGCTCCATCACGGCGATATTCGCATCGATGCCTTCCAGACGGTCCGCCCAGCTGCCACGCATGATCTGTACGTGTCCGTATACCTGATCAGGCTGATAAACATCCTTCGTTGTTTCAACTACCTGCTCCCAGGCCGTCCTCGCTGACCGATAGCTGCTGAGTGCTTCCTCCAGACGTTCCATGCTGCCCGTCCGTTCGTGCCAGGAGTAGGCAACCGCAGCACGCAGCTTGTGTGCAAAGAAATGCCCAAGTCCCGCTTGTGCAGCCACATCGATAGCCAGCCTGCGATATGTTGCTTCCGTCGAATCTCCCACCAGCGATTGCGCAGTGCTAAGATGCTTCTCTGCCGATACAGCCATATCGGACAACCGGTCCGCAACCTCGAGTGGTGTCATCTTGCCGCTGCGTTGATTGCGCAGGCAATCGTCAACAAAGTCATCGACCCGGTAAAATAAAGCCGAGTCCAATGGACTTACCGAACCAAAGGTTTTCGGTGCGGGTGTATCAAAGTCATAGGGCGACGGTTCCCCTGTACTGACAATCGTCTGGTCCGTATAAATTTCAGGCCAATAGACATTGTTAGCTGCTGAAGGCAGATGTGCAGTCGTTATTAGCGGCAGGATACGTCCGGCATAAGCTAGCGCCTGTTCGCAATCAGCCGCTGCTGAGTGAAACTGCTGGCGAAGGTATCGCTGCCACACCTCTGGCTCTGTATCCGGGTTGTACAGCAAGCGTCCCCACAGACGGTAATAATACAAATATTTTTTCCATTCCTGTCCATCTAACTGAAGGGTGCTGTCCAGATAAGGCTCACGCCCGCCTTCCTTGCCGCTGCCCTTGCGTCCTTTGAAGGCAAGCGGCTCGCACAGCTCGACGCCAATGCTGCCGCAGAAGCTGCCGCGACGGCTGTAGCCGGCTGCCATCGCCGGATCGGCCCACAGCAGTACTCTTTGCGTGCCTGGCCATATGCGGTGGAGCACACCGTATGAACGGCCTTCTTTTAAATAGTCGCCATAGCCATAGCGGGTAAATCTACGGTAGGTCGCCGTAATGGACATCAGGTCAGGACGATCCGTGCTCGCCACCGGAAGCTCCCAGGGACGAATTCCAGCCTGGTGATAAGGCAGGCCCATATGCTCCGCCCAAAACTTCGGAGACAGCACCACCGGCATGCCGGTATCAAGGAACAGCTGCAGCATCTGATCATCTACACCTTTGGTGTGCATATCGATTTCGACAGGTCGTCCGCAAGCCTTAACGCCGCTCATAACGACCTCCCAGAACAGATGGGCCGGTTCAGGAATGCCTCCCTCGTAATGGGTACGAATCGTCACGCCGTCGATTTCCGGGCACGTTTCCAGCAGCAGCTTCAGCGCATCACGGCAATAAGCGGCATGGTTGGATTCGTCGATACCTGTAATGGTGTAATCAGAGTTTGGACTATCCTCCTGCACAAAGGCATGTGTCCAGATCCCCAGCTGAAAATGGATACCCCTTCGCTTGGCTTCCCTGCCGATATACTGCAGCGTCTCCAAATTGCGCTCCATTTCTCCATCAGCCAGCTCTGCCGCACGAACCTCGTAGCCTGGCACATCCAGCAAATATGGATAGGCAAAGCAAAAGTAATTGTCCGTTACATTCGGATTATGCCCGTAATCGTAGCCCATTCCTAATGCCAAATGGAGCCGGTTAAAACGTTGGCCTGCCAGCTCGGTCAAATATTCATCCCAGAACGCCAGGTCATAGAACCATGGCTTATCCTCAACCTCACTTACGAATAAACGGTTAATACTTCTCACCTTGTTATGAGGCTTATCGGAATAGGTTTCGACAGCTTGAAGCGCGGCCGCCGGCTCTTCGCTATAAGCAGCACGGTCAGCCAGCTCAAGCAGTCCATAGACGAGACCATTTGCGTCCACACCGATTACCGTAATGGTAGTTCCTTCGGCTGTTTGATTATTAATGATACTAAAGGATTCCGCAGCTTCCGGAGCTTCGATACTGTGTGCTCTTAGCAGCTGCTTGGACACGACTGAATCCGCTCCCGATACCTGAATATGAATGCTTTCCGGTATAACCTCGAAATCGGCAGCCGTATCGACGGTTGGTTTCAGGCTTGTATCGCCTGCATGGCTCACCTGCAAGCCCTGACGGGTTAACACCGTTTGCAGTTGGGTAATCGCCCAGCTTACCGAATCATGGGTTGTCAAGGAATCGGAAGCGTCATATGTTATCGTTACGGATACTCCGTTTATTTGCGTCATTAGTGAAAAATCTCCTTTATGATCAAATTTTAGATTTGTGAAATCTGGTAATCAGCCTTCGCCAGCCATTCGGGGTTAATCGTAACGCCCCATCCCGGACCATCCGGTACCTGCACCTGTCCATTGGATACCTGCAGCTTTGAAGTGAATAGAGATTCTGTCCATGAGTCCGACTCAATCGAATATTCCATAAAGGTGCCTGCATTTGGAATTGCAGCAACCATGTGCATCGTGAACACCGTCACCATCGAGTGATTAGCCGCATGCGGCGTGCAGGTCATTCCCGCGTACTGGGCCATTTTGGCTACTTCCAACGCCCTGCTTAAGCCGCCTATGTAGCAAATATCGGGTTGAACGATATCAACCGCATGCATCGAAATCATTCTTTTCCAATGAGCCATATCCGTATCCTGTTCCCCGCCCGTCACTGCTACGTCGAGCGCATCGGTCACCTGCTTCGTCCATTCCAGCTCTGGATAAGGACAAGGCTCCTCATAATGGCATACCCCCTGCTGCTCCAGCATCCTTCCGACCTCAATGGCACGGCGAGGCGTAAACCCGCTGTTCGCATCGACATACAATGACGTATCGTCACCGATAGCCTTGCGTACAGCAGCTACCACCTGCTCTGTTCTGCCCGGGTATACATCGATATCGCGTCCAAAATTGTTGCCAATTCTTATTTTAAAAGCACGAAAGCCCTGCTCCGCTTGCAGCCTTTGCAGCCGCTCCGCTTCGTCGGATGGTGAAATGTTGCGTCGCATACTGGAGCCGTACACATCGACAGCACGCGGCTTCCCGCCCAGCAGCTCGCAGACGCTAAGACCGGCGCGCTTGCCGTGAAGATCCCATAATGCCGTGTCCAAGCCGCCAACAGCTCTGCAGACATAAGACCCGGGAAATTTGTGCTCCCCCTCCACAGCCTTGTCAACCAAATCGGCAATCCGTTCGGCATCAGCCCCCAATGCGTAGGGAGCTATCTGCTGGTGCAGCACCATTGCCGATATATTGGCGTGGTATGTCGCCAGCTGACCATAACCCTCGAAGCCATCATTGGTTTTCACCCTTACGATACTGATATTTCTTGTACTAAAGGTTTCGATGCTTTTAATTTTCATATGAATCCTCCTTAAGCCAATTTCCATTTCTTTGGAAACTCTTGTTAAGCTTTATCCGCTGCTTTTAAACGGGCAACCCATGCATCGCGTCCGGGTATCGTCAGCTTCAGTCTGGTGCCCTGCTGTGACCACTCTTCGGTTCCCCAGTATACATGCTCCGCGTTACAGACTCCCCAGGCTTCGGATAGCTCAAGCTCGACGTTTTGTGCTTCCCTATGCGGGTTTACAGCCCAGATATACAACGAATCGCCGGTTCCCCGCGACAATCGTACCTGCAGCTTCGCATTGGATCGTGTTACATGAGGCTGTATCTCGGCCCATTCCAGGACCTTGGAAAAGTACTGCAAATTGCCCTCATCGTGCGTATGATAGTAGGCTGCTGATGGAAAGGAGCCGACAAGCATCGTTTTCCCTTTGCGATAAACATGCTCGACGACAGCGGCAGAGCCATCCGAATATTGTCCGATCACCTGACCTCCGGCTGACCTGTACGATTGATTGTAAATGCTGCCTCGCACCTGAACGCCGCCAAGCTCAAAAGAAACAGTATCCGAGATATCGGGCATAAATTCCACATTGTCCTCCACGGCTCCGAAGACCTGATCCAGTCCATGGTTAGGCTGCAGCGTCCCGACCTTGCCACGATCTCCAAAGTAGGCTGGACATCCTTCACTGATCAGCGTACCGCCATCAGCCACCCACTGCTGCAGCGCCTCCGCTTCATGACTCCCAATCATCACGGGATAAGGCCAGTAGAGCACACGGTAATTGGCAATATCCTCGATATGCACCCAATCCGCTTGAATCCCCTGATCAAAAAATCCCTGATATGCTCCCCACATCGCCTGCTCATAAAAAGCGTTCTTGCCTTCACGGTTTAACAAATAGTCGAAAACCTGCGTATCGGGTACAACCAGAATACCGATTTCCCCCTGTACGGGAGCGGATTCGAGCAGCTCACGCTGCTCAGGGGCATTAGCCCACTTGGTTATTGTGCTGGCCATATCGGAACGCGGTGTCCGTGAGCCGTCCATCGCATAAGGGCCAAACGCGCCAAACAAAGGGCCGTCCAGCAAAGGACGCCAGCGTGGAAAAAGCACGCCTCGCGCGCCTCCGGCCAGGGTAATCATCTGCCAGATGCGGATATCCTCCGGCTCGGTGACCCGCCCGTCATCCTTCGCCCGTCCGATAACCTGCGGCTGAAGCCACAATGGACCACCCTGCGTCTCGGCATGCCAGAAGGTTTTACCGCGCGAGGCTGCGCGTGTCAGATCGACAGCATGCCATTGCTTCCACGGCTCATTGCCCTTGCGCGAGGCGACCCAGGTGAAGCCGTACAAATCGACCTTGGAGGCAGCGAGCCAATCATCGGCCCCCATAGACGCCATAACGTTAATGCTCCCCGCTATCCCATGGGCGGTGATCAGATTCTTATCATCCACGCTGCGGATCAGATCGACCCGCCACTGCATATGCTCATAGAAATTGTGCTTGGTAAAATGCAGCCAATCGATGCATTCCGGATACGGTCCCAGCTGCTTGGGCGTCTCTACCTGCTCCCATGCGGAATAGCTGTACCGGTGCCAGGCCTTGTTCAGCGCCTGCAGGCTTCCGTATTTATTTTGCAGCCATTCGTGGAACTTCGCCTTTGTATAAGAACCGTGACACACCTGCGGTGAATAATTGCATTCGTTCCATACGTCATAACCCGCCATCGCGGGATGATCCTTATAACGAAGCGCCAGTGCTGTCAGAAACTTGCCAGCCAGCTCCCTGACTTCGGGACAATCCAGGGAAAGCACGCCCTGCGAGCCTTCGCCGAAGCCGCCGCTTGAGCTGCTAACGCCCATTTGTGTGCGAAGCGGGGTGCCGTCCGCCTTCACATAGGCAGCATATGCATATTCATAAGCGGCCCATTCCGGTACCGATGTAATCATCTCTGCAATAATCGTCTTGATTCCATGCTCGGCAGCCAGATCCATATGCCGGTCATAATCTTCCCAGTCGTATACGCCCTTCTCTACTTCGATGGCTCCCCACATAAACCAGTGACGGTTCATATTCATTCCGTCCTCCTGGGCTACGGCATAATCACGTTCCCAATCTTCCCTTGGCGGGTTGGATTTGCGAAAATAAACGGCGCCGTAAGGCAATTGAGGCAGCTTGCTTAATCCTGTCATGGTTCCCCTCCTGCATGTATTATGGGAGAAATTCACAATCGCGCAACACATCTTTATCAGCTTCCCAAGAAAGTAAAAGGAACGGTTCACACTTCGGGAATGCACTACCCTACCTATGTCCCGTTCCTGCATCGTCTATCAAAAATCCCAATTGCTCGCTGCCGTTAATTATTTTCCAAAAAACTCTTTGTATTTGGCGGCAAACTCTTGATACGATTTTTTAATATCCGCATTCGTATTCAATTTGTCTACATAACTCTTGTATTCATCCATCGAAATTTGTCCAACGATCGCTTTAATAACCATCGACTGCCACTCTTTTTCATATTTCGGCCATGTTGTTGTCCACGTATCCGAGTAAACAACGTTGAATAAGTTCATTTTACCTACCTTGGCAAAGACTTCGGTATCCTTGATTTTGGCGTCATTGTAAGCTTTAGGAGCAGACGCATTGAACACCTTCATAATGTTGTTGAATGCCATAGGGAACGGCTGGTTTGCATTCGTTGTGACTTCCTTGACTCCCAGATCGGTAAGCTGAGGCTGTCCATCCACCAACTTGTGATGCACACCCTCAATACCGAAATAGTTGAAATCGGTGAATTCTTTAGTCGTAGTCGTGTTGAAGTACTCCAGAATTTGCTTCACCTTAGCTTCAGGTACCTTCTTCGAGATATAGAAAGCTCCGAAGAACGGCGGCACCAAGGCGACGCTCACTCCGCCCGGCCCTTTCATTGGCGGCAAGGTGATAACATTCGCCTCCGGTTGGACTTTCTTGATGTCCTGCTCCCAAGAGAAATCGCGCCAGATATTACGGGTATAAGAAGCCGCACGTCCGGTCGCAAACATTTCTTCAGCCTGTGTTTTCTTGATTGTGGAAAATTCCTTCGCCATAATCCCGTCAGCGTACTGCTTGCGGAACCAGTCGATCATCTGCGTATAGTTGGGAGTCAGCGTTTCCTTGATCAAACCGCCATCTTTATCAAAAATCGGATCAAGTCCGCCGAAAGCTGCCAAGTAGGAGGGATCTCCATCTGCGACCAGGAAGCCATGACCGAGAATACCAATCGTATCCTTCTTGCCATTGCCATCGAGATCACTTTCAACGATTTTTTTCAAGGCTGCCGTGTATTCATCAAGCGTTTGTGGAATCGGCAGATTTAATTTGTCCAGCCAGTCCTTACGCATCTTGATACCGGGATCGATATTCGGACGGTTACGGGCTACGCCGTATATTTTGCCATTCACCTTCATGTAGTTCCAGACGTTCGGATCGGCATTTTTCTTGAGGTTCGGGTATTGGCTGAAATCGCCGAGCAGAGGCGTCAAATCCCAAAATGCGCCTTGATTGATCGCATTCAGCAAAGTTGGACGGGTCGCCGATTGGGACACAATAACCTCGGGAAGATTGCCTGAAGCCAGCACCAGGTCGAATTTGGTATCATAGTCACCGGATGGAATCCACTCGATATCGAGCTTGCTGTTTGACCTTTTTTGGAACTCCGTCCAATATTGGTCGGCCATATTCGGAACCTCGGCAAACGATGGTACAAGAAATTGAATTTTTACAGGTTCGGCTGCGGCAGGTTTATTCTCCTTTGCCGTATTTGTACTCGTACCTGTTCCTGTCGCAGCAGGAGCGCCGCCGGTGCAGCCAGCCAATAAGCTGATAGATAGGACAGGAGCTACTGCCCAGCTGACTTGTTTACGAAATGATCTTTTCATGTTAACCCTCCTAAAAGTTTGTAGTTCCAGATGCCTCACGTTGTTTCATGATGCTTCACGGACTAACCTTTACGACCAACCCTTGGAAAGCCTGATGGCTGGTAGCGCTTTCTTTCCATAGCATAGTTGCAAATTGGCGAACAGGTAAGAGACAAATCTTTTCCTGATTGGGATTTTGCTACCTCAGGTCAATAATTGTCTCTTTGGCCTGCCAAATGTCTGTTTCCTTATCCATTGCGATTTTCCGTTCTGTACACACCTGGAGTCATCCGTGTCAGCCTTTGAAATACGCGGGTCAGATTGCGTTCCGAATATCCGATGATCGCCGCAATTTCACTGATGCTTTGATCCGTCTCCAGCAGCAGCCGTTTGGTTTCTTCAACTCTGCATTCCACGACAAACTCCAAAAAGTTGATACCCATCTCCTTCTTGAACAATCGGCTCAGGTAAGAATGGCTGATACCCATCCGTTCCGCGCAAAGCACCAGAGAAATATCCTCTGTACAATGCTCACGAATATATTTACATACCTGCCGGATCACGGATTGTCCTACATTGTTGTAGTAATCCTCTGTCAGTTTTTTGTAAAGTGGAAACAGCACCTCTACAAACCAATCTGTAATTTCCCTTGAGGTATGCTTGCTTTCCAGCTGGCCAAACAGGTTGTGCTCAAGAATATCGAGTATGCTGCCCTCTTGCTTCTCCAGGGAGGTAATAATCGCCGAAACCAGTACGTAATAGCTCTGATGAATAAAGTTATACGATTGTGAAATGTTAAGCGCTTTCGAAAATCCGGTAAGTGACTTCTCCGCTTCCTCAACCTCTCCTTTGGTCAAAGATTCGATAATCGCACCTTCCAGCTCACGCGGATATCTGAAAGCGGAACCGGTTTTGGAATTTTCCAGATCCTCAATATGCAGGATGGAGTCGGAATCGTGATAAATCCGGTACTGCAGAGCCAGCTCCGCTTCCTTATATGAAACCGGAACATCGGCAATATGCGAGTAGCATCTGCCTATCCCGATAGAAGCATCAAATGACAAATAGTTTTTTAACGATTCACGAACCGAATTGGCAAATTCAATCACTCTATGATGCAGCTTCATCTGCTCTATTTCATTTTTCCACTGCATCAGGGCAATCCCTTTACCTTGATAAGGAAAAACATATCCATTCAAATGAGGACTTTTTCCCATCAGCTCCTGCATGACGTTGGTCACGGCAAACGCTACAATGGGCTTGTCTCCCGGCAAAAACCGCCGTTCCTTATATACATTTTCCACCTCAACCACCATCACCACATAATAGGAATTGACGGTTAGCCCGTAGGTGTCGCAATCCTGAATTAACGATTCACTGCGGATGTAATCCCCATCTAGCAGCTGCTGCAGGCAACGCTCCCGCAAGGTTGGTTGAATCTTCTCCATATAACTGCCGAGGTACTGCGTTTCCTTACTTAAATAGTCGATACATTCGCGGATGTAGTCCAGCTCGTTGTCCTTGCTTTGAACCTTGCCTGCACCGACCGCTTTGCTGTGCTTGATTAATTGCTCAATAGGACTGTAAGCCCGCTTCGTACTGAAATACGTAATCACCACAGCCAGAGCAATCAGAAACAAAACGGTCAGCATCGTAAAGGAACGAATCCATATCAGTCTTTCGGTAATGCTCTCCTCAGGCACAATTGCCACATAGGTGCGGCCGAATACACTTTTCACATACGAATAATGTACACGCTTTCCATTCAGGCCATCATCATAAAAGCTGTCGATCGTGCTATCCGATTCGCTGATCTTGTGCAGAGCCGGCAGGCTTGAGAGCTTGTCTGCATTCATGAACGTATGCTTGCCCGTAAGCTTCGGGTCCGGATAATTGACGAAAACCAATTCCTGCCCTTGGGACATAATCGTCGTATCTGCCTGCAAAAACTTGCTGACCACCTCCGTTTCAATCTGAAAAGCTATGATTCCCTTTGAAGGGGACTTACCTATTACTGGAAGTCGTCTGGCAAAGGTCAGGTAACCTTCTCTTTGGCTGGACGGCAGGTAGCTCCAACTGGAGATCGCCTCCTGCTTCATGAGCAGTTTAATATCCTCCTTAAATTTATAGTTATCTATATCAATCGTTCCGTACGTATTGGACACAACAATATGGTCAATGTCATTATAAAAATAAATTTCGTTAATAAAGTCGGTAGCGTTCTTCGCCAGTGTAATTTTCGTTAGCAGCTCATGGTGCCAGACTAACGGATTATCGGTTACCCGATTCGTGAATAGATCATAAATGGCCGGGTCTGCTGCCAGCTGCAAGGATTCCTTTTCAATGCTTTGCAGGATGCGTTCCGCTCTGTCCTTGAGCAGCACAAGAGAGGATTTGCTCTCATCCATAATTTCACTTTTCATGCGCTCCATCGACAGGTTATAGTAGATCATGCCCGCTAACCCGATCGGAATACAGACAGCCAAACAGCCGATCCATACAAAACGGTGCATATATTTTCCGCTGCGGCCCGCTTTTCCAAAAAACAAATAACGGGTCCATGATTGAATCCGGTTCGCCATAAAGTCCTCCTCTGGATGAATCTATCAGGTACATTCAGTATACGGCATCCACCTTAAGGCGATAACGGACAATTCTTGATCTATGCGTCAGAAGCGCATGAATACAGCTTCCATAACAAGTATTGTCACTTGCAATATATAAAAGGTGTCGATTCAGATCACCTCCGAGCATAGGAAATAAACCTTAGGAAATGTGACTCGCATCTATCGGTTCGCTTGTGAAATATATAAAAGAGGTTGTTGAGAGGGATATCTACGATTACATGAATAACAAATTCCAGTAAGGCAGACCGTTAGTTCCGTCAGTTAATGGTTCTTTTCCACCCCATGTCCTGCCCCGATCCGTACTTTCACACATCACGATACGGGTGTAGGAACGATCCTTGTGGTGAGTGCACTCGGAGAATACGCAGATCAGCCTGTCGCTTTCTGTCAGCACAAGATCCGGCCATGCTTCATAAATACTATCGTCTCTACTTACGGTAAATTTGTTGATCATTTTAATTAACCCCACTCTTAACCTTTAGTTGATCCCAGCGTCTTTATTCAAAAACTCAGCATCGATAGTGGCATATAAGTTTCATGTAACATCCTGCACATGGTGGTGAAATGTGGTATAGTTGGCAATGCCGTAAACATCAATTTTTGCTTAATCGATAGCGTTTTCATTATATATTCACGCTGATTTCTCAACAATGAGACATCTTTAACACTTTGGTTAGACATTCTAAACTTGTTGCTTTGTGAAAGACTTCTACTTATCTTACCTTTGCATTCCTATTACTCTATCCAGATGTTTCGTATGCAGGAATTCTTAGTTAGAATTTTAAAAAGCGGGATAAAGCTGTACTTTCTTATTTCTAAGTACTGGCCAAAATTAAACTGAACGACATTATTCTCACTATTTTAAATATTAAAATTTTCCCTTTAGATTTACATCGTTTTTATACAAAGACATTTAAAGGAGCTGCCGCGGCAACTCCCTTTTTACTTACAATTTTAACTTTTCCAGCGAATGCTCAATCTCGTCTTGCGTGATACCAATATACCTTTTTAATGATTTCAGAATGTAATTATAGGTATGAATAATCATCTTTGTGATGTGTGCTTGTAATTCTTGTCTTTATAATAGGTCGATATATTTAATATACAATACTTCACTTTTTTCAGTTGGGTAAACTCCCACAACATTTCTTTTGCGCTTATCTGTAGCAGCCTAGTTGATAGTTTTGTTCAGCTATCGTATCCGTTCAATCGTCCTAGGAATCAAGTTCTTGTGATGAAGGTGGTTCAAAAATCTTTATCCATTCTTTAAGCTTTGCTTCAGGTATGAAAAAAGTTCCTTCTTTATGCATATCATTTCTAGCTTTTAGACGTTCAAATAACACTTCTTCAGGCACATCAGCAAAATGAATTTTAAAGCCAGCCCCTAGGTTCTTGGCTCTGGACCGAAACTCGTCTCGTTGACTTTGAACCCAGCATCCGAAATCCAGAATTACATCAACACCAAGAACTAAAACTCTAGCCGCCACGTTCTTATAGGAGGCGTTAATATGTATCAAATTAGAAGGGCGACCATGTCTGATACAAATCTTATGTATAACCTTATTAACAAATACGCTGATGAAGGAAAACTACTACATAGAACACTAAACTCAATTTATGAAAACCTTCAATGCTTTTATATTGCAGAGTCTAATGGGGAAGTTATTGGAACAGTCAGTCTGCATATTTTAGATAAGGAACTTGCAGAAGTACGATCACTAACTGTTTCTTCAAATCATTTTGGGATGGGAATCGGGTCAGAACTTGTTAAAGTAGTCGTCGATGAAACAAAAAAGTTAGGCGTTAAAACACTTCTATCTTTAACCTATCAAGTAGAGTTTTTCAATAAATGTGGATTTAAAAGTATTGAGAAGAGTAGTTTGCCTATGCCTAAGATTTGGAGAGATTGCTTGCACTGTTCAAAATATTCCAATTGTGATGAAATTGCTATGGTTATAGATGTATTCTAAATTGCCTTGCCAATTAGTTGAATAATATGATATAAACTGCTCAATCGCACAGCCAACCAGTTTGTAAGAGTGAAAGCTTCATTCATTAGAATGAATCATTTCCTTTGTGCAATTCATATTAATCCTTTGAACTCATTTAATTAAGCTCATGTAATTGGTGGTTATTGGAACTTGTTTAAACCCCCATTTTTCGTAGAACATCACTTTATTATCTGCGCAAAATAAATCAACGCGTTCGATACCCTTTATTAATGTACTATTAACGACCGCTTCGATTAGCAACCTTCCAAATCCTTCGCCTTGGAATTGTTTCAAAACGATAACATCATATATCGTTGCTCGGAAAACGTAGTCTGTCAAAACTCTCGTAAATCCTATTAATTGATCTGATTCAGAATCACATAAACCAAATATATACGAGTTATTAATCATCTCTCGAACTTGATCACTCGTTCTTGTTTTTGTCCATGACGCTTCATTGTATAAGTTCATTAAATCTTGAAAATGCCTTTCTGATAGCTGATTTACAATATAGGTGCGATTCATCATTTTTCTTCCTTTTCAATATATTTTAAGATCTCACAGAACGTGTATTTACAAACTTTGCAAATATCCTTAAATTATTCGCGAAGTGATCGAACTATCCTGCCGTTTAGCTTATTGAAAAATAGAGCAGCTACCGCTGAGCAAACTGCTCCCTGGTTCGTTTCACTAACGTTCTTCGATAGCCTAATGAACAGGTTAATTAGCCCTCATTTCCGTTTGGTTCAATGTCGTATTGCCACTCCGTATCAAAATAGCCTCTTCGAGGCGACTTCTTGAATTAGCCCGAGAAGTTGTTGCAGCGCGACCGCCCAGTCGAGTGTGCCCACTTCGTCGCACAGTAAATAAAACAAACCACCCAACGTGCGCGAATCTGTGCTTTGTCGGTGTTGCCAGGCGAGCAGAATATAGCGCGAGAACACTAGTGTGGCTGACGAGCAAGTCATATGAGCGGCCTTGAAACTCTTTTTGCAGATGAAGCAGCGACTTTGCACATTTAAAGAATACCTCGATGTCCCAGCGCATGCGGTAGATTCGGATGATGTCCTGAGCGGCCAAACTCAGGTCGGTCGAGAGAATAGCCAGCCATTCGTTTTTCTTGGAACGATGACGAACAAACAAGATCGTCACCGAGATTCCCGGAGCGAGCTGTGTCCGGATCAGACGAAGAATGTTGCGGTTCTTTTCCTCAACACGCGGCGCAATTGCGTAACAGTTCCTTAAGGCTGAGCCGCTTTCCGTTCACGAGATAGCGTTTGTTATCGTTTTTCACCATGCCGATGACATGCAACTTGTGCCGAAGCCCTTCTGCAATCAGCGGCGCATGCGTGAACCAGCTGTCCATCAGGACGTACGAGGCCGAAAGGCCGGCTTTTATCGCACGATCCAACATGTCCGCGATCACCTGCGGAGCCGAGCCCAGCGCTTCTTGCCGACGCTTGTATCCGTGACTGCGTTTGTCGATGCCGTCCGACATGCCGTTGATGGCGGACTTTGAGGAGCTCAGCAACGCAAAGTCCACAGGGACAAAGGAATGGCCGTCGGACCAGCCCATGGTCAGCATGCGGAAGCCTTTGTAGAACGCGCCGGTCGCATGATCCTTGAACCGTGCCAGCATTTCCACCGCTTTGCTGAGATTGCGCTCAAACATGGAATCGTCGAAGATGAACGCGGTGTCTCGGTTCACCGAAGTCAACATTTCCATCCGCGCAATCGTGTCACCGCTCAGCGACAGTAAAAATCGTCGCCAGGCATAGCTGCTGTGATTCAAGAAACGGTATACGGCATCTTTACCGGGAAATGGCTCGCTCTTGTTGCTCTCCAGAAGTCGAAACCAGTTCTTCTGGTGAAACAACAATACAAACACAAGACGGAATAAATCGGTGCAGGCAAAACCGAATTTCTTCTTGAAACCCGCGTCACGCAGATGTTTCATCACTTTCAGTTCCTGAAAAGCTGGTTTGATTTCGTTTGGTAGTTGATCGAAAGATTGCTTTTGGTCTATCATAGAGAAGACACCTCTTCTGTGTGGTAGTGATTGGTCGCACTCTCACTTTACCAAACGAAGGGGTGTTTTTCTATTTACGTCAAGCCATGGATCCCAACACCCTCAAATCCGTACAATATCTGCGTTCATGCCAATTTTGACTCTGCGAAAGTTGAGTTAGTAGTATCAAAACGGAGTAGCAAATACGTGACATTCTGTATTGGCAAGTATCTCTAGATCGTAAGTACTGCTTTACCCATAAATTGGCGATCTATCAATTGATGTGCGACTGCGTCAATTTCCTCCCATGGCCTCTGCACCTGGATTATGGTTTGTAATTTCCCTTTAGCAACCAATCGTGCAAGCATGGCAAGATCTGGCGCTGGCTCGTGGCGGTTGATTTCTTCACCTAGAAAAAAGCTATACAGTGTTCTTCCGCTCAAGCCGAGAATATTCAAAGTTGTGTTTTCCGATGAGGAATGACCCAGTGAAACGCAGATGCCTTGGGGGATTAACTGAGGAAAGAGAGCGGCGAGCGTATCGCCTCCTACAGAATCAATGATAAAATCGTAAGGTCCATTAGCGGAAATGGCTTTTGTCATATCATCCCCGACAAGGACTTCATTTGCCCCAAAAGTTCTAACTTGCTCCGCCTTTGACTCGGAGCGGGCAACGCCAATCGAGTAAGCACCTGACAAGGCGGCCAATTGATGAGCGAATAATCCGACTCCCCCGGTTGAACCTGTTATCAGCACTCGCTTGCCGAGCAGCAATCCCCCTTTGCGTAGAGCGTTTAAAGCCGACAGACCAGCGACAGGCAATGAAGCGGCTTGTTCAAAGGTAATCTCGTCGGGAATTTCAGCTAGAGTGACGGCAGAAACCGCTATTTGTTCTGCCCATGCTCCTGTGAGCAATAAACCGACCACGCGACTTCCCTTCTTAGGCCCTATGCCGCTTATTGCTTCTTGCAGCACAATACCGGAAAAGTCCCAGCCAGGCCTACTGTTCTCCTGACGCCTAATCGCTTCGCTGACCTCGCCGCGATTAAGCGAGAATGCTTTTACCTGTACGATAGCCTCCCAAGGTTGTGCTTTTGGTGCTTCGACTTCTTGGATAGTAAATGGTTCCTTATTGTGCGGATTGACAATAACGGCACGAATCATGGATAATACCCTCCTGTTTTGTTGCTTGGTTTATGTTATGTTGTGAAGTATACTCGTAACAAATACATGTTCCAAGTGCTAAACTACACCTGATTCTTTGAAAGGAGCAAGCATCATGTCGGCATCGAATCACGCCGCAGAATTAATGCGTGTCTTAAATATGATTGAACTACTTCGAATTCAGCGACAGCAAGACCACTTAAGGGCTTCTTCCCAATCCATTAAGCGATTTACCCAACAGGAACTCAATGATGAGGTTTGTGGAACTTACAAAAATTTGTTGATGGGGCGTTCTCGACGATTGCCTGAACGTCAGACATTGTTGGACATCGCTGATTATTTGGCATGTACAAGCGAAGAGCGGAACGATCTTCTTCTATCCGCAGGATATGTGCCGATTCCGCAGCATTTGGCCGAGCGGCAATTAGAACGGGTTCTCGATCAAGCTAGGTCGATGATGCATCAACTGCCTTATCCGGCGATGATCGTAACCGATATGCAGGATATTGTCGATTCTAATGACGCTTTTCGGGAACTGTTTGACTTATATGATTCCTCGTTTGCAGCCGATAAGATAAATAAAATCGATCTTCATTTTAATGCTGAGTTGCCTATCCGCTCTCGTTCTTCATATGATGAGCAATCACGAGCTAGGTGGGAGTCCCATGCGATTTACGGCATTCAGGCCTTCAAGAAACACCATCCAGCTTTATTTGTAGACTCTAGGTATGAGTGGCTTCATGTCATGATGGAGAAGTATGTGGATATTCGCAAGTTTTGGAATAGAGAACCATTGACTGCAGAGCAGGATTTGGAGACAGCTAAATATTTTCTTGCACGACAACCCTCTTCCACTGAATTGAGGCCAATACGCTATAACCAACTACACCTTGCGGTGACCGAACAAGCTTATCCACGAATCGAATTCTTTATGCCTGCTGATGAATCTGCACGACGCGTGTTTGCTGCATTGGGTTGTGCTGTCGATTATTCATTAAGAAGCTCACAATAAAGCCCGCATCATGTTGACAGAATAGATAATGAGGTGTGTATTAAACAACAGTAGGAATGGATCGACGTAAACACGGCGAGGAAGAGGAAATTGAGCGATGCTTCAAGGAATACTAAGAAGGCCAAACGAGTTGTCGTTTCAGCGGCTACTATTATCGATTGAAAAAGACCCAAAGACCGAAGGACACCATTTCTTCAATTTATAAAACAAAAAGAAACCGTTTCTTGGTAAAATGGTGGTACCACTCAACCATTTACGAAAGGAACGTTTTTTTGTTTTATTAACTATAAATCAGTCAACTCCAGCACTTAAGCGACTATCACTAAAACATCACCTGAGTTTAATTCGAGACAAGTTCTGAATGCAGAATCATTGTCTCTTTCCGCATAAACTGTATTGATGTAAAATCCCTCACCCCATGGCTCTTTGATGGGGATGTGAATGTCATGTACACTGCTAAACCTCATTGTTAATTGGCGTGACAGAATTTCTTCATGTATGGCTGTTCTCAGTTTAACTTGAACAATTTGTTCTTTGTATTGAATCAATACAAAATCTATTTCAGCATCATGGAGATAGACGTTTGCTAAATCTTTGCAGTTTTCAATGTTAAACTGATTCACCATAATACACCTCCTGATAAACTTGCTCCATTAGGATTTTCTATAATCTTTTTCTATTGCATACTGAAATACTAATTTATTATCTTTGAAGAAATATATCCTTTCACATTCTGTACAACGCCAAGCATCATATTGTGGCTCTGCATCATATATGTCAAAACCATTGCTTACCTTTTCACGTATATTTTCCCATTCTCTGTCTGTAAACAAAATAAGTTGTATGTCGTTCGGGCAAATTGAATTTGCTAGAACTTTGCCACAATCACATTTAAATGTAGCCATAGCATATCCCCCTAGATTTGAATAAAATTTCTCTTTTATTAACTTATTCGATTATACCTTTCATACCAATCTTGTCTGTGGTGTTTTATCAATGCCAATGCTTCTGCAAGTGCAATTCTCAAACCCAATCCACTCCTTTCATCCTCATGCTAAATTTGACGCTTTCTTATGTCATAAAGTTCCATCAGTTACTCATAGGGGGTTCCAACTATGCTTTTTACAGATTACTAGCGTATTGCTTAAAGAAGCTGCTGGCATCGTCGCGCGGCAGCTTCTTGTCGTATTTTTATTGTTATTGCAGTCTTCTTATTAGGTGACTCTGTCATCAGACGTGCTTCCATCAGGACTCAAGCTGTATAAGTAAACGTGTTTATCTTTAGGGTTAACATAAGATATCGAATACATATGCAACTTGTTATCTCTCCATTCAATATATATATAAGCCCCAATTTTCTTGTTAAGCAGAGCTTGTTGATCAATAACATGATCGGCATGATCGGGAAAATGGTCTTCACGATTATAATCAGGTACTTTCAAGTATTCATATTTCCAATAGGAGTCACTTCCATTTTCCGAATCACTATTTTGTGCGCTCTCAAACTTTTCTGTAAATAATGCGCTTACCTCGTTTTTCGTTAATCCTAACTTTAGTTTAGATTTGATTTCATTGATTTTTTCTAGTATGGCTTGATCTTTTTCACTAATACTTCCATCCGTAGTTATGGAGATGGTCTGCGTTCTATCATCCCACTTTAGTTCTCCACCCATTACTTCAACGACTGCCTTTGCAGGTACATAAGAGGTGCCATCAAGAATTATGGGAGACAGTGCTGCGCCCTCACTATCTCTTGGCGCCCATTCAACATCATCGACCTTAAATTTAATGTCATGATTTATGTACGCTTGGATGCTTTCCACACCCCTGGAGCCTGCAGCATAACAAGTAGCGCCAAATGCAAAACTGCAGACACATAAAAGTAGAAGTTGCTTTAATTTAATCACTTTCCCACTCCTTTATATCCAAAAATTATTCCATGATTTAGACGGAATTTATTAGGTGATTGTTGCGTTAAACTGCCCTTTAGCACAATGCGGCTGCCGATCTATGCCAGCAGCCGCGTCTTAGTTGTTTATTGAGCTATAGGTACTCGATTTGTTCAACAAGTTTTTTCTCTCGTATACATGAAAAAAATAATTGTAAGGATTTTTTTCATCTTTAATCCCTTTTTCAACAGATACTTCTTTCCATTCATCAAAATCAACTATTGGGAAAAATGTATCTCCTTCGAACTCATGATGAATTTCTGTAACGTACATCTTCTCGACATATGGCAAGAACATATCATAAATCTGTTCTCCACCGAAAATAAAAATCTCTACTTCATTTTCACACAACTTAAATACATCTTCGATTGATTGGGTAATTTCACAACCCTCAAAGCTAAAGTCCTTATCTCTAGTCAAAATAATATTCCTTCTGTTAGGTAAAGCTCTTCCGATTGATTGTAGGTTTTTTCTACCTAATATGATTGGATGTCCTTTTGTAGTGTTTTTAACATGTTCCCAATCACTGGGTATTCTCCAAGGAATGTCGTTGCCCTTGCCTATTACTCTATTCTTATCCATCGCAACAATTAAAGAAATTATCAATATAACCACATCCTTTTAACCAATTTTACTATGTATTGTTTATTTCTTAAATGAACTTCCTTGTTAAACTAATCTCACTTTAGCATAGCGAAGGCTGCCTCGCGGCAGCCATTCTAGATTTAACTATCGTTCCCAGTCAATACCTACATTTCCGTGAGGCTACTGTTCCTTGGCATAATTCAAACCTAAGTGATAAGCTTGGTCAAGCAGCATCTCATAATGCTTGGGATTGGAATCCAAAGTCTCGTATAAAAAATTAACCTTTGAATTGGAAACACCGCAATAATCTGCAATTCCCACATTGAGCAAATGAGTAATCATTTCATCATAGTTACGCTTTTTCATCTGTTCTTTGGAAACGCCTGCCAAACCAATCCACAAGACATGCTGATGATGAAGCTGGTTCGAACCGTATGCAAACCCATTGTTCCATACACGGTCAATATAACCTTTTAGCATGGCTGGCAAATGCCACCACCAAATTGGAAAAATAAATGCTAAGGCATCATGCTCCTTCATGCGCCTTATTTCCAATTCCACCTCAGGAGAAAAGGACTGTACTGCAGCTGACAAATCAGGTTCATCTACTCCTTTTAAAACAGGGTCAAAGCCAATCCGGTGTAAATCCAATATCTGATAGTCGTGGCCGGCCTCGGCAAGACCTTGTACGAAACGATCGGCAACCTTAAAGGTCAGAGAATCCTCTCTCGGGTGCGAAACAACGATTAATACTCTCATACTTGTATCTTCACTACCTTTCTCAACAACCAACTTGTAGCCATTATCAATGGCTGATGCTATTATAAACAGTATTAAAATAATCCGGAAGTACGCACTTTCAAGTTCTATAGGATGTTACAGGTGCCATAGGAACATAGAAGTGCCCTAGATATAGATGCCCTAGAAACTTACCTGAACAACGGAATGAATGAACGAATGATATGTTCCTAGCAAAAATACAGCCTTTTAACGGAGGGTTCAGTGATGACTGAAAAGAGGGGAAATAGCGTTCAAAAGAAGTATAAAGTTGGTGTGGAGGCGGCATTAGAAGTAATGGGGGGGAAATGGAAGCCTTTAATCATCTATCATTTGATGACAGGACGGAAACGGACGTCTGAGCTTCGACGGTTAATGCCCGGCATTACGCAAAAAATGCTGACCGCTCAACTAAGAGGCCTGGAAAAGGATGAGATTATTGCACGAAAGGTTTATAAAGAGATCCCACCTAAAGTGGAGTATGAGTTAACTTCCTACGGCTGGGGATTAAAGCCCGCGCTTGACCAATTATGCTATTGGGGAGAGGATCACCTGGAAAAGGTCCATGGTGACAAATCTAAGGTTTTAGAAGAGTTTTAAGGCTGTACAAAGTAAATTTTGCACTGCAGCTCCGCTTAATCTGATACCGTCATTTCATCTGCCACATTCGTTACCATAATGCCCTTGATCGTTATTTTACCTGGAATCTTGTACGCCAAAAACTCTTGTCCTCTTCCTCTTTGGTATCCGTAAAAGAACGGGAGAAAGCGCCAGGCATACCAGCGTTATTGATCAGAAGCTTCAGGTCAGGATAATTCTTGTTGAGCGTATCGGCTGCCTGTTCGATGGTTTTCAAATCGCTTATGTCGATTTGTACAAATTCTACGTCTAACCCCTTGGAAGTTAACTCGGAAACGGCTGCTTCACCCCGTTCGGCACTGCGTGCACCAAGGACGACTTTCCAGCCTGCTTCACTTAACTGCTTAACAATTTCAATTCCGATTCCTTTATTTGCTCCGGTTACAAAGGCTGTCTTTTTCATGCGAATCCTTCTTTCCCTAATTTGATTTTTCTTTAACGATATTTATAAGTTACTATGCTACACTTAGTGTAGGTCAACAAATAATTTTTAATAAAAGAGGGTTAGTATGTTAACGATTGGAGAAGTGGCGAAGGAAGTCGGGATCAATATTGGAGCGATCCGCTTTTACGAAAGAAAGGGACTGTTGAAACCTGCTGCCCGAAGCGAGCAGAATAACCGTCTTTATACGGATGATGATCTGAGCTGGCTAGTTTTTATTAAATGTCTTCGCGAAACCGGGATGAGTGTGGAGGACATCAAAAAGTATTATGATAAGGTGAACGAAGGAACCTCAACCCTGCCGGAGAGAACCAAGCTGATTGAAAATCAAAAGCAAAAGCTGCTGAAAGATATTGAGGAGAAGGAAGCGCAGCTCGTTCATTTGGAAGAAAAACTGAAGCGCTACTATCGCGGGGAAAATTATTAATATAAGCGGGGTCATATAGACGGTTCTGGTGCAAGGATTTAAAAAAGTTCGCAGTTACCCGGCAACCTTTACTTTGTCTATGCCACTAAACCAAATATCTTATTTAGCCATTCAACAACAGTGAAGACAGTCGAATTATCATCGGCCTGTCCTTTCCTTATCATATGTAAAGCCATTATAATGATGGGATTATTGGTCCGAAAATTTATAAGTTGTTTCAACACAAAAAGCAACGATTTAAATCGTTGCTTTTTGTGTAACCCTGAATGCTCTCTCAAGTTACATTCAGGATAATGTCCTTTAGTTCAATCAGAGTCTTGATTCGATAGCTGGCCTGTGAGAAGTCATGTGTTTTTGTGAAGTCGTTATGGACAATAGCACAGTCGATTCCAGCCGCCACGGCTGAGTTCAACCCTCTGTTTGAATCCTCTACAACCAGGGTCTCTTCTTTGGTAGCTCCGAAGCGTTTTAGGCCGGTCAGGTATGGTTCCGGGTGCGGCTTGGTGCGCTCGTAGTCTTCGCGAACAAGGACGAATTCCATGAATTGTCTAATCTGGCGCTTTTCATGAATAAGTTGAAAATCCGCACGTTTTGCAGTCGTCACGATGGCCATGTGGACGTACTTTGACAGTTCCGCTAGAGTTTCAACTACGCCTTCAATCTCTATGGCTTCTGTTCTTAGATATTCCTGATAATAGACGTTGCGGACCTCACGTTGCTTGCTGATGGTCTGTTCATCAATACCTGCCGCCCTAGCTTGGGACCAAGTGCCCAATGACTGGGTCATGTCGCGGAGGTATTGATCTTTATCCAAGGTAAATCCAATGTCATCCAGAGCGCGTTCTCCCGCTTTGTAATACCAGAATTCAGTATCAACCAGAACACCATCATGATCGAAGAGTATGTACTTTTTCATTGTTTCGTTCTCCTTCGTCAGCTGCGGCAACCATGCCTACAGATCCTAATTTGGGGATTGTAATCACATTCCAATCGTCCTTCTTTACTGTAAACGACGTCCATCCAAGGCACTCTCCTTACGGCATGTCATATTGAAGAAGCTGGTGCAATAACCGTATATGGTTATTCTATTCTGCGTGCTTCCGAAATGGAGCAACATTCTGTGGTGCACCTGGTCGTTGAGGTCAGTCTAAAACTCGGGCTCGAGGCACCATTGACTGCCGACCTCCCTTCGCCAGCCGTAAGTCAATTATATCGCAAACGTCCATTTGCATCATCTGATGGTGCCGCGTTACGGCATGGCCTCTAAAACATTATTATTTGCGGACACTTATAGATACCAATCGTAGTCCGTGAGTTTTCGAGCGAACCGACTGCTCATGCCGGGTCTCAGCCCATTGCCGATTGTCAGTAGGGAGGTCGACACCAAAAGGGCGGCTCCGAAGAACCGCCCGCTCACGCTCTTGAAAGGACCAATGCCCCTAACCCGCATTCTCGCAGCCTGCGCAGTGCCGCCCGCAGCGACAAGCTGCCGCACCCACTGCGTTACAGCGAGGTTGCCGGCGCTGCGCTGTAGCGATTGCTAGTCTTGGACCGGGGTCTGCGATCTCTGATATGTGCCCTGCCGCGAATCGGCCACCGCGCGCGCCATCATGGCGGACATTTGCCGCTGTAGCTTTTGCGAGTGACGCATCCTTGCTCTCCATACTGATGTGAGGCTTGCCTTATTTAGCGTAGCTACATTGTAAACGAAAAGGGATACGTTGGAAACCGCAGCCTACTACTCCGGCGGAGCCGAAATATGACTCCCCTGCCGTGGGTAGCGATAAAGCATAACAGGTCGAGTAAGACTCTCCATTGGGTCTTACTTAATTCTTCTTTTAATACTTTCATTCAAGGGCAAGGTCAATGTGAATTTTGAGAGGAAGCACACAGCAGCGGAGAGGGACATTTGTATCTATAAAAGCGGAACGGTCGCCTCCACGCTTTCCAAGAGAGAGCGGCTTCGTAAGCATACGCCTAAAATTTGACTCCAACCTTGGCATCTTAAATCAGGGAATCTGGTTTTAACAGATTGGAAGATCAAATGTCACTGAAACGGCTCCCTACGGCAAGCCCCTCTAATGCGCCGGCCTTACCCCCACCTCTCCAACGCCCCGAACGGAATCGTAATCGCGATCAGCTCGTTGCGGTTCAAATCGACGGCGATATAGATCGCCTGATCTTTCTCGTCCACGTAGCCGTCGGGGTAGTGGTATAAGTCGATTTCGCGGCGCGGCGGCAGAACGTGCTGCAGGTCGATTTTGACCGACCAGGTGTTCATATCGTCGGCCGATACCCACAGCTCGAACGGGTAGCGATATGTACGAGAGCTGTGTTTCAGCCAGTCGGGATCGGTTGCGATATCCGGGTTCGGGTGGCAGAACAGCGCGATCCGGCCATCCGCCAGCTTCAGCAGCCGCATCTTCACCGCCGCGTCGGGAATATCGGTCTGCTCGGCTTCACTCCACGTGACGCCGCCGTCGCGCGACACGGTCCGCCACAGCCAGCCATTGTATTCGTTGCGCATCAGCATGACCAGCTCGCCTGTCGACAGCCCTGCTCCTCCTTCTCAACATGAATGGCACGTACATCAGCATGAAAGTAACAGCGACAAAGAACTCCAGAGCAATCAAATAGATCGGGTACGGCCCCAAATAATCCATAACGGACGCCGTATCCGGCTTATGCCGGAGAAACATATAGTTCGCTTCCAGCCAATGGTCCAAGCCTCCTACGACAACGAGAGCTGCATTGAGGAAGATCATCGCGATCCCGATCGATTTGAAGGTGGGACGGTATTGTTCAATCCAGGTCATGTACAGAACGGCCAGAATGATCGCCATATGAACGATGAAGAAGTGAAAGAAGCGGAAGTGCGGGAACGAATAAAACAGATTAGGAGTAAAAATCGCTTGAGCAGCCCCACCCATCCCGGCAAAATAGACGATTTGATACAATAGATAGCTCCGGTTGAATAACATGATTGCCGACAAAATCAAGGTGATGCTGCATAACTCCAGCGGCAATGTATACCTAATGTCCCAAGCCTCTACGGTGACATACCAAGCGTTCAACATAATCTCCGGCAAAACCAGTGCGGCGATGATGGTGAAACGAACGGAATTTTTAAGAAGACGGTTGTTCCGTATTCGCCTCTTCATCGTATACAAAACGATCATGCTTGCGACAAGAATGATAATTGAAACCAGGTGTGATGCGGAGAACATGACGAACACATCCTCCAATACCGGATTAAAGAACAGACTCTCTTTCACACAGACCCCCACCAATCCTCTGTAATTTTATTGGTAATTTTTAGTTTACCTGATTGGCGCCATATGAACAGTACTATTTTGCTGTAGTACCCTCGCAAGTCGTTAGTCGCAAAATGAATCTTCACCTCACAATACTTGAGACTGAGAAAATATAGTATTATTAGACCTTTGTCTATTAGGATCATGACTTTAATAACTTCAATTATTATACATTTTTATTATTTATCCCAACACTATAGCTGGTACAGTGGTAAAAGTTCATGACTTTTTTACATGGTTCTATTACTTACCATTATGGGTTGCAGCGCCAATTGTTGGCATCTTGCTTATATCTTTAATGGTTTGGCTTTCCTTAAACCATATCGATCCTTCGGGGTAGTATTGATTCGAGTTAATATTAATGATTACCCGTTCCTGAAACACTTTCTGAAATCTTAGGACATGAGGATCCGAATACGACCAAAATATATACTTCCGTTAATAAAGAAACCTTAAGGTCAGTAATAATCTCAAACTCCTTGGAAAAAATTTAAAAGAAGCCGGCAGAGTACTTGGCCGGCTTCTCTTCGTCAAAATATGATTTTACGTGGGTCTGTAAAATAAAATATGTAACCTCTTAAACAGGAGAAAAATGGGAATACTAAAACTATATAAACCAACCGGACCGCAGGCCCACACATGAGCTTTTGAGTCTGTTCTTCCGTAAGTTTGCAAATGAGAAGCCGTGTACGAAATTTTTTATAGAGACCCAGATACACTTCGGGAAGTTCAACCATTTCTGGAAACCCTTTGTATATGGGCATTATCAGCCCTGCTATTTATCTACCCTTAACATCAATACTACAGACTATCTACCTATAATTACTTTTTAATATTGCTGCTTCTACATTTAACTCCATCTCTGCCAACGTGAACGGCTATGTTAGAAGCACGTCCTCCGAAAGCGACGGAGAGTCGGAAATCATCCGGATTTACGAGCGCAGACGGCTTAATTCTTCTGATGGCAAAGACATCGTCTTAATTAATGAGAAATGGTCGCCGTTGAGCAATCCTAATGCAACTAAGGAAAAAACAGCCATTTACTATGAAGGAAATGGCCAGAGCGACAGGATCCTCATTTGGGAAAAAGGAATGGAACTTCCTAAGGTCGCGCTGCGGCTAGTTGGAGACCGTAGCCACCTTTCCGTTATAATAAAAAATATGACGAGAATCAGGAGATTTGCCGTAAGTCCAATGTAAATAAATTAGTTTATTGGAGTGGTAAACACTAATGTCTGTGGGACGCCCCCATGACAAGAGAACCATGTCCTCGTCCATCCCATTCTCAATTTGCTGATTTTTAATCGCGTCTTTCGCAGAGGTGGACCAATTTTTCCCTGCAAATGGATTCGTTGTGTAAAGTTCCTTTTTTATATCTCCTGCAACTTTAAAGATATGACTGAATTCGCCTGCCTGACCGCTGAAGGTGACTTTTAGGCCATCATAACCAACAATATAAACTTCTTCGAGATGGTTGAGACCATCCCATTCAGCAGCATTTTTGTTAATGTAAAGGGGAATATCTTTATAACTACTAAATAAGAATTCAGCTTCGGAAGCGATATGATCTTTTTGTGCAAAATGATCCATGTCCACCTGCAACTGATTTTTGTAATCTTCATATGATTTATATTTCACTTCAGGTGTAGTTTTTTTGTATATGTTTTCATATGTATTCTTCCATGATTCATTAAGCTCATAGCTTTTTCCGGTGATAGTAATGGTTCTATCCTCCCCCCATCCTATGTCAGCAGCCAGATACTTTTGCAAAAAAATAATCGGTATATATATCACATCATTTTTGGTTAATACAGGAACCTCCATGCGTGAGCGATGGATAACGTCCTTTCCAGTTATGTTTTCTTTGGTAAAATCAAACCTATTAATAATATTCCCTCGAGGTGGGAAGGCTACTAGTCTATCAGGTAAAGCAATCTGGTAATATCCCGATCCCCTCTTTTGTACAGGAACCTGCAATTTTCCAAGCACACCCCACATAGGCACATAAATAGCATTATTTTCTACGATCGGTGGATAATCGTATTGGAAGGTTTCTCCATTCACAATAATCTGATATGGTGTACCATCCTCCTCTGCCATACTTTCATTCGTCATAGTAATCAAAAGAGATATTGTGAATATCATAGCCAAAATCCATTTGAATCTTTTCAATACATCCACTCCTATTTATTACAATATTGTTACTAATTTAGTCATTATATCTAAATTCTTATTCTTTGAAAACCAAAAATTTGGCTAAAAAGGTAATAACTACTACAGAAGAAAACTCGGACTGTAAACTAATCTTGGTATGGTGTGGACTATATTCTTCCATATCGTTTTTGATATTACATAATAATGTATAGTCTGACACACTCCTCATCCTACAAGGATTTTCGGTCATTGTAATCACCAAGATATTAATAAAAAGCTTTGATACCCGCTTAACATATTTAAGTGTTGCTGAAGTTAAATCATTAGGTATACTTTATCGAAATGAGCGAGTGCGATTAAAATAATCTTCTGCCCATCCTTTTTCGTTTTTTTCATCATTATTATAAAAAATTTTTCTACTTATGGGATAACCCCTATTTATTAGCTCTTGGCTTGAAAGTTCCCATTATTCGGTAAAGTGTGTTGACACAATGCACTCTAAATGTGTTGAGTAAACAGTCTGGATTGCACCACCAATATGAAATCAACGAACTGTTTGATTTCGAGCATATAATGCAAGCAATGCGAACATCGTTTTGTAAAAATTGTGGAGTGGGAGTAAATATTTCTTAAGCAAGCATATGCCACATAAAGAAACCCCCGTCGAGTGTCTTTACTTTCGCTGCAAGTGGATTCAACATAATCCTATCAATAAATTGTTCATATGACTCTTGATTTCTTCGGGTTAAACAGTCAATGGCTTGAATAATATGTTCAGAGAATCCATCATCTCGCAACTCATTGAAGGTATGCGATGTGTCCTCGATCAAATCATGTAATACAGCCACAATTCTTTCATCTTCTGTGGTTGCTGCTTGCATGACTCTCATTGGATGGATAATATAGGGTTGTCCACCTTTGTCAGTTTGTCCATCGTGCATTATTGCTGCTACGATAATGGCCTTATTTAATAAATTCATTCTGGGTTCCCCTTTTCATGGTTATCCACCAGTACCTTTAGTCTTTTCAATAATGCTAATATGACTCCCTTATCAATCATAGTTGCATACATTCCAGCGTTGAAACGGTCTGCTCGAATAATCGTTGTAAAAAGCTGCCTGATCGTAATTAAATCAGCATTGACGATTAATGATGGCGATTTGAAGTAAGTGTTGGCTTCTTCGATCCAATTTGTCCAATTAAATTGTACGATGATGTTGTTCTCATATAATATAGTTATAAAATGGCTTGCTTGATCATGATATGAATATGGATCTAAACTGAATTCTCTTGAAACATCGTATTTTTTGCCATTTGATTCGAAGTAAGGGATAAATTCTAATACAACTGTCGTGTTTTCAATACGAAATTCATGATTGTCAACCATAATATAATCTCCGTCCTGTTAGCCAACTCAAGTCGTTCCTTATCCATTATACTTAATCAAAGCGGCTCCAATCAGTCAGAAAACATATTTTGTATACAAAAAGCGTTGGGTATAATTCCGTTTACTCATTAATGTAAACTATCTCAATTTACAGTATTTCGTATATTTTAATACCTAGTAGTGCTACCCATGAGATTAAGATAATTACAGAGAGGATTGTTTCTTTGACAGTGTATACCGCTTGATTTTTGAAGCGGTATATCCATGATATTCCCCTAGCTAACAACCACAAGCCACTCATTGCAAGCCCAATCCATTCATTTCCATTGAAAGTATTTATACCTGCAATTAGTAAGACTCCATATTCTAATATTGTATTACTTATTACTTTTGAAGTTCTGAAAAATTCTCTTGTTCTTTCATCCTCTGTAATATTAGAATCTGATTTAATCAACATATTTCCAAAAATTTTGCTCAAATCAATCATCCTCTCAACTATGTTTCTACCATAGTTATCTATTAATTCTAAGATAGCCTTCTTCTCTCCAAGACTATAAAAATCACATAAATAATTAATACCCCAGAAAATAGGTAGTCATATATCGACTTATATGTAATCAAATCAAAAGTCCAATAATTGGATACAAGTGCAATTAAAGTATATCCTAAAAACAGTAAATTGAAAGCATAGCTCAAAGGCTTGTTTAAAATTCGATTCCACCGTTCATCTTTTCTTTCTCTTGTCATTAAAATAAGATTTAACAATAAACCAGCAACGAAAATGATCCTTATCACAACTTCCATTTCAATCTTCCTCCTCGTCATCTTCATATGGTTCGAATTTAAAAACCTCATTTATATTCTTGTCAAATACATGGGATATTGCAAAGGCGAGTTCAAGTGAAGGAATAAATTTATTATTCTCGATAGCGGCTATTGTTTGCCGCGTTATCCCAAGTTCGTTTGCTAATTCTGTTTGGCTCCATCTCCTTTCAGCACGAAGTAAGTAAACTTGATTACTAATAGTTCCAAAATCAAACATGTAAAAATCCTCCTTTCAGTTTTATTGTAAATTATGATTAACTAAATGTAAAGTATAATTAACATTATGTTTTGTATTAGTAACAAATTTATTTTTAAAACTACGACTGACCAATCGACTAACAAGGATTTCCAGGCACCTCTGTTGAAGTATATCGGCGAATGTTGGGACTCCGGAGTTGGAACGAGTACATCGTTCGTTCCGGAGAATGTGTTGTTTTTGTGGATGATGCACTCCCGACAGAAGAACTTATTAGGCAGACTCCAAAGTGTAAGCTATGAAACTTTTCATACTGAGAGACAACGATGGTCTTTACGGTTAATTGAAACAACTAAGCGTCGTCGCTTTAGAAGAAATCCAGCAAAATACCTTAAAGAGACAGAAAACAAGTACTGTGAGTTAATTGGTCAGTCGTAGAAAAAAACGCGCATACTCATCCAAGTTTTACCCTCCAGACTGTTACCAGCTTTCATCGGCTCGGACTTATTCGCTACTACGGAACGATCCGCCACCTCGCAGCCCATCGGTTTGGCTTTCCCCTTCGTGTTATACCTCTCCTACCTGTTCCACGTTTGCGGCAGGAGACTACGACGCTTCCCTCGGTCATCTGCACATTCTATTCCATCCATCCTGACCCTAATCACGTCGATGAGTCTTGCAGGTCGTATCCCTTTCGTGCTTTCCTGCAAGCTATGCTTGTCGCAAAGGTTTCCCCGTTTACTTGGCGGGTCACCCTACATCGCCGCCACCTCTGGTTCACCGCATTCCGGGCGGAGATTAAGCGGCGCCAAGCCAAGTTTATTGCTCTTCAGAACCAGATCAATCCCCATATGCTCTACAATACGTTGGAATCCATCCGTATGAAGGCGATTGTGAAAAAGGATGAGGAGATTGCCGGTATGATTAAGATATTGGCACGAATGTTCCGCTTGGCCTTGGGGAAAGAAGGCAGGCAGCATTCTATTAAGGATGAAGCGGAATACACAGTTAATTATCTATGGCTGCAGAATATCCGTTTTGATGACAAGTTCCAATTGGATGTTCGAATTCCTGAGGATATGCAGCGCTGCAGCATCATCCCACTAGTTTTCCAACCCATAGTGGAAAATAGTATTAATCATGCCTTTCGGGATTATAACCGGTTTATGAATATCATAATTCAAGGACATTGGACGGAGGATGGAGGAGTTTTGATTCGAATTTCGGATGATGGACTCGGGATATCTCCTGAAAAGTTCGAAGAGCTTTGCAATCTATTGGAAGATGCGGAATCGGACAAGTATAAGCTTAGGGAATCGGAAGAGGAGTTGAAGGAAAGAGGAATAGGCCTTAAAAATAAAGCCGAACGCATAAAAATACATTATGGCGAACGATATTATCTTAAGGTTCAGCCTGTGGAAGGAAATGGAACAACGCTGGAACTTGTGATACCGAAGCTCTGATTAAGTTGGTATAAAGAAAGGAGGAAGTCTTGGTGAAGGTGATCCTTGTAGATGATGAAAAGGGGATTTTGGACGGACTCCAAATTTTGATAGAATGCTACATCCCGGAATGTAAGGTAATTGGTGTAGCTCATAGTGGGCTGGAAGGCGTTAAATTAATTCAAGAACGGAAGCCCGATATAGTACCGTTGTAATTGACGATCTCTCCATCAGCGCTTCGATACAGCCAATCCGGATTGGGTAAAGCGCAAGCTTCATTCAACCGGCTGAAATCGAATCGGCTGTGCTTGCTCCAAGCGCTCCAGTGTCCAGTTCGAGCAGGCATAATAACGAATATGGCCCTGCCGCACATGCGTCTCCAAAATGTCAATCAGCGTCTCAACAGGAATATGTGGATCATCACGATGCAGATAATACAGATCAATGTAATCAGTACCCAACCTCTGCAGGCTTCCCAGGATGTCCTGCTCAATTTCTGCGGCTGATAGCCTAGAAACCAGCGGTGTATCCAGCAGCGGATGCCCACCTTTGGTCGCGATAATCAATTGATCCCGATTCCCTCTCTCCTTCATCCACCTACCCAAAAAACGCTCACTGCTGTTCGGCTCGATAGGCAGCCAGTTCGCATATACCTCTGCCGTATCAAGAAAATTGCCACCGGCTTCTGTAAACGCATTCATAATCCTGTTAGATTCCTCTTCACTAATCGAACCACCAATATCCGAGGTTCCCAAACAAATAACAGATGGCAGCAGATCTGTGTTTTTAACAGCTTTATACTTCACAATAACAGCCCTCCCGTTTGAATTACGGATTGATTTGACACACAACATTTATTATAGACAATGGCTTTGATCGAAGTCTACTTACTTTAATCGCCTGATCACAAAGAAATACCCCTGCCTGGTTTCCTTCCACAGGTAGAGGTAAATATGGTCATTGCTATTTGGCTATTCCCGCCAAGTATCCCCGGCAGACAACGCATGTATGTTAGTATACCCCTCTTTGCTCAGTTGTACACATACCGCAGCTGTCGCCTGCTGACTGGCATGGACCAGAATCGAATGCTCGCTTCCAAGAACGTCCAGCATGGCTCTGACATCGGGCAAACCCTGATGCACCTTATAGCGTATAAAATGTACCTGACCCGCATCATGTCCGAAAATCTCCATATGCTCCCGGGAGGCCATTAACAGCCGATGCGCACAGCTCCCCTTAGCCAAATGCCCCGTCAAAATAATGCTGCAGGCCTTATCCTTGGTCAACTGCTCATAGTACCATTGACCGCGAGCCGACTGCAGCATACCATCATTGGTCAATACGAGCCGACTCCCCTTTTCAGAAACCGCCTGAAGCCGCTGTGCTTCACTATCCACGAAAACAATTCTCGGATCCGCCAGGCAAGCCTCAATACGTGCTATCGCATCAGGCTGCAGCCATTCCGGTCCTTGCAGCAGCTGCTTCAATCCTGCAGTAATCTCCTGTTCAACATAAATAGGTACTTCGGAAAATTGCTCCCTTGCCCACAGCAGCATCTCCTGACTGCGTCCATAGGTTGGCACAGGCAGCAAAACCGGGCCGCCTTGTCTCAAGGTTTCATCGATTTGCTGTCGCAGCTGCTCCAGCTTCTGCTGTTGGGATTCTGTATCCATCCCATATGCGGCATCTATAATAGCCAGCTCGATGGGAGCCTCCAAATACTCCGGCTGAGGGCGGTCAGCAGCTAATAACAAAGATTCTGCTGTATAGTCACCTGAGTAGAATACCCGTCTGCCCTCTACATTCAGCAGCAGCCAGATGGACCCAGCCAAATGTCCGCTTCTTCCCCAGCATACGCTCAGTCCCGGCCGTATCGTATACCATTCGCCGGAAGGCGTTTGCTCTTCAATGAACTTGTACTGGATCGCCGATATATCCTTATCACGGTAAGGCAGCTCCGCATGACTGGAAGCCGCGTACCCCTTCCATGCCTTAAAATAGGAAGGAAGCTGCTCAAAGGTTGCTCTTGTCGTCCATACTTCGCCGGTATAGCCCATCGTATACAGCAGGGGAATGGCTATGGAATGATCCTCGTGGGCATGAGATAAAAATACCGCATTGAGCTGCGGAACCACATTTTCATCACACAGCGGGTACTCTCCCGCGCCCTCCTTCTTCACCCCACAATCGAGTAAAACACGTGTTTGGCCTTGTTCAATCAGATAGCAAGAGCGGCCATGCTCGCCAGCACCACCCCATACTGTTGCTTGCATATATACATTCACACTCCACTAGATGTAAGGTTTACCGATTACAAATTTTTCTTGGCCGTAATTCGATTCAGGGCAAGCAGCATTAGCGTCGTCAAACCGACCGATACGACAGCCATCGCCATCCCGAGCGATACCTTCCCCTGCTCAAACTGGGCAAAAATATAGGTAGCAGACGTTTCCATAGATGGCGGTAAAATCATCAGCGAGGCGACCAGCTCACGAACCGATATCGTGAACGTCATCATCCAGCCCGCCACCATACCCGGAATAATGAGTGGCAGTAAAATTCTGCGGAAGATGTAGGCCGGCTTGCCGCCAAATACCCGACCTGCTTGAAATAGCGAGTCGTCCAACTGGGCAAAGTTCGCTTTTACATATTGCACCGTATAAGGAAGGAAGAACACGACGTACGTCAGGACAACCATACCGTAGGTGTTATAGAGCGGGATCGGCATCCACGGCGAGTTCCAGAACAGGATGAGTCCAACGACAATAACGATGCCCGGCACCGTATTCGGCAGCAGAGCAAACAAATCGGTAATCCTTTGCGGCCATGATTGTGATTTACGAATCATCAATGCAAAATACGTGCCTAAAATCACTGCAATCGTTGCGGCAATCAGCGACAGGCTGAGGCTGTTCATTAACGCCTGCATACTCTTGGATCCCCAGGTCAGCAGATCGACATAATATTGTAGGGTCAAATTGTTCCATTGCAGGCCAACCCCGCGCAGCTTCATCAGTGAAGCGGCAATGATAGAGAAATACGGCACAACAATCGCCAGCCCGAGCAATCCGGCTATGTAACCCCAAGCCAGCAGCTTTTGCCATACGTTCATCCGGTATATTTTGCCTCGTGTTCCTTTACCGCCAACGAGCGAATACGTGAATCGCTGACTAACCAGAGTCTGCATGTACCAAATCAACAAGCAAGTACTTAAAAGTATCGAAGCCAATGCCGTAGCCTTGCCAAAATCAATCGGCCAGCTCGATATATATTTATGAATTTCCGACGTCAATACATAAAAGCCGATCTTTCTGCCAAAGGTCGCCGGTGTGCCAAATTCGGCAATCGTTTTAACAAAAATCAATAAGGCACCCATGGCGTAGCTGGACAGCAGAAGCGGGATAATAATACGTCGAAAGCTGTAAACAAATCCACCGCCATGCACACTTGCCGCCTCTTCCTTCGTACCCCCGATTTGCAGCAGCGCATTACGGAGAATCAGATACAGGAACGGGAACAAGTGCAGGCACATGATTACAATCATACCGAACATACTGAAAAATACTGGGGTAAGAAAAGCCGCCTTCGGTAGCAGCTGCTCCAAATAACCGTTCTTCTGCATGAACAAAATCCAGCCCATCGATCCGATGTAGGGAGGCGTCATAAACGGGATCAGCATAATGACATCCAGCCAGGTATGCCTGCTTAGCTGCGTACGGGCAAATATCCAGGCCAACGGCAGCGCCAGTACAGTCGTTCCCGCCACTACACAAATACCCAGCAAAATCGAATTCCAGAATACTTCAGCCAGTTCATTTTCCATAATGGCTCTGATCGGCGCCAGCAGATCCAGCTCACCGCTTGGATACACACTGGTTACAAATATGAAAAAAAGAGGGACGACCACAAGCATCGCCAGCAGCAATAGGGCAAGGGCCATCCCGAGTTTTTTATACGAAAACGAACTAGTATATTCCATAAGATCACTTCTCTATCTGGTTTCTGGTTATCGCTTTATTTACTGCTTATTTGAACAGCTGTGTGAATTTTTTCGTTACGGCATCACCGTTCGTGTCCATCCAGGTCCAGTCGATTTTCATTTGCGGAATTTGATCGACACCTGGACGATTCTTCGCTTTGATATCTTTGCGACCTGGCAGCAGGTACGTATCGGCGATCATCGCTTGTGCTTCATCAGACAGCAGGTAATCGATATAGGCTTTCGCTGCATCCGGGTTTTTCGAGGTTTTGATAATCGTTGCCGGACGCGGGCTGATTACAGTTCCGCTGGCAGGATAGATCATGTCGATCGGCTCACCTTTGGCTTTGGCCTGATAAGTCAGGTAGTCTACACCTGCAACGACAATACTTTTCGCACCAGTAATAACGGGATCCAAGGCTTCCTGATTCGCACCTGCCATAGCTACACCATTTTTCTTGTACTGCTCTAACAGCTCCCAGCCGCTTTCACCCTTGCCGCTCAAGTAACCAGTAACAAAATCAAGTGCAGAACCGGATAATGCCGGGTCCGGGATATTGATTTTGCCTTTCCATTCTTCCTTGGTCAGGTCAGCCCATTCCTTGGGAGGTGTCGGAACCAGCTTGGTGTTATAGCCGATACCAAGTGCAGATGCACTGTAGCCGAAGTAATGCCCGTCTTTATCTGACCATTCCGGAATCAGCTTATCAGCATTTTTAGCGTCTTTATATTCCAGTGTCATTCCGTTTTTCTTCAGGCCTTGCGTTGCAGGAAGTGAAGCAAGAATAACAACGTCAACGACCGGGTTTGCTTTTTCGGCTTCCATACGGGACAATACTTTACCTGTTGTGCCTTGGAACATTTCGATTTTCACGCCTGTTTTCGTTTCATAGCCCTTTTGAATAGCTTCCGCCAATTCCTTCGGCCCTGCGCTGTATACAACCAGCTTCCCGCTCAGCTTCTTCTCTTCTTTCTTATCCGCTGGTTTCACTTCTGTTGTAGCTGGAGCAGGATCTGCCTTAGGAGCTGCTCCATTATTAGGTGCGCTCGCTGTCGGCGCTGCCGTTCCACAACCTGTAACCCCAAAACCTACCATTGCCGTAAGCAGCATTAATGCGCTGTTTTTTAACCCTTTTGTCATTTTCAATTGAATACGCCTCCTCGTTTTGTGTGATGAATAAACATCGCTTTGTATGTATTCACCTTTTGGTTTAATCTGTAATTTCGTGAATATCTTCCCGACTTATATACATCTCAACTTCTTCGCCTATCGGCTTGCGTTCCCGGTCATAGGCCGTCCACAATCCCAAGCTGCCCATATCGAGCTGAATTTCATAGCGGTCTCCCAGATAACTGACGCTCTGTACTTTACCCCGATAAGCATCAACCGAGCCATTACGTACCCACTGGATTTGCTCTGGACGAATAAGCAGCTTGTCCTTGACCAGCCAATTCGATTTACCGATAAATTGGGCAATAAACGGATGCTGGGGGGTATTATAGATTTGCTCGGGAGTCCCCTTTTGCAAAATCTGTCCTGCCTTCATGACCACAATTTCGTCGGACATCGACATCGCCTCTACCTGATCATGCGTCACATACAAAGCTGTTAGCCCGATATCCCGTACAAGTCCGGTCAGCTCGATCCGCATTTCGTCCCGCAGCATGGCATCCAGCGCGCTTAGCGGTTCATCGAATAATACGAGCTGCGGCTTCATAACAACAGCCCTTGCAAAAGCGACCCGCTGCTGCTGTCCACCCGAAAGCTGATGCGGATATCGCTGCTCCAGCCCCTGCAGACGCACCATATCAACCGCTTCCTGAACAACTTGCTTGAGCTCCTTCGTCTTACCCGAGGCGCGCAGACCAAAAGCAATATTCTCGAATACGGTCATATGCGGCCATAAGGCAAAATCCTGGAACACCATGCCAAAATTTCTGCGGTGTGTGGGTCGATCAATCCGTTTGGCACTGGAGAACAAGATGTCATCCCCCAGTCTCAGCTCGCCCTGATCAGGTGTCTCAAGTCCGGCAATCATGCGCAGCAAGGTCGTTTTACCACAGCCCGAGGGCCCCAGCAAGGTCGTAAAGCGCCCTTGCTTAATGTTTAAGTTTGTTGTATGCAGCGCTTGAACGCGGTTGAAGCTTTTTTCCAAGCCTTGAATCACCAGATCCATGCCATTACCTTCCTTTTTCCCCTTAATCCCTGTCCTGCATAAATTTCTCTTGCTGTCGTCTTCCTAAACTTATTGTAGAGGCCGATCTTCATCAAAGTGTTATCGTCACGTAAATATTTTGTTAATTTTATCAATGTAATCTATTCAAACCTATAGATTTTATCTATACTAGTGCTGAAGTCGGTCGTCAATCACTCAATAAGGCTTACCATGCTGGCGTTCCATGAACGCCCTGAGATTATGCTTACGATGCCGGCGTTCCAAGAACGCCCTGAGGAAGGTGCCCCATGAACCTGCTTAAATTACAAATGGTCGAATTGATTGAAAAGCATAAGAAGGTGACGACTGTTGCTGATGCAATGGGACTAAAACAGCCCACTGTCTCCTTTCACATGAAAAATCTGGAGCAGGAACTGGGTGTCCAGCTGTTTGAATCGCGTTCAGGGAAGGTGCACCTGACCGAGGCCGGCAGATCGTTGTATCACTACTCGTTGAAAATCAATGCCTTGGCCCATGAGGCCGAACGTGTCGTCAAGGAATACGACCAGTTGGGTCGAGGCTCTTTGAAGATCGGTGCCAGCTATGTGCCAGGCACGTACATCCTGCCGCGTTTGCTGAGCAGCTTTACCCAAGCATACCCGCGTATTCAGCTGTCGCTGATCGTGAAGACAGCACCGGTGATCAAGGAATTGCTGGTCAATCATGAGATTGATCTGGGCATCATGTCATGCGAGCCCTTCCAGATGCCGCCGCTGCTGGGCGAAACGTTTTGCGAGGACGAGCTGGTACTCATATGCTCGCCGGAACATAAGCTGGCAAGCTACCCACAGCTGTTTCCCGATCAAATCCAGAGTGTACCGTTCCTGCTGCACAGCCCAGAGTCCAGCACTCGCCAATTGACGATGAAATGGGCACAGAGCAACCGTGTTGAGCTGAACGGGCATATCGAGCTGGATTCACTAGAGGCAATTAAGCAGGTGGTCATGCTGGGGGAAAGCATTTCCTTTGTATCCCGATTGGCTGTGCTGCGCGAGGTTGAACGCGGGGAGCTCGTATTCCGTCCAATTCCACAAAATCCATTCAAGCGCTATGTGTACTATGCCTACAATCTGGATCGTCGGCAATCAGCCTTACTGGAGGGCTTTATCCAGCATCTGTTAAATCCGGTTTACAATATCAACACAACACGCTAACATTCTGATAACAATCGATCTCTATAGTCATCCTTGTAAGTAATGAGCCATTCACTATAAGGGAGATGAAATGAAGTGAGAAAAAACAAGTGGTTAGGCGGATTGGCATCAGTCGTATGTACAGCCGTACTCGCAGTCAGCATGAGTATGCCTGCACCCGTACAGGCGGCAAGCAACATGGTCCCGGATTATGAAGTGAAGCTGTTAATGCAGCCAAGCGCCGTATTGGGTTCCGATGGAAAGCTGACCAGTACAGTAAGAGCAGCCTTCGGCATGCCAAGCACCGTTACCAAAATGAACGTTGAATTCCTTGATACCAATGCCAAGGACATCTATTCCAACACATGGATTCCCCGCATCCGCAAAACCGAAGGTGAAAGTGACTTCGAGCTTACCTACAAAAAACGTTATCCGATCATTAATGACAACATCACGGCAGCATTGACATTGGCCAATCAGGAAGGCTTTGATTCCTCTGACACCAATTACGATGCACAGGTCGAATGGGGTTATATGAATAAAACCTTAAGCATTTCCAACAAAAAAACCGGCAAAAAATCCGGCTACAGCGGCATGGACCTTCCTTCTGCCAGCGATTCCCGCAAGCTGTTAAAGGACAATGTTCCCGGTAAAATGGACAAATGGCTGTACAATGGCTGGGGCACGGATATGCTAAATGCTTCCCGTGTGTATGGTCCGGTGCTAGCCAAGCGATCAATCGGTACGTGGAGTGGTCTTGAAACGTATATCGAGGTTTGGCCGATCCAAAATGCCGCTGGTACAGGAATCGAGAATGTCGTTGAAATCTCCTTCAAAACAAACAGCAGCACCACCGCTTCAACCAAGCACGATCAGTTGATTACCTACCTGCAAAGTCAAGGCTGGTTCCTTGCACAGGATTCGTTGAAAACCCAGATGATTATGGACCGCTACTAAAAGCAGCAGCTATGGAATAGAAAAAGCCAGCCTTCATGTGAGAACATGAGTGCTGGCTTTTCGTATATTAGAGAGCTTGATCATGCTTTCCGTTCATCTGAACCGTACTTGGCTTATATTCCACGAGAAGCAGAACATTTACAGTTGATAGTCGATTCGTCATGTATCTATCTGCTGCTTTATGTCCATCCTTAAAATAGCTCTAACTATTTTACTAACTGCCAGGATAGGATGATGCTCGATGTTCTCGATTTTAAAGTTGTTGAAGAGAAATCGCAATTTCAAGTATCGATCGTCAAGCGACCTAACAAGCCCCCCAGATACTGTTCTCATTAACAACAAATTATCTGTTAATATCCAACACCTTAACCAATTGTTCAATCTGACACCCGATTTGATCATTCGGCAGATTCAAGTGGACCAGGCAGGAGCCACTACAGCACTTGCATATTTAAACGGTATGGTTGATAAAAAATCGATTAACAATAATATTCTGCGCGAACTGATCCATAAAGCAACCGACACGCAATCTGGAATAATGAGTACGGTTAGTGTAGGTGGCTTTCGTATAGAAACGGACTGGAATCAGGTTGAACAAGCAATTCTTCAGGGGGATAGTGTACTTTTTGTCGATGGACAGCCACGAGTCTATATCTTTGAGACGAAAGGTTGGCCACAAAGAGCGATTGAAGAATCTCGTGTTGAATCATCACTTCGAGGAGCGCATCAAGGCTTCGTAGAAACAGCGAGTCAAAATATTGCATTAATTCGCCGGTATATTCCCAACCGGGAATTGAAAATCAAGGAACAAATCGTAGGAGAACGCGGACAAACAAAGGTCTCCATCTTATATTTAGCTGACATCGCTAATCCGATAGAACTCAAGGAACTTGAATCGCGAATTATGCGGATTGATGCAGATGCCATCCTGAATACAGGTGAGTTGGTTGAATACATTGAGGATAATCCATACTCGCCTTTCCCACAGTTTATTTTGACTGAGAGACCTGATACCGCAGCATCCCATATCCTTCAAGGAAGATTCGCTGTGGTTGTAGACAAGTCCCCGTCAGTATTGATTGCTCCGGCCATCTTTGTGGCTTTTTTACAGAGTGTTGATGATTACGGCAGCCGTTGGTTGATTGCGTCTTTTATTCGACTTCTTCGGTTTTTTGCATTATTTATTGCTTTGTTTTTACCAGCTACCTATATTGCGCTCATATCCTTTAATTATGAAGTTATCCCCCTACAACTCATGTTATCGATTGCCGAAACTAGAACGCGTGTTCCCTTCCATCCCATCATGGAAGCCATTCTGATGGAGCTAACACTCGAAATGATGAGAGAAGCGGGAATTCGGCTGCCGACACCGATCGGTCAAAGCATTGGGATTGTAGGGGGCATCATCATCGGCCAAGCAGCAGTTCAAGCAGGCGTCGTCAGTAACATTATGGTCATTGTCGTTGCCTCTACCGCTATCGCTTCTTTTATTATTCCCAACTATGACATGGGCGCGTCCATTCGGCTTCTTCGATTTCCAATGATGCTGCTGGCCTCGATGTCAGGAATGGTGGGCATAGTTTGTGGAGCGATAGCCTTGGTTGGGCATTTCGTTTCGCTTGAATCGTTAGGCACTCCATATGGCAGTCCACTGGCGCCATGGAGATTTGCCGATATGAGGGATGTATTCATCCGTATGCCCCTATGGACAATGGGCAAGCGACCCAAAGGCACAAAAGCAGCGCAGTCAGACAAACAAGACCATTCTCGGGAAAGGGCGGACCCATGAAAAAGTACGCGTTTAACGAAATTACTTTGATGCAGTTTATTTTTATCATTCACGGTATTCAAGTAGGAACGGGGATATTCTCTCTGCCCATGGACGTAGCTGATAAAGCAGGATCAGACGGTTGGATATCCGTTATCCTCGCCTGGTGCTGCAACATCATCGTCAGTATTCTGATTGTGCAAACTTTCAAGAAGTACCCAAACGATACATTGCCGGATCTGTTGATCCGCCTGTTTGGCAAGCTTATAGGGAAGCTTCTCATCATCCCACTCACTGCTTATTTTGCATTTTGCGTATGCATCATCCTTTCCTCCACGATGCTCTTCATCAAGCACTGGTTTTTGCCGCTGACTCAGGACTATTTGGTTATGATATTACTCATTACTCCTGGGTACTTTGTTGCTCGCAAAGGCTTGCGCGTATTGGGTCGATACTGTGAACTCGTTTTTTATATGATGCTATGGATGCCTTTTATTCTGTTGATCCCTCTAAAAGACAGTCATTGGACTCACTTTCTTCCACTTTTGAAAGAAGGATGGAAGCCGGTCTTTAATGGATTACAAACGACTATATACTCTTATCTTGGTTTTGAAATCGTATTTTTTTTATATCCGTTTTTACAGAAAAAGCAGTTCGCTATTCGTGGAGTCATTATTGCCAACACCCTAACGTTGATCGTTTACCTGGGAATTACCTTGATCTGCTTCGCTTATTTCAGCCCTGACGATATCACGAGCTACAATCAACCTCTACTGAACTTGTTGAAAACAATCGAATTTCGTTTTCTCGAACGATTTGATATGATCTTTTTGGTTCTTTACCTGTTTGTCATTTCAACATCTTGGCTGCCTTATTCGTTTGCAGCTATCTTTAGTACAGGCCACTTGTTGGGAAAAGAAGCTCCTGCACCCTATGCCGCTATATTGTTTCTAGTGGTCATTACAATCATCATCGTTGTACACCCTTCGTGGAATCTGGTCCAACAATGGCAGCAATTCGTCAGTAAAATAGGAGTAGGGTACGCCTATGTATTTCCATTATTTCTTTACCTATACGTTCAAGTATATAGTCGATTTCGTAGGAGTGAATCCTGATCAAACACGTTTGCCTACTGTGCCTGCTGCTATCGATTTCACTCCTTTCAGGTTGCAGAGATCGAATCAATATCGAGGACATCTCGCTCTCCTTGTTAATAGGAATTGACCTTGATAAAGAGAACCAACTTCTTATGTCCTCATCCAGTCCGGTATTTAATAGAGAAGCGAAAGAGAAGGAGGAGAACACGGTTGTCAAAACCACTACACTTCGCCATTCAAGACAACAATTTGACGCCACGATCAACGCCTTAACAAGCAGGGGTAAGCTTCAAGTTCTGCTCATTGGCAAACGTGTTCTTCAGCACAAAGATTGGTTCCCTGTACTGGATTCCTTCTATAGAGATAGCAAAGATACAGTTATGACCCGTGTCGTTCTTGTAGACGGTCCGGTTTCAGATATCCTCATGTTTAAACATAAAGACAAACCGCGTCTACCTTTATATTTGACGAAGCTGCTTGACACCGCTCATCAACGAAATATTACAGTTATTACGTCACTTCAAGAGCTTCATCGTCAATTTTCGGATAAAGGATTGTCTCCCAGCATTTCGGAGCTTAAAAAGGATGGTGAAATTAAAGTGACCGGTACGGCTCTTTTGGATCGGTCTGGAAAATACAAATTATCCATTAATATAGATGAGACCCAACTGTTGAGAATTATGCAGCATGAAACGGATGGGCAGTTTACCTTTACGATTCATCTTCCACAGCAGTCAGGTGATAGTATTTTCCATGAAAATATGATGAGTTTTGTGCCTGAGGCCATTTCTGTCAAAACAAAGACGAATTACAAAGATAACAAGTTTATATTCGATATCGGGGTTAATATGAGAATTGCTATGAATGAGCGACTTTTTCCCTTTGACGTCAAGCGAAAAGCGCCTGAATTGGAAAAACAAATTCAGGAAGAGCTTCAAAAGCAATTTTCACAATTGCTCAAAAAGATCCAACATGCAAAAATCGATCCGATTGGACTCGGCCTGTATGCAAGAGCCTATGAGTATTCCCATTGGAAAGAAGTTCAGGATAGCTGGGGCGAAGCCTTGTCAAAAGCGGAAGTGCGAGTGAACGTACTGGTGAAAATTCAAGCAATGGGTGCGATGAAGTAATGGTATTTGCCTTCTCCATGAGAAAAAGGGACTATGCCCAAGTCATAATCCCCTCACCTTACAGCTGACTGCTATCCAGCTTCGCAAATACACCGTAGCGCCGATCCACCATATAAAAAGCAACCGTTGAGAGTGCTCCCATGACCGCCAGCACCAGAAACGCACTCTGGAAACCGAAGTGGGCTGCATAGACACCGCCAAGCATGCCGCCAATAATTTTGCCGACACTTAACTGAATGAGCGAATTCAGCATTTGTCCTGATGCCTTTAATTCCTTAATTACGTAAGTATTCACATACTCGGCCAAACACATGTAAAACAAAATATACGTCCCGCCATGAAGCACCCAGCTTAATATGTACGTAAACGGCGTTAATGCAAACGCATACAAACACCATCTTAATGTATGAATAAGCCCCGAGAACAGCAAAATATTGCGAATGCCAAACCGATCATAAAACCGTTGAAAAAAGATCATAAACGGAAATTGACTGAACGAGCCAATCGCAAGCCCAATCCCGATGACCTCCATGCTGATACCCTGCTCTTTACTATAAATGGCCTGAAATGAAAATAAAAAGCCCATCGCAATGGACAAGGATAGCGTGTATGCGTACAAAATTACCAATTGTTTATTTTTGAAAATACTGACCAGATTTACTTTCTTGCCGCTACTCTGATGGCCAGCCACCTTGGGAATGCCGAGCGACAGCAAAAAACAGCCAAACATAATGAGCGAGGTAAGCAAAAAAATCGTATTCAGATGCTCTGCAAACAACCAGCCCGCCGCCACCGAAACAATCGCATATCCGACTGAGCCGAAGGTTCGAATGCTCGAAAAACGTACAACACCTTTGGAGGAAAGCTCCAGTGTAATAGCATCGCTGAGCGGATTAATCGCAATCTGGAACAGACTGAATAAGGCCATTGCAATCAGCAGCGGTACAAACAGGTCACCCGCCCAAGGGATGAGCCATACCGTTAGGCTGGCACATAACGTACAAATCATCAAGATTTGATTTTTGGTCTTGGCTCTGTCGCTCAGTACTCCCCATATGGGTTGTGCAACTAATCCGATAACAGCTCCTATTGAGGTAAGAATTCCGATTTCCGAGTGTCCAATCCCCGCCTCTGTCATATAAATGCCGATATACGATGAGAACGTCCCGATACTCATATAAACAAAGGCATAAAATATCGCCAGGATTGTAACGTTTTTGCTGGGCATGCCGAGTATCCTCCCTATTCTGATTTTCTTCCATGTTAACATAGATTGGCTTGCAGCGTCATGCTTAGTCTGTTCCTGACAACTATTGAACTATCCATTTACAGTTTCTACCTGAGTTAACAACATAGATAATTTCTATGTCTAATCGTTATTTTTTCAATTTTATTTATTCCTCAAGCGAAATTATAATAAAGACTATCACAACATCAAGCAGCCAGCAGCAAGTATATCAGGAGGTTTTGATCATGGCAGGAAATTCATTTGGTCAGGTTTTCAAAATAACAACTTTCGGGGAGTCCCACGGACCCGCAGTTGGCGTTATTGTAGATGGCGTCACACCAGGTGTTGAAATCGATGAAGCCTATATCCAAGTTCAACTGGATCGCAGGAAGCCTGGACAATCTACTGTTACCTCACCCCGCAAGGAATCCGACATTGTGCATATTCTCTCAGGTATGTATGAAGGGAAAACTACAGGAACGCCCATCTGCATGATGATGCATAATCACGACATGCAATCCTCAGCCTACAACGATATCCAGCATGCTTTTCGTCCGGGACACGCTGACTTCACCTATTTGCAAAAATACGGAATTCGGGATCATCGGGGAAGCGGGAGAGCTTCGGGGAGGGAAACAGCGGGCAGGGTTGCAGCAGGGGCTGTAGCTCGCAAGCTGCTTGAACATAGAGGCGTCAGTCTTGTCGCCTATACAAAAGCCATCGGCGGCATCCACTGCGAGACGTTTGATGAGCAAGAGATTGAGCGCAATGCCGTGCGGGCCTGCGACCCCAAGGCCGCGGCAGCTATGGTAACGAAGATCGAAGCGTTGGCCGCTGTCGGAAACAGCTGTGGAGGCATCGTGGAATGCCGCATCCGGGGTGTGCTGCCGGGCATAGGGGAGCCCGTGTTTGATAAGCTGGATGCCGAGCTGGCACGCGCGATGCTGTCGATTGGCGCGGTCAAAGGCATTGAATTCGGTGCTGGCTTCGCGGCAGCGGAAATGCTTGGCAGCGAGCATAATGATCAGATGCAGGCAGCCGGGTTTATAAGTAATCACGCAGGTGGGATTGTTGGGGGTATCAGCACCGGAGAGGATATACTATTCCGGGTTGCGGTAAAACCTACGTCCTCGATATCCGTTCCACAGCAGACGATAAACGTCAGCGGTGAGGAACAATCCATAGTCACCGAAGGCAGGCATGACCCCTGCATCTGTCCCAGGATTGTTCCCGTTATTGAAGCCATGGCTTGTCTCGTGCTTGAGGATCATTTCAAAAGACAAGCAGCCATGCACCATTAATCGAGGACACACCAATATCCCAAGCTGCTAATAGTGACAGCTTGGGATATGTTCATGCCGTATAAGCTACTAGTATTGCTGTTCCAGATTAACACGATTAAGCTGCGGCTCTCTGCCTTCCACATAATCTTTCAAATTACGCAGAAAAATGTGCATGGCCCGCTCCTGGTAATATTCCGTAATCCCTGTATTATGAGCGGAGATGATAACATTATCCATATCCCACAGCACATGGTCTGCTGGCAGCGGTTCTACTTCAAATACATCAAGCCCTGCCCCCGCAATCGTACCCTGCTGCAGGGCTTCGACTAATGCTTCCGTGTCAGTCGTCCCGCCGCGGCCGATATTGATATAAAATGCTGATGCCTTCATCGCTGCAAACTGGGCGCGTCCCATCACATGGTTTGTCTCGGAGGTGTGCGGAAGTGTATTCACGATGTAATCACTCTCGCGCAGCACCTCGTCCAAGCTGTCCATCATGACCATGCGATCCACATATACCGATTCCGACAAGGTTCGCTTAACACCTATTACCGTCATCCCGAATACTTTGGATATCTTGGCTACTTCCAAGCCTATCGAGCCGACACCAAGAATGCCGATTGTTTTTCCATGAATTTCGCCCAGGCCGTTCAACTGCTCCCACTTGTGCTGCAGCTGATTGCGAATCGACCGCTGCAGCTGGCGTGTTAGTCCGAGCATCATGGCAAAGATCGATTCCGAAATCGGGTTCGGGTGCACACCACTGGAATTGGTAAGCAATACCCCATATTCGCTCAAGGCAGTTAATGGCATTCTATCTACGCCTGCCCCCCAGCTTTGCACCCAACGCAGCATGGTGTCCGGCTGCAGACACTCCTTGGTTGCGGTCGAATTCCAGCCCACCACAATCTCTGCATCCGCCAGATGAGGAAGCCACAGCTCACGATCCTTACCGCTGATTAGCTCCCAATCACGAGCAATGCTGCGGATCTGTTTTTCATGGGTTTCGTTAATTTCCTGAACAAAGACAATCTTGCGTGCCATCCTGATTCCTCCTTAGCATCTATCAAAGTGCTTCGTATGTGTATGCAGCGGCAAGCTCTTCGATCTGCTTGTATGAATACTTATGTACCCCTTTATTACCCCATATTGCAGACTGAAGCATCGCTCTGGCCACCGTTTTTACATGAATAGGCTTATACTTTTGCAAGCCTCCTAGGAGTAAGGGTGCCGCGGCTGTGAATATAACGGCTCCAATCCTTTCGCCGGTACGGGCATCGGCTCGATGTCCGAGCAGCAACGAAGGCCGAAATATATGTAAAGCCGCCAGCTGCAGCCGTTCAAGTCCGACCTCCACCTGCCCTTTTACCTGACTATAGAAAATAGACGAATCCGCGTTCGCCCCCATCGCGGTAACGATTCCGAAATAGGCTGCATGAAACGTTTGGGCCAGCTTACCCAGCCTCATTGGATATTCAAGATCGACCTTGCGGAATTGCTCCTTGGTTCTGGCCTTCTTAATTGTAGTGCCCAAACAGCAAAACACATCGGAATCAGCCACATACGCTTTAAGCTCATCTTCAAGCTGCTCGTAATTGGTTATCACCTGTATGCATTTGGGATGTACGATCTGCAGCTTCCGCCTGACCACAACCACCACCCGCTCATAGGAGGGATCCTTCATGAGATATGCAACAAGCTCATTCCCTATCAGCCCTGTAGCTCCTGCGACAATCGCTGTTTTCCCCACCAGCCAAGCCTCCTAATTCGGAAAATACTTACTTATCTTGTCTGAGATCAACTCGCGCTTGAAAGGCTTGCTAATGTAATCGTCCATACCAGCTTCTATACATTTCTCCCGATCCCCTGTGAGGGCATTAGCCGTAACCGCAATAATAACAGGTAAGGCTCCCGGCATCGGAATGCTTTTCAATGCTTTGGTAGCATCCAGGCCGTTCATATGAGGCATTTGCACATCCATAAAAATCAGGTCAAATGGTTCGAAGGTCACGGCTTCAATAGCCTCTTTGCCATTTTCCACTACCGTTACGGTGTGACCCATCTTCTCCAGCATTTTTCTTAAAACCAGTTGATTAATTTCGTGATCCTCGGCCACCAGGATTTTCAAGGATCTTTGTACAGCCTTTTCTTCCTTTACCAACTCACAGGGATCACCATCTGTACTCGGCTTCTCTTCTTTAAGCGCAACTGTAAATACAAAGGTCGAACCCGGGCCAGTCGTTGGTTCTATCCAAATATCTCCACCCATTTTTTCAATCAGCTTCTTGCTGATCGCAAGACCTAGTCCCGTACCCTCCGATTTACGCGTCATATAATGATCCAATTGATAAAAAGGCTGGAACAGCTGACCTACTTTATCGTCAGGAATTCCTATGCCACTATCTCGGATCGTAAAACGAAGATGCAGCGAATTCGAAGTGTGCAGCCATTTCTCAACGGTTACGGAAACACCTCCCGAGTATGTGAATTTGACCCCATTCCCAATCAAATTCATCAATACCTGCTTAAGGCGATCAGCATCACCAACAAGCACACTCGGCACATGAGAATGGACCGAATAAGTCATCTCCAGATGCTTCTCAGCTGCTTTGGCAGAGAGCACGTCAAGAGTTTCGGCGATGCATTCACGTATATCGAGTGGAGCTTCTACCAGGTCGGTCTTGCCCGATTCGATTTTGGAAAAATCCAAAATATCATTGATGATCGTCAGCAGGGAATTGCCGCTCTTTCGAATAATATCGACATACACCTCCTGCTGGGCATCCAGCTCTGTCGTGTCCTGCAGCAGATGCGTCATCCCGATAACTCCGTTCATGGGCGTACGTATTTCATGACTCATCATGGCTAAAAACTCACTTTTAGCCTTGTTTGTTTTCTCTGCGGCTTCCTTGGCCACCAACAGTTTCTTCTGTTCCGTAATATCCTTGGCAATAATATAGTAACCGACTGTCGCCTCATTCACGATGATAGGTGCAACGGTTGTCAACACTTCAATGATTTGTCCTGTTTTATGGGTAATCTTATCGATAACCTTCTCCGAATTGCCAGTTTCCACTAGAGCGGAGAGCTTCCTTTTGAGATTAACGCTACCAATAAATTTGGAAAAGTTCAATCCTGCCATTTCTGCTACGACAAAACCGGTAAACTGCTCCGCTTTTTGATTCGTATTAATAATGTTACCTTCCAAATCGAGCGAAAATACGGCATCATGGTTATACTTCTTAAGCGACGTGTAACGTTCAATGCTTTCCTGCAGCTTGAGCTCAACAAGCTTATGCTCGGTAATATCCTGAATGGTACCGTTTAATTTCAGTGGTGAGCCGTTGCTGTCCATCGTTGGAAAACCGCGCACATGCAAATATTTGATCGTTCCATCCAAATGCAAATGGCGGAATTCTTTATCTAATTCATGCCCTTTCTTCGTATGCTCCAGTTCTACTATAAACTGTTGTTGGTCGAGAGGGTGAATCAGATTAATAAACTGGGATAGGCGGTTCGGCTGCGGTTCACGAGTCAAATTGTACATATGGTAGATTTCATCGGATAACATCAATTCTCCGCTAGTAATGTCCAGCTCCCAGCTGCCTAACAAGGCTATACGCTGCGCCTCCGCCAGATTATCCTTATGCTTCTTGCGATCCGTAATATCACGACCAATACCGAGAACCCACTTGATTTCGCCTTGTTCATCCCGAATTTTTGTATAGGAGGTTTCGAACCACAAATACTTGCCGTTCTTGTGCAGAATTCGGTAGGTTAAGGTATCCTTGTCGGAAAAGGCTCTCTTCTGCAGCTCCAGCACGTCGTCAGGATGATACAATTCCAGATTGGCACTGCCAACAAGCTCTTCCGCCGTGTAGCCAAGCAAATTAGTAATAGAGGGCGAGCAGTACCGTATAATCCCGTCCGGGGTTGAATAAGAGATCAAATCCTGAGCATTTTCCGAGATCATCTTGTACAGCTGCTCGATTTTCAGTAAATTTTGCTCTTTCTCTTTTTTGTCGGTCACATCATTCAAATGGATTATGAAATAGAGCGGTGTGCCTTCTTGCTCATCTCGAACGAGGGAAACGTGCAGCGATGCCCACATGATGCTGCCATCCTTGCGAACCAACGGTTTCTCACTTTCATAAGATGCCGCAGCTCCAGATATTAATAGTTGAACCTGATGATCGTCTATCGACATATAGTCGTTAGAAGGTCGATTCAACAATTCATGCTCATGATATCCAAGGAAGCTGCACAGGGCAGGATTAGCTTTTAACCATTCGCCTTGAATAGACACGATCGCAATTCCCACAGGGGCAAATGTATATACATGTTCAAAAAACGAATGATGATCCACTTGTGCCTTCACAACACGAAACCCTCCATTCCAATACATATATACATCTATTATAAACTGATCCGTTGATGAATTGCGACAAAACATGCTGGTACGAGTCTGAATCATCAGACCCTACTTGTTATTTACACCTTGTGTGCTTTCTGAAACAGCAAAAAATCAACAAAAATTGGAATGTAAAAAACCGCCCATAGATACTGAACTACGGACGGTTTGCTATACAGAAATAGATTAATTATTTGCCTGCAGGCTGAAAAAATTCCAGGCGCTCGCCATCAGGACCAAAGAAAAATGCAATAAGATCGCCATCCAGAATCGTTCGCGGAGTTTCGTCCATCAAACGGACTCCGTGGCTCTTCAGACGATCGATTTCCACTTGAATATCACTCACAGTAAATGCAATATGATGAACAATGCCATTGTCCGGCAGGCCGTCATGACCGCGTCCGATTAATTCGATCTCCACTTGGTCCGAGTCAGGAAAAGATAAGAAACCGAGCTCCACTCCATCAGCCAGCGCCTTACGCTTAACCAGCTTCAATCCCAATACCTCCGTGTAAAAACGGATCGAGGCATCCATATCCTTTACCATAACGCCAATATGCTCCAGCTTGTGAATCAACGCGAACAACACCTTTCCAAGTTATATAATTCGCCTGCGGCGCACCCGCATGAGCAGGTTACGCATGAAGAATACCATGTCCGAAGGGATTGTGCAATCGAAAAAAGCTTGGCTGGTCTAAGCAGGCATCCAATCGGTATTAGTCTCTATACGATTGCGCCCGCTCTGCTTCGCTCTATACAATGCACGGTCAGCAGCTTCCGCGAGGGTACTCAGTTGAGTGTCTACCGTCAAATCGGTTTCAGCCGCAAAAGGCAGCAGGGCGATACCTACACTCGCTGTGAGAGGAATACGCAGCTCTTCCTCAACGTACGGCTTATTCTCAATTTCCTTGCGAATCGCATCACCTATAAGGATCGCCTGTTCCAGGTCGGTTTGCTGTGCCAGTACCGTAAACTCTTCGCCTCCATATCGTGCAACCAAATCGGTCTGTCGGGTTTGCAGCTTTAGAATTTTGGCAATATGGAGCAGCACACGATCTCCGACCTGATGGCCGTACGTATCATTCACTTTTTTGAAATAATCGACGTCGATCATCATGATCGCACAGGGCTGCTGCGTTTCGATGCATTTTTCAATGATTTTACTGCCCTCCTGCGCCAGGTAACGGCGATTATGCAGTTCAGTCAGCGCATCAATCAAAGCATAATCCTCAAGCAGCCTTACTGTGCTTTTTAATTTAAGGCTCATCATATTGAAGGTATCACACAATTCCTTCAGCTCGACTGGGGCATGCTTGAATATGCTCGGGTCAATCCGATACTCATAATGCCCTTCTTTTAGAACCTTGGTACCCTGCAGCAAAAATTCCAAAGGTCTCTCCACACGTCGCGTTACCAGCACAATGCCATATAAGCTTGCGATCAATATGCACAGAGTGATCACTACAAACACCCACATGATATTAGAGCGCGCAGCAAACACTTCACTGGTTTTCAGCTCCGCTACAATAATCCAGCGCCGATCCTTTGTCCATTGATAGGAACCGATTACCTCTTCCCCACGATAATTGGTATAGATCGAGTCCTCATTGGAATCGGCCAACGCTCTTTGTAAAATTTCTGTATCAATCTTATCCCTGCCGTATAATTTCTGCATATCCAAACGCGCTTCCGTGATGAGCATACCTGAGCCGTCAATCAAATACTGCTCACCCGCTCGCCCAAAATGCACCGATTGTACCGTCCGCGATATCGTTCCCAGCTTGACCGATCCATAGATCAGTCCTTGAAGCTGATTGTCGTCATTATAGACAGGTGAGGAGAAAATAATGATCGGATCACCGGTTATTCTCGGGAATACGACTTTCGAAATATACATTTTCCCCTGAATCGCCTGCTCAAAAAAAGCCTGGTTCTTGACATTCATTCTCGTTTGCGGACGCATTGCACTGACGAGGATATCACCTTCCGTATTCACAAAACCGAGATCCGTGAATTCGGACTGATTGTTAATAAAGGTCACAAAGTCATTTTGCATATGGTCGATATTAACTGCTTTTACGTCTTGTGTTCGAGACATCTGATAAATATCGGCTGATCTCTCATCCAGCCAACGGTTGATGTAGAGGGATTGCAATGTCAGCTTTTCAGCTAACTGTTCGTTGACCTCCTCATGAATATTGTTGGTATAGATCCAATAGAAAGCCGCATTAATGAATAAACCAAATACAACTATAATCATTACCGACCAAATAAGAAAATGCTGCTTAATTGTGCGTGATCGGAATTTGGACAACATCTTCTGTTCACCTGCTCCGGGATGGGTATTGTGCAGCAATGTAACTTTACCTATACTTGGTTATAAGAGTTGATCAACAACTGACAGAGGAGTACGACCATGGAATTCCCTTCAACCGATATGTTATTATTTTTACTCGCCGCGGGCTTTATCGCCGCATTTATTGATTCGGTGGTTGGCGGTGGCGGACTCATTGCCGTGCCCGCACTTCTGCTTACCGGTCTATCTCCAAGTATGGTACTTGGAACGAACAAGCTGGGAGGCACCTTGGCTTCGATCACCAGTACGCTGTCGTTCTTATTTTCGGGGAAAATTAATGGAAAGCTAACGCTTGCTTTGTTTCCGCTTTCGTTCATTGGCGCTATGCTTGGAACTTATACCGTGCATCTGGTTCCATCCGCATTTTTAAGACCACTCGTGGTTTGCATGCTGGTGCTGCTGCTCATCTACACCTTAATGCGCAAAAACTGGGGGGCACTCACATCACCGCGTCCGATGACACCGACGATCAAGCTGGCAACCGCCTTGTGTGCATTCGCCCTTGGCTTCTATGACGGCTTCTTTGGACCCGGAACCGGGTCCTTCCTGCTGTTCTTGTTCCTGCTGCTGGGCTTTGACTTTGTTGGTGCCTCGGGCAATGCCAAGGTATTGAATCTGGCCAGCAATATTGCAAGCCTGTTGGCCTTCTGGCTGCTCGGTTCCGTCCATTTTGGTTATGGTTTACCGATGGGCATTGCGATGATTGCGGGTGCGCTTGTCGGCTCTCGCCTGGCAATCCGCCATGGTGCCAGTTATGTTAAACCGCTCTTTATTGCAGTTACGACCCTTCTGATAGGGAAACAGCTGTACGATCTGTTCTCTTCGATATTGTAATTACGTATTTCGACAATATATGTCAAATTCCTGCCTTGTGTGGTGTATTCCAGTAAGTACATAAAAAAGCGATGTCCGACACCCTTCATCCGTAGAGGGCCGACATCGCTTTTATCGTTTTATAGGGGAGTTCCTTAATGATCTCATCCGCAATAGGAAGCAAGTTGGGTCCAATTTTCCTGAAACACAACCCGTCTCTGGTTTGAAATAAATTCTTTCGCCGGATCGGCAACCACATGAGGATTGCTGACATTGCGAACATCCTCCCAAGCGCACTCGACTCCACGTCCACCCGCGTTGCCAGCGAACATTTTGCAGCTCTTGCAAAATTGTTCCTGCTGCTCTTGATTCAGCTTTACAACCCGATTGCGTAAACAGCAGTATATGTGATCATTCTGGTCCGTATAATTAATATGATTAATAATTTCCATAAGATTCATCCTTTCAAGTAAGGTATCCAACATTCTATTAGTATATAAACCAAATGTTAAATGTATGAATCTTTTTTGTTAAATTAATTTATTTCTCATATTTAATTTTTTTCAGAATGGGTTCACTCATTTTACCCTGCTTGTTCGAAGCTTTAATTTCAATTATATTTTCTCCGGTCTTCAGCTCAACAGATTTACTCACACTGGTTTGTCCGACGGCTTGTCCATTTATAAAGATGGTCGGACTCGGATCATGTATATCCGCCGCACCTACCTTAAGCTGGATGGAGCTATTGCGTGTAGTGTCAGGCGTAGCTTCTATGGTTACGATAGGCGCTGGCATCGCGTACGAAACCTGTTTCTTGATAACCTCGGATGACTTGCCGCCGCGGTTCACCGCCTTGAATTCAAATACATTGACACCATCCTGCAGATCAACAGTGGTGCTGATCTTGCCGCTTCCCATCAACTGATCGTTGACATACAGCTTGATATCAGGGTCGGCGTTATGCGCGCTTGCTTGCAAGGTTACCGTGGAGGCCGTCGCTTCCACAGGCAGAGCTTCCACCACAATTACAGGTGCAGGTCCCAAATAAGCGATCATTGATGAAATGGGGTTACGGAACACGACCAGCAGGATCACAAGCGCAGCGACAACAAGCCCGGTCCTGACAAGCTTACGTCTATTTTTGACAGCAAAACGAACCAGCTTGCCCGATTGCCGCAGCTTGACGGCTTTGAAAAAAGTAACAAAGCTTTCATTCGGAGTCGCCAGCAGCTTTAGTTTAACATCTTTGTCCCTGAACGCCCGGGGATCATGATTATCAAAATATTTGCTGACCGCAGCCTTGTAATTCGCATCCATCACTTGTCTCATATTTAAAAATCGTGTGTCTTCTGCAGACCAAACCAGGAAATCATAGATCGTATGAGAGCCGTGGGTCGTCGAGGAGATATATTCCAGCAACCCATAATAATCAAATTCTGCTTCATAGCCTGAGGCATGCCCCAAACTTGGACGATAGAAGGCATAGACGATTTTACTAAAATGCTCGGGACCGACACGTGTGAACAGCAGCTTTTTCAAATATTCCTGTATGCGTTCGAGATCGAGCGTATCCAGCCTGTCGATGGCTTTCACAAGCTCGGAGTCCTCTCTCTTGGACATCAGCAGTACCTTGTAGATCGTACTGAGCAGATGGATCATCTGCTTCTGACGTTTATCCAGATGGCTGTTCAGCTCCTGATCGACCTTTTCCAGCATAAAGCCCAGCTGAACAATATCCTCGAATTCCAGATTGCCCGGCTGCAAGGTATCCAGCAAATCGAGACGAATCTCAAGCTTCAGCTGGCCGCAAAAATCCTCATACTGCTGCTTGCCGGAACGCTCTGGCAGCTCGTCAAAATACCGATACAAAGCATTGGCCGCTTCCAGCTGCTTATGAACAGAGTCCGTCTGCAGCAGCTTTTTCACCTTTTTCAATACCTCATTGGCAAAAAAACGCTGCTGCACGATGCTTTCACCATGCTGTACCCAGAAGCGGATCTCTTCCATTATTGTGTTGACCGTTACCGCCTTTGCCATACGGTAAGCAACATAACGCTCCGCCGTTCCGGCCTGCTGGGTGTATAATCCACTCATGACCGAATCAAACAATGAATCCCGACCCAGCAATTGATCAAAGATTTGCGCGGCCTCGCTCATGCCTTCTTCAGAACGATTGGCAGCCCGGCTAATAAAGATGATGAAGCAGGAATTCAGCAGGGATTTGACACCCTCATCGGCGAATGCATAATACTGCAGCAGGCATTTGACATAATCTGATGATGGCAAAAACTCGCCGTTCATCAGGTCTCTGCGCAGCAGCGAGACGAACAACTGGTTCAGCCTTACCTTGCTGGCTACGTTGTCCGCGTTCACATAAGAACTAATACCTTGCAATGCAGCCTCGCGATTAGCCTCATACAGCGCCTCATTGCCCTGTTCGATTTCATACAAGGTGTGCAGATCATAATAGGTCTGCACCTTTATCGCCGCTTGATTAGTCGTTCCCTGCAGCGCTTCATCCATAAATTCAAATAAAGGATCAAGCTGATCGAGTGTATGACGCTGCTTCCAGATCGTGTCCAGTAAGGAATGCTCCTGAGCTGGAAGCTCGGTGTTAATGAATCGTTGATTGGAAAAATCAAATAAGTGCTCACGCTCTACATTACGGTCCGGCTGGCGAATACCGCCTTTTTCCACAAAAACAATATGTAAGCCCTGCTTGCCCTCCGGCTCGCTGCTGAAGGTCATAAAGCCTAGGTAGCGGCGTGTAGAATAAGGAATGCTTCGATAGATCAAATCCAGCAAATCCTTGGCGAGCTCGGCACTATCGGTAACATCCGTATCCAGCACGATGAAGTTCTTTTTCTTATTGGCTACGGATGCCATTACGGCGTATATGAGCTGCTGATAACGAATTTGATCAATGCCGAGCCGTGACAGCAGCAGCTCCGTTCGATCAATGCTGCGGCTGCGGACAGCTTTGTTGTATCCGATATCTTCAAGCTCCGGAAGCACCTTGCCCTCCCGGATATCATAAGCGCTCTGAAAGCTGTCTATTTGCAATACTCGCTCCGGCTCGCGCAGAAAGGCTTCCTTCCGTTCCTTCGGCACCACGAACTGATGCGTGAACGACGCGCTGCGCTGCCCTGTAAAATCGGCCCCTACATAGCAGCTGCGACTTAAGACCATATCCCCATTATCGGCGTGAAAGACGACAAGAGATTCCGGGTACAGAGCAACGTTCTCCTCGTTCCTTCCCATCAGCTCCTTGGGTGCTTTGTAGACGCAGAAGGGATTCAACGTCGTTTTGATAAATGCTGAATCCAGTCCATCCGATTTGGCTACCGTATCGAAGCCCTCATTCGTTCGGAAAACCCCTTCGCGATCCCGTGTAAAATATTGCTGCTGTATCGGTTTACGCGACTCCATCACGTTGCATCTCTCCTAGCCACATAATCAAGCTGGTACAAAAGCCATATAAAAGGCTCATCCACCCGAATCGGGTTAATCACCCCGGTAATTTGGCTTTTAACCGGATTTGCGCCCAATGCCGACACTGCGAAAAAAGCCGTGTTTTTGAAATACACATCAATCGCATCCTTAAACGGCCTATCTACCTTTTCGATAAAACGGCTGATTTCCCCGTTAATATTATCAAATTCTGTCTTGTTCAAAAATCCCTTGTGTACGACATTACGAAAGACATTGCTGTTCGGCCTGATATATTCACTGTCCTCTTCCATCAAATGGGTCAGCATATCGCTTTTGGTCAGGACAATGGCCGTTGGAATATCGGTTTTGCTATTATGCTGGTGAGCGATAAAGTTTTCAAACAGGCTGATCACGACCTCGCGCGGCTCGTCATAGCGGTTGGCGAACTCGCCTTCCTCTTCCCCGATATGGATACGCGCTTTGTCGCGAATACTCCGGATCTGCAGCGGATCGACCAGAAACAAAATCCCCGAGGAATTTTTGACATGCGCCGCATAGATGTCCAGGTAGTCACGCTCCACCATGCCCTCTCCAGCCACATCGAAAAACACAAGCGTCAGCGGCGCCTCCCGCTCATCCTTGAATACAAATTGAAAAATGAACGGCTCCTGCTGCTCATTGGGGTTCGTCGATTGCAGCATGCTGCCGCGCTCGAATATCGGCTCGTGGTAATTTTGTCTGAACTTGCGGCTGATTTCTGCACTCAACGGCATGCACGCTGCGTTAAAGTTGGAAGCTGTCGTATTTTGCAGCGTATGGATCAAAGACGTCATGTAGACCGACTTGCCTACCTGTGAGGCACCGACGATCGAGATGATATTACTCGGGACCTTGCCAGCCGAAATCGGCAGCTCGTTATGGCAGTCCGGGCACAAACGCCGTCTGGTTTCTTCACCATAACGGTCGGTCACGGCTACCAGCACGTTCTGGATGTAGGTTTTATTCTCGTCGGGAATCGTGAGAGGGTCAATGATCGCTTCCATATCCACCTGCGATAGATTGAATTTGCGCCGCCAATCAGCAAGCTTGCGATCCTCCTGCAGCATAAAATCATCATCATGCTCCTTGACATGACTTGCGCGGAATACGACTTCGTCTGGCTCAAACTTGCTGAAGCAATGTGGGCACACAATACTGTAATATGGAGGCCGTTCCTTGACAGGCGGCTTTTTATCAAACATTTTTTTGAAAAAATCCAACATGTACCTTCCCTCCTTAAATCTTTTTATGGAAAAAATGCTACTGCGGTGAATAAGTTCCGCTGCGCGCCCAAATATCCTTCCGATCGCTGTTGTTTCCGTATCTTTTTGATTTTATCAGACAATTAGCGGTAAAGTTACGGAAACAAAGGCGAACGCTTACGCTTCTACAGGAAAATTTGGGCGCTCCGCTCATTATTCACCTGACCGCAAAATTAACAGAACCTAGCTTCGCAAGCCATCGCTACTCGGCGATCAACTCATAAAGCTCCCCAAAAGCTTTGCCATCGGTAAAAAACAGTCGGATAAACTCATTTTTTCCAACCTCTATCTCGGGAAGCCGATGATTGCCTGCGGCAAAATCATTAAGAAAAGGGTAGGCAATGCCATCCTCCTTGTTCACGGGGGACGCCCCTTCTTTCTTCACATAACACAGCGCGTTCTGCGGAACCGCCATTTCACAAAAAAGCTGAATCTGCACCGATTTATATTTACTAAACCATTTATTTCCATATTTAATGGAGTAACGAAGCCTGGCCTTCCCCCCGCTGACACGCACATAATTCTCACGATCGATCTGCCTCAAGGGAACTGGCTGACCACCTCGAATCAGGCAAGGAAATATCCGATAGCCCTGTACACCGATATGCTCGATGCGCTCCCGATAGCCTGATCTTGTTTTATATTCCTCCCGGGTGAACAGCTTCAGTCGCTTCTGTTCCAGCCCCTCCGGCTCCTGCTCTGTGCCATCCGGGAAGCTGTATACATATACAGCCTCCACATGCTTCGGCCACTGCCACGTGACAATACTTTCCCCGTCCAGAGACTGACTGGCTGCTTTTACAATCCGGTATTGCATTTCAGGCTCTTCCCACTGCAAAAGAATCAGCCTCCTATTTAATGACTTCATCAGACCATGAATCCAAGCCTTGTAAAGCCTGCTTAACGAAATTGCTTGCGTATGGTCTCACCGCCTTGGCGTTCACCGCGTGTCGGCTGCTCTAAAGCTGTTTTACGAAATCCGTTTCTTCCCGTACCAGAGCCACCTGGACCCCCTACCGCTATCAGTACCGTAGATAAGGATAGCACCAAAGCAAGCGCCACATCAGCGAAAGCACGAACGATAAAGGGTTCAGTGGATCCTTGTAGACCGGTTTCGAGTATAATACCTGCGATCAGGCCCCCCAAAGCCCCGCCAATGGCAAAGCATTTTGCCAGGAAACGATTATCAAATACGATACCGATTGCCAGGCCGAGCAGTGCGCCTATCATAAGAATCAATACAATCCGCAGCCAGCCGTGATATCCGTCTGCTGTTGTATCTGCACGCTCGTTCACCAAATGCCAACGCTGCCCATTTTGGTATATTTGATCGAATGCGTTAGCGACGCCTTCCACACGCTTCACATCATGAAAGGTGCCGTTTGTTTGCGCGGCAATACGCTGCAGCAGTTGATTGCCCTCTACCTGTGTGGAATCAATCCCCACGGTATGGATCCGGGTGCGCTGCTGCTGATAGGGAGTAAGTACCTTGACCTCATCCATATCGCTGTATCCGTCGGAAATCAGGATTACGGCCGCCTTACGGTTGGCGATTCGTTCCTTGGTCAGATGCTCCATCGCTGTATCCAGCGCTCTGCCGATATCCGTGCGGCCTATCGGCGCTCCAATCGCACTCAGCTTCGCTGTAAGCTGTGCTCTCGCTGCCGGATCCTTAAGCTTGGTCAATGGAGCAATCAATTGGGTTTGTTCATTAAATGTGAATACCGCAACCTGCTTCCCATCGTCCAGTTTATTGATCAAGGCTTGTGCGGCTTGAATACTTTGCTTCTGCGGATCACTGGTCTTCATACTTTCCGACATATCAATAAGCAGGACGTAATCCTGCGGCTTGTCGTTGTTACCTAATTGTAAACCATAGCCCCATTGGAACAGTGCTCCCGCAGCGAACAACAATACTAGTGTCGCCGGAACAAGAAATTTCCAGCCCTCATTGGCATAACGCAGCCTCCAGTTTTTCCCGTTCAGCTGTGGCGAGATGATTTCGGCCAGCAGGCAGCCCAAACCGACCACCAATGCAAATTGGCCGAAGTACAGGCCCATCAGTAACGTTTCGTGAATCGTTCCATCCCAGCGGTCAAGGATGTATTCTCCGATTATAAATCCGATAATCCCGCTGATTAAACTGAATAAGGTTAATAGTCCGTTCCATTTACGCATAAAAAATAATCTCCCTCCCAAACCCTCCCAAAGGAGGGCCCCAAAGGGCGCTGCCCTCTGGACTCCCTTACTATATGCGAAACTTATGTGTTCTCGGGGCGCTTTCGTCCCTTCGGGACAAGCTCGACTTTTTGGTGTGGTGCTGGTTTGCGTGACTATGTGTTCTCGAGACACTTTGGCCCCTTCGGGACAAGCTCGACTTTTTGGTGTGGTGCTGGTTTGCGTGACTATGTGTTCTCGGGACGCTTCAGCCCCTTCGGGACAAGCTAGACTTTTGGTGTGGTGCTGGTTATAGATGAGTCTATCATACCAAAAGTTGGTGCTTCTTTGAACGAGCGTTTTGTATTTTGTACATACGATAGGGATTGCCGTCAAACATTGTCCATACTATGGAACACAAAACCATTCTGCACATACGTATCGTAATAACGTTTGCCATTTCGATAATACATCAAGTCTTCGATCCGGAAGCCGCCCATAATATTGAGCTTTTCAATTCCGCTGTGCTTCATTTCCTGAACACAACCCAGCTTATAGGCACGGCTGCCCTGATCGATAGCAAATGCGTAGCGAATAAATTCACTTTCGTAATCACCAAAAAAATATTTTTCGATATAACGGTGTTTATGCGTGGAATGGTACACATCAGCGCGTATGGCAGCCTCATTTTCGAGTGTGCTGTACAAATCGCGGAACAGGTCTTCTTTGGAGAGCACCTCTCGGTTATCATAGCTGGCAACTACGTTAGCCCGCTCCAGCAGCTCGTCTTCGAATGTTTTTTGAAACAAAGGCTGCACAAATACTTCCCTGCGCGCCATCCCAATCAACCGCTCCAGCAGATAGTCCTCACCCTGAACCAGCAGCTGCGAAATGTTGCCCATTTGCCGCTCCTCAAAATAAAACTGCGCACCGCGACGGTTTTCCAGCTCCGTTACAATCTGCTCTACCCCATGCCTGTAATACTCATTAATGTTGCGGCTTAGATAGTCACTGGTCATTGAAATACTACCCCGGCTTGCATCCTGTAGCGATTTCTCCATTTGATGCAACCGCGCTACAAAAGGCTTGGCCCGCTCGTGCAGGCTCTCAAGCTCATGCAGGTACAACTTCAATAACCGCAGCTTCATTTCCTGCAGCAGCAAATCGAGCTTCATTCCATAGATCAATTCGAGCAAAGGACGACTAAGGCTTTTGACCGAGGTTTTGTTCGTAATCCGGCCCCAGAACGACACTTTGGCAAAAGGCTGATCCTCCATACGATCCGCATATAGCTGCTCCAGCTCTTCTTGTCCTTGCTCCAGAAGCTTTGCAGCCTCCTTCACGTATTCCTGAAGCACATGGATCAAATTGCCGCTCACACCATCCGCGGAACATAGATAGGCAGCGTAAAATCCGTACAACGGGTGATCGATGATCCGGTTATCCAGTTTTTTCTTCAGCCCTCCGCCAAAATCCCGGTCTGCAAAAGCCTTTTCCAGCACTCGTACAATGTTGGTATCAAAAAAGAATTGTGCGTTCCCTCCATACAAAGCCGATTCTGCCTGACGAAGCGTCATCGACTGCAGTTCCGACAAGGAAACATTATCATGCAAAAGACCAAACATTCCGGCTACGGCTCGCTCACGATCCGGTAATAACGAGCGAATATCGTGATCCCACCGCTGCGGCTCCAGGTCAAGCAGCTCCTGAACAAATCCTGTGCCCAGCTCCGCATTCACCTTCATCCGCTCCAGCAGGTGTCTGTATATATGATAAAGAACAGTCAGCGCTATCGCCGGATTCGGCCGCTTCACCTTGGAAAAACCAGCCGACGCATAAACTCGTCCGTCTCCATCCGGCGGGGTCGCATTTTGCTTAAAATGCTGATTATTGTACGCACCATGCTTCGGATCCAGCTCGTTCATGGTTTTGCGGTTTTTCAACAGGTTGATATTGCAAATCGTTTCATAGCTGCCCTGCATCCCATGATCAGCGAATATTCCCCGTTCATCCTTATCGCTCAACAAATAGATCACATCGAACAGTGGCGATGGTGAGTGAACAACAGGCAGACGAACACCTTCACCCGTCACCTGCAGCATCCCGTCAAAATGGTAATCCCTGCTCTGATACACATCCAGCTCTCGCAAAAAACTGACACCCAACGAGGCCTGCAGCGCAAACTGCTCCCCTACCGCTTTTTCTTCAAGCAAGCCATACAGATCAATGGCGACGGAACGAAATTGTTCTCCGAAGATGGTTTGCATCAAAACGGAAATTTCCGGGAGCAGCACATTGGACGGGTCATCCAAACAGGTCACAACGGCAATGTTCAAGCGCTGCAGATGGGTATACATCCGTCCAAACTCTGAGATTCGGCTGTTCATCCTGCGTAAAGTGACGTTCAACTCGAGCAGCTTCGATTCATTAGCATAAAACTGCTCGTGGATCGAAGGGCGGAGGCTGCGCTTGTCCTCTGACGAGGCTGGTAAGCTCCAGCCATATACGTTATCCCGCGCCGCGGGAGCCTTCGTGCCTATATGCAGATAAACAACACCTGCGGAGTTATTCCACTTCGTGCTGTTTAAGGCATGCACTGCCTCCAAGGCTTCCACAGACTGATCCCCCAAAAATACAAAAACAATTGGATGGTTGATGCTGCGCAGCTCATCATCATCGATACCCGTATGATCCAATTCCGCGGAATATGCATTCGCGAATGAGAGCAGCTTTTCGCGTAAATTCACTATTGTTCAACCTTCCTTCCTTTCATAAGGCTTCTTTTCCCTACCCTAAGGGCTAATTTACCCTCAACCTGAGGAAGCTACCCTCCCAAACCCTCCCTATAGGGAGGGCCCCAAAGGGCGCTGCCCTCTGGACTCCCTTTGCCGTATGCTTACGATTGTGTTCTCGGGCCGCTTATCGTCCCTGCGGGACACGCTTTGGTTTGGATGTTGCTGTAAACCCAGCATGTTGTGGGCTTTAATCGCTTATCGTCCCTTCGGGACCCGCTTACTTGATGTGGTATGGGAAAATTTGAGATTACTGATGCAAGTGAGATTATTGCCGATTTGGCGAGAGCAGCTTTGAGTCTCAGACACAATTTAGATTGCCTTTTGGGTTGGGCTTTTGGGCTTCTCTGTTTGTGCATTCTAAAGTGCTTCAATCTTAGATCTCAAAGCCCTCAAATATTTAAGCTCTGAAGTCCCAGAGCTTAAAAGACCTGGACGCTTAACCCCTGCCCTGCGGGCGGGGTTACAGTCGCCCTTCTACCCTCGCACTAAAGAAGGCTGTTGAGAGGTTGATCAGGTGAATATGGATTCATGGAGGTTATGGAGGGAAAGGGAATGGTATGGAAAGTGTAACGGCCGCCTTTGAAGTTCGAGTTGTAACCTATAAACATATAATAAAGACAACTTGCACTTCAACAGCGGTGGAATACCATCCCTTTCTCGGAATAACCGCCACAATGAATCCATATTCACCAAGCATTGCCTTCACAAAGACTTACTTTAAACTCTTCACCATATCGTTCACTCTGCTCGACACCTGCTTATAGAACTGGTACATCGCTTCGCCGTTAGCCAGCTCGGTACGTTCGTAGTCGAGCTCATTTTTTGACTCCTGATACGACTCGGCCATCTGACGCAAGGTTTCGACCAGCAGCTTGATATCATCGGATGCCGTCAGGCTTTGGCTGCGTCGGGACGCTTTGCGCTGCAGCAGATTTTGTCGTTTCTCGTCCAGCTCGCGAAGCTTGCTATAAATTTCGAAATCGACAAATTTATTAACCTTCATCAAATTAACGAACGGTTCCCATGGATCTTCGTCAGCGTCGTGATCATAGACGTACAGCGCACCTTTTTTGGTAATGGTCGAGGTGTAGATGGCTTCAATGAAATTGGTGATCAGCTTTTCCTCGTCCTTATGGGCGTTCAGCAGCTTTTCGAACTCGGCAATTTTCTCGGCAATCCGGTCGTACTTGCTCAGCTCATCCTTAACCAGCTTTAGCAGCTCAGGCGAACGGATCAGGTTTTCCTTGGCCATCTCCGAATTCACGCTGCCAAAAATATCCTTCGTCCGTTCAACTTCCAGTCCTTTTTCAAGCAGCTGCTTCAAATCGCCTACACAGCGCTGCAGCTCTCCCAGATTCGGTCTGGATGCAGCAAGCTGTAAGGAGTAAGCCTCCAAATAACGGTTCAGGTCAAAAGGCTTCGTAAACATACATTCGTAACGGTTAATCGTCCCGCTGTCGACGCCTTTTTGACGGATAACATGGAGTGTCAGCGCGCGTTCGAAGGAAAACCGCACCTCGGCGTTATAGCTTTTCACCCGTCCATTCTGATACGTGTCACCCCAAGATTTTTCCGGAATCGGTGATGGCAGGTAGGTCCAATTGACCTTATCCGTCTGCACCAGATGGCGGCCCACACCCTCCGGCTCAAGAATAGTCCGCTCATAGCTTTCCTCGTATACCTTCATAGGTGTGTAGAGGAACAGCGGAATCCCATTTTGGGTGTTCAACCAGAATATACGGTTTTTTACCTGACTTTCCTTGATCGTAAAGCGTGAATTGGCAATCGCGTTATCCTGGAAATTACGAATACCTTTGAAAATACTTGGTGCTTTAAAAGGTACCGAAACAAAACCCCACGAAGGGAAATTAAAATGTCCCGAGCTATTGCTCAAATGGAACACCGGCTTCGCTTCTTCGTACAGGCGGCTCGCAATCCGCTGCTCAACAAGCTTTTCAATCGAATCCTCGTGACCATACTTGATGATCAAATAATCCTCCATCGATTTGGTGATCAAATCGCCAAAGTGATCGGTCAAAAACTCGGATATCGAGCTGATCACGTCCACTTCCTGCTCTTTGATCCACTGGTTCGATTTGGCCAGCAGCTCGCTCGTAAAGTCACGGATCAATTCATTGACGTTCTTCTCATTCGTCACTTCACCAACAAGCGAAGCAATATCCGGGATGCTGACAACGTTCCAATAATAGGTACGGTTCCCCTTGTGATCGACTGCTTCTTCACCATTGGTCAGAATCCGTCCGTTCTTTTCGAATATTTTATTCAGCTCATTCAACAGCTCGGAAAACACCTGATAAATCCGCGAATTTTCATCATTGATCAATTTATATAAATCCTCATAAAATTCGACCATCTGCTCCATCCGCTCGCGGTCAGCGTGCAGCAGATATTCCTGGATTTTGGACTCGATAAAAGCATCCTTCTTCTTGTCCTTGGAGATGAACGCGCTGCGGGCCTCAGTCATTTTTTGAACCGACTGCTCTTCAGCAGACTCCACATCACGCGGGATACGGTAGATGCTTTCACGCAGTGCTTCTATATAGGAGGAGATCAGCTTAAGCAGACAAAAGCCCTTGTCCTGCAAAATAATCCGCGACACGTAAAACGGTCCCTGCTCAGGATTTCCGAAAATTTTCGTCATCTGCTCGGTGAAGCTTTCCTTGATCTGACCGGGCAGCTGCTTGCGGCTCTTGATATATTCCTCACGGGCACGCGACAGGAAGCTTTGCTCCAGCTCTGTATCGATGTTGACGACCTGCTGCTTGATGACGTTGTTATAGCTTAAGCGTTCGCTGTTCTGATAACCGGGAATCGGCTCGGGAACACGCTTGTCGAACTCGCGATGCACAGAGTCAGGATCGATACCCAGCTTGTGTGCCAGCTTTTCCACTTCTTCCTGTGTCGGTCCGGCGTCAAACATTTTTTCCATGCGCTGGAACACCTTGTAGGCCAAGTAAGTCGTCATTTCCTCAATTGGCAGCACCGCAGAGGACGCACCCAAAATATTGTATTGATAGTTGGCGGCATACGTTTTCGGCATCTGGTTAATATTCGTGCGGATGTTGCTGATATAGTCATGGATCGCGAATTCCTCGCCGGAGCTTTTGTCCTCGCTGGCCATAAAGTTGGTGATATTCTCCGCTGTTACATTCATGCAATAATCGTAAGCATTTTCGAGCAGCTTGCCTTCGAGATTCGTAGCAGAAATAAGATGTGCCAAATTAAATGGAGGCATCGGCGAATTAACGTTCAGGATGCTCGCATATTGCTGCTTGAACCGCTCAGTACGCTCATCGACATTCATCCAGTAGTCGAGTTCCTTCATCGCCGCATAGCCGTTCTTTTTAATATATTCGCGTGAATGCTCAGTCAGGCTTTTGTTCGCCAAATTGACGTCAGGCGTGAACAAGTAGCCAAGTATGTTGACCTTATCTACCCCTGCGGAGCCGTAATCGCGCTCCATGATACCCCGTACGATATAGGCGATATCGAGGAAGCAGCCGCTGCCTGTACCTCCCGCGAGGCCCGTCAGCACGAATACCATCAGCTTCTTGTTTGTGCCGACAGATAACGATTTGATTTTCCGTTCGATGGTTTGCACAACCTGTACGATTTTCGTAAACAGCAGCAGACGTCCGGCCTGTCTGACACCTGATGCGCCATTAATACCATCTGTGATTGTCAGCTCCGGTGACAGCCATTCGCGAATGTAAGGCTCAAGAATGCTGCGGTTTTGCAGAACACTGCCGATTTCGGCATTGGAGAGCAGCACGAACTCGGTCAGCGGGTCGAGTCCGATGCCTTTATATTTTTTGTTACGGTCATGCTCATTCGTTTCCAGTGCGAGAAATTCGACATTGGCCGGCTTCTCCTTTTTCTTCTTCGTGAATGGATCCTCGGGCAGCTTGAATCTGCGGTTGATCTGGTATTTCAGACGCAGCAGCGCGTCAATTCCAGTACCGCCAAGCCCAATAACGAGCATCGGATTGTCTATTGTATCAACACGAATTTTGTCGCTGATAATGCCTCCGCCCAATGACACATCCAGCTGTTGAATATGCTCTCTGACAACTGCTTTCATATTGATGGCCTCCTATATGATGCCTTGTCCAAATCGTGAATGCTCAGGGTAAGGAGGCGTGTCTTCGACACTTGTCGAATGGATGATCTCCCTGCTGCGACATATTGTCGCATCCTGTTTCATCGTTTGCACATGGATTTTATTTGATAAACTCAACCGTGATTGATTTATTCATATTTTGCAATAAAATTTTGATGCGATCGTTGTTTTTAAGCTCCTTGCCGTTTACTGCGTCGAATAAACGACCACCCTTTTCGATAACACAACCGGATTGGTTGTACAGAACGACCGTGTCTCCAGGTCCCGGCTTAAACACGATCTGCTTCGTTTCGGCAAATTCCGGCGCCAGCTGCAGCAATTGGTGAAGCTCCACCTTGCCTTTGAACGCATTCAGCTTGCGGTACTGCGGGGTCGTTCGCTCTCCGGTATCCTCGTCCTTGATTTCAACGACCATTTGTCCGTAAAAGCCTTTATTCGCCTTTTTCCATCGCGATAATGCGAACAATGCAGCTGCGATCACTACTAGCAAAATCCCTACAATCCAAGCTATAGGTCCAAGCAGAGCAGAATTGCCCCCTGCAGTCGCTTCACCGCTGCCAGTAGTTGGGGGCGGTACAGGTGCGCTGGATCCGGCTTTTTTGGCGGAAACGGTCACTGGCTGCGATTCGCGAACGAAGCTCGCATCCTCTGCCTTGACCTTGATTTCATAGTCATGCGCCTCAGCGATCTTGAACGTTCCTTCTATCCCTTGTACCGAAGCCGTGAGTGGTGTTTCCGACGTTTTTTTCGTATCGAGATCGGTTATGACCAGCGCCGCCTTGAGATTTTTGTATAAATCGGCATCCGTTATCTTGGCACCGTTCGACTCCAAAAATGCTTTAATCGGCACCGTGTCGCCAGGCTTATAAGAATTAGACGACAAAACCTCCATCGACACCTGCACATCGTAGTTATAAATTAAATTAATGTCGATTTTTTCTTTCGGAACGCCTTTAATTTGCAGCTTCCAATCGCCTTGCACCGGACTTATCAGCTTGATTAGCGTATAAGCGGAGGAAGCGGTATAAATAATTTTGTCAGAAGGGATCGTTTGCTGTTGGCCCGCAGGGTTGATCAGCTTCGCTTCCACCGGCTTGGACGACATCATGGAAATGTTCGCTTCCAGCACGCTTGCATTGGGAATGTTAATTGTCACATCCTGGAACTGACCGTTCGCGGTAATGCCTGTGAGTGGTACAACCTTAAGCTTCAGGTGGCTCGCATAAATTTCGCTTAATATTTGCGGCAGCTTGTCGGCCGTCGAGGTAATGAACAGCTTGCCGCCTGTTTCTGTCGAAATCCGCTCCAGAACATCCTTGTTCAAGGTGCCATCCGCATTCAAGCCAATCGTGTAGATCGGAATGCCTTTGTCCTTGGCTTTCTTCACAGCTTCATTCAGCACCTGATCGGACTGCTGCTGGCTCTTGCCCGCATTCAGTGAATTGTTGCCATCGGTCAGCAGAACGATCAACGGAACATGCCCGGGCTCGCTGCCTCCAGATTCAAGAATTTTCACCGCTTCATTGACTCCAACAGCTATATCGGTATAAGGCCCTCTCGTCAGCTGATCGATGAATGTTTTCAAGCTCTGCTTATCGGCTGCACTGCCGATCTTCAGCAGCGCCTTTTCCCGTAGAATTTGATCCGTATACGCCACCACACCGATCTTGTCGCCTTGGACGGATGCCATATCGATGAACATTTTCATAGCTTCATTGCTAACCTTGTTTACATCGCTTTCGTTCATGGAGGTACTGACATCCACCGAAAGCACAGCATCGATTTTGGTATCACTGCCCGCCGCCAGCGTAAGAAGCGGAAAAGCCAACACCAACGCAAGTATGACGGCAGCGACCCTTATAAGTGTTCTATTATTTTTCACTTCATTAATCCTCCAAAACATTCATATACGAATAGACTATCTACTCACCATCTTAATCTTTTAGAGCATAAAATTCCACTGTCCCATTTCTTATGATATTCTTAAGGTTACTTACAGCCCACATCTCGAAAAGGAAATGAGCGCAGTCGGACCCTCTCCAAATACGCCGAGCGTTTCAACCTGAGCCTTGTGGTCGATACATTGGAGGTGCATTGGATGCTAACCTATACCTTGCTGGCGTTAGCCGTTGTTTTCGTTCTGTTCAGGTGGACCCAGTTTCATAAAAGCAAACGAAATGAGCTTTCCCTGGGCCGTATTGATGCCGATTTCAAAAGTCAATTAAACCACGGTGATGCTCATGAAAAGTAAAATCGCTGCCCATTTTCGACCCAGTCGTCGAACCAGCCATACCTATGAACGTTTGAAGCAATGCAAAGGTTGCGGCAGCTACACTTCATTGTGGGACGATACCTGTCTGTATTGCGGGGCTGAAGGAAAATTCACTCCGCTGCTGCCATTACTGCAGACGATTATGAAACGCCATGCCCAAAGAGACGTATTGATTGTCGGTACGGGAGCCCTGGCAGCTATAGTGCTAAGCAAAAACCTGACGGAAATGCTGATTTCGCTGCTGGCAGGAATTGCGCTTATTGTGCTGTATCTCCTGCTGCGCAAAAAATATACACCCTATCTGGAGAAAAGCTTGCTCAACGAGCTGCTGCAGAGTGAAAACCGTACGATCCGCGAAGGATTGCTGCTGGATACCGAGGCTGCGGCTGCCGATTTGAAGGCCGAGGACTATAAACTGGCATATGAAAAGCTGCGGGAAATTGGTTATTTATTTACCGGCAATCAAGTAAAAATTCTCAAGATCATCTGTCTGAATCATTTTAATCTGCGTAAGGATATGGACCTCGAGCTCAGCACGCTCTTGCCTGAAGCCTTCGATATTGATTTTGTGCTGTATTTGTTTGAGGTGAGCAAGGTAAACCCTGAGCTAGTCAAACGGGATGCTATCGATTATACCATTCGTTATCGCTCAGAAATCGAAGCCCTACCGGGCGGGCATATTGCGCTCGCGCTCGTTTTTACGGCCGCATTGCGGGTGAAGGCTTATGTAATCCAGTATCAGGATCAAATCGCCGATTTTATCGAGGAGCTGCCTCGTGAACGTTTGATTCGGCTGTGTCATTTGGTCGCTGAAGGACCGGAGGATTTTCCACAGCTGTACCCAAGGCTTACAGCTTTGCTGAAGCAAAAACACGAGTCCGATCCGGAGCTCCAAGGTATCATATAGAAGTAAAGTGAAAAAACAGCGAAGCGAATGATCAAGAAAGGAGGACTACCATTGGCATCTTTCATGTATAAACGCTCGAAACTCTCTCGTAATGCGGCAGCGATTGTGCTGGTTGCGGTGCTGTGCGTGGCTGGATATAAAGGCTACATCAGCTGGCAAAAGACTGAACTGTACGCTAAAGGTGTTCAGCTGCAGGCGGCCGGCAATGAGCTTCAAGCTCAGCAAGCTTACTCCAAGGCCCAGCAAATTCGTATTATAGACTATAAGGAGCAGGAAACCGCCGCGGCGCTGGCGTCCTTGAATCCCGCTGCTGCTCTTAAGAGCTGGTTTACTTCCCTATCCGCAGACCTGAAGGCGGCCGAGAACGTAAACGATATTACTCTGCTGCTCAAAACCTACAACACGTACCAGACTAAGGCCTCAGAGATCGCGGCGCTGGACGAAGCCTCGCAAAAACGTTTTGCCGAAATGTCGGCCGCCGAGCAAATGGAAGAGCGTTTTAACAATGCGTTCACATACGCCAAGCAGCTCTTGGTCAAAAGTCTGGAGAGCGATATCAGCAAGAAAACTTTTAATGGAGACAATAATATCGCTTATTTGCTGCAGCTGCCTGCAGCTTACTATAAGGATGAAAATAACAAAAAGCTAGAGCTGAATAAGCTGCTGGAGCGCTACGATCAAGCCCGACTGGATACTAGCAGCAAAACCAAATCAATCGGAGAGGTGTTAAAAGAGGTTGCGGGTACCCGCAAGTTCTATGACGCTAACCACGTTGAGGCCGCATGGCTGCAGCCGAAGCTGGAGAGCTATGCGCAAGCGACACTGACCAAGCTGGAAAAAAATGATTTAAAAGGCTTTATTGCAGCCGCACTGCTATTCCAGACGTCCAGCGAGCTGGGAGGTCCTTCATCCAAAATTAACACCTACATTCAAACGACGATCCGCAAGCAATTCGAGCGCGCTGAACAGCTCGCTAACACCCAAAAATTCGCAGATGCTGCAGCTTTATATAAGGTGTTGAACGAATACAAGGACACAAATAAGGAAGCGAGCGAGCTCGAGCAGCGCTGGCTCGAAGCCGATCCGCAGCAGTTGCTGCGCAAGGCGGCAGGCACTGAGCTTACCTTTACCAATGTGATCAGTAACAAGGGGCAAGCTGGCGCCAAGCTGACCGCTGCAGGTGTGCTCGATAATAAAACCCTTGTGCTGGCCCGTCTGCTCCCTGACCAGAAGATCGAAATGTCACGGACCGCTCTCGATCAAGGCGTCACAGTCAAATCAATTCAGTGGTCAGACCAGATTGGCAAAAAAAAGGAGGTCTCTTCCTTGCTGATCGAAGCCGCCTCCAAAACCCGCAAGGTTCGTTATCTTGCCTATGAGGTCAATACACCTGAGCTTTTTAAAGTTCTCGATGTTGAAGCTGATAAAATAGATTACGATCCCACAGGAGCCATCTTATTCGATAATCCGACAGGTGATGGTGCCGGACAGAAAGCCGTTTACGAGTATCGCAATGGCCGTTATGCCTTTGTCAAAACGATGGTCGATACGAAGCTGGGCGGAGCTCCACTGGATATTCCATTGACGGAGATGATAAGCCACAAGAACGAAAAAATCCGTTTTCAAGGCACGATCACCTCGGTTGATGATAACACTGCCATGATTCAGCTTAATAACGGCTATGTGCTTTTGACCGGTAATGTTCGCTTCAAGAAAGGGCCCACGACGATTACTGGCATTTACACAGGCAGTGAAGAAGTGAAGAAGACACCAGCTCCCGTGACCGAATACAGGGTAACCGTGTTGGAGCTAGCCCCATAGAGGAGCTTGGAAAAAGAAACATCCCAAACCACATGATGGTGGAATGGGATGTTTCTTTTTGAGCGCAGCGGTACCTATTTACCGTTCTTTTAAATCTCCATAATGATCGGCAGAATGACGGGCCGCCTTCCCGTCTGCTCATATAAAAAGCGTCCCAGCACGGCCTTAACATTAACTTTAAGTGAATTCCATTGATTCACATTTTGTGCCTGTAATTGGTTTATTGTGTTTTTTACGATAGCACTGGCCTCCTCCATCAAATCCTCGGACTCTCGAACATAAACGAAGCCGCGGGAAATGATATCGGGCCCGGATAAAATTTTACCGTCCATTTTGCTAAGTGTAACCACGACAACAAGGATCCCATCCTCCGATAGATGCTTGCGGTCACGCAATACGATATTTCCGACATCACCGATGCCCCAGCCATCTACAAGGGTATTGCCCGATGGTATTTTTCGAGTTTGACGAGCGACTTGATTCTCAATATCCACGACTTCACCGTTATCAATGATAAAGATGTTGTCCGTATCCACCCCCACCGATTCAGCCAGCCATTTGTGCTGATGAAGCATGCGGAATTCGCCATGAATGGGGATAAAATATTTGGGTTTCATCAAAGTCAGCATTAATTTGAGCTCTTCCTGACTGGCATGGCCAGATACATGCATCCCTGTTACCGTTCCGGAGCCATAAATCACTTTAGCTCCGATACGAAATAAATTATCTACGATACGTGCGACGTTCCGCTCATTTCCCGGTATAGGTGTGGCTGCTATAATAACAGTGTCTCCGGCAACGATTTCAGCATGTCGATAGTTGGAGCTGGCCAATTTGGATAACGCCGCCATAGGTTCGCCTTGGCTTCCGGTACATAGGATCGCAATTCGATCAGAAGCTATATTATTAATATCAGCCGCTTCGATCAGCATGCCTTCAGGAATATTGATATAACCGAGCTCCGATGCAATATTGACTACATTGATCATACTTCGACCGAGCAAGGCCAGCTTTCGATTCGTTACAAAAGCCGCATCTACCACCTGCTGCAGCCGATGGACGTTGGATGCGAAGGTGGAGAGAAACACTTTTTGCGTAGCCCTTTTGAAGGCTTCTTCAATGTGCTCACCAACTATTCGTTCCGATGGGGTAAATCCAGGACGCTCTGCATTGGTGCTTTCCGATAATAAAGCTAACACACCATCTTTCCCAATTTGCGCCATCTGATGGAAGTCAGGAAACTGCTCGTTGACTGGCGTTAGATCGAATTTAAAATCCCCAGTATGTACAACTGTGCCTTCAGGAGTATGAAACACTACGCCCAGACAATCCGGAATACTGTGATTGGTTTTAAAAAAGGTAGCCGACATCGAGCCTAATTCAACCCTAGAATCAGAATGGATCTGGATCAGATCAGCCTCAGCGAGCAATCCGGCCTCTTTTAATTTATTTTGAATTAATCCAAGCGTTAGCCGTGTTGCATAAATCGGCATATTCAATTGCTTTAATATGTAGGGGACGCCGCCGATATGATCTTCGTGTCCATGTGTGACAATCAAAGCCCGTACTTTATCTCGATGCTCCAGCAAATAGGAAATATCCGGAATAATTAGATCAATCCCCAATAAGCTTTCATCGGGAAACTTGGAGCCGCAGTCGATGATTACAATATCATCTTCAAATTGAATAAGATACATATTTTTTCCAATTTCATTGACGCCACCCAAGGCTGCTATAGATAATTTATTGCCCATAGTACCCAATTAAGATCCCCCTAACCAAAACTTCTTTCACTCAGTGTGCGTAGAGCCGGATTTTTTATACACTAACAATAAAATGAACAGACAACCCATGGGCCGCCTGTTCACAATATAGATGTTTATGGATTTGTTGGTGTCTTTGGATGATCCCAGTCCAGCGGAATCCTGACCTCCATTGGCTTCGGTGGCACTTTTACATATTCTTCGACCATATTGACGAATCGGGTTAGAGACCCTGGCTCCAGTTTTGGGAACTGCACGCTGTAGGCATATTTGTCCCTCGCTACACGAACAGCACGCTTGCTTGGCCATATCCTTTTGCCGGCGGAATCCTCCAGCATAAGCGTTGGAAGCTGGTTCACCGCATCACTCGATTCATAATCTACTACCGTTGTATCATCTAAAAACTGAACGCCTGTGATCTTAATGGTTCCCCCGTTATTTCCTTCAATGATGATTGGAAATTTGCCTGTATAAGCGGCAAGTACATCTCTGTTAGACCAGTCACCCGGCTCCATCTGAATACCATTAATCATCATCGTGACGAATGGCGGCTTCGGATTAATTGCCGACGGAGGACCAAAGTTCATACGAGCCTCTCCATTTCCACTCTGCCCGCCGCCAGGATCAAATTGGGTATCCAGATCATCTTTGATCCAATAAAACAGCTTGTGATCCAAATCATCGTTTTTGACGACTAATTGTGTAGATACCGGCGTGAAAATAATTTCATCCACAGTAAAATGTTTATCCTGATAGGTGCCTGAAATTTGGGGCCGAAATTTGGTTGTCAAAAGCTCTATTTTCTCTGTCGATAACGGGATTGTGACATTCCAATTGCCCTGAATGCTGCCAATTCGTTCAACCAGCATCGTCAATCTCGGATGCTCTGGCAGCACTGATGTATTAATCAATGTCGTTCCCACAAAGGTATGAGCTCCCGTAATCGTGAACACATGGGTCGACATCATCGTAGGTTGAGCATCTTCTACCTGAAGTTTGTAATACACAGCAGCATCGTCAGAGGTCAAGCTTTTCTTACCCTTAAGAAATTCCACCTCATAATTAACTACAATTTGAACACCATCATAAAAGGCATTGGCTATCGTCAAACGGATGTCTTTATCTATGATTGCAATATTCGTCTGGGTGCTCAGGTTTTGTTGTTCAATTTGCTCTAGTCCGTTGTCAAAGCTGGCACCAGAGCTCTTATACAACAGCTCTATAAATTTCGACTTTTGAAGAGCGGCACCTACTGATGGAGAGAGAAGCCACGCTCCGGTAACGATCACCGTACATAAAATCAAGGCGTTGGCAGCCAAAAGCCATTTTCTGCGTACATGCTTGAATCCAGACTGATGACCTTTCGGATCATGGGGAGCGTACTTCTTGTATCGCTGCCACAAAGTCTCAAAAGAGCCGGAAGGTCGAAGATGGCTCATCCGATTTTGAACAGCATCGGCTACTTCAGGCGGTAGATCCATGCCAAGGTTCTGTCTAGATTGGGAATCCAGTGTCATTTCACATTCTCCTTTACCCCGATGAAAAGATGATGTTCCTTGCTGTCCGTTCTCAATTGTCTCAAAGCGGCATGAAGCCTGGATTTGCAGGTCCCTTCCTGGATTCCTAGCACAGCCGCGGTTTCTCGCAGAGACAGTCCGGTATAATAGTGCATAATGATGACCTCTCGTCTTTTCCCTGATAATAAATTAACAGCCATCCATAATTCCTGTTCCCTCTCATTCTGCATGATGAGATCTTCCAGCGATTCAGATGCTGCCGTATCCGGAACTTGTCCCATCCAGGAAAGCCATCGCTGCTTTCGCAGTGTGCCTCTGATCAAATTCAACGTGATTCTGAATAACCACGGTCGCAAAGGTTTCGATGGATCGTACAAATGATATTTGTGAAAGGCACGAAGGAACGCTTCCTGCGCGATATCATCGGCAAGTGCCCTTGATTTCGTCATCATAAGTGCAATTCCGTATACATATGGGGCATGCTCCTCATACATCTCTTTCGCTTGCTCTTCCGTTATGGGTAATCCCCTCAAAGATTTTTCCTCCCTTCCCTTACACTCGTAGTAAATATGCTTTCAACCTCAAAGTAGTTCGATTCAATATCTTTATAACAGTTATTATTTATATCAATTATATTTATTACTTGATCGAGAAGCCCTATCATGTTCACTTCAGATTTATTAATCATTTGTATGGTAAATCATTATCTTCCCGATTAGAAACTTTTTCCAAAACTCTCACGTCTAATTGTAAAATTGCCTATAAAGGAGATCCCTCATGCCCTTCCCCAATCGTCTTATTAAATGTGTTGTTGGCCTCGTGCTTTTATTTGTATCTATTATCTATGCAACTGATCAAGCATCCGCAGCTCCCAAACAAGTGAACGTACATATGCCTACATTTAACGTTGAGCTCAATGGTGTCCTGATTGAAAATGAGCACCAAAAATATCCTTTGATCGTTTATAACGATATTACTTATTTTCCTATGACCTGGGATTACAGCCGTGCCTTAAGCTTGTCTGTTAACTGGGATCAGGAAAGCGGACTAAGTATATTGCGAAACAACCAGTTCCGGCAAAAGCCACAGCAAAGTCTGAGCTATCAAAATGATCCGAGCCAGAATTACACGGCAGCGGTTGCTGACTATCCGATCAACGTCAACTGGAAAAATATCGATAATGCCAATGAGCCGTATCCGATTCTGCAGTTCCGCGATATCACTTATTTTCCCATGACATGGCGCTTTACCCATGATGAATTTGAATGGGCTACGAGTTGGGATAATGAAGCGGGGTTCAAATTAGCGACCATTCAGCATAAAGTGCTTTATCATCTGTTTTATGATGAGGGTGATTTTCTCTATGCGTACGGAAATCAAAACGATATATATCAAATCAACAAGTCGCTGGAAGGAACTCCGATCCGACTAGCTAAGGATGACGCTGACAAGATCGCTAAGCATGAAAAGGACCGTTTCCAACCTTATCAGGCTGCCAATTTTGAAAATAAAAACGAAAAAGTTGAATTGAAAGACCAAACGCTTATATATAAACAGCTCGAATTGCTGTCATTTTCGTCTACTACGGAGAATAAACAGGAGGATAAGACAAAATCGAACGCAATGCCTATTGCCTTGCGCAACAAGGTCTATTCGTTTGAAAGTATAGTTCTGCCTGTAAGCAATGAAATCAGTTTTCTGTATCTCACCGTATATTACGCGGCAGCGGATATTTACACCCCACAAGACAGCTTTACGTTCATTGTAAAAGACGGACGAGCGGTACCGGTTCCCGAGTTCACTCAAAGACCCAGCTATGTGATTCCCAATAAGGACGGCTCCAGCTGGTTCATTAGCCAAGCACCCTCCTCCATGTCTGCTCGTACTGCCAGACTTCGCGGCCAGGTTCTGCATGTTTCTTCTGATGGTACAACAACATTCATGAACAATCAGACTCAGGCTGCTAATCTTGATCTACTGTATGTTGATCAGAGTGCTTTGATAGTCAGAGCTTACAGCGATTTATTACCACCCCAACAAATCAAGGAAACGGACGGCATCTATGCACTAGATGGAAATAAACCTGCAGCCAAGCTGTATCCTTATTTGCCAGGGAATTACTATGTTGATGCAAGCCGCAACTTATATCTGTTGGACGGGATGACAAATCGCCTCACCAATATAACGACGAATTCGTCCAAGTATTGGTGGGATTATGAATTGATGACTCAATTATATTAACAATGAAAACAACCACATATCGCTGAGGCGAGGTGTGGTTGTTTATGTTTGTGTGCCTTCACACGGTACTGTAGTTTTTGCCTTAAAATCATGACAACCATTCTCGTTGTAATAGAGAGTAACAGCGTTGATCAACGTATTCTCCATGAAAGGAAGCATATCCACGTAAAATACCGTCCTCGTTAAAACCAAGCTTTTTTAATAAAAGCATCGATGGTTCAGCATCCAGGTTGGTAAATGCTTCTATCCGATTGAATTCCATCGTTTCAAAACCAAAAGCAATCACACTTTTTAAAACTTCTGTCATGTAACCTTGCCGCCAATACTTTTTGCCCAAATCATAACCAATTTCTCCACGGGAACCTCGATGTATCTCCCAACCGTTGAATCCACAAGTACCTACCAGCGTATTATTCTCTTTTAATATAATTCCCCATCTGAAGGCTTTATTTTGATTAAACAGATTGTTCATAAACGTTATTAAACCTTCTGCCTGCTGAATACTGGTGAATGGATCCTCCCCCATATCTTTTGTAACATCACCATCCGAAAATATTTCAAATACGGTAGGTGCATCCTCAAGCGTCATTTGACGCAATACAAAGCGATCAGTCTCCAATAATGGGAACGTCTTCAAATTCAATTGAAATCACAACCTTTCTTTATAACAGATAAAGGAATCGTCTTAGATGCTTCATACCTTGTTGAAACCAGTTTATTGTAATTGGAGAGTGAGAACAACGGATTTATTATTTATACCTAAACGTTCTGCTCACAATAAAAAACTATTGAATCAACGCAAAAAAAGCAGGCTACCCGTCAGGTAATCTGCAGCTCTATTTCCTATGTATAAAAGTCCGTTGAACAAGTTGATGCAAAAGCGTGCGGATCACGCCTCCGAGATTATGCGGCTCTACATCTCTTCCTGCGATTCATACATTTTAATCAAAAATGTGGTTCCCTGCCCCAGCTCACTTGTGACTTCAATTGAACCTTGATGCCGATCAATAATTTTTTTGACGGTAGCCAGCCCAATCCCGGTGCCTTCATAGCCTTTGGCATTATCGAGCCTTTTGAAGGCGGTGAAGATGTGGGGAATATCCTCGCTTCTCATCCCGATACCGTTATCCTCAATGAGCACCGTAAAAGCACCATGTTCTTCGTTGTGTACCAGCGAGATCTGGATAATCGGCGCGACTTCAGCCCGATGGTATTTAATTCCATTACCTATAATGTTTTGAAAAAGCTGATACATTTGTGTCGCATCCGCTTGAATGATCGGCAAGGTATGCCTCACCATGACCTGACCTTTATTCTGTTCAATGGTGCTGCTCAAATCCGTAATCACATGGTTGATAACCCTATTAAGATCCACTTCGGTATATGAGGACGCATTAGCATTTAATTGTGCGTAGGACAGCAAATCTGTAATCAGATGCGTCATCCGCTCTGCTGTCACGGAAATTTTCGAAATATACCCCTGGCCCTTCATACTCAATTCCGAGCTGTGTCGGGCGAGTAAAAGCTCACTGAGACCCGTAATGACATTCAATGGATTTTTGAGATCGTGGGAAACGACCTGAGCAAATTCCATCAAGCTTTCATTGCTTCGCTTCAGTTCGGTTTGCATCGATTCCAGCTCGATCTTCCTCAGATTCAATTCCAGGAATACCCTTACTTTGCTTAACAAAATATCCGGATTAACCGGCTTAAACAAATAATCGACGGCGCCGCTTTCGTAGCCTTTGAATACACTCTGGTCCTCCGTATCGCTGGCCGTTACAAAAATTATCGGAATCTGGCTCGTCTCATCATTACTGCGCAGCAGCTCTGCAAGCTCGAATCCATCCATCTCCGGCATATTGACATCCAATAAAATAAGCGCAAAATCATGTCTGAGCGTAAACGATAACGCCTCATTGCCGGATTCAACGATGAAGATCTCACAATCCAGCACACGTAGTATTTTTTGCATCGCGATTAAATTTTCTTTGCGGTCATCAACTACCAATATTTTTAATGTTGGGTGTTTATCATTCCGACTGTTCATAGGCTCCTCCTCATTGTAGTAGAGCGTGTGCACAAAGGTAGACGGCTACAGTAGAGAAGAGGTATGCCTCCGCTAACCTTTTTGAACAAGCATCATTTAATAGCTAATCATCGATTGGAAGGCTGCAGCTCCAGCAGGTATTTTCCTATTTCGTCCAAGGTTAAAATATGATCGGCCTTGACCACACTCATTGCCGCCAGCGGCATAATGTTGTACTCCGCTGTTGCCGGGTCTTGAATGATGGCCTGGCCGCCGTTCATCTTGATGTGACGCAGTCCCTCACTGCCATCGCGATTAGCTCCCGTTAGAACGATGCCGAGACACTTCTCTTGAAAAACAAATGCAGCACTATCAAATAGCACATCAATCGATGGGCGGGAATAATTCACCTTGGGGTCAATCGAAAGACTTAACAGGCGTTCATCCTCAATCAGCAGGTGATAGCCGGGTGGGGCCACATAAACGTAACCGGGACAGATCGTTTCTTTATCTGCCGCTTCTTTGACACAGATGCTAACCTGTTCATTCAAATAATCGACAAGAAAGCTGTCGCTTCCCTCTAGCAGATGCTGAACAATGATGACGGGGAGGTGATAATCCGCCGGGAGATAAGCCAGTATGGTTACCAAAGCCTTAAGTCCCCCTGCAGATACACCAACAACGACTGCTTCCAATTGATTCATAACCTTGTGACTTCCTTTCCAGGTGTCTGATCAAGCTACTTAGGTAATTGCTTTCGAAAAATTCTCCACTTGCTGGAGAGCGCCTCAAAATAAGAATTAATGTCTGAAAATTCGATCGATTCCTTGCTGCCAATACACAAAAATCCGCGAGAAACGAGACTGCTGTTAAAAAGACGAAAGACCTGATTTTGCAGCTGCTTATCAAAATAGATCAGCACATTACGGCAAACGATTAAATGCATCTCGCCAAAGGCTTGATCCGTAGCCAAATTGTGCTGGGAGAACACAATATTTCTTTTCAAATCCTCGTTGATTTTACCCATCTGATATTTGGCATGGTAGTAATCTGAAAAGGAGGACTTGCCTCCGCTTTTTTGATAATTCGCTGTAAACTTACGAATGTTCTCCAGCGAATAAATACCTTCCTGGGCTATGTGCAGCGACTCCTGATTAATATCGGTTGCATAGATCTGAACACGATCATAGAAGCCTTCTTCTTCAAGCAGGATCGCCATCGAATACACTTCTTCACCTGTTGCACAGCCCGCATGCCAGATTTTCACAAAAGGATACGTCATCAGTAAAGGAATCACCTGCTTACGCAGCTCCGCAAAAAACTCCGGGTCCCTAAACATTTCGGTAACGGTCACCGATAAATCCAACAGCAATTGGTTTGTAAAAGCTTCATCGTACAGCACCTTCGGAATCATATCGGAAATGTACAGCAGGCCATTTTTTTGTTTGATATAGTGCAATCTTCTCATCAAAGAGGAACGGGCATAATTGCGAAAATCATACCCGTGCCGCAAAAAGATCGCATCCAGGAGAAGATCAATTTCGATCTTTTCCGATATTTTGTCGCTCATTGTTATTGAAAGAGCCATACTCTGATTAATGACAATAATTTGTCAGTATCCACAGGCTTGGTCATATAATCGTTGGCTCCCCTTTCTATACATTTTTCCCGATCACCCGTCATTGCCTTTGCAGTTAAAGCAATAATGGGAAGCGATTGAAACTTCGGCATTTCACGTATTCGGCTGATTGCCTCATAGCCGTCCATCACAGGCATCATAATATCCATAATGACGAGCTCTATGCCATTCTCGCTGTCCAGCTTGTCCAAAGCCAGCTTACCGTTATCGGCCATGACCACTTCCAGACCATGCTTCTTTAAAATTTTGGACAAGGCGAATGTGTTCCGAAGATCATCATCCACAAGCAGTACTTTACGTCCCTTCAGCGTCTCATCGGAGTCCCGCACCATCCGAATCATTTCCTTCTGCTCCGGAGGCAGCAGCTTGTGGATGCTATGCAGAAATAACGATACCTCGTCCAATAAACGGTCTGAAGAATTAACACCTTTAATGACGATGCTGTCCGTAAAGCGGTTCAGCTCCTTAAATTCCTCCTGGCTGAGCTCTTTACCCGTATTGATAATGATCGGAGGCACCGGGTTCTCCATATCCTTGACCAGCTCCTGCAGCATCTCAAAGCCCGTCATATCCGGCAGCGTCAGGTCCAGAATCACACAATCAAAGGTCTCAGCACGCATCCGCTCCAGACCTTCCTTGCCGGTATACACACTATGAATTTCGACCTTCTTATGCTTCAACAGCTCACGGATTGCCTTTTGATTGTTGTAATCATCCTCAACGACCAGCACCTGCTGGATACGTTCGTGCAGCACATTTTCAATTTTGGCAAATACGGTATCAAAGTCGTCCGAATCCAAAGGCTTGGACAGAAAACCGATAGCTCCACGCTGCAAGGAATCCGAGTTTTTATCTCTTCCCGAAATAATGTGAACCGGAATATGGCGGGTTTCATTGTGATATTTCAAATGATCCAATACTTTAAGTCCGTCCATATCGGGCAGGCCAAGATCAAGCAGAATCGCGCTTGGAATATACTGCTTCGCTATTTGCAGGGCACTGAAGCCATCACCTGCCGCCAAGCATTTGAAGCCTTTTTTTCGTGACATATCCATCATGATTTTTGCAAACTGTCGGTCATCCTCAACGATCAAAATCGTCTTTTCCTGAAGCGGAATTTGCAGCAGCTCGCGGTCATCAGGCAAAAATACTTTGATTTGTGGCACAAAATCATCCTCAAGTGCACTGGCTGCCTCCGTCTCACTGCTTGGTAGCTCGGCCTCTGGTACAGCATTTCGGATAGCAGGTTGGCTGTGTGTTTCCGTAACCTCCGCGCTTGGTACAACTGCCCCACCAAGTGGCAGATACAAAGTGAAGGTGCTTCCCTTACCTTCCTCACTCTGCATATGAATCTCGCCGCCCAGCAGCTTGGCGAGTTCTCTGGATATCGTTAACCCGAGGCCCGTTCCCCCATATTTGCGGCTCGTTGTGCCATCAGCCTGCTGGAACGCCTCGAATATCGCTTTTTGCTTATTGGCAGGAATTCCGATCCCGGTGTCTGTGACCGATAAGGCAAGAGCTCCATTGGCAGACAAATCACTGTTGTGATAGGAGGTTTGAGTGTCTGCCAGTGCGATTCTTAGCGTTACCGAACCGGAGGAAGTGAATTTGAGCGCATTGGACAGCAGGTTTTTCAAAATTTGCTCGGCTCGCTGCCCGTCCGTCATGATTTTATTCGGAACGTTGTTCTCACGAATCAGCTCAAACTGCAGGCCTCTTTCCTTGGCTACAGGATTAAATTGAATCTGCAGCGATTGAAGCACCGTATCGATCGTGACTTCTTCTTGTTGAACGTCTAATTTGCCTGCTTCCACCTTGGACAAATCTAGAATATCATTAATCAGCCTCAGCAGATCCAGACCTCCGCTGTGAATAATTTTGGCCGATTCAATCTGGTCTTCCGACAAATTGTTCTCATCATTGGCAGCTAACGATTTGGCCAAAATGAGTAAGCTGTTTAGCGGCGTGCGCAGCTCATGGGACATATTGGCGAGAAATTCCGATTTATATTTACTGGCCAGCTCCAGCTCTTTTGCCTTTTCTTCCAATTCCTGCTTGGATAATTGAATGAATTGATTTTGCTTTTCAATATCGGCCTTCTGCAGCTCCAGGTAATTCGATTTCTCTTCCAACTCCTCATTAATCGCCTGCAGCTCTTCGCTTTGAATCCTCATCTTATCCTCGGATTGCTTGAGCATCCGGGTCTGCTCCTCGAGCTCCTCGTTAGCGGTACGCAGCTCCTCCTGCTGGGTTTGAAGCTCTTCGGTCAGCAGCTGGGATTCATGCAGCAATTGCTCGGTACGCTGACGACTGTTCACACTATGGATGACGACACCCAGCGATGCAGCCAATTGCTCCAGCAGATCATTTTCAATAGGTGTAAATGCCTTGAATGAGGCAAGCTCGATTACCGCAAGTACCTCATCCTCGAAGAGGATAGGAAGCACGATAATTTGCAGCGGCTTATATTCTCCAAGTCCTGAGTTAATCTGGATATAATCAGTGGGAACATCTGTTAGCAATATCGGTTTTTTTTCAAGAATGCTTTGTCCCACTAGTCCTTCACCCGATTGGACCCGGTTCGAGATGTTTTTTCTTTCCTTATACGCATAGCTGCCAAGCAGTATATATTCGCCATAATACTTGGCGTTTTTATTCGTTTCCTTCACATAAAATACACCCTGACCCGCCTTGACGAGCTTTGATATTTCCGAAACAAGCTCATTGACTAGCTGCTGCAGACTGATCACACCTTGGGCCATCCCTGTAATGTGGGCTAGCTGTGTTTTGAGCCAGAACTGCTGTTCATTTTGCTCAGTCGTATGCTTTAAGGAGGTGAGCATCCTGATCAAGGCTACGCTTAGCTGGTCACGGTCTGAACGCGGGACAATCGTTTGCTCATATTCACCCAAGGAAATCCGGTCTGCCTGCGTAATAACCTCACGGTAGCTAAGCACCATCTGGTTAAAAGCATTCATAAGTTCGCCGAATTCATCCTTGGAATCCACATCAAGATGCACATCCGTCTCACCCAGTAATATGAGCTCCGTCGAATTCTTGAGAGTGCGAATTTGCCCAACCATCATTCTTGAAATCACGACAATGACCAGAACAGAGGCAACAATAATAATAATATTTAAAATAATGGCATTAATTAATGATTTTGTCGTATTTTTTCGAATCGTATCCATCGTTTGCAGCAATTCTTTGGAAAGTCCGTCCTCAACCTGCTTGAGCAGATCAATACGATCCGTCGAAACTGCGTACCATCTTTCAGGGTCGATACTAAGAGTTTTACCAGGCTCCAGCTTCAGGATCTGTTGAATATACCGATTGGCTTCGTCAATGGAAGGCCCTTTGATCGTGTTCTGATACAAGCTGCGTGCATCAGCGGTCGCAGACGTCGCGGACACCGTATAATAAAGCTTCTGCTCATTCTCCAGTAAATTGATCTGGTTCACATCACTGAGCTCAAGGCTTCTTTCTGTAAGAGCGCTGTAGATCACCGCCCTCTCCTTGCTGACCGCAGACTTGCTGCGTGAGAATTGAATATAAGAGGACAGCATATTGGAAATTTGTTTGTTCGAGCCCGATTGATTCATATTTTCCATCATTGTAAAAAAGCTGCCGACAACATCTATGTAGTAGGCCTGCGCCTCGGTATCCTTGATTTTATCCTGATCGATCTGGGTGCGAAGAGCGCTAATTTTATCAAGCTTCGCCACCGTATCCGAGAAATCCTTATAAAACTTTTCCCCCAGAATATCCGCATCCGTCGTGCGCAGCTCCTGCTGGATCGCGATGATTTTTTCATCCGTCGGCTTGCGCTGTGCTATCAGCATATTGAGACGGTTAACGGTCTTATCCCCGTAGTATCCAGTAACGAGACCCCGCTCCTTCTGAAATTCATGAATTAGATCATTCATGGAAACCTCGACCGTAACCAACACCTGAAGCTTGGTAATCTCAGACAGTTCATTCATCTTTTCATAAATCGTATTGACAGAGAAGTACAGCAGCCCAAGCATGGGAAGTACGATCATGAAGAGCAGCTTGCTATTTATTCGTGCATTCTTAATCCATTGCATGCGGTTCGTCCTCTCTTATTGGCGATCTGATGTCCCCACTAATAACTACTGAATATTATATTATTGATAGGTAACATAATCCATCCTTTTTCGACAGGTCGATGAAATTAGCCAAAACAGGTCACCCCATTGGAGTAACCTGTTTCTTGAATCCATTATTTCTTGGCTTTGGCAAAGCTTGCTGCATATTCCTCCATAATCTTATCGCCACCGTTTTTGCGCCACTCCTCAATCGCATTGCTCCAACCGGCATCATCGAGCTTGCCATAAATGTATTTGGTCTTGGCATCATCAATAGCCGTAGTTAATTCCACACCCTTGGTATTAAAGGTGTTAGATATGAGCGGATTTGTCGGATTGATGACAGCGAATTTAGCGGATTGAGGCAGAATCTCAAGCTTTTTCTTCTCCAGGGCAGTTTCCTCACCTGGTGTTTTTCTGTTTGGAAGTGATGTAATCACCATCTGATTGAAGCAGGAATTGGTCTCCGTATCCCACAGCTTTTGATCAATAAAGGTCGGCTTACCGTTTTCCGTCTTGAAATGTCTTCCTTCGATGCCCCATCCAAGCAAATCGCTCATCTTCTGATCGGTCATTTTATCAAAGAAAGCCAGCACCTTCTTTAGATCAGCTTCCGTTTTTACACTTGATTTAGGGATCATAATGATGCCGTTATAACCTGTTCCGCCTCTTGTTCTTTCCGTGGTAGTTCCCTTAACGTTGCCTACAATATCCATTTTAGCTTCAGGAAACGCCTTGACAACTGAAGAGTAAAGGTCCGGAGCATCAGCCATGTGGGCTAAATAGGCACCCGCCTTACCCTGCTTGAATACATCGCGTTTTTGCTGATTATTCAATACTGCAAAATCCTGAACGATTATTTTCTCATCATATAATTTTTTGAAAAACTTTAATGCCTGCAGATACTCAGGGGCCATAAAGTCAGGTGTAAATTTCCCATCCTTTTCTCCCCAGCCATTCGGTGCTCCCATAAAAATGCTGATCGTCGGAAGAGCTTTAAGCAGCTTCTCTTCGGTCAATCCTACGGTATCATGTTTACCATTTTTATCGGGATCGTTGTATGTAAACGCCTTTAGAACCTGGTAAAGCTCATCGATCGTTCTTGGTTCCTTCATTCCGACATTGTCCAGCCAATCCTTGCGGTACATGATCCCGTCGGTAGACAGATCACTCTCGCGGAACAATCCGTAAATTTTCCCGTTAACCGATGTATTGTTTAATGTATCTTTATTCAATTTGCTAAGGAACGGATAATCCTTTAAATAAGGACCGACTTCCCAGAACATGCCCGATTCCACAGCCGATATAATATTTGAATCCTTATTGTTTGTAACCAGAATAGCCATGGGGAGCTCGCCCGAAGCTATAGTTGCGTTGACTTTTTCTTTATACGTACTCGCGGGCACCCATGTGTATTGGAGCTTGGTGTTGGTGTATGCTTCGATTCTCTTCTGGATTTCACTCTCTGGATTAGGGGGTTCCGAGTACATATTACCCATCAGGGTGATTTTGAACGGCTGTCCATTATCCGCTTCTGCTCCCTGATCCTGACTTTTGCTACCTCCATTGACGCAGCCAGCCAGCAGCACACTTGACGTGAGCACCAAGCTTACAGCCAAATTAAGTGATTGACGACTCTTTTGTTTCATGACCATTCTTATTGCCTCCCTATTATCTTTTTATCATACATCTGGGTACCTGTCAGCCTTTAACGGAGCCCAGCAAAACACCTTTGGCAAAATGCTTCTGTAAAAAAGGGTAAACCAGCAAGATCGGAACAGTTGAAACAACGATAACAGCCATTTTGATAATTTCCGGAGGCGGTGCAATATACGTTTCATCAAATTGCGTGGAATCTCCAATCCCCCCCTGTGCAAGAATCACAATCTGCCGCAGCCACACCTGAATCGGCCATTTGTGCGCATCATTGATATACAGGATAGCGTTAAAGAAGCTATTCCAATGGTTGACCGCGTAAAATAACGAAAAGGTGGCAATGACCGGCATCGATAAGGGCAGCACGATTCGGAACAGGATGCCCAAATCGTTGCAGCCGTCTATTTTGGCCGATTCCTCCAAGCCATCGGGCAGCTGTTGAAAAAAGTTCATAATTACGATTAGATTAAAGGCGCTGATAAGACCCGGCACAATCAAGGACGCGTAAGAATCCAGCATCCCGAACGCTTTGACGACCAGAAAGGTCGGAATCATGCCGCCGTTAAAAATCATCGTAAATATGAGCATCCACATGATGATCTTACGTCCATCCAAATCCCTTCTTGCCAGCGGGTAGGACATTAACACAGTAAAGAACAGGTTGCTAACCGTACCGACAACCGTCAGACCGATAGTCACAGCGAGGCTGCTAATAATAATGTTGCTGGAAAAAATATATTTGTACCCTTCCAGCGAGAACGTTGTCGGAAAGAGGATGAATCCCTTGCGCAGCACTTCCTGCGGAGTTGCAAAGGATACGGAAATGATATAAATAAAGGGAATAATAGCTACCGCAGCAACCAAGACAAGCAGCAGGATGTTAACGCCATCAAATAATCGATTCCCCCATGAGCGATCGTTCACCTTGTCGTCCTCCTTTCTCTGATTAATACAAGCCTTCTCCAGTAGTCCGTTTGGATAGCCAATTGGACAATACAACCAGAATGATTCCAATCACGGACTTAAATAATCCAACAGCCGTGCTATAGCTGAACTGGCCCTGCTGAATACCCACGATATATACATAGGTGTCAAATACATCGCCGACCTCGCGGTTCATCGAGTTCAGCATCAGGAAGATTTGCTCAAAGCCGTTATCCAAAAAACTGCCCAGCCGCAAAATTAGCAAAATCATAATCGTGCTGCGAATCGCAGGCAGTGTGATATGCCAGAGTTGACGGAATCTTCCCGCTCCATCCATTTTGGCGGCTTCATAGAGCTGAGGATCAACCCCGGCCAGCGCGGCCAAAAAGATGATAGTGCCCCAACCGCTTTCCTTCCAGATCACTTCGAGAGTAATCATCGTCCGAAACCACTCGCTGCTGATCAGAAAATCGATTTTCGGGAAGCCCAGCCCGGCCAGCATGCTGTTAATAACGCCGCCCTCCGTGGAAAAGAACATATACACAATCCCGACAACAACCACCCACGACACAAAATGCGGAATATAAATCAGTGTCTGTACCCAGCGTTTCACAATCTCTACACGAAGCTCATTCAGCATAATCGCCAGCATGATGGGCAGCGGGAAAAAGAATATCAGATTGTATAAAGCCAACACCAGCGTATTCGTGAATAATAGAGAAAAATTGGAATCAAAGAAGAAACGCTCAAAATGCTTGAGACCGACCCATTCACTGCCCCAGAATCCTTTAAAGGGTAAAAAATCCTGAAATGCAATCAGAACCCCCCACATCGGCAAATAGCGAAACGCCAGAAAATAAAAGATACCGGGCAGCAGCATGATGTACAGCCAGCGGTTCTTGGCCATACGTCTGAACAAAGCCGCTCGTGCGGATGCGGATGGAGATCGGGAAGCTCGGATGGTGGGAACCTGCATATTGATGTTATCCTCCTTTCCATTCGAACCTGCGGGAATTCCTTTCATTGCTGTACCTCCTTAAGGTTTACTTCGAACAAGGGTTCTGTGTGCTTGCTGGATTGATCATAGCGGAATCCTACATCACACACTATACTCATTACCGTGCCTAAACCGGATATTCTGCGTGTATAATCAATTACGGAAGGGTATAATCATGAGCGGTCCGAATGCCTTGCGGCAGCTGGACAGCTTGATCACATACAGCAAAAGGCTGCGCAAGTGAGTGAAGATCACTCCGACGCAGCCTTGTCTACTCCTCATCCGGATGGTTCATCTGGGTACGATATTGCCCCGGAGTCACCCCCTCCATTTTGCGGAAATTACGGATAAAATTTTGTGCATTGTTATATTTCAGCTTATGGGCGACCTCATGAACTTTCATATCGGTCTCAGCAATCCATTTGCGTGCCATGCGGTGCCTGTAGTTACTCAGGTAATCGCTGAAGGTCATACCTGTTTCCTTGCGAAATACTTTGCGAATATAGTCAGGCGTATAATTCAAACGCGCTGCGCACCATTCTAAAGTTAAATCGGTATCAAATTTTTCCTGAATCAGCTCGATTACCTGCACCGACAAGCTAACAAGCTGCGATTCCTGCTGCCCTCGAAGCGCTTCAATGACGGGAATAATGATCCCCTTCAACAGCCAGGCTTCAATCTCCTCCGGCGTATGGAGCTTGAATAATTGCTCGAACAGGCTGCTTTCCTCACCCTGCAAGGGCTGAAAAGCAATCCCCTCGTCCTGCAGCAGTGCGATGACCTCCACCAGCAGCCTTGTCAGCGCAAGCTGATATTCATGATTGCCAAGCGGAATGAGCAGCAATGTACGCATCCATTCACTCAGCAGCTCTGCTGCCCGGCTCTGATCCATATATTGAACCGCATGCAGCAGCTCCTCACCCAAATGCTTTGGATAATAGCGGACAAGGTCCCGCTGCGGCTTAATATCCGAAATATCCAAAATCGCTTCTTCACCGAGCCGCATCCGGTATTTCAACGCGTCCAGCGCTTCCCGAAAAGCAATCGGCGTATGCAGCACATCGGTAAACGGCTGACTAATTCCGATACTGACCTTCAGCTTGATATAATCGGCAGAGGCTTGTTGAATTTGGGCTGCTAGGGACATGACGTATTCCCGAAATGCTGCTGCATCGACTTGATTGCCGCCCAGCAAAGTCCCCTGAAACTGATCGACAAGAATCGGATTGTAACGATTAGCGAATGGGATTACCTCTCCGGCAATGTTGCTGATCGCAAACATCAGTAGATCCTTATCCCGTTCTCCATAATTGGTTTGATCCAGCGTATCGATTTGTATGGCCAATACAGCATGCCAACGCCAACGCGGAAAATCGAATTGTATAATCTTTTCTCTGATCTCGCTCGGAGACAACTGCCCCCTGAAAAGCTTCACTACAAAAAAATCCTGGAGCTGCCTGACCTGGTTCTCCACAAGGTCTTTCATTTGCTGCTGGGAGTTGATTAAGAAATCGATCCGCTTCCCGATATAAAAAAGCTCATCCGCCGAATTTCCGCTATTGCCATCTGCCAAAGGGCCTTTCACAGACTCATATATTTTACGAATCGGTAAATACATTCGTTTGGAGCCAAGCAGCGTAAAGATGATAATCGTCATGATCATGAGCAAGCAGGTCCAAAAGGTAGCCCAGCGAATCGCATTCGAATCCTTCGACACCTCACCAGAAGGAATAATCGAAGCATAGATCCAATCGTTGTATGTTGAGCGGATGTAGACCACGTTGACAGGCTCGCTGCGGTATTGCGCATGAAAGCTGCCTTGCATCGAATTCGTACCGCGCAAGATGTCGGTTAATTCGGGTTCATTCAGGAATTGTCCTGCCAAATTGTATTCATCTGCACCAATAATCCGGTACTCCGCGTCTAATATCATCACCTTACCCGATCCGCTGGCTCCCTCCAGCATATGGTTCAGCTCTAGATAAGGAATTTGCACCAGAATGGCTCCATCAGACGTAATTGTATTTACAGGAACACTCTTCAGCAGGCTCACACCGGGATAGCTGCCCTTTCTCGGGATCAGGCGTGTATCGCTGACCCATGATGTCGTTTTCATTATCGCCGGAAATACCGGCTGCAGCGGTGATACAACCGATCGTTGAAATCCGCCGCCGATGATCATCCAATTCTGCTTAAAGCTGTGCAGCTCGACATCGCTAATCCGAAGCTCATAGGTCTGAATATGCAGCAGGGTATTCACCAGATCATTAATATCCTTGTAGTTTTGTTCCGGGAGCGGCTGGTTTACTGCGTTTTTTAACAACGGCGACTCGATGGCCTGTGTCGTTACATTATCGATAGCCTTCAGCAGCTGCTCCACACGCATCCGAGTCTGATTGATCACGTTATTATTGGCTTCGTTCACCTTGTCCTGAATCGTCCCCGAAGCCGTATATGCAGAAAACAATCCCAAAAACAGCACAGGCAACGTACTCAGACATAAGCAAAACAGGATCAACCGGTAAAAATAATTCGATGTTCTCACCATAAATGCCCCTTAAAATCGGTTTCGTTACATAATCAATTAAAATTCGCCTTGAGCCGTCAAAAACCTTCCCATAGCTGCATCGATTCGATCAGATTCACCAAGAAAACGCTATTATTGTAATACAGGGTCATATGTAATAAAATAAAGTAACCTAACGTTGATTAGGAGAGCTGCATGTTAGTTACCTTTATAAGGGGTGGATGTCCGATGACGGCAAGTAAAATAAAAACAGCCGCTCTGCGCTTGTTTGCGCAAAACGGCTATGATGCAGCACCTTTATCCGAGATTGCCAAAGAGGTAGGAATCAAGACCCCTTCCCTGTATGCTCATTTTCCCAGCAAAGATGATTTGTTCCGGGCTGTATTCGAAGATGTGCTGAGCGAGCAGCAGCAGCGGATTAAAGCCCTTATTAACAAAATTCGCGACGAATCGGTCCACGATCAATTGTTTGGCATTTGGCAGGATACATGCCGGACGTATTTGTTAAGTGAAACTAACATGACCTTTATAAAAAGAGCTATGCTCTTTCCGCCCGTCACCTTACAAGAAGAGCTCCGTGCCCGGTTTACTGCATCCGAGAACACGCTGTCGACAGCTTTGGCGCATATTTTTGCAGAAGGCATGCAGCAGGGCATCATTCGCAGCGAGCAAATCACGGATTTGATTGCCTCCTATTATTGCATGCTGGATGGTGCTTTTATTCAGCAGTTTTACTATTTGCCTGATCATTTTGAACAGCGGATGCACAGTGTCTGGCGAATGTACTGGCAGGGTATTTCAACCATACAGCCTTAAACTCATGAGCTGCCAGGTTCGATTCATGCTAGCTTAATGCTGCCTTTTCGAATTGGGTCCAATACAGCCGCGCATACAAGCCGTCCTGCTCCAGCAGCTCGGTATGGCGCCCCGACTCCAGCAAACGCCCAGCCTCAAGCACGATGATCCGATCCGCCGCCAATATCGTTGACAGCCGGTGGGCAATCACGAGCGTCGTGCGTCCGTGCATTAAGGAATCCAGCGCTGTCTGTACATAAGCCTCTGATTCGGAGTCCAGATGTGAGGTTGCCTCATCCAGCACAAGAATACGTGGGTTTTTGAGAATCGCTCTGGCAATAGCCAGACGCTGCCTTTCTCCGCCCGACAGCCGATGACCACGCTCCCCAACCATCGTATCATAGCCATTTGGCATTGCCGCAATCGTCTCATGAATATAAGCTTGCCGACAGGCCTTCTCCAGCTCTTCATCTGTTGCGTCAAGCTTGGCAAACAATAAATTATCACGAACCGACGCATGGAACAGGAACGATTCCTGTGTAACGAAGGCCACCTGCTCGCGCAGCGATGACAATGTGACGGATGCAGCGTTATGACCATCAATCGACACAACGCCTTCAGTCGGATCGTACAGCCTGGCCAGCATGCCGATCAATGTCGATTTTCCGGCACCGCTTGGCCCTACTATAGCTACAACCTCACCCGGCTGCGCTGTAAAGGTAATCTGCTGCAATGCATATTGACCTGGCTGATAGGCATACGAAACATGATGAAATCCAACCTGCCCCTGTACGGAAGACAGCGCCTTCGCTCCAGTCAAATCTTTAACATCAGGCTCCATATCCTCGTACTCGAATATCCGCTGAAATACGCCAAGTGCCGTCTGAACCTCCACCTGAAGATTCAGCAGCGTGCCAATCGGACCGTACAATCGTCCCAAATAAGCAGCAAAAGCTACGATACCGCCTATCGTCATCGATCCTTCGATCACATTCCAACCCCCATACAAGTATATCAATGCCGTGCCGAGCGGTCCCAATACACCAAGCACCATCCCGTACCACCGACCGACCAGATTGAGCTTCAGCTCCAAATCCATAACCCGCTGGTTCAGCACGTCAAAATCCTGTTCCTGCTTACGCTCCTGCTGAAAAATCCTTGTCAGTAATGCACCGGACACGCCAAAAATTTCTCCAAGCTGAGATGACATCTCACCGCGTACCCGCTGCGTTTCGCCCCGCAGCCGCTTGCGAATCTGGGATACCTTACGAACAGGCAATATAAATAAGGGTAAAATGACCGTAGCCAATATCGCCAGCCGCCAATCCAATACGAATAAAATGACGATCGTCGTGATCACAATAACACCCTGTGTGACAGCCGATACAACGATGGTTGTCACTACATTTTGCACCGCCAGCACATCGCCAGTTAGCCTTTGAATAATTTCCCCTGACTTCGCGTCCGTGAAGAAGCTCATCGACTGCCGTTGTAAATTAGCAAACAACGAGCGTCTTAAATCGCGCATCACGCCCTGACCAACTTTGGTGTTCTCGTGATTTTGCCATACACTGAGCAGGCCGCTGCTGACAGGCAGCAGAACCATCAAACCGATCAATTCGATCAGTTTCCTTTTGTCACCCTGCGGGATCGCCGCATCAATAATTTCCTTCATCACAAGCGGCGGTATAAGTCCAATTAATGCGGCACCCAATGCCAGTAAAATAATAATAACCAGCTGCACACGGTATCCGCGGAACAAGCCGTAAATCCGCCGCAGCGATACGTCCTTCAAGGTGGCTTTACCTCTGCTTTGTAAAGCTTGCTTGCTTCCACCTTCCCAGCCGCCTCCACCTCCACCTTCCCTCATGCTCATCCTAATTTCCCCTCCGGTGTTGACCCTGCAGCCGACTCCAATGGAAATACGTCCATGATGCTGGCTGTGATTTCCTTGGCCATTGTCATAATTCGATACAAGGAGGTACCCTGCAATATCGCATATTGATTCCCCTCATTATGATTAACAATAGCGGCAATCGAATAATTTCCTACAGGCGGCAGCATCCGCCCCACCGACTTGCCAGGCTCCATCGGCTGATTGGACACCTGATAGCTGGCTATGGACGACGGCTGCCCAAGACAGGCATCGATAGCCACAAATGTTTTACCGGATTTCATCAGCGGCAGACTGGTCAGTCGATGAAGCATATTGCTCGCATCCAGCGGGAATTCCAGAGTCCCCAGCACCTGTGTATAGCCCGCCTCCTCCAGCATCGTGCCTACCAGCGGACCGAGCGAATCTCCCGTCGAACGGTCCGTACCGATGCATAGAAACACCAGCTCCTCCGTCCTTACCCCGCTCCTCCGTATGGAAAGCATAAATTCGCCAAGCTCCGGTCCCTTGATTCGTTTACGTATGATCGGGAATGCCTTTTTCATCCGATTCCTCCTGGCAGTTGCTTTTATTCACTCATGATTTGTATTTATTGTAGCACAAAAATTATGAGATAGCTCTGATCCATTTGTTCAATGCGGGCAGCCAATGCTATAATGCTAAAAAAAGCGCTTCATGGGAGGGATCATCCATGTTCATTTTCAAGCTGCTGGTCATCCTGACGCTCGGTTACTGGATTGTGATGCTTGGTGATACGCTATGGGCGCGCAAGCTGATGCGGCAGCTGCCTGCAAGCTCCAAGCCGGGAGGCTCCGCTTCCACGGAATCCTTCGCCCCCGCAGGCTTGGGGCAGCCACGCGGTACTACAGCCAAAGAGCTCCCGCTCGTATCTATTATTATAGCTGCCAAGGAAGAAGAGGCCTCGATCACCGAGACCGTTAAGCATCTGCTTAATCAAACGTATCCAAGATTCGAAATTATAGCAGTTAATGACCGTTCACAGGACGGTACAGGTCACAAGCTGGAGGAGCTGCGCAAATGGTCTCAAGGTAAACGGCAGGTAGAGGTACCGTTGACCGTGATCCATGTCACAACGCTGCCCGCTGGCTGGCTTGGCAAAAACCACGCGCTGTATCAAGGCTTCCTGCAGGCGCGCGGACAAATTATTTTGTTTACCGATGCGGATGTGCTGTTTCAGCCGCACGCTCTTGCCGACGCAGTGCATTACATGAAGGAAACCGATGCTGACCATCTGACATTGACACCCAAGATCGTCGTAAACAGCTTTTGGCTAAGTGCGTTCGTGCAATATTTCTTCTTTGCCTTAGCTTTATATATCCGCCCTTGGCGCGCCAACATAGATACACAACACAAGCATGGAATGGGCGTCGGTGCTTTCAATATGATTACCCGGCAGGCGTATGATAAGATCGGCACCCACCAGGCGTTCGCGTTTCGCCCTGACGATGATTTGCAGCTGGGCATGCGGGTTAAGCAAGCAGGTCTGCGCCAACGGTTGGCCTCAGGTCGGACGCAGCTAGCAGTGGAATGGTACAAGAGTCTACGCGAGGCTGTGCAGGGTCTGGAGAAAAATGTTTTTTCCGGTTTTCAATATCGTGTGCTTCCTGCGGCCGCCGGGGTGTTTGGACAATTGCTGTTGTTTTTCTTCCCTTTTGTCGCGATCTTCGTGCTGGACGGCTGGGTGTTCTGGAGCTATGTGCTTTCCATTGTACTGATGTTGTCCGTCTACAGCCTGTTGATTCAATCGTTGATTGGCAAGCTCGGCAAGGAGCTGCTCGTGTTCCCCGCTACCGTCTGCCTGCTCAGCTATATCGTCACACGTTCCGTATGGCTAACGCTTCGTCAGGGCGGTATTCATTGGCGCGGTACCTTCTATGTGCTGGAGCAGTTGAAAAAAATGAAGCGTTGAGCCGCTTCACGCGTGGATATTAGCCATCATTTCACAAAATTTTAACACTACAAACAATTATGATATTATAAAATAATACCAGAGACGTATATGATAGGTATCCACTACCTACTGTTACGTTATCTCAACCTAAAGGAGAGAACTAATTATGACGAGCCTTTCCCACCGACGCTTCACATATGCAGCTGGAGCTACACTTCTTACGTTCGTTCTCATCGTTGCCTATCAATGTATTGAATCCCTGTAACATTAAACAAATAATTGGAGATGAAACCGTCGAGACCAGCAGTCCGGCAATTCGATAAGATTCATCTTCCTACTCATATTGGAGCTGCTCTGGCTCCATCTTTAAGGATATGGCACAGGCTGCCGTATCCTTTTTACTTAGTTCAGTTGGACTGAATCCTGCAGCAAGCTCTTGGATATTTGGGACATTAATGGTACATTTAATGACAGCATATCGACGATATATTACGAAAGAGGGCACATGCTTTGACTTCAATGGACAACAAACAGGCAGCAAGCCTGATTGAAAAATGGATTACCTATTACGAGATGGACGAGCCTGAGGCTTGGGAGCGGGATGAATACCCTTCTGTGAAAAACGCCTGCAAATCGATGCGTTTGGCAATACAGGCGCTCAGAGGCAAGGCGGCTGCAGGAGATGCGCAGCTTAAGGAAGCGGCCAAGCAGCTGGAGCAGTTTCTGGAGGAGCATTACCTGGATGACCCCGATGAATGGGAAAAGGAAAATGTCGCTTTTGTCCAGCAGGTGCTGGAAGCGATTCAGTATACGATCGTCTACCTTAAGAAATAGGGCAATTCTGGTTAATAAGTTCCGCTGCACGACCGAAGTATTCTTCCGATTGCTGTCGTTTCCAGATTTATTTGTTCTTATCACTTATTTGTATGCAGCCTGTTGAGACTTCCTCAGCGGGCCTTCTTGTTATTTCCTGCTTAAGAAATTGTTAAGATATACCCTGCCATTTAATTAAGAACTACCCATTATAATGAGGCTATACACAAGATAGTCAGGAGGAGGAAGCCCATATCGCAGCTCCCAAAACAATACTTATAGTCGATGATGAGAAAGAAATTATCGATCTGCTGGAAATTTATTTGAAAAACGAAGGCTATCTGCTGCTGCGCGCGTCCGATGGAGAAGCCGCACTGCAAATTTTGCAAAAAGAAGAGGTGGATTTGATCGTGCTCGACATTATGATGCCCCGTATGAACGGGATCGAGGCTTGCCTCAAAATTCGTGAGCAGCAAAACATGCCCATTATTATGCTCTCTGCAAAAGGAGAGGATATGGACAAAATTATCGGACTTAGCAGCGGCGCTGACGACTATTTGGCGAAGCCCTTTAACCCGCTGGAGCTGATCGCCCGCATCAAATCACAGCTGCGCCGCTACACCCGGCTCAATATCCCTCTTGTAAACAAAGAGCATGAAATCGAGGTCGATGAGCTGCTTATCAACACACAGACTCACGAAGTGAAGCTGGATGGACGGAGTATTAAGCTGACACCTCGTGAATTTGCCATATTGGAGCTGCTCGCCCGCCATCGTGGCATCGTGTGGAGTATCGAAAAAATATATGAAGCGGTCTGGCAGGAAGCCTATTTTGATTCCGACAACACGGTCATGGTCCATATCCGTAAAATTCGCGAGAAAATGGAAGCCAATCCGCGCAAGCCCAAATATATTAAAACCATCTGGGGGGTTGGCTACAAAGTTGAGTAAATATTCGGATACCCATCCTCAGTCCCGTTTGAACCGCTTTCCCTTTACCTGGTTCCCGTTTAATCTGCTGCGCGGCTTGATCCTGTTCGCTTTGGATCTGTTTCGTATGCTGAGTGGACAAGTCGGTCGCAGCCTGCGCCTGCAGCTGATGGTCACCTTTGCCTTCTGTCTGGCTGCTTCGCTGATCTTCTACTCCTTAAGCTCCGCCATATTCGGCGGCATCAAGCAGGAGCCTGTGATAGACTATGAATCCGGAGTGCAGCGTATCGATAACGCTGCCGAGAATATGGCTCGTATATTAAGCGATGACTACCACCACTACAATGAGACCGAGAAGCAAAGTCCCGAGGCACAGGCTCTGATTGAAAAGCAGCGCGAACAGGAATTTACGGAGCAGGTACAGCGCGAAAGCTCCAATAATCGTTATAAAATTATGGTTACCGACCTGTCCGGTACAGTTATATTTAAAAGTCCGAATACGGCTGAAACCAGCATCGATATTCATAAAACGATCCGCAGCTCAATGGACACTCGCAGACAGCAAAATTTGACGCGACGGCAGGAGGCTTCCAGCCTGTATCCGGTCACTTATAAGACGAAGCCTGCCTATCTGTATGTGAGCGGTATTCCAGAGCCCAATATCAGCTACAAACGCGGAGAAAGTCCTTTTCCCATGTTTGGTTCGTTTATCCTGTTTATCGTGCTCTTCTATTTTGTGACCCAGAAAAAAATGCGTTATATCGAGGAGCTCGCCGGAGGGCTCATTACGATTGCAACGGGCAATCTGGATTCCCGGGTGCCGGAGCGAAGTGACGATGGGCTGGGCTCCCTTGCCAAAAATATGAATCTGATGGCTGAGAAGCTGCAGCTGAAAATTGAAGAGGAGCGCCGGGCTGAACGCTTGAAAAATGAGCTTGTGACCAACGTCTCTCATGACCTGCGCACACCGCTTACGCTTATTATTGGTTATCTCCGCCTGTTAAATGATCGAAATTATGAGACAGAGCAGCAAGCTCGGACCTACCTCAGCATCGCTTACAATAAATCAGAGAAGCTCAATTCACTCATTAACGATCTATTTATGTACACGAAGCTAACCCATCAGGATATGCCGTTAAATAAAGAAGGCATTGCGCTCAACGATCTGCTGGAGCAGCTGCTGGAGGAATTCGTGACACCGGCCGAGGAGCAGCAGGTCATCCTCTCGCGCCATATCCCCAAGGAAAAATTATTCGTCAGCATCGATGTCGATCAGATGATCCGTGTATTTGAAAATCTGCTTGGCAACGCGCTAAAGTATAGTCCAAAGCCCGGGGTCATTACGGTCTCTATGATCAAGGAGCAACGCTACGGCATCGTTCGGATCGGCAACAAAGCCGACGAATTGAGCGAGCAGGAGCTGGAGCAGCTATTCGAACGATTTTTCAGGGTTGATGCCTCGCGTTCCTCAGACACAGGTGGTTCCGGTTTGGGACTGGCAATAGCCAAGAGCATCGTCGAAGCGCACGATGGGACCATAGGTGTCGAGCAAAAGGACGGCGAGCTAATCTTTTATATTCGATTAAGGCTGGCTTAAAGCTAACGAAAATCTGGTTACAAAATGGGTTTATTCATGCAGGGGCTTCCTTCAATAAGGGGTCCCTGTATTTGCTTTTTATCGAAAACTGGCATACTTTGCAGCGGGACTTTTTCTTATGCAAAAAATATTTATTCCCATGACACTTTTGAGCGGCAGCTTCGTTATTTGTTATGGAGAGGGGGAATCAGAGTGCAGGATAAGTTTTTAGAGATGTATGATCATTATTTTGACGATGTCTATCGCTTTGTTTTGTTTAAGACGGGCAACCGATGGGACACAGATGATCTGGTAAGTGAGATTTTCCGAAAATCTTTTGAAAAATTTAATACCGTGACGCACCCAAATATTAAGCCCTGGCTTATGACCATAGCCCGAAATACAGTAATCGATTTTTATCGCAAACGAAAAGAGATTCCCTATGGCCAGGACCCCGAAGTCGTTGGTTATTCACGAACCAGAGCTCTTTTAGATGAAACCGAGCTCCGCCATGATTGCCTGAAGCAATCGATCCTGACGTTATCCCCTGACGAGCAGGAAATCATCAACATGAAATACATAGCGGGACTGAAATATAAAGAAATCAGTTCGATCATGAGTAAAACTGAACAGTGGCTCAAGACCAAGTCGCATCGGATCAAACAAAAAATGGAAGCGTTGATAACGATATGTATGGAGGGTTAGTATGCAGCATTCGCAATCTCAGTTTGATGAAATGATGGAAGATATCAGAATGAGCCTGCCCGTTAATCAGGAGCTGAAACAGGAGCTCAGGCAAACTTTTGTGTTCAAGCGAGGACACAGAGCTTATTCCCGAGCATGGACGTGGACAGGGGCTGTGACTGCCGTGCTGTGCATCCTACTGCTCAGTACCGTGCTGCTGCCGGAAAAAGCGGTCCCGCGAACAGAGGCTGCTTCACTTCATATTGCAGATCAGTTTTCCTTAATCGAACAGCTCGGAGCAGAAAATAGTGCGGGCATGGCCGAAAGCAACGGCATACTGTATTTTCCTCTACCGGGAAAGGGGCTTTACGCCTATGGCAATGGACAATTTCATAAGCTCATTGATGGCAATATCAATTATGTCCGTGTATCCCCTGACGGTCGGCAATTGGTGTACACAGAGGATGGTAATGCATTTATTTACGATCTGACAACGCACAGAGGCCAACAGCTGCTGCAGGGCGTAACAGCACACAATCAGGTTGAAACACCTGCATGGTCGCCTGATGGTAAGCGCATCGCCTTGGTAAATAAAAAGACAGTCCCAAGCGGTCTCAGTGAAATCTGGGAGCTCGATTTGGAAAAGGGAACACAGCGAAATCTTGGGGAAGGAACGAGTCCCTCATACACTGCGGGTCAACGTACGTTGTTTGTGGAGAGGAACAATCAGATTGTTCGTATTAATCTTGCAAATGGCGAGGAAACGGTGCTTGATAGCGGGAAGTATCCCAGTGTTTCGCAGAATGGAGCTTACGTGGCTTATGTTAAATCGCAAGGTGAGCCTGTTATGGAGGATGTATGGATTGCAGATACGAATTTTAAAACGAAGAAACAGGTGACCGATAATCATCTTTCTGATGCCTGGGATCAACGAACAGGAACAATCGTGGAAGGAAAGCAGCAGGCGCTTAATACCTTTGAACAGCCAACCTGGAGTCAGGATTCGCAAAGCTTGTTTGTGTACAAGGTCTTTCATACCAATACGATATGGAAAAAGCTAATGCGATTCAATATTACCCAGACCCAACCAGCTCCTGAAGACGTTGTTTCCAAGTCCATACAAGCGCTTATTTATCGGGATGAAAACTATGCCCACAGTTTTTTCAATTATGATCCGGGTTACCTCAAGGGCACGAATCCGCGTCAGGTTGGCTACAGAATTACAGGCAGCGGACAGGTAGATGGACAACGATTTGTCGATGCAGAAACCTATTTATCCTATACCGCGGACCCTTATTATCAAATCATCAAAACACATTATATATTAGCCGATGGCCCCCGTGGCTTCAAAATCACTGCTATGGACGAAAAGGAAAATATCGAGGTCAGTGAGGCAGCCGGGGTTGTAACCCTTACTCATAACGGAAACAAGCAATCCTTGTTTGCTATAAGTGAGATACCCAATGATGAGCCATGGATACATGATTCTCTGAGCAATATAGCCTACAATGAAGCAGCACAAATGATTTGGTTCACCCTCAAGCAGACCCACAATAACGATTGGCGGACGCAGGTAATGGGCTTTAATATGAGTACACGACAATTTATTCGTATGGATACGATTCCAGATGTACAATCTGAAAATCTAATTGTAGACCCAGATTCCAAATACATCGCTGTAGACATCATACAGAGGGACAACGAGTATCACACCGATAGCTTCGTTTATAACCTGCAAACCAAAGAAAAAACGGTACTCTCTGAAATCATTCAAGGCACCCAGCCCAGTCAAGTTCATACCCGTTTTTGGAACCATCGCAAGCTGACCTTCTTTGCCAATATCGATGGGCGGGATGTATTCTTCAGATTCATTCCCGAGCTGCACAAGCTGGATACCGACAACACGGACTAAAGGAATTAACATCGCCAAACGTGCGAAGTATTTGTACGCAAGCAAACAGCCTCCAATGTGCTTGGAGGCTGTTTACCGATAAGCTAATGGTCTCAATATTCTACTTCATTGGCATTCTCATCGCGAATTTGCTTCGTATCTTCAACCATAAACCCTGTTCGTTCATGTGCGTCTGTGTCTTCATAGATGGTTTGGGGATCTCCATCTGTTTCAATCTCGATTTTTTGATTGGGCATATGCCTATCCCTCCTTATGTGCTCAGGGATATTTTTTCCAATACAGCAAATTATATGCGGATTGTAAGTTACGTATTAGAATTGTGGGCATACACACGCTGGATGACGAACAACCTGCTTTTACTTACTTACCGGTCCGGCTCTCATATGTAGACTTGCTGATCGTATTCTTGTCATTATTCACAGGCGGTTTCGGACTTACGGTCGTACCGTTCGTTGGCTTGCTGCTTTGTGTACTTGTGCTGGTACCACCACTGCCAGTCTTCCCTGTGCCTGTACCTGTTCCTGTATTCGCACCAGTGCCTTTACCTGTTCCCACGCCCGTACTTTCAGTGTTCTTCCCAAAATCGATAGGTGACTCCGAATCGACACCTGACTCCGGCATTACGCCTCCATTCAGCTGCAGCTTCAACGCGTAACGTGCCTTATTAAGCACCTCGTCCGACACAACAATATATGGGCTGACCCACTCTCCGTCCAAGGGAATGTACTCCACATTTTCAGGTGAAATATCATAATAAGTGCTTATAAAATCACGCAGCTGTGAGGCTGGCACATCCGTTCGAATGTGATCACCAAGCGTGCCAATAATAGAACCCAGCTTGGTGACGCCATCCACACTTTTTAGAGAAGTAAGCAGTTCGTTCAGCACCTGCTGCTGACGTAGATTCCGTTCCAGATCGCTTGATTCCTCTGTATTGCGATTGGATTTGCGATATCTGACAAAATCGAGCACCTGCTTGCCATTCAGCAAAGCTGTCCCTTTTTTCAAATTAATATCAGTGCCGTCCTCATCATCCACATAACGCATATTCATATCGACGTCGATCGTCAATCCACCCATCAAATCAACTACCTTCCGGAAGCCGTCAAAATCAACCGTTACCGCATAATCGATCGGGATGCCCAACAAGTCGCTGAAGATTTGCTTCGTATTGGCAAACGCCGTTTCCTTGTCCTTCAGCATAAAATGAGGATAATAATAGTTCGCTTTGCGGGCTTCCAGTCCCTCCGGGTCCAGCTGCAGATCACGCGGCAGCGATACGAGGGTCGCCGACTTTTTGTCCGGATTCAACGTAACCACCATAATCACATCCGAATTCAGGCTGCCCGTTTCAGGTCGATAGTCAATTCCCATCAGCAGCAGTGTGAGTGGCTTGACCTTGGCTGACTCCTTGACAGGCACTACGACAGGCACAGGTGCACTCATTTTATCAATCGCCTTTTCCGCCTGACTATAAATGGAATACGTATATAGGCCCGAAACACCCGCTAGCAAAATCACACACAGACAGGCAACAATCCATATTTTTTTTTTCATAGGTAAGCTCCGTTCCAATCAATATACCGGATATCCTCATTCATATCCTTAAACATATATACCCTTAATTACTGAAAAAGGTTTCAATTTAAGACCACTTTGTTCATTTTATTTGGAAAGCTATTGAAAAGCCACCAGCAGCATCCCGCCGCCAATGGACAAAATCACCATACACCATGAAGGCAGCTTCCAGAATATCAGAGCTCCGAACAAAGCAAGAACCATCACAAAATCACCCGTTGTTCGCACCGAGCTTACCCATACCGGATCATAGAGAGCAGCCAGCAGAATTCCGACAACAGCCGCATTAATAGCGGTTAGCGCGCCTCGGGTTTGCGGCTGTCTGCGCAGCTTGTTCCAGAAGGGCAACGCCCCCAGCACCAGCAAAAAGGCAGGAAGGAAAATGGCTATCGTGGCAACAACCGCACCGAGCCAGCCATGGATTATAAAGCCCAAATAGGAGGCGAATGTAAACAAAGGACCTGGGACTGCTTGCGCTGCTCCATAACCCGCCAGAAACTGTTCCTTGCTCAGCCAGCCCATCGGCATTAGCTCCTGCTCCAGCAATGGCAGCACTACATGACCGCCTCCAAAGACAAGTGCACCTGTACGGTAAAAGCTATCGAACATCGCCACCCATAGGTTAGGCGTCAAACTCCGCAGCATGGGGAGCAGGAATAACAAAGCGACGAATGCAATCAACGAGCCGATAGCAAGACTCCGATACGCGGGAGATAATGCCTGCACAGGCTTTTCCATGTCTGTGCTGCTCTGCTTGTAGATCATAAGACCAAGTACACCTGCCGCTATAATGACAATTAACTGAGTATAGGTGGATGGAAAAAGTAGTGCTATCGCAGTTGTCAGTATGGCTATCGTGGCTCTTCCGCGGTCCGGCGCCAGATTTTTGCCCATTCCCCATACGGCCTGCGCCACAATGGCTACAGCCGCCAGCTTAAGTCCATGGAGCCAACCTGTACTCGACGCATCCCAGCCCTGAGACCAATACGCAAAGAGGGCAAGCACCAACGCCGAGGGCAGTGTGAATCCGATCCATGCCATTATAGCCCCCATGACCCCACCGCGCATAAAGCCGATCCCGATGCCAACCTTGCTGCTCGCAGGTCCAGGAAGAAATTGACATAATGCGACCAGATCAGCATAGCTCTCCTCATCAATCCACTGCTTGCGTTTCACATAATGCTCATGAAAATAACCAAGATGCGCTGCGGGGCCTCCGAACGAGGTTAACCCTAATTGAAAAGAGGCTGCCAATATATGAAGCCATGACACACGTTTCATCTTTACATTCCACCTGACAACTTTTTAATTCCAGCTTAACATAAAAAAGAAGCTGTACTCTGGTCTTTTTTGACTCAAGCACAGCCCTTAATGTTAAAGTTGTGTTAATATAACCGGGCCTTCACTCGTAATCGCAATCGTATGTTCGTACTGGGCAGATAGACCGCCATCCAACGTTCTCGCAGTCCAGCCATCTGGATCAGTCTTCGATTGGTAAGCAAACTCATTAATCATCGGTTCAATCGTAATGACCATGCCCTCCGTAAAACGAATCCCTTTGCCCTGATGTCCATAATGCGGAACCTGGGGTTCTTCATGCATCGATTGCCCGATTCCGTGACCGACAAAATCACGCACAACCGAGAAGCCCTCGGCTTCTGCGTAGGATTGGATGGCATATCCCACGTCACCCATACGGTTGCCGATTCTTGCTTGCTCAATACCTCGCATCAGACTTTCCTTCGTCACTCTCAGCAGCTTATCCGCTGTTGCGGATACATTGCCAACCTTGTAGCTCCATGCCGAATCAGCTAGCCATCCATCAAGATTAACGACCATATCGATGGTGACGATATCGCCGTCACGGAGCGGCTCTTTTTTGGGAAATCCGTGGCAAATGACATCATTAACGGATGCACAGGTAGCGTACTCGTATCCGTGAAAGCCTTTTTGCTCAGGTGTAGCGCCATTCTCCTCAAGGAACTTTTCGACGAATTGATCGATTTCCCACGAAGTGACTCCCGGCTTGATACGTTTGGCTATTTCCTGATGACAGCGTGCTAATATAATTCCGGCTTCTCTCATTTTTGCTATTTCCTGCTTGCTTTTTATTATTATCACAGCTTCACCTCATCAAGTACAATTCTTGGTGCCCCTTGTTAAGTGACCCCGTTAGGCATAAAACATCTTCCATACGTATGCAGCAAGTAGTCATAATGTTAACATATAATTTCGGCGGCGACAAAGATTGTCAAACAGCCCGAGAACACCGCAGATGGACGGTGTTCTCGGGCTGTTACATAATGAGATGCGGCAGCCGAGGATCGACCACCGCCCTCCCAGATCAGGTTGGCGGCGTTCGACCCTCTTCTTCTATGCGAATTAGCGCATCTGCTTGGGCTGCTCTGAATTTCCAAGAACTACATCCAGACTTTGCTCGGCTTGCGTCAGCTGCTCCTGAACCTGCTTAAGCACCTGCTGGTTAGGCTCAATTTCCTGCATATGAATCTGGCTTTGTGCCTGCTGTACAGTACGCATAGCCGTCTCCAGCTGATCGATAGAGCTAGCCAGCTTTTGCGGATTAGAATCAATCTGTGCGTGACGTACCGCCATTTCTGCATCCTTGGCAACCTGAATTGCCTTCTCCGCATTGTCGATTACATGCCGCAGGGGCATCTGATGCTGATTGACTTCAGTCATTATGGGCACATCCTTTCGGTGGTTACTTCTCCCATAAGATGCGCCAAAATCGCAGTATTCATTCCTTCGTTTTCCGAGCACTGCCTGCTCTTACACCTACTTCAAATCCAGGGTAGCCCGATACAGCCCTTGCTCCCAGCCAACCTTCGCTCCCAGCGTTTCCCCGACAAAACGAAGCGGAATATAAATATGACCGTCCACAATAGTTGGTGCCTGATCGAGCTGGATGGACTTGCCATTCACTGTCGCTTCAGGCACATCCGGCCGCAGCATGAGCTCGATGGAACCACGTTTGGACGTCAGCACCCGTTCTTGCTCATTCCAATGAAAGTCAGCGCCAATCCGTTCAAAAATGCCACGAAACGGCACCATCGTCACATCTTGCTTAATGAAGCCACGAAATTCATGCACGAAGCTTCCGTTCACGGTCACCTGAACCTGTGGGTCCCTATAACGCTTCACGATCAGAGCATTACTCAGCAATCTTCCCGGCGTACGCTTCATGGCTCCTTCGACATACAAGCCAGAGCTGGCGCCGCCATCCATGTTCATTGCCTCTCTTAAACCGAGCTGGACAAGTGCCTGTGCCATATCTGCAACCGTCGCCGCGGAAATTGTCCCCATCAGCAGATGGCCATTCCCGTCTACACCGACAAAGCTGCGGGTATTGGCTGTACTTGTAATTCTCGGATCATCGAAGCCATCTCTCGCATAATCGATATCAACCTGTCCATCGGTCACCAGCTTCGGTCCGACACCCATAGCCGTGTCCCACGATTGTGGCAAGCTTTCCGTGACCCCGCTGTTCCCATCCACGATGAGCGCCTCGACCTCCACCTCGTCGCCCTCATGAAGATGCGGCAGCAGGTTCTTGTCATTATTGCTGGAATGCCCTACAAAGATCACATAACCCTGCTCAGGAACGTCGGCCACTTGCTCGGTCATCTTCGTAATCCGCCCATTTTCGATGATAACCTTCATCCCGCCCGTCCGGTCAATCCGTTCACCAAAATGACGGGTATACGCGACTACCTGATCCAGATCTTCATCACCATAATAAGTGTTCGTTCCCCACGGCGATACGGTATATACACTTTTGTTATGCTTGACTTTGAATGTAAGAGCGGTCTCCAGTCGATGAATCAACGCTGACTTATCTGTGCGGATACCAAGCGATACATTGTCACCTGACCGTACAAAGCTGCCGGACTCCACAAGTAAGCCATTCGGATGCCTTAAACTCTCATCCTGCTCATACGCATCGAAAAAGGTTCCGTTAATAGCCGCCACAGCGCCACTGTGATCGATCATGGTTGCGAAGCTTTCCACATGACCAATCCCCTCTGCCGCTGTTACCGGCATCACACGAAGATGCGGGTCCGACAAATCGATTGTCGTCCATTGTATCGTAAAGCTTTTACCGTTCGCCTGAACAACGGTTGATTGCAGCGGTAATGAACCGCTAGCCGCGGCTGTTGGAGCCGGCGCTATCCAGCCCAACATAAGAACAGCGATCACTGCCGCGACAGCCTGCTTTCCCCAGAGTCTCTTCATATAATCAACTCCGTTCGCCCGCCGGTTGGATACGCTCATAGATGACATAATCATGCTCGTACACATTTTTTTCATCTGTGACCCCGGCTTCTCTGGCGACTTCCCGCCACTCGGCTTCATTGATTTCCGGGAAGTACGTATCGACCTCAAAGCGATGAGCTATTTCTGTGATATACATTCGGTCCACATGCGGCATGAACAGCTTGAATACCTCAACACCGCCGATGACGAACAGCTCCTTGCCTTCCCAGCTGCCGCCGTGTCCAAAGCGCTCCAATGCTTCCTCGACCGTGTGGACAATATCACAGCCCTCTGCGGTATAGTCCTCGTCTCTGGTCATAATCACGTTGTGCCGCTTGGGCAAAGGCTTATTGCCAATCGATTCGAACGTTTTGCGTCCCATCAGAATCGTATGCTCCAGAGTCGTTCTTTTAAAATAAGCAAAATCCGCTGGTAAATACCATGGCATCCGGTTATCCTTGCCAAAACCTCTTGCTTCATCCATTGCGAAAATATAGGATATGGTCATGATGATCCCCCTTGTTCGATTAGCAGCTAAGCTTAAACTGCGATAATGGCCTTGATCCCCGGATGTGCCTGATAGCTGACAAATTCAAAATCCTCAAACGTATAGTCGAAGATCGAATCGGGTTTTCTTTTGATATGAAGTGTTGGCAGCGGGAACGGCTCTCGAGTCAACTGCAGCTCAACCTGCTCCAAATGATTCAAGTAAATATGCGTATCGCCGCCCGTCCAGATTAAATCCCCGACTTCCAGATCACACTGCTGCGCAATCATATGGGTTAGCAGTGCGTACGACGCCAAATTAAAGGGGAGCCCCAAAAACGTATCGATCGATCTCATCTGAAACATGCACGACAGCTTGCCGTTCGCTACATAAAACTGAAAAGCATAATGGCAGGGCGGCAAAGCCATACCATCGACTTCTGCAGGATTCCATGCGCTCACCAAATGTCTACGCGAATCCGGATTGCTTTTAATTTGCCCAATCACATTCGTAATCTGATCAACAACTTGTCCATTAGGACCAAGCCATGTTCTCCACTGCGCACCATAGACCCGACCGAGATTTCCTTCTTCGTCAGCCCATTCGTCCCAAATCCTCACACCATTGTCACGTAAATACTTGATATTCGTATTGCCGCTTAAAAACCACAATAGTTCATGAACAATGGATTTGATATGAAGCTTCTTTGTCGTTAAGAGCGGGAAGCCTTCTTGAAGATTAATTCGCATCTGTCTTCCAAAAACGGAAATCGTCCCTGTACCCGTACGATCCCCCTTCTGTGTACCGTTATCTAAAACATCCCTAAGAAGATCTAAATAAGCTTTCATGATTCACCTCGTATGATTGATTGCTTGCACCTTAATACTTCCTCTTATTATATTCATTATTTCTAAAATTGAAAATCCAACCCTGATTAATAAAGAAAAGGAGCTTCCCTGCGCAAGTACTTCTACTCAGGAATAGCCCTATGATAGGTTGATTATTGGGTAAATTTACCATCGATTAAATTGGCCGTTTCCAGCATCCGCTGAATAATTGCCGCCGTTTCCGCTCTTGTCATTTCGTTTCTCGGCATTAATCCGGTTTCGGAGCCTCTGACTAATTGACCCTTCACGGCTGCAGCAACCGCTCGTTTGGACCATTCGCCAATCGCTGCGTTGTCCGCAAATCTGGATAGTATGGTTTCCGCCTCTGCAGCACTTACGCTATCTTCAAGTCCAACGAGCCTCATTGCGCGAGCGATCATAGTCAGTGCTTCTTCACGTGTGATCGTTTTTGTCGGACCGAATGTCCCATCTGCGTATCCTTCGATGATTCCGTACTCATGCGCTTTGGTTACCGCACCCACATACCAATCTGTGGACAATACATCCGTAAAAGCAGTGATTTTTCCGTTCTCGGGTAAACCGAGCGCCCGTATCATAATTGCCGCAAACTCGGCGCGGGAAATGGCTGTATCCGGTCTGTAGTGGATTCCATCTATTCCACTCACGATCAGGCTCGACGCCAAGTTGTTCACTGCCTCTTTCGCCCAATGTCCTTCGAGGTCCTTAAAACTAATCGGATGCCAAATAAGCGAATAGGTGCTGTTGGTCAGGCTGCTAATAACCGCAACATGATTCCCGTCGCGAGCCTCAACACGTGTTGGCACGTGTCGGAGCGTTCCGTCTGCTTCCAATACCACGGCAGTTGAGATTTCTCTCGTATTCACGCTATCCGGCAGTGGAATTTCCCGCTCCACATAGGAACTAAACGTGCCCACTTCAATCCATTTACCTTTATACAAGGCCTTGACTATAAAGTCGATGGGTGGAGCAACAACGGTAAATAGCCCTTGATTTGCCGCATTATTGATGAGTCGGGCCTTGTCATCATCGCTCCTGGCTATGTCCACATGGATCTCAATATCAGCTAGCGGTATTTGCTCTCCCAATTGCTTCGATAATTGATCGATTTGGATTTCCATTGCCGGCAGCTTATAGCTCCCATTGGGCGTTTGGACTTCCAGTAGAGCCTGTTTCTTCTCCAAAGCTTTCACCAGGTCCCCGGTCAGTACTGCAGCAACCTTGTCGACTAATTGTGTCACTGAAATAACAACTACAGGCCGTTCTCCCTCTTTGTCAAGCTGCGCTTTCAATTTATTCGAATCCACTTGCACAGTCATTACGGTTTGCCCGTTTTCCTTCGTGATCGAGGATTTCGCCATCCGTTCCTGAAGCTGACCACTCACAGTCACCCCCAAACCCGTTTGCGTTTCCTGCATGCTCTCCTTCATTCCGTCAGATGGGGTGCTGGATGAACTACCGGACGAATCGCTCGATGATTCACTGTCGGACGAGTCTCCTGGCGAGCCTCCAGCCGTTGAACTCGCCCGAAATACCGTCACCGTGTACTTCTTTGTCGTGCTATCCTGCGCGGTTACAACCAGTTCGATCCGGTTGCTGCCCACGCTCATTGGTAACGGATCACTTGCCTGTCCACTTGTCAGGCTAACCTTATCAAGTACAAGCGCATTGGCGTTGTCGTACACATTCGCCGTCACACTGGCATGACTTTCGTAAACCGCCGCTACCACAGTAACCGACGACATGTTATTCGTCAAACTCGCTGTATATTCCGTCGTGCCTCTTGTTAGCACCGGACTGACTGCTATCTGATTCGTGCCTGCGTATATATTCAAAGCGATTAAAGTCGCATCACTGCTGGGTGTGGTTGTGTCCGGTCCTACCTCTGTAGTAAAGGTCCACGCTGCTGCATCGTCAACACCTGCAAAGCGATTACCTGTTAGGTCTTTGAACGCACCTTCGTCGATTTGCACGTAATATGCGGTATTAAAGGATAAATTCACTGCTGGATGGACCGTAACCGTATACCCCGATACGTTAATCTTCGATGTATCGGTTGCTGCAATCGTCTCAACGAGACTATTGTCCAGCACCTTCTTGATCATGATGTTTCTGCCAGCAACCGCCGTTACGTTCTCGCTGAAGGCCAATACGAGACTCGTACCAATCCTCACCCCAACTGCACGATTATTGGGTGCATAGTTGATTGCCGTGGGTGCGGTCGTATCCGCTGCTTCCGTCCACATAGCGTAAAGTATGACATTGGACGTACCCATGCCAAATGTTGCATTAGCAGCATAAGCCATTCCGCTTCCATCCGCTTGTGTATTCCACCCTGCGAAGATGTATCCCGGCCTGCTCAGGTTCCCCGTGTTGCCATATACGGCAACCGTCACTCCCTGTTCATAAGCTTTGCTGTCGGTCGGTACGCTTCCTCCTGTTCCACCATTGGCACTATAAATCACGGTGTAGGTGTTATTCGGAATGGCCGTCCACTGCGCATACAGCGTAATATTGGATGTGCCCATGCCGAATGTCGCATTAGCCGCGTAACCTGTTCCACCTCCATCTGCCCGTGTGTTCCACCCTGCGAAGGTGTATCCCGGCCTGCTCAGGTTCCCCGTGTTGCCATATACGGCAACCGTCACTCCTTGCGCATAAGCTTTGCTGTCGGTTGGTACGCTTCCTCCTGTGCCACCGTTGGCGCTATAGGTCACAGTGTAGGTTGAATTTGTAGTGACCGTCTGCATCGTATAGGCGCTCTTATAACCTGCGAGATCTTTGACAATGATGTTGAAGTAGTAGGTCGTGCCCGGCTGCAATCCCGTTACATCCAATCTTCCTATATCCTCCGTATAGGTACCTAGTGCCGTTCCTTTTCTTTCCATATCGTTTACCGTTTGGATGTTGCTGCTCATAGAACGGTATACCAAATATTGCAGAGCATTCTGCTCGCTCATGTTATCCTCTGCTTTCGTCCAGCTTAAAGCAGCGCTCGTAGTAGTCAAGGAGGATGCTGTGATCACTCCACTGTTCAAGGTTGGAGCTGTTGCATCCATCACTGCCTTGCTTTGTACGGGTGACAAACGATTCGTAGATGTATTGTCTCCCAATTGGCCACTGCCGTTATAGCCCCACGACCAGACTGTACCATCCGCTTTCATCGCGTAGCTGTGAAATCCGCCTCCGGCAATTGCCTTCATCTTGCTTAGTCCGGGCACCTTTACGGGTGAATTACGTTGGGTTGTCGTCCCATCTCCTAGCTGACCATAATTGTTAAGCCCCCAGGACCACACGCTTCCGTCGGTTGTTATAGCAAGACTATGAAAACCACCTCCGGCAATGGTCGTCACGTTGCTAAGTCCAGCTAATTGCACTGGAATCTTTCGATTCGTGACCGTTCCATCCCCCAATGCACCATAACTATTCTGTCCCCAAGCCCAAACGTTCCCATCAACATCAAGTGCGAGGCTATGATTACCTCCTGCAGCAATGGCCGTGACATGGCTGAGACCTGGTACCTGTACAGGCGAAATCTGCTGCGCGGTCGAGCCTATTCCCAATTGGCCATTATCATTCAATCCCCACGTCCAAACCGTACCGTCATCTTTAAGTGCCAGGCTGAAATATCCCCCTGCTGCGATGGCCGTTACATGGTTTATACCGTTGACCTGCACAGGACTTGTCCGTTGGCTTGTCGTCCCATCACCAAGTTCGCCATTATCATTTTTCCCCCAGGCCCATACATGTCCATCTTCATCCAGAGCAAGCGTATGATAAGCGACACCTCCAGAGACCGCCTTAATATGACTTAAACCCGTTACCTGTACAGGAAGGGTTCGATCTGTTGTCGTACCATCTCCCAGCTGACCGTTGCTGTTGGAACCCCAAGCCACCACGCTCTCGTCGTTTAACACCGCGAAGCTGCTTCGTACCCCTCCAGTAATTGTCTTGACGCCGCTTAAGATTGTTGCTTTCCTCGGAACGGCTCGACTCACAGTCTCCCCGTTACCCAGTTGTCCGAAGTCGCCCCTTCCCCACGACCATACGGTCCCATCACTAATCAGCCCTACACTGTGGTAATACCCTGCTGCTATTTGCGGAACGACCGTACCATATGCATGCGCCCCATTCCCTGGGAACAATGACAACCCGCCCAGAATGAGTATCCAGCAAAGTAATAACTTCCCTAATTGCTTCATTCTTCTCTCCTCCATATGTCTGCATCCAACCGCCAACTTATGAATTCCAGCTTGGCCCTGGTTCGTGTCTGTTCATTCTCCGAAAAACCTTACACCACAGACCATGTTAGCAATTAGAAATGAATCCTACTATTAACTAAAGTTAACTCTCGATGCTTTTTCATCTCCTAACATATAGCGTTCCCTCCCAGCTTCTTCATTCTCTGGAAACAAAAAACCGATCGAACCCAGGGCTATTGCCTGGATCTCGATCGGTTATTTATCATCCCTATTCGTTAATGTTAGCGGTCAAAAACACGAATCCATTTAAACCGGTTGACCTTGACAATGGCCACAAAGCATTTCAATATCTGATCACACTTCAGGAACATAAACGTGACCACTGGAGACAGATTAAATACAAATGCACAAAGTGCTGAAGCCGGAAGCACAACCAGCCACATGAAAATAAAATCATTATACAGCACGAATTTGGTGTCTCCACCACTTCTCACAATACCCGTCAAGGATGGCATCTGATAGGCGGTTCCAATTACGGTGATCGACAGCACTGTCATAAATTGCAGAGCAAGAGCTTTGGCATCATAAGAAATCGCATATAAATTAATCACATAATCCTTGGTCACAAACAATATGAAGCCCGTACCCAAACCGATAAACACATACAGGATTTGCAAGGTTTTACTGTAAGCTTTCACTTTATCCAGCTGTCCTTCGCCGATTGTTTTGCCGATCAGTATGGCTGAAGCGCTGGCCGATGCAAAGATGACTACCGATATCAGCTGGAAAATGGTCGTCGCGATACTGTTGGCTGCAATGGCCGGACCCCCCATATGTCCCAAAATAGCGGTTTGCATAGCCATCGCGCCTGCCCATAAGGCATTCGAAAGCAATATCGGCGATCCGATTTTGATATACTGCTTGAATAAAACCGCGTCGATAGAAAAGAAGTCCTTCAGCTTCAATAATATTTTGGTATCGATGCGCTTGATATACACACAAACGACTACAGTTTCAATAATTCGTGCAATTAATGTTGCGATCGCAGAGCCGCTCACTCCCAGAGCAGGAAATCCAAAATGGCCGTAGATCAATACATAATTCAAGCACACATTAATAATTAACGTAGATAATGATACCATTAACCCGATCTTGACTGTCTCTACACTCCTCAAGGAGCTGAGCAGAATATTCGTTATTGCGAAAAACACGTAGGAAAAGCAAATAATTTTGAGATACGCCATCCCTTCAGAAATTACACTCTGATCATTAGTAAAAAGCGACAAACAGCCTTGGGGAAAGAAAAAGACGATGGCCAGCATAACGACGCTCAATAGAACTGCAAGGCGCATTCCGATACTGATCACCTTTTTGATGGAGCCTATATCCTTGGCACCCCAATAACGTGATGCCATAATCACCATGCCCTCGCCCGCTCCCATCACCAGCATCTGCAGTAGAAACTGAATCTGATTGGCAAGCGCTACACCCGAAAGCGACGATTCACTGTAGCCGCCCAGCATCAGGTTATCCGATAGGTTAACCCCCAGGGTGATGATGTTTTGCAATCCGATCATTAGCGTTAATAGCACAAATCTTTTGTAAAAAAACGTTTCACGTACGAATACACTCATCCCAGTTACCTTCTTTATTATTATATATTTGATAATTGCTTAACGAGACTACCATACATGATGTTAAAGAACAATAACACGATTCATTTCATTTTCATTGATCATACTTAAAAAGGTTAAGCAGAAATAACCTCTGCTCAACCCCTTGTCCTACTTTACAACATTTTCAATTCGTAAGCTGCTTCTTTCGCCATCACCCGGATAACTGAGCAGGATCGAGGTCAGTCCTTGCTCAAACGTTGAACCCAGCTCTCCAGCTGATCTGCTTCCTCCCGGCTTAATGAACCACGCTTAAGCGTATCGAGGTTAGTCACAACCCATTCGCTCTTACGCATGGATACGATCACGAGATCAACAAGTTCGCTATGCGCTGCCCAGCGAAGAAGAATATCGGCCGCCTTTAATTTATCCTCACCAAGCTCATCGAGCTTCCAGCCGCGAACAAATGGCGACATGGCAATAACCTCGAGCCCCATCGTTTTTGCTTTGCGGAATGTATACTCAGCATCGCGACGGAATGCATTATAGGGAGCGAGCACGCAAGAAATCGGAGAACCACTTTTTACATAAGCGAGGTCCTTCAATCGCAGCATACCCAACGCAGCCCGCTTGATTGTACCCTCTGCTATCTAACGATGCTGCATTGCTCCTCGAAGGATGCCACAGGATCATTGCCCAATGCCTCGATAAATGAATGCCCGCCAAGCCCGAGCTTCGATTTGTAGTTCATGCTTGTGCTCCTTTTCAAATTCAGCTATATAAAAGATATTTATTTAAACGCCAGCGCCCGCATCGGAGCACCGGAGCCCTGCTTTACCTTTAGCGGAGCAATAACTACATAAGACTCTCCGATGATCTGCTCAAGCTTGGTCAGATTTTCAACAATATTGACGCCATTGCCTAAAAGTGTATAATGAGCTGGCGCATTCTGTGAAGCCTTACCATCAATGGCAATCGCATCGCAACCGACAACCTTGATTCCACGATCCACCAGCAGCTGCGCAGCTTCACCGCTAATACCGGGCCACGCTTTACTGAACTGCAGACTAACCGTCCGCGGTACCCAATACTTATCCCAGCCAAAGCGGAAAAACACAATATCCCCCGCCTGAATACGTACATTGTCCTGTTCCCATTGTTCAATCTCCGCCGCCGACACCAGATCGTTTTCTTTATAATGAGAGAAATCGAGCGTCAGCGCCCTCCCGTAAAATTGCGTGATCGGCGTTTCATCCATATACTGATGAGCCGGATGACCTTCCTGAATAAAATGCGCGGTCGCATCCATATGCGTTCCGCAGTGTTCATTCATAATCAATTGGTAAGCTAATGCAATACTTCCCGTCTCGAACGAGTCCCACAGCGTGTGAAAGTAACGTGAATGCGAGAGAACAACAGGCATATCTTCCTCATATGTATGGGACAGGTCAATCACCTGCATGGACGACAACAGCGCGGATAGCTGCTTCACTTTGGACATGGATGTACCTCCAATTCAATCTATTCTTTGTATCTTTTCTATGTATCCCACTTATTCCCTATATTATAGAAGATCGTTAATTTAAGCGATACCCAAATCAAGCACTTCCGAATTTCGAATGTACATTTTAAATCCGCACCTTGCAGCCCTCTTTCAAGCTGCGAATTACGCCATGCAGCATAGCCAGGCTTTTGATATTATCTGTGCATACCGTAGAAGGAATATGACCCTTGTTCAATGCGTCAAACATCTCATCCAGACATCCCGCCTGCTGCTCCTGTCCTGTCCATGTCAGCTCTGGTGTGATGCGTTTGTGTTTATTCTCGTGAACGATTTCCTCCGTCGGTATCACAATCTCCGCATAAGGTGCAGTACGTCCGTCCCAAATCACCGTACCCTTGGAGCCGACGACACGCCAGCTGGATTGCCATGAGGTTGGAGCTCCTTCCGCACTGTAGCACCCACGATACGAATAGCAGGACCCGTCCTCATACTCGAAGGTGCAGATCGCTGCCGCAGCGCCGGCGAACCAGGAACCGGCAGGATTAAACGTTGTACAGTGAACAGCCACCGGATCTTGACCTGTTATAAAACGCGACTGATCGAAGGTGTGAATCGCCATATCGAGCAGCAGCGGATTGTCCATCGTTTCACGGTAGCCGCCATTATGCAGCCCCAGGAAAAAATCCGAGGTCACGAAGCCAATTGGACCCACCGTACCGGATTGTACAAGATCGCGGAATGCCATCATTTCCTTCAGGTAACGCCGGTTTTGCATAATCGCGTAGGTCCGGCCTGAATCGGCCGCAGCCTTGACCATAATCGCCGCTTCTTCCATAGAGGACGCCATCGGCTTCTCACCGAAAACATGACAGCCTTCCTCGAAAGCAGCTGTTGTTATGGCACAATGCGCTTCGGGGATCGTAAGATCGAACACGAGATTTGCCTCATTTTTCCTTATCGCTTCCCGCACATCTGTATACACAGGACATTCCAGCTTATACTTTGCTTTTGCCGCCTCAGCATGGTTCAGATGCATATCGACGAGTGCGACGATTGAGGAATCGTCTCGCTTTAGCGTGTATGCAATCCAGGCCTTGGATATATTGCCGCAGCCGACAACCACAATACGATGTTTCGACATCCTTTGTTCCTCCCCAGGTTTTATTCAAAGCTTCCCACATCTTATACTATTATAGAAGCAGGGCATCAGCAGATCGTCACAATATACAACCGTTTCCTCATAAAATCCGCTGTGCACGGGGAATCGTTGCAACCGGTTTGAAGACTATAAAAAATAGACGGCCCCATGATGGCAGCCGTCTATTATATAAGCTTTTACATGATAAGTCTGCTTAAATGTGTCCTATCTCTTACAGCAGCCGAATCGTGAAAATCCGGTCCAACGGTGTTATTACATTCACATGAACATATTGACAGCCTGCTGGATGATCATCATTGCGAATATCGGGCAGCCAGTGCTCGTATGCACCCGATGAAATTTCAAGTGCACTTCCTGCAGCCGTATACGTAAATGATCCGCTTTTCAGCATAAATCTCCCTTTCCCTCGATCTTCAATATCGCTGCCCTCGATGCTGCCCTCCTCTCCAAAAATAAAGGTTAGCTGCATCATCACATCCTCTCGCTCATCGGAGCGAATATGGATTTTCCACTCCGCAGCACCTTGTGTGATGTCTACCGTTAAGGTCTGCTGCTGCAGATGCGTGACCGGTCGCTGTTGATGCGGCAATAAATACCAGGGACTTAGCTGCTCACGATTCGGAAGATCGGGTAAAAGAGACTTCGGTATCGGTCCGTAGTAGCCCTTTTCCAAGGTTTGGATTAATTTGTAAGCGTCTGCCGTCTCACTTAACTCGTCAAATTTGACGACTCCAGGAGAAAATGAGGTAGACAGCTTGACGCCAAGCAATCGTGCTTTTCCATGACGAAGCGAAAAGAATGCCGGAGCTTTTGCCATCATCGTCACACTATCTTCAAGCTCTCTGATCCGGATAACCGGAGCACCGAACGCCATGTGCATGCTGCTGTGCTCGAGCTGTACAGCACTTCCCGCCGCTAAAGCCATATTCAGATGTTCACGTAAGGGATGAGACGCATTAAGGATCTTTTTATAAGATACCGGTAATTCCGCTCTAGCCAGCCCATTCAGATCGGATGGAAATAACAGAACACCTGTCAGCGGATGGTTATTGACGCCTTCTTTGTATCTGGTCATAAGCGATGCGGCGTAATCGGACATAGCCGCAAAAAGCGGATCACGATCATGAATTGCCATCAAACGGTAGATCAAGAAATAATTGGACATATCGTACACTTGACCCAGATCCTGCCGACCGGAATATTCCGTAACCACTTCGCCGGACGGATGAATCAAATAAACCATCATACGCAAATTTCGCCGGACGTATGCTAATAGGTCTGGACGGTTCAAGACGCGGGCAGTATGATACAGGGAAATATCGCTCACGACATTATAAATACCGTTACTGCGCTCGGTCCATTCCCCGTCCTCCGTAATATCCATGCCTTCTGCCAACCATTCTTCCGCACGAGCGATTAACTCGGGTATTGTGAATATTTCGTACAGCTGGGCAAGCGCCGCTGTCATCACCCAACGATGATTAGGTGTATGACAGCCTCCGGTGAGCAGCGCTGGCATGGTGCGCTCCAGAAACAGCTGTATGGGGGTTAACGCGGCCATCGCCTCAGACCATTCCTGCCTTTGCAGAAGACGATAAATCTGGGTAACACCGCCCACGACAAATGCTGTATCCGGCGGGGAATTAAAGTTTGTGGAGCCGAGACTTATGGTGCCATCGGCATGCTGACGGTTCAGCATAAATACGGCAGCTCGACTGAGCGCGCGAAGCAGCCCCGCATCACGGAAATACCGTGATTTCGGATTGACAAGTGCCGCTGTCCATGCTGCCATTACCGCAGGGGTACCGAGATGGTTAGCCTTTGGAATACCACTATGGGGATCCATGATCCCGCCATAATATTTGGAATTGGCATCGGTAACCTGCCTGCTCAGCGAAATCTCCGTCCAATCGTCATTCATTTGAAACAGCTTCGTCAGTATGGGGTCCATATCAATCCACCTTTTGGGTAAGAGCTGCAATCTTGTGAGTGATGAGATTATGGCTTTCATGGATTTCGTCAGGCTGACATACCGCCTTGAGCTCATAGACCTTCACTTGTGCGAGATCGATCACTTCCAGGAAGTGGTCAAAAAAATGCAGATCCTTGCTGTGCACATATGGGCAATAGTGATCGGACAGCTCCACCGTTTCATGGATATGAACACCGTAGATATAGCGCTTAACCTCTTGCAAATCCTGAAGATTATCGTATAAGCCCATCCGGTCCATCATCATCGCGTGTCCAATATCGTACCATAGGGAAACCGGGCTTCCCTTGAGATTATCGCATATTGTTTTGGCTTCCAGCAGTGTTGGCATTTGATAACAACGGGCACGCGTTTCGATACCAATAGCTACATTCCATCCTCGCATGGCGGCATGATTGCTCACTTCCTCCAAGCTGTCTTGAATCCGTCTTGAATAGTGTGCGCTCATGCGGTCACGTTGGTCGAGCATTTCATTCCACAGCTTTTGGTATTCAGGTGCGTCCTTACCATAATCCCGATACAGCTTTTTTAATTCCGAATCGATGTTATAGGCAAAAGGTACTTCTCCCGGATGCACCACGACGGCTTTTGCACCATAACGAACCGCATATTCCATAGAACGTATCAGCAGCTCTACAGAGCGTTTCCGCTTGTCTTCATCATCGTATCCGAGCAGCACAGAATCCGTATCGTAATCTTTGTCATTAACAAAAGGAAAGACGTTATGGACGCTGGAAATGCCGATCTCCGCTCTTTCAATCATCGGTTCTATCGTGGCCAGCAGCTCTTCAGTTACGTTATAATTAAGCTCCACATTTCGGAAGCCAAGCTCCTTGATTTCCTCAATCATATCCCTGCCTACCGTATGTCTCTTAATATTCCAGCATGTAGAAAAAGAATATTCCCCTTTATTCAGCATTTGATGGCCTCCACTAGTTTTTTACTCAGTAAGGTGACTGAGCGGACATACAGTACCCGATCGAGCCGATAGGATGGAAGCTTCCATTAAACGGGTCAAATCAAGCGCAATTTGTATATTTTCCGTTGCTGTCGTACCCTCCCGAATATGCGTTACCCATTGTTCGAATGCGGAAGGGGCCTCAGCCGGCATATTTGTTACGGCCTGCCACCCGCTGCCCGCATCTCCCTCAAACCTTGAGCCTCGAACAAACAGCTTATTGTCGCTTCTTGAATACGTAATGCTTCCTTCGGTTCCTTGCACCTCGACGACAAATTGAGAATAACTATTAACAAATCCGGCTTCAACCATGGCTAGTGCTCCATTGGGATAGTGCAGGATGGATACCGCATGATCCTCCACCTCTTTTCCAGTGATGTATCCGAAGCTTGCGCTAACGCCTGACGGGACACCCAGGAACCAACGGGCCAAGTACATCGGATGGCAACCAAGGTCGATTAAGGCTCCACCACCGGATTGCTCCAGATTGAAAAAATGCGCAGGCAGTGCTCCATGAGGAGCTTGTTCGGTTGGCAGCGCACCGTTATGAGCAAGGCGCATCCGTATAGAAGTAATGATCCCTATCGAACCCTCCTGTATGATCGCTTGAATCTTCTGCGCAAATGCCATGTTCAACCGAGGCAGGGAGACCATAAGCTTAACATTGGCGGCAGCTACGGCAGCCAGGATTTCTTTGCATTCCTTTGTAGTCACAGCCAACACTTTTTCCGTAAAAATATGCTTGCCTGCCTGAGCTGCCGCCAGGATCACCTCCGTGTGTTTGGTCGTCGGGGCAACCACAATAACAGCATCAATGTCCGGCTGAGCCAACAGCTCATGCAGATTTTCATAAAAGGTAACGCCAAGCTCCTCAGCCTTGCTCCTGCCCCGGGAGTGAACCTCATCCCAGACCGCTACGATTCGCGTATCCGGATGTTCAACAGCTTGACGCATATAATCCTTGGCATGTACGTGCCAGAAGCTTAACATCGCTAATTTTAGCATATCCGAAGGCCTCTTTTCAGTTAGACTCGTCAAAATAGACAGCGCGCCCTGTTCGGTTGGATTCATAGATAGCTTCCAGTACCTCTGAAACTACACACGCTTGCTCTGGAGTTACAATTAGCTCCTTATCATCGATAATCGCTTCGATCCACATACGTATTTCTTTATCCGACATGCTCTCCTTCTTGCCATCATAAAAGTCTGCACCCTTGGCCTCAAACTGAAGCTGATTCACATACAATCGACCATACTTTTCTCCATTGATACGCAAGCCATCCTGCATATCAGCCCCGCCTTCGGTACCGCAAAGCGTGCATTTGGCTTCCTTGGTATCGAGTGTGTTTAACGCCCAGCTCGCTTCAACCATAATGGTGGCGCCGTTCTTCATAATGACCATCGCAAACGCCGAATCCTCCACCTTGAATTTGTCCGGGTCCCAGGAGCCCCAGGAATTAGCTGCATTCTGCTTGCGGGAGAGCTGATGGTAAGTGACGCCGAGCACCACCCTAGGTTCGTAATTGTTCATCAACCACATGGTCAAATCAAGTGCATGGGTTCCGATATCAATGAGTGGACCCCCACCCTGCTTGTCTTCATCCAAAAATACGCCCCAGGTCGGAACCCCGCGCCTGCGAACCGCATGGGCCTTGGCCATATAAATATGTCCCAGCTCACCTTCTTCAACAACTTTTTTTAAATACTGACTATCCGCACGAAAGCGATTGTTATAGCCGATCGTCAGCTTTTTACCCGTGCGCCTGGCGGCTTCCGCCATTCGTCTTGCATCCGCAGCCGTTTTGGCCATCGGCTTTTCACACATGACATGCTTGCCGGCCTCCAGAGCCGCAATAGAAATTTCGGCATGACTATCATTAGGCGTGCAGATATGAACAACATCAATAGATGGATTCGCCAGCAGCTCACGGTAATCTTTAAATACCTTTGCCCCCGGATTGCCATACTTATCTGCGGCCTGCTCAGCTCTCTCCGCAATAAGATCACAGAAAGCAACTATTTCTACCTGATCTATTTTACTCAGGCTGGGCAAATGCTTGCCATTGGCAATACCGCCGCAACCGATGATAGCTACTTGTAGTTTGTTCATTACATTAATCCTCCTCATGTTTTAGACAACCGATAAGAAGAAGCCGGGCACTCAAGCGAGCATGGCATGTACCGCCAGCCCGCTATTTCATGTCCAGCTCCCGGTGAATCTGGTCTATCCCGCTAATTTACTTCACTTGCTCCATTTGCTGTTTCACAATTTCATAAACATCCTTAGCCATGAATGCTTTGTCTTTATTTTCGGAATACCACTTGTTCATGAATTCCTCAAGCTTTTTGCCGTCCGCTTTATCCCAGGCAGCCTGTGAATCCTTAATCGCCTGTTCAGGGCTGTATTTGCTTCCACTAATAATAGCTTTGACAAAAATATCGCCTTTTTCTTTAAGAATGGTTGTATTGATCAAGTTGAGGTCAGTAGAATACACAGGCATATGATCACCAAGGGTGATACCTGGATATTCTCTTTTCGAATCGAAATACGACTTCTGGACTTCTCGATACATGTCCATACCTGCTTTTTGCTCAGGCACCTCCGGATTAAAGCCACTCAAGACAAATGTACATTTGTCAACACCAGAAGAAAAGAACATGGTGTAGTCTTCAGCATAGCCAACTTCATTTTTCGACTTGGCAGGATCAATCGTTTGCGGACATCCATTAGCGCCTTTCTTCCAATGAGTGCCTTCGTCTCCGACTTTAAATCTCATGGCATTTTCAGGTTTCATCATAAAGTTCAGGTATTGTCCAACCGCTTCCGGGTTTTTCGCCTTCGCATTAATCACGGTCGTCATCTGAATCGGATTATCGATCGCTCCGGTGAATGTCCCAAGCGGTGATTTCGGATAAGCTAACGGCGCTATTTCAGCTCCTGGCACGTTTTTCCTGAGCGTTGTCATATCGTTCATAACAAAATCATACCAGCCACCGGAATATTTGACGTAAATGCCGATTTTGCCATTTAAAAAGTCCTGCTTCGCCTTGGCGCCGTCTTTATCGTTGATGTAATCCTTATCGATAAGACCTTCATCGTATAGACGCTTCTTGAAGGTAAGGGAAGCCAGCTCCTTATCCCAGGCACGAACAACCTTGCCATCCTTGATGTCCCAAGCCAACAAAGTGCTCGATGAGCTCTCGCCGAATATTTCATTAATTGCTTGCTCTGAATATGTGCTCATGTTCAACCCATATGTATCCTTCTTGCCATTACCATCCGGATCCTGATCGGCAAATGCCTTGGCAACGGTCAATAATTCATCTGTTGTGGTTGGCATCGCCAGATTCAGCTTTTTCAGCCAATCCGTGCGAATCAATAAAATATGCGCAGGAGTAGCTTCCTTCACCTTGCCAATCTCGTATATCTTGCCATCCGGCTTGGTCCCTGCTTTTTTCAACTGTGGATATTGGGTCAGCAGCTTCTGGTATTCAGGCATAGACGGTAAAATATTATCGATAGGCATCAGCTGCTTTTGATCATACAGGCTGCCACGAAACGGCGTATTATACTCGTTAATAATATCAGGGGCAGAACCGGACGCGAACAGTACGTTTAATTTTTTTGTTGAATCGCTGCGCAGCACGGGAACGAACTTCACATTGGCTGGCCCGTTTTGATTAATCCATTTGGTCCAGCGATTATCCTCATAATTTCCCTCCGAAGCAGGTACGGCTCCACGATCATACATCGTAACTGTTACATCTCCGCGTTTGGCTGTGGCTGCCGGAGCTGGCGTTGTCGTCGCTGCCGCCGGTTTATTCGCTGCTGCCCCATCTGTGCTGTTGGCTTGTGCCCCTTCTTTATTATCGCTGCTGCAGCCAGCCAGTGCTGTGCCTAATGCTACGACTCCCAAGGTCATTCCCATCCATAGCTTTCTGTTCATACAAACGCCTCCTGAAATTATATTGGTTAGTTTTGTTAAACTGGACAACCCTCGTGATCAACCCTTAACGGAGCCGAGCATAACGCCTTTCACAAAATATTTTTGCAGAAACGGATACACCACCAGCATCGGAACTACCAGCACGACGACGCCTACCGATTTGACCATTTCGGTTGCAACCATCTGCTGCTCATCGGAATTAAGGGAAGGGGAATTCAACAGATCGTTTTTTTGCAGCATCGCTTGGACGACTACCGTCAAATTTTGCAATTGGCTTTTGTTGATGTACATCAACACACTCATGAACGTATTCCAATAATTGATTCCATAGAAGAGGGCCAATGTGGCCAGCATCGGAAGCGACAATGGCAGTATGATTCGGATCAGCAGCGATACGTCATTGCATCCGTCAATACGAGCAGATTCTTCCACCTCATGAGGAATATTTTCAAAATAGCTTCGCATGAGCAGCATATTGTACGTACTGATGAATCCGGTAAGCCAGATCGCCCAGTAGGAATCAATTAAGGACAAGTTCTTGACGACAAGATAAGTGGGAATTAATCCCCCGGAGAACAGCATCGTAAACACCATGGCCAGGATAAAATAACGACGTCCTATTAAATAACCTCTCGATAAGGGATAAGCAGCCAGTACCGTACCCAGCATACTTAGCGTGACGCCGACAACCGTAATCATAATACTATTTTTGAATGCTGTAAAAGCTGGGCTCGTAATGAAAAAAATCTTGTAAGCCGTAAACTGCATGCCTACCGGCCATAAAAAAACATGTCCCGATTCCACCGATGAACGATCACTTAGCGATAAGGCTATAATATGGATAAAGGGCAGCAGGCAGGTTAAGGCAATTACCGCGAGCAGAATATAGTTGACGGCATAGAAAATGGTTTCTCCTTTGGTTGCTTTCATGCAGTACTCCCTTCTAAAATAAAGCCTGGTCAAATTTGCGAGCAATATGATTGGCGATCAACACAAGCGTACAGCCAATAATCGACTCGAACAGCCCCATAGCAGTCGTTAAGCTAAATTGCGAGCTACCCAAACCGATTTTATAAATATAAGTGCTAATGACCTCGGACACCTCGGCAACCGCTGAATTCTGCAGGTTGTACACTTGATCAAAGCCAACCTCCATCAACCGGCCCATAGCGAGAATAAGCAGCAAAATGATGGTTGGGCGAATGCCAGGAAGTGTAATATGCCATATTTGCCGCCACTTGGAGGCACCATCCATGCCAGCCGATTCGTACAAGGAAGGATCAATGGTCGTCAGGGCCGCCAAGTAAATAATGGTGCTGAACCCCATCTCCTTCCAAATGCCGGAACCAACGAATATCGTAACCCAGGAATTAGACTCATACAAAAAGGTGATCGGTTCTATCGACAACAGCTTGAGCACCTTATTGATCGAGCCATAGTCAGTGGCAAATAACGAAAGCACGATACCGGATACAATGATCCACGAGAAAAAATGCGGTAAATAAATGATCGTTTGAACCCATTTTTTAAACCAGGTTTTTCTGACCTCATTAAGCAGGATCGCCAGAAAAATAGGTACGGGGAATCCGATGACCAAATTCAAAAAGCTGAGCCAAAAGGTGTTCCATATAATTCGGAGCGTATTGGAGCTGGAGAACAGGATATTAAAATTTTTCATGCCTACCCATGGACTATGCAGGATGCCATCTGCAAAATTGTAATTTTTGAAAGCGATAACAAGACCGCCCATAGGCCAATATTTGAATAAAATATAAAAGGCAAACACAGGAATCAGCATCATAAACAATGGGATATTTTGCTTCAATCTTCTTCTTCGGTGCAGGGACGAGGCCTTGCGAAGAGCCATTGTTGAATTACGGGAGTCTCCTTGGGTACTTCCTCTCACTTATGTTTCACTCCTTCATTCATTTCTTGTAACCTAATCATAAGAGATTTTACAAAAAAAACCCTTGAAAAATTATAGAAGAATCTATAATTTCATTGGGTATCTGTTTATATTTGGTTAAAACCCATTATTCGGGTACCCGATAATTCCGATATTCTTTAGGTGTCATTTGGTACTGCTGCTTGAACACATTCGTAAAATAGTTCGGTTCATCGAATCCAACTGCACAAGCGATCTCAAAAATTTTCATATCGGTGTTGCGCAGCAGCAGGGCCGCCTTGTCCATACGGGTTCGTGTGACAAAGCGGGTAAAGCTCTCACCTACCGTTTTCTTGAACAATACACTGAAGTAGCTTGCATTGAGGTGCACATATGCCGCTACATCTGTCAGTCTGCAAGCTTCATTATAATAGTCTTCAATATATTTGACGGCTTTCTCGATCAAATTGTCATTCTTGAGTGCCTGCCAGTTATTGAACAGCAGCAAAAAGTTCTCCACTTGCTCGCTTGCCCACAAGGTAACCTCTTCTGGAGTCCAGTCAGCCTCCGGCATATCACTGGGGATTTTGGGCAGCAGGCTGTTTTCATCAGGATCAAATTGCTTCTGTATCGTTCCCAGCAAAGCAATCGAAAGTGATAATGCTCCTATCTTCATCTCTTCCGGTGATTTGCCGGACAGCTCCTTAACCAGTCGATCCAGCAGCTGCTGAAGACTATCCTCCTGACCCATCAATATCGCAGACATCAGTTGAACTTCCAATTCCTTGACTCGGGCCTGGTTGGATGACAGTGTTGTACCATAACCCCCTATGCCCTCGCTTGCAGCGTGCGGGTCTGCTGATTCGTAATCAAGCCCTTTGAACCTGCTGTATAAGCCAGCCAAATGTTTGGCAGTAGGTGCGGCCCCCATCGAAAGCATCTCAATCCGAATTTTTAAATATTGTAACGATGCAGCCCGAATCGCTGCTTTCAAGCTCTCGTCCAGCATATCCGATTCCGCGATCAGAACAAATCGTTCGTGCTCAACAAGCAGTAGTCTTGCGTGAATTCCCGCTTCTTTCACCAATTCCTCGACAATGTTGGAGAAAGCAAACTGAAGCAGACTCATGTCATGTTTCCCGTAATGATGAATGGCCGTGTTCTCATAAACCCACTTCAGCAGCCACAATTCCTGGCCCATCAAGATTTCGTCCAGACTGCTGGACATAGCCATCGAATAAGGCAAGTCCATTAATGCCGCACGCAGCTCCTGATCCTGCTGCTGCTTGTGCTGCACCTGCTGCTTCTCCAGCAGTGCAACCTTTTCATAAAACCGCTCGTACGCTTTGTTCATCACCTGATGCACATCTTGCTCTGTACACGGCTTGATCAAGAGATCCAGTGCTCCATGACGTACGGCAGCCTGGGCGTACTCAAAATTTTTGTACCCGGTCAAAATGATCACCAGCATATCCGGATAGCTGCGGCGTAAATGCCCGACGAACTCAATGCCGTCCATAATCGGCATGCGGATATCGGTAAGCACCAAATCCGGCTTGACCTGGTCGAGCAGCTCCAGTGCATCCTGTCCATTCCCGGCCTCACCGACAACCTGCCATCCCAGCTTCCCCTCCTCAAGCATCTTGGTCAGTCCCTTGCGAAAATTAGGCTGATCCTCCACAATCAATACTTTACCTTTCAGCATGCTCCTGTTCTCCCTTCTGAATGTTGATGTTGGGCAATATAAGCCGCATCGTGGTTCCGCTTCCAAGTCCGCTAACAATCTCCAGGCGATAAGGCGGACCGTGTATGAGCTCGATTCTTCTTACGACACTTCTCACTCCAAGGCTTTCCCGCCCGTCCGAACGTTGTGGCAAGGAAGTCCCTTCCCGCCTTAGCAGCAAAGAAATGACCGATTCCTCCATACCGCAGCCATTATCCGTCACTTCGATCTCCAGAAAACTGCCAAGGCTGCGTGCTTTGATCAAAAGGATTTTATGTGATACTTTGTTACGGAATCCGTGGACAAATACATTTTCGACAAGCGGTTGAATCAGAAAACGCATAATTTCACATTCGAGGATTTGTTCATCCGCATGGATAATGGTTTCCAAATCCGCTTCAAACAGCTCCGCCTGCAGCTTGACATAATTACGGATCTGCTGCAAATCCTCTCTCACGGTAGTTAAGGTTTTGACGGGCATTAAAGAATACTTTAACATTTCCGATATCGCTGCGATTAAGGACGCCGTTTCTTTCTCATTCTGCAAATACAGCTTCCAGTAGATCTCGTTAAACATATTATGCAAAAAGTGTGGATTCAGCTGCGCCTGCAGCGCTTTAAGCTCAGCATCTCTCTCGCTTAACTGGGTCATATACACTTCCTTGATCAACCGCTCAACCTGCTCCGCCATATTATTAAAGCTCTCTGCAATGTATGCCAGCTCGTCTTTCGTTCGAATCTGGATTCGCGCTTCAAAATCCCCGGACCGTACCTTGCGCAGTCCTTGCAACAAATCTTTAAGGGGTCTCAGCAAATTTCCCGTGGACAGCACAATTAAACCGCTCGTGAGCAAAATGCTGATCAAACCGGAATATACAATTCTTTGGAAAATGTCGCGATTCTTTTTCTGAATTTCTGTCAATGAAGTACCACTCACCAGCTTGAATGAAGTCGTTTTCGATTCGCCTTGAACAAACATATCATTATGGATAACTTCCGTTTCATTAAGGCTTCTCAGCTGTTGAAGTCTTGCCTCCGAGTCCTGCGGTGAATTGCTGTAAAGCAGCTCCTTATTAGGATTGAACAAGTGGACATCACCTGTCCCTTCCTTCGTCAATTCTTTGAGCGCACTGGAAAAGAAAGATTCGTCTATCGTGATGACCAGCACACCGTACGTATTTAAGTTGCTATTTTTCATCAATCGGGACGTAATAATCGTTTTCCTAAGCCCACTCGGCTCTATCGAGCTTGGCAAGGCCATATTCATCCATATCAGATCTCCATAGGTATCATCAAGCTTCGAGCGAATGACTCTAAACACATCTTGATCGAGAGTGTTGATCGCTGAGGTGGTGTATTTGAAGTACGTAGAGTTTCCATCCAGATCATACAGATACATCCCGGTAATGTAAGGCGCATCGGTTTTAATCTGAAAAATCTGATCCTCAATTTGCTTTTTATCATAATATACGCTGAATGCATCAGAGCCCTCATTCGAATTGATTTGTCTAATCATCTTTTCAATTTGCGGATTAAACACTACCGTTTGCGAAATTCGCATAATCTCCAGTACTTTAAGATCCATCTTGGCCAGTGCCTCTTGATTCGTGCTCGAAAACTGCTTGCTGATTTCCTCCTCAAATAGCCTCATATTGTATTGGTACGTCAAATATCCGGTTACGCCAAAAGCCAGCAATATAATGACAGATAAGTTGAGAATCAGCTTCACTCGGAAACTTCTGTTGATTCCTAGTAATGATCGAATCCAGATCGGCATTGTATGTACTCCTGTTATTCAAATAGTAAACCGAATTTCCATCCATCAACATGCTCTATTAGTTAGCATTCTATCACACAATTTGAATACGATTGTATATAAAAATGCACTTTCCTAAAGATGTGGTTCATCGTTAGGAAAGTGCATGCATCGGTATGGGCAACGTTCAGATTAAGCTTATTCAGAAAAAACACTCATTTTGGACCCAGTGCTTTTCATGGAAGTTATATGTTGAGACTCTAACGAAAGTACGACGTCCAGCTTCGCAATATGCTCCAGGGCAATAACCAGATTCTCCTGCTTTTGAATTTTCAGGCTGAACAGGATTTGCATGGACGGCACTGCTAATGGATCGTCCGGCGTACTTTCGTTCGGTATCATTTTCAAATTAACGATGGCAAGATCGTAATCCCCCAAAATCGTCGCAATCTTGCCGAGCGAGCCTGGATTGTCGATAATATGAATACCCACTTCATGGTATCTTCGATTGCGAAGCAAATGTTTTTCCCATTTATTCAACAAAAACAAGCTGATCAATACAAGAAACGTGCACAGCAAGGCACCCATATAAAAACCGGCGCCCACACTCAAACCGATTGCAGCAACAACCCACACCGATGCGGCTGTTGTCAGTCCTTTGATCATATTTCCATTACGAAGGATCGCCCCGGCACCCAGAAAACCAATGCCGCTAATGACTTGTGCCGCCAAACGTGCGGGATCCATTCTCACATTGTATTCATTGGCAAACTGCGAAAACCCGTAGCTGGATAAAAGCATGATGGTAGCGGATCCGAGGCACACCAAGATATGCGTGCGAAAGCCCGCTGCATGATTACTCCATTCTCTTTCAATACCGATTAAACCGCCCAGGACTACTGCCAATATCATTCGAACGACCAGTTCCCAATGACTTATTTCCCAAACACTCATCAAATCCAGTCTCCTCTCTTGGTGATATGGTTAACTCCGCATAAGCTAAAAAAGCCTGTGTCCAGTTAAAAGTTTGGATCAGGCTTTTTCGTGATTAAAAGTGATTTTAACATTGTCTACTTCATAAGGGCAACGTTTGGGGGGCCTGTCACAGATTATTAGGTTATTGCGATTCCCTGTCCTTATATAACGCACCCAATCGACCCGGATAGTCAGTAATAATCCCGGAAACCCCGAATTGGGTCAGCCTCAGCAGATCGCTCTCTGCATTTGCTGTATAAGGATATACATAAAGTCCACTCTCTGTGGCTTTCTGTACATCCTCTGCATCCAACAGTTGATAATAAGGGTGGAGCGAATACACATCGACATCAAAGCTGCGTGCGTAGGCAGTTGGATCCAGTAAATTGGATTGATACAGCAATCCGATTCTAGCTTCGGGCTCCAACTGCTTAATCCGCCTTACACACTTATGGTCGAAGGATGAAATCACCACGTTATTCAGACGATTTCTTTGCTTCAGCAAGTCTAACAGTTTATGCTCGATTTGACCTTCGTATGCATACTTTATTTCCACATTGACCATGATCGTATCGGGCACAAGGTCCATAACCTCATTCAAGGTAGGAACCGTCTCTCCCTTGAATTCGTCTCCAAACCAGGAGCCCGCGTCCAAGGCTTTGATTTCTGACAGCTTCTTCTCCACAATACGGCCTTTGCCGTTAGTCGTCCTATCCAATGTCAGGTCGTGGCACACTACGATTTCACCATCAGCGGTCAAATGAATATCCAGTTCAATCCCTTCACAGCCCTGATCCAAACCAAGCTGGAAGGCACCCAGAGTATTTTCCGGGGCCATCCCTTTTGCTCCTCTATGTGCAATAATCATAGGTTTATTGTTCGACATACCTTGCCCTTTCTGGTAGGGGCCGCAGCCCCTTTCGTTTATTTTACCGTTTTGTTGTATTGTTGAATTTTCGAGCTGATCTCTTTGGAGGCTCCATCCAAAGCTTCCTTAGGTGACTTCTTGTTGTTCAGCACCTCTTCAATCGCACCTTCAACGACTTGTCTGGCTTCAGGGAATACACCGATGACTGCGCCTTGTGTGGCCGTGTTCAGCTTGGTTTGATGCAGCTGATCAATAGCGGTCTGGAATTGCGGGAACTTTTTCAGGTTTTCTTTAACCGAATCTTCATCGTAAGCTTTTTTGGTAATTGGGAAGTATCCGGTATTGATATGCCAGTAAGCCTGCTCTTTCGGTGAGGACACGAATTTAATGAAATCCCATGTCGCCTTTTGCTCATCATCCGGTCTATTATTCATCATCCATAAGCTCGCTCCACCGACAACGACGCCGCCTTCTTTGGCATCCGCAGGTTTAGGCAGGTATCCGGTTCCAACCTCGAATTTACCGGCCGCACTGTCTACAAGCCCTTTAAGTGCTGCTGTGGATTCCAGAATCATACCCACTTGCCCCGCCGAAAATGCTTTTTTGGAATCATCTGTTTTACGTCCCAGATTGTTGGCAGCTTTCGTATCGACAAGGTCCTTCCACCAGGTCAAAGTCTTCACCCCTGCATCCGCGTTCACCAGCGATTCTGTAGCCGGCGAAGTTCTGCCGTTCCCGTTGTTAACATATTCGGCTCCCTGGTTAGCGAAGAACTGCTCAACAAACCAGCCATAAATCGCAAAGTTGGCACCAGTAGCTTTACCGGATTTCGTAATCGCATCAGCCGCTGTTTTCAACTCCTCGTATGTCTTTGGCGGTTTGGCGGGATCAAGACCAGCTGCTTTGAACAAATCTTTGTTGTAATACAGGATAGGATTAGACGTATTGAAAGGCATCGAATACAGCTTGCCACCCAATGTGTAGTAGCCGGCAATATTCGGCTCCAGCTGCGAAATGTCCCACTTATCGGCATCGATGAAATTTTGCATCGGCGTAATCGTCTTGGAATCGATCATAAAACGGCTTCCGATTTCATACATCTGGACAACGGACGGGCCATCATTCGTGCCCATCGAAGCTTTCAGCTTACTGAGCAGGTCGTCATAGCTGCCCTGAAATACAGCCTCTACCTTGATTTTATCCTGGGATGAGTTGTAATCGGTCACCAATTGGTCAACAACCTTGGTATTCGATCCACCCATGGCATGCCAGAATACAACTTTTTTCGGGCCACTACCGGCCTTGCTTTCACCTGCCTTGGGCGCTTCTGTTGTTTTTTTAGCACCGTCGCCCTCGCCCATATTGACGTTACATCCAGCTAGAAAAATCATAATGGAAGCCACTAGTAATCCCGTAAACCCTTTTTTTCTCATCGTTTTTCCCTCTCCTCATTCAAAATGGTTACATATATGATAGGCCTGATGGTAACAGCCGGATCATTAAGTCTTGTTTATCCTTTTACAGCTCCTGCGGTAATTCCGCCCACCAGCTGCTTAACGCCCATACCCAGTAAAAGAAAAGAAGGAAGCAGCACCAAGGTAACACCTGCCAAGATAAGGTTCCACGACATAACCTCAGCATGCTGAAGCATACCGACTCCAATTTGCACCGTTCTCATGGAAGGTCGATTCGTAATGAGCAATGGCCACAGGTAGTGGTTCCAATGCGTCAGAAAAACATACACCCCAAGGGTGGATAGCGCCGGTCTCGAAAGTGGAAGAACAATCGAGAAAAAGTTTCTGATGTGTCCGCAACCATCGATTTTTGATGCATCGAACAGCTCGTTTGGCAGTTGCAGAAAAAATTGGCGAAGCAGAAATACACCAAATGCTCCCGCCATAAAAGGCACAATCAAACCTTGATAGCTGTCCATCCAACCCCAGCTTTTAATCGTCAAGTAATTCGGAATAATCGTGACTTCCCATGGAATCATCATCGTAGCGAGAAAGATCGCAAACAAAGCGTTTTTCCCTTTAAACTTCATGAAGGAAAAGGCATAGGCGGCTAAGCTCGATGTAATGACCTGACTCACCATGATTGCCGATGACACGATAAAGCTGTTCAAAATGAAACGGATAATGGGAAAGCTTTCGATAGCCTGCTTGAAATTCCCCAAATACAATTGGGATGGGAATAAAGGCGGTGGAAAGTTGGAAACTTCCTTCTCCGTCATGAACGACGATAATATGCTAAATAACAGCGGATACAAAACCGCGAGAGCCATTAAAAGCAGCAGCAGGTACTGAATAACCGGTGTGATTCTTTTTGTAATCATTGATAATGCACCTTCTTCTCCAAAACTTTAAACTGGAACAAGGTCAAGGCCAGGATGATCACGAACAAAATCAATGCCTGTGCGCTCCCGATCCCAAAACGGAAATTAACGAACGCGTCCTGATAAATCGAATACACGACAACATTGGTTGAATTCATAGGGCCGCCTTTAGTTAAAATGTGAATTTGCCCAAATGTCTGGAAGGCACCAATAACCGATACAATTAGGGCAAAAAAGATCGTAGGCGTCAATAGTGGCAAAACAATTTGGAGAAAGGTCCGTACAGGTCCGGAGCCGTCAATTTTGGCGCTTTCATATATTTCCTCAGGAACACCTTGCAGCCCGCTGGATAATACGATAAACAGGAAGCCCATGTTCATCCAAATCGTCATGAGGGATATCGATACCAGTGCCCAGGAAGGGTCGGTTAACCACGGAATGGGACTGATATGAACAAAGCTTAAGAAATAATTCAGCATACCGGCTGTCGGGTGGAACAACAAAAACCAGATAATTGAACCGGTACCCACAGAAATAACAATAGGCAGTGAAAAAATAAACTGAAATACCTTCATCCCACGCAGTTTGTTATGCGTAATCGCCGCCAAAAAGAGAGACCAAATGATCGAAGTCGGCACAGTTAACAAAATGAACAGCAAACTTACTTTCAAATTCGAATAAAATTGACCTGAGGTTAACAAATCCGCGAAATTATCCAGTCCAACAAACTCAACGACCCTTCCGCGGGGGTCTGTAATCGTCATGCTCAGGTATACAGATTTCAACATAGGGTAAAATAAAAAGGTTATAAACAGAATTAATGAAGGGGCCAAAAACAAATAGGCTAACAGATTTTCTCCTAACTTTTTCTTTCTAAGTAATGCACTGTCCGTCTTAATTAAAACGCTTTCATCGGATGGCAAATTGCATACCCCTTTCTTTGAAAAGCTTATGTTTATCAGTTGTGGGAGCGTTCCCTCATTACTCGCAGAAATGACCTCTGTCGAGTTTAAGCTTTCTTCCTTGATCCTGTTATTCAGATGTTCACTGACACGCTTACTCAGCTTTTCTGGTTAACAGAGAACCATATTTGGAGAATAAAAAAACACATAAAATGCTTTGTCATAAAACAAGCAGTTTATGTGTATCTCCTATTCTCCTACACAACTATTAACTTGCTCTCATCATACACGGTATTAGTCAATATTGTCAATAAAACGTTTACAATTTCTTAATATTTATTTTTTCAGTACCTTTATCATCTTCCTTGTTCTCATGTATAATAAGAGCCGTAGACAGACAAAGGAGTGGAACCACGATGTACAAAATGCTCGCAATCGATATTGATGATACGCTGATCAACGACCGTAAGGAAATAACCGAGGGCACCAAGTCAGCTCTGGAGAAAGCTCTCGCTCAGGGCGTGACTGTGACGCTGGCAACCGGCCGGATGTATGCATCCGCCAAACAGATGGCTGCCCAGCTCGGCTTGAATGTTCCGCTCATCACCTATCAAGGCTCGCTGGTGAAAAATTCCGAGGATGGCGCGACGATTTATGAACGCACAGTTCCCAATGACGCGGCACATCATATTTTCGAATATTGTGAGCGCAATGGGCTGCATCTGCAAACCTATTTAGATGATATTTTGTATGTACAAGCTGATAATGATAAAAGCAGAGATTATGCTGCTCTATCCAAGATCCCTTATACGGTATATCCGGAGTTTCATGAGCTGGCGGATAAGCCATCGACCAAGCTGTTAATTATCGATGACCCCGGTCGATTGGATGAAGTCGCAGTAGAGCTGCGCAATGAAATCGGTCATCTCGTGCATATTACCAAATCGAAGCCTCATTTCCTTGAAATCGTGAATCGCGAAGGTACAAAGGGTCACGCGATCCGCTTTTTGGCTGAGCGATTTGGTTATGAGATGTCTGAAGTAATGGCGATCGGTGACAGCTGGAACGATCATGAAATGCTGGAGGCCGCAGGCTTCGGTGTGGCCATGGGCAATGCCGTGGAGTCGCTGAAGGAAATTGCTGATTATGTGACCTTGTCCAACAATGAAGACGGAGTCAAGCATGTTGTAGAAAAATTTGTTCTGCAAACCACTTAATAGCTTTAATTGGCAGGCAGTTCAGCAGGCCATTTTATTGAAGTGAGTCTTAAAGAAAAAGACGGACTCCCGAAGGAATCCGTCTTTTTTGAGGTGGGCTATGGGTTAGCATGGGAGCAGTTGGCGGCTTCTCCCACATCATATCATACGTTACTCTATCAGTCTTGGAACGACTTGTTCCTCCCCTACAAACGCACATTTTTCATGAGTCCAATCCATGAGCCATTCGCCTTCATAACATACATAAGGTGAATCGGAAGGAGGTTGGAACTATGGGATATGTAAGTGGAGTTGGCGCTTCTTGTGGCAGTTGTGCAGGTTACGGCTGGGGAACTACCACAGGTGTTATTCTGGTTCTTTACATTCTGCTTGTTATTATTTTGAGAACATTTTAATTTGAAATAGACCATACAAAAGACAGTAACCGTTATGAAATCTGATCCCATAATCGGTTACTGTCTTTCACAGCATTATTTGGCAAATATATGATTTCCTATCGTTACGGTCTGGGGTCGAGACCAGATCCACTTGCTGGTAGCTGTCCTAGGATTAAAGTAATAAAGTGACTGATTCGTTGGATCCCAGCCACGCAAAGCATCCTGCGCCGCCAAATATGCGGTTGAATCAGGGGTCAGTGTATATTGACCGTCATCGACAGCCGTGAACGCCCCCGGTTGAAATACAACATCATGAATATTATTGGGGAATTGTCCGGATTGTATCCGGTTCATGATCACGGCTCCGACTGCAACCTGACCCTCATAGGGCTCACCACGTGCCTCACTATAAATAACTTTGGCCATAATATCCAGCTCGGCCTGATTTAACGAATAGTTTTTTAACGTATTCCAAGTTTGGTCGCCAACAACACCATCTGATGTTAAACCATAGTCTTTTTGAAATTGGCGAACTGTTGCCAGGGTTTGTGAACCAAATTGCCCATCCAGCACATGTTGATCATACCCTATTGTTCTTAAACGGAACTGCAGGTCCCACACATCCCCGCTTGAACTTCCTTTAGTTAATAGAGCCGATGCTTGAACCTGATCCGTATGCATTGTACCCATACTCATCAGAAGCAGCGCGATCCCGGCAACAAATGTTTTCACTCGCTTCATTCGTTGTTTATCTCCCTTCGCTTTGGCAAAAGGGGGTTATATGCTTAATTTGCAATAAATTCCTGAACCCACTCGCCATTGTAATAAGACACACCAATTTTTGTATAATTAGGATTCATAATATTTTGTCGATGTCCTTCACTGTTCATCCATGAAGTCATGACTTCCTGCGGAGTCTTTTGACCCATAGCAATGTTTTCACCAGCATACGTATACTTGATGCCATACTGGTTCATCATATCAAATGGAGAACCGTAGGTAGGCGAATTGTGATCAAAATAATGATTATTATACATATCCTTCGCTTTATCCAAAGCCATAGCGGACAATGCACTGTCGCTTGTCAGCGGATTCAGACCCGCCTTCGCGCGTTCCTGATTCACTAAATCGACTACTTGACTGGCAAATGCTGATTCCGTTGTCCCTTGCTGAACCGTTGAATCCGAGCCTGAGCCAGTTTCCACACTAGTTCCTGTTCCAGGATTTGTAGTACCTGTATCAGAACCTGTTCCTGTTCCTGTATGGGAACCAGTATCTGTATTTGTGCCTGTGTCTACGTTCGTGCCTTTATCTACATTGGTACCTGCTCCTGAGCCGAAGCCAAAGCCTAATCCTTGTCCAGCACCTATGCCAGGAAGATTCAATACCATTCCAGGCCAAATATTATTTCCATTCGTAATCTGTGGATTAGCTTTAAACAGATCATTTAAGTTAATACCTTGCTGCTTAGCAATTGTTGACAGCGTATCGTTACCTGTAGTTACCGTGCATGGAGCAGCTGAAGCAGCTGTAGCTCCAACAATCGTACCCAGAGCGAGTAAACCAGTTAATACAGATTTCTTCAAAATCATTTTGAACATCCTCTCTTTTTTACGGCCTATGAGGTTAGCTGACGGGTTCGGATCAAAGAGTAAGGACCCGGCCATATATAAGGCTTCACCCCAAATAATAGGTTCCCCCATGCCTCTAGTAGAAGCTTCGGCCTGAATTGGGTCTCTTAAAAAAACAAGCTGCGCAGCTTGGAAACTCGCTGTCTCTTTAAGAGAGTTTCATCTTAACATGGGAAAACCCGAAGTACACTGATCAAAGTTTTCCAATCTATTGGATATCCGCTGCACAGCTGGATATGTTCCGATGAATACGGCAATGATTTCTCCGTCCCTTGGGATCGAGAAATCATCCATATGAGGGCAGGTCGAATGCAATCATTCGTCTGTCCTTTTTAATATGTGCGAATTGAAGCATGAAGGACAAAGCCTCGCACATACGATAAAAGATGTAAGTATCGATGTTGATTTTAACCCGACCCTTCAGGAGGATGATATGAAAAACTCTGAATCGTTCGTCCCCTTAAAGCCTTACCTTCATACCAAGGTGCTGGTGATCGGCTGCGGTCCTTTTTTGTATTCTTTGGCTGACGTGTTGCTTGAATCAGGATGGCTCCGTTTCCATATACTAATTACTGAATCCGTACCTACCGATCGTGAGCGGCTGAAGGAATGGGTCGAGCATGCTCGTTTAACAAATCCTACGGCCGTGATAGAAGAACTTTGTCTGGATAGCAGCGGGAGAACGGAATGGCACAAGGCAATCGCACCCTTTCATTCGATATTGTACATTTCGCAGGATGCTCATATCGAGGAGCTTCGGTACTTGAATGCGGCTTGCAAAGAGCAGCAGAAGCTGCTGCTGCCGGCATTCTGTATGCAGCAAGCGGGACTGGTTGGCCCGCTTGTCCATCCGGACATAGAGACCTGCTGGGAATCTGCGTGGCGACGGCTCCACCAAGCTGCTCTTGGCAGCACTCACCACTCGTCAGACTTCTCGTTCACAGTAGGAATCATGCTGGCTAACGTCATGGTGTTCGAGTGGCTCAAGGCGATCTCGGGAACGACTGAATCTGAAGCGCAGCATGCTTTCTTTTTACTTAATCTAAATACGCTGGAAGGCGATTGGCATTCATTTGTACCCCATCCGCTCGTTACCGGACTTCTTACTCTACCTGATCTTACAGACGATGAAAAAGAATTCGAAATTCCTCCCGAGCTGCTGACTGAAGAGGAAAGAGAACCCTATGGGTGGTTTTCCTATTTCAGCGGACTAACGTCATCCACAGCAGGGATTTTTCATACTTGGGAGGAAAGCGATTTGGTTCAGCTGCCGCTGGCACAGTGCAGAGTTCAGGTTGCTGATCCTCTCTCGGACGGCCCCGCCAAGCTGCTGCCCGATGTGATTTGCTCAGGTTTAACCCATGAAGAGGCACGTCGCGAGGCAGGATTGGTCGGAATTGAAGCTTATATCATGCAATTGTCATCCTTGCACATACCTAAGCTTTCCTCGCAGCAGAATAATCAAGGAAATGGGATTGACATCCGACCGTTTGTCGGTGCAGGAGCGGGTGAAACGATCGTCGAAGGCGTATGCCGAGGCTTGCATATGTGCTTGACGAATACATGGACCCAATTGTTGACCAACCGTAAGCCACTTATCTATCAAGTGCAGCTCGATAACGTTAAGGACGAACACTGTAAATACTATTTGCAGATATTAACGCTTTTACAAGGAGTGCCAACGGTCGGTCTCGGTATGGAATTGTACGGGTTTCCTGTTGTATGGGTACGTACAAACGGTCTTTGGTATGGTGGCGTAGGCTTGAATAAGACATTAGCTCTGAAAAGCGTGCTGCAGCAAGCTCTGCAGTTTATAACTAATACACATCTCCCGCCATCAGGCCTCGGAGCGTCTTCCGTGATACTGGAATCCCAACAACCTGCACACCTGATCTTTCCCTCTGAACCAGAGCGAACATCATCTGAAATCCTGGCTACTGCCTTGCAAATCCTGAAACGCAGCAGCAAGCGACTGCATGTGATCGATATGTGTTATGAGCCTTTTTTAAAAGAAGGGCCTGTAGGAGTGTGGGGTGTTCTGCTGAGAGAGGAGGATTCCCTATGAAATCTGTCATCGCGATTGTCGGTGAGGGAAGGCTTGCGGACCGCGTGTACCGGACAATGTCTCCTTCCTATTCAATCGTCCGCCGTAACGATTTCCATGAGGGGGTACCAGAAGCCGTAGAATTAATTGTTGTTCTACAGGATGAAGCCGGTTCGTTCTTGTATACCGAAATTGAGCAATTGATACAGCCGATTGGCATCCCTTGGATCCATGGTTGCATATTAGGTGATGAAGGTGTGATCGGCCCCATAGTACGACCCGGGGTAGCAGGATGCTCATTATGTGCGGATACGCGGTACCAGATGGCAGGACGCAATCTGGAAATGTCAGAGCAGCAGCTGAGAAGATTGGTATACGGGGACGAGCTTGATGAATCGGGCATTTCGCTCGCTGGCTTGCTGCACATGTCCTGCTTAATTGAAGCCGAAGTACAAAGAGTGCTGCTGGGTAAACATGCACTAACGGAAGGACAAATCTATCTTGTCAACTTAATAACATTGAAAAGCTCGCTGCACTTCTTTTTACCCGATCCTTTGTGTCCTGCGTGCGGTCAATTACCTGATGATACGACGACGAGAGCCCGTATTAAGCTGAAGCCAAATCCCAAGAGCAGTCCGGACAGCTATCGCTGCCGTTCGGTTAACGAACTGAAGGAAACACTGATCAAGGATTATTTCGATTTCCGAACCGGACTATTTAATGTATTCCAGCCAGATTTAACCTCGCCCTTTTCTGCTGTCCATGCCAATCTTCTCTTGTTTGCGGGAGACGAGGTGACAGCAGGCCGCACTCATTCTTATGCAATTAGCACGCTGACAGCGATATTGGAAGGCTTGGAGCGATATTGCAGCCAGGCACCGCGCGGTAAACGAACTGTGATTCGTGATGCCTATAGCAATCTCGCCGAGCAAGCGATCAATCCGATTGCTGTAGGAGTGTATACGGATGAACAGTATGAGCAGGAGGATTTTCCATTCCAGGCGTTTCATCCAAATCACCCGATTGATTGGGTTTGGGGTTATTCGTTTATGCAGAAACGCCCGATTCTTGTTCCAGAGCTGCTGGCGTATTATAGTGTGCTTTATGGCGACGGATACGTAAATGAAGCCTCCAACGGGTGCGCGCTCGGCAGCAGTCTGGAAGAAGCGATTTTATATGGAATTTTGGAGGTTGTAGAACGTGATTCATTCCTGATGACCTGGTACGCACAGCTTCCGGTACCACGTCTTGATGCTTATTCAGCTGATAGCAAGGAATTGCGCTTAATGATCGACCGTTTGCGGGCGGTAGCTGGATACGAGGTTCATTTGTTCAACATTACGATGGAGAATGGAATTCCGAGTGTATGGGCATTGGCGAAAAACTCCAGGTCAACAGGAGCAAATCTTGTTTGTGCAGCAGGTGCTCATCTGGATCCGATAAGAGCCGCGATAAGCGCGATTCATGAGCTGGCCGGCATGATCGGATCGATTAATATGAAGCTGGAAGCCAACCGTGAAACCTACCTGAATATGCTCGAGGACTCATCCCTGGTTCGCCATATGGAGGACCACTGCGTGTTATATGGCCTGCCGCAGGCGGAGCAGCGTCTGCATTTTTTGCTGGATAACCATCAGCCCCTGCAAACGTTCGCTGAAGCGTTTAAGCAGACAACCAGCCAACACACAGATTTGACAGAGGATCTGAAGGACATTCTTATGGTGTTCAAAAGCTTGAAGCTCGATGTCATTGTCGTCAACCAGACAACACCCGAAACATTACGCAACGATTTGCATGGTGTGAAAGTGATCATTCCGGGCATGCTGCCGATGACATTCGGACATAACCTTACGCGCTTATCAGGACTAGAAAGGGTACTGCGTATACCGGCAGAGCTTGGATATGTGAAGCAGCCTCTAACATTGGAGCAGCTTAATCCTTACCCGCATCCATTTCCATAAATGTATAAATGCTTCAACAAGAAAAGCCGCTCATCTTTGATGCGGCTTATTAACAATTCATGTGATTAAATTGTATTTATTTCTTACCCGCGTGCTCGGACATCGGGAAATCCGTTGGGGAATACACGCCGACATCGTTGGTTCCTGCCTTGAAGGCCCAATATAACTCGGTAACCCCTACACCTACAGCGAATATGAATAGCACGAGTACAACTGAGTACGTAATCTCCATCATATAATTGTCCCGAACATGCTGAACTTTTTCTTTCCAACCCAGCTCACGAAAAACAACCGGCTGCAGCGGCGTATAGCCAATTAAAAAGCGGTATGCTTCATTTATTTTGGCAAAAATAGGTTCACCGGGGGATGGCTGCTCATCTGCATCCAGGTGTTTGTACCTTTTCATCAGAAAAAAATATCGGTCTTCAATTTCTTTCTCAATAGCATCCTCGGTAAGACCAAGTACCGCGCATGCATGCCTGCGATCCTGCATAATTTTCCCTCCTTTTGATTTAAAGGTTCTGCAATCAGAGGGGAAATTATGCAAGGAAATATGTAAAAATTTACTGTATAGAAAAAATCACCTGCATGAAGCTCATCAGGTGACTTCACTATAATAATTTGATTAACGATACCAAGGGGTTACCGTGATATTATCAATATGAACACGGGGCGGGAGATTGACCAAATACACAACAATGCTCGCGATATCATCGGTCTTTAGCATCGTCGAGCGCTCTTCCTGTGTAATCGGCTCGGTTTTATGATTCCAGATCGTACTGTCAACAGCTCCAGGACTTACGGAAGTCACCCTGACTCCGGTACGTCTATTTTCTTCGATGATCGTTTCGGTTAAAGCCCGTGCGCCATATTTGGATGCCACATACAGCCCATTCCCGGAGCCGCTTCGAAACGACGCCGTCGATAAAATATTAATAACGTATCCCAAATCCTGTGACTTCATCACAGGGATGACTTCGCGACACATCAGGTAAGTACCTGTTAAATTAATATCGATCATCCGGTTCCATTCGGTAACATCCGTATCCTGAAGATTCTGCTTCTCACGCATGCTGATCCCGGCCGAATTAATGAGGATATCGATACGCCCATAGGTTGACATGACCTGCTGAACGGCACGGTATACCTCCTCTTCGCTCCTCACATCGGCTTGAATTCCAGTAACACGATCCCAATACTGGGGATCAACTGAATCCAGAGCCTGCTGCAAGTTATTAGCATCCCGGGAGACTGCAGCGACAAAAGCACCTTCACGCAGTAGGGCGTGCATTATAGCCAGCCCTATTCCTTGACTCCCACCAGTTACCAAAGCCACTTTATCGAGAATCATACCCGTTTCTCCTTTGCTTCATCCTGAGTCACAATACAGCCTGAACTGAGCTTCTGAGCAGCTCAATCATACTATCGTGCAGCAGTCCCTCCTTGTTATGCGCCGGAGTTAGGCAGCAAACCTTACCTTGACCTGACGTATGCTGCCAGCCTGCAATCGAGCTGCCGTCGATGGATTCCGATCTCAGAAAAACGCTCGTATTGGCTTCGTCACAGCTAACAAAGTAGTGCTCATCCATAATTTCGAATGACATTTCCTTCGAGTTCCCCTGTGAGTTATCTGAAGGAAGCGTACCGTGATACTGAACCATTTGATTTTTGGACGGATGGGAAATAAAATAACCGCGCAGCATGTTCACAAATGCCGAATCGGGTGGATAAGAGGCTAGACCCGAATGCCAGTTGAGGAAGCCTCCTCCCTCTTCCACATAACGGACAATAGCTGCCGATATGGACTCCGTTAACCAATGATGGACGATTTCATCCTTTGGATTAACCCTGTCTTCCTTGAAAAGAATCACGGCCGCCGGTTTTGTCTGCAGCCGCTCCGTCAGTTCCTCAGCCGATATGTACTCCAATGTATAGGAGCCGCTGTCCGTAAGGGGCTTTATTGCCAGGTTCAGAGCTTCCCTGATCGGTTCCTCGGCATGGTAGTAATCTCCAACAATTGCATAAATAGGCTTCATGTACTGTTCCCCTCCATCCTTGCCACATGATTAGTGTTAGATCGGCATCGGTTCGCCTTTAAAATTAATGAAATAGTGCTCAGGAGCAATCTCTTTTTTCATTTCCACAATATCCAGAATGCCCGTAGCGCTTTCCAACGGATCTCCAGGAGCCTTCTCTCCGCCCATATCTGTTTTGATCCAGCCCGGATGCAGCGCATACACGCGGATTTCTTTGGCTTTCACATACTTCTTCAGCTGCTTGGAAAACATATTGATCGCGGCTTTGGAGAGCGCATACGGATAATCTCCACCATAGGCATTGGACAAGCTTCCAGCTTCCGAGGATATGTTGAGGATGATCCGTTGGCCTCCGTCCGGCATCAAGGGCAGCAAATGCTTGACTACCCGCATCGGTCCGTATAAATTGACCTCGAAGCTTTGTGCAACATCATCCAGCGAAAGGGTTTCCAGTGTTCCCCCTCTTCCGAGCAGGATTGCAGCGCTGTTGATGATTGCATCTACAGCTTGATTGTCCGCTTGCAGCGTTTCTGCTAACCGGGCAACCGTATCTTCACGGCTGACATCCAGCTCTACAGCCTTGATTTGGCCGGGGTAACGGTTGATCAGCTCAAGCAGTTGACCATCCGGACTTGCAGCGCGAATACCAGCGATAACCTTGTGGCCCCGCTGCGCCGCAATTGTCGACAGATGAAAGCCAAGACCGCGGTTTGCACCAGTAATTAGAATATTCATGCTGGCTCACCGCCTGCCTGCGGCATAACGGGTGTATTCAGTGGTTTGCCCAGTTCCTGCAGACCCAGGGTTACTCCCAGCTTGGCGATTGTATCAAAATAGCTGTATCTACCACTTCCATATTCCCCTTTATGGGTTAGTGGATAGCCCTTACTTTCTACAAAATCAATATGCTGCTCAAAACCAGGAACGGTGAACGTTATAAAATGAACTCCTTGGCCCTGCAGCTGTTTGAACTCGTTCCATGGACCTGGCTCATCATACGCTTCCAGCAGCTCCACAGTCACGGGTCCCATTTGCAAGTTGGCAAGCTTCACCTGTCCGCGGATGAATTTACCTCGATACCACGTGTATCCGCTTTCCGTGTGCTGCGGCACACGATCCGGATCAGGAACCCGAATCTTTGGCATCTCGATCCCGAACAGCTCTGCATAATGCCTGGCTGCCTCTTCGATGTCGTCTACAACAATTCCGATTTTCACCAGATTATGATTCTCTATATGCTCCATATACCCGTAGCCTCCTGTTTAAATGATGTATACTGGCTAGTTTTTCTTGTCGTTTTCCAACAGCTCAATAATGATTTTAAGCGGCTCCAGCGAATCGATATAGGCATATCTTCCGCCTGTGTATTCGCCTTTTTGCACGAGGGGCATTTGATTGCGATCCAGCTTCGTGACGATCTCCTTCATGCCCTCGATCCTGAAAGCGATATGGTGCGGACCTTCTCCATGCTCATCCAAATATTCACGCCAAGTGCTCGGATGCTCATCCGGTTCAATCAGCTCCAGCTGCAGCGAGCCCATTTTGAAAAATGCCAGCTTGGCTCTCGCTTCCGAACGTTCACCCCGATATTCCGTTTCTGCGACATCTACTGCTCCGGTTATTGCCCAGCCCGGATTTTCGACTCCAAAAAAGTCGGCATACGCCTGTGAGGTCTTCTCAATGTCATGAACCAATATTCCGATTTGTGCAATGACGTTCGTGCCGAGCAAGTTTTTTTCCATTATGGTTAGCTCCTTTAAGGATGGGATTAAAAGTATGGTGAATAAGAGTCGCTGCGCGGTCAAGGTGTTCCTTCGATTGCTGTTGTTCCCCTATTTTCAGATTGTATAAAACATTTAGCGGTAATAAGCGGGGAACAAAGGCACCGCTCCGCTATCTCCGGAACACCCTGGCCGCTCCGCTTATTATTCACCGTACTTTTTTGAGTGCAGTAATTAGGGCACTCTGAATACGTCTTTGGTATTCATCGTACTTTTATATAGTGATCAGGACTCTGTAAGACGGATTAATTAGGAGAATATTTATCCTTACAGATGTAAGGTAAATTCCTAGCCTTTGACCGAACCAAGCAGCATTCCTTTGTTGAAATACTTTTGCAGGAAAGGATATACCACCAGCAGCGGAGCCGCTGTGAACACAACCGCAGCCATTCGTACAGCCGGGCTGAATTCCAGGCCTTCCACGGACGCCCCCATATTTTCACTCGGTTGAATCAGCATTTGACGGAGGAACACTTGTATCGGCAACCTGTCCGATTGATTAATATATAAGAGGGCGCTGAAGTACGAATTCCAATAATCAACCGTATAAAATAAGGTAAAGGTTGCGATTACCGGCATCGAGAGTGGAATCACAATTCTCCACAGCATACCGAATTCCGAGCAGCCGTCGATTCGTGCCGACTCTTCAATTTCTATTGGAAAATTTTGGAATGAGCTGCGAATTACAATCAGATTAAAGGGGGCAATCGCTCCAGTTAAGAATAAAGCCCAATAGCTGTCCAGCAAGCCCAAGCCTCTGACAAGCAGATACAGCGGGATCATGCCTCCACTGAACAGCATCGTGAACAGAACGAGGAAATTAAGAATTCTGCGTCCCTTCAACCAGGTTTTGGATAATCCGTACGCCATTAAAGTTGTAAGCACCATGCTAATGGTCGTTCCTGCAGCTGTGATCACAACCGAATTTTGAAAAGACTTGAGAAAATTGCGGTTTTCCATCAAATAGGCATAAGCGTTAGTCGTCCAAACCTTCGGTATCAGAAAAAAGCCTCGTGTTAAAATTTCCTGCTTCGTGGCAAAGGAAGCCAGCAGCACATACAGGAATGGAACTACAGCTATCAATACAACGAGAACGAGCAAAGAGAAAACGACAGTTTGGTATACAGGAGCCCTACCTCTGAAATCATGTGCTTTCATCTCAATAGACCCCTTCCTCTCCGACTTTCTTCGCTATCCGATTAGCACCAATAATAAGACACAGCCCAATTACCGATTTGAATAGCCCGACTGCTGTTGTATAGCTAAAGTCTCCCTGCACGATACCGGTACGATAGACAAACGTATCGAATACATCCGATACTTGCAGGTTCGTTGGATTTTGCATAAGTAAGATATGTTCAAAGCCGGTATCCATTAAATAGCCGACCCTCAGGATGAACAAAATAATGATGGTCGTTCTTAATCCAGGTAACGTGATATGCCACATTTGCCGCCAACGGCTCGCCCCGTCAACAACGGCTGCTTCGTATAAGGTGGGATCGATGGAAGCAAGTGCGGCGAAGAAAATAACCGCACTCCATCCAGCCTCTTTCCATATGCTTTGAAATACATATACATAACGGAAATATCCACGATCTGTGAGCAGCTGGATCGGGTCGAAGCCCCATTCCATCAATAGCTTGTTGACACCGCCCTCCTGCACCGAGAACAGCAGAATCGTAATACTGACGACGATAACCCACGATAAAAAATGCGGGATGTACACAACCGTTTGCACAATTTTGCGAAACCATGCCTGCCTGACCTCATTAAGCAATAAAGCGAGCAGAATCGGAGCCGGGAAGAACAGGAATAAATTCATCCCACTCAGAATCAGGGTGTTTTTGAGCAGCAGCATAAAGTCCTGCTCCCCAAATAGCTTGCGAAAGTTATCAAGGCCTACCCAATCACTGTTAAGAAATCCCTCGAAGGGATCAAACGACTGGAATGCAATCAGGACCCCACCCATGGGGATGTATTTAAAAATGATAAAGTACAACAATCCCGGGAAAATCATCAGATAGAGGGGAATCCCCCGTTTCCAGGCACGGTAGCTCCTTTTGTTCTTAGCCAATGAAAGAGTGCCTTCCAGCTTGCTCTCCGTACTTATCGCTTTCATACATCATTGTCCTTTCCTTAGCATGATGTCAGCTTGATCCTCTTCGGGACAGGCATGCTCATTGCTTATTTCGTCAATTTATACTGTTCGTTCATTTCAGATATAATATTGTCTCCGCCATTTTTCTTCCATGCATCTACGGCTGCTTCAATTGCATCCACAGGCTTTTCACCCATAATGATCGCTACCATCTCGCTCATCAGCTTCTGGTCAAGCGTAGCTCCCGATTTGGTAGACGTTTCCGAGAATAACCCTGCTCCTTTGTCGATCACCGCATACTTCTTGTTCACGTCGAACAGAGCAAGCACTTTTTTCGGCTTTTCCTGATCTTCCCATGGCCGAACCGTGTTAAGCGGATCCAGCTTATGGAAGAACCAGAAGTTAATCAACATCGGACGATCCGATTCGAATGCCGGAAGCACCTCGTATTTCTCACCGGTTTTCTTGTAGTGAATACCTTCTACTCCGTAGGTGATCAGTGAATGCCCTTCAGGCGTGACCATATAATCCATTAACGCCATAATTCGTTCCTGCTTCTTCTGATCGATCTTGGCATTAATAACAACCTTATTGGTTGTCGCATAGGTCGTATTCCCTTGAAGACCTGTAGGACCCTTCGGTGGTATTAGCTGAGCGGCCTGAGCGGTAGGCACCAGCTTTTGTAAATTCGGAAGTCCTGTGTCATAAATATTGGTGGCAGGTACATCGGTAAATCCAACCTTATTGGCCTCAAATTTGAAATCCGGGTCTTGTCCTTTATTGATAGCAAAATCCTTATCGAGAATTCCATCCTTATACATTCTGCTCATGAAGCCCAGGAAATCCTTCAATTCCTTCGTTTGTGCCTGCCATGGAACAATAGCACCGTTCACTTCTTTCCAGCCATTAGCAAGTCCAAAAGCAAACCGGATCGGATCGGCAGCACGGCTGAAGCTTCTGTTATTCTGGATCGCAATGGAGTAACCTATGGTATCGTCTTTGCCGTTACCGTCCGGATCATTTTTGGCAAAAGCTTTGGCAACCTCGTACAGCTCATCGGTCGTTGTCGGAGCCTTCAAATTAAGCTTGGTTAACCAGTCCTGACGGATGAATAGGGTTTCCCGGGATTCCGGAGTCCAGTTGGGCAACGCATAGATTTTACCTTTCGGATTACCGATAGCATACGTTTCCATCGGTATTTCCTTCGTTAAATTCGGATAGTTTTTGAGGATCGGCGCTATGTCGAGAAATACGCCTTTATCGCGCCATTTCAAAAACTCAGCGCTGTTGATTCTGAATACGTCCGGGAACGAATTAGACGCTGCCATAACACCTAGTTTTTCAACATAGTTGTCGGATGGAACCCATTGAATTTTTAAATCAATGTTCAGCTTTTTATTTAATTCATCAATGACCGGATGTTTGTCTGACCAAGCACCGCCTTCATAGGCGATTGACATCATGTTAATGCTGATTTTCTCACTAAATGCGTTAGCCGGCTTGCTATCTGCGGGTTTGTCTACGGCTGCATTCCCACTTGGTGCACCTTGCGAGCATCCTGTAACGATGCTGGCAGACAGTGTAATTGCAGCGGATATTTTCATCCATTTAACCATTCTACGTTCCCCCTCAGGCAATATGAATCTTACATAACCAACATACTGCATGTTGAAAGCGAATACATTATCTGATCCTATGATTTCCGATTCAATCTTACTTACTCGAGATGAATCGGTATTCGAATCGATACGACAGCACCCCGTCCCGGGAACGAGCTCAGCTTGATGCCATATTTATTGCCATACTGCAGCACCAGCCTCGCGTGAACATTAGCTAACCCAAGAGAATCCTGCTGCGTGTAATTTTGCTCAACGGTGGTCGAAATCATCTCCAGCTGCTCGGTAATCCTTTGTAATTCCGCGTCCGCTATTCCAGGACCGTTATCCGCTACCTCAATGATCAGATCGCGCCCTTCATCGTACGCACTAACGATCACAACACCTTCCCCGCCTCTCGGCTCAATCGCATATTTCACGGCATTTTCCACAATAGGCTGAAGAATGAACTTCACAACGCGGCAGCGGATAAACTTTTCATTAATAAAATAACGGCTCTGAAAATGCTTCGGAAAACGGACATGAATAATATCCAAATATTTGCGAAGCTGCCCCAGCTCCTCCTCCAGATACACTTCCATATCCGTGAATTGGGCTGTATAGCGGTACACATCGGCCAGATTGCGGGCCATTCTCTCGATCACCGGTACCTTTTCCAGATAGGCCATACTCGTAATGATGCCTAACGTATTGTAGAGCAGATGGGGATTGATTTGATTTTGCAGCGCCTTGATTAACGTTTCCTTTTGCTTCAGCAGCGCCTGCATTTCCTTCAGCTGCAGATTCGAATTAGTTACAATCAGCTCATCAAGCCGCTTGACCATAATATTAAAGCTGTGAAACAGCTGCTGCAGCTCGTCCTGGCCGGGTATGGATTCCGTTTGCACACTCAGATCACCCTTGGCTACTTGTCTCATCAAGCCTCTTAAGGTAAGGATCGGATCGACAAAACGATTGGACAATAACGGAACCACCAGAATGACGAGGCATGTAATAATAGCGAGCACCAGCAGCATCGAAATTCTTGCCGAGCTTAAGCCTACCGCGACTTCTGCAAAAGGGACCAACGATACGATCCGCCAGCCGGTTACAGGTGAAAGTGAGCTGCCAATCAAATAATCGTCTCCACGAAACCGTTGAATCGCGGTCTCTCCCTTATCCGGAATCTTCAGGCCTGCAAGCTCAGTCTGTCTCTTTTGAAGCCCGTTCAATTCCTCATTCGGATGGTACACAATAGAATCGTCCCCTGCCAAAATAAAAAATATGCCCGATTTGGCCAGCTGCGAGCTTTTGAATGCACGATCTATTTCCTGCAAAGAGATGTCTACAGCCAAAGTCCCGATCAGCTCCAGCGTTTCCTTATCATAGATCGGCAGCAGTACGGACATGACCGGTCGACCGTAAGCTCCTTCATATTTGGCGGTATGTGTTGGAAGGATAATAATATTCGGGGATACCGGCCTGCCATACCAAGGCTCGTCTTCAAAACGATCCAGCTTGCCAAAATACTGCGCCATCGACACGATCTGATTCGATTTGGAAATAAGAAACATCCCCTGAATCTCCGAATAATTCAGAGCCAGATATCTCCTCAGCTCCTTCTCCACGTTCTGCTTATCGACATTGGTATAGCTTTTGCTGGTCAGCCATTCCTGAATCGTATCATTCTGAATCAAGTACTGCGTGGACTGCTGAAGCTGCTGGTAATAATAATCGAGATGGTAATTCAAACGTGCTGTCGCCTCATTGGATATGTTAAAAAATTCTTTTTCAACCGCCTTGCTGTAATAATAATTGGACAGCAATCCCAGCAGCAGCACCGATAATACACTGACACTGAGAAAGGCGAGCACCATCTTCATTTTGATCGAAAATTTCCGCAGTATCACGAAGGCTCTCATAGGCCCATTCTCTTTCTGTATTCCACTGGGGTAATCGTAACAATTTGTTTGAAAATCCGGTTAAAATAGGGCAGCGAGGAATAACCGACCATATCGGCGATTTCATATATTTTCAAGTCGGGCTCCTGCAGCAGCTCCTTGGCTTTACGAATCCGAATCAGGTTCAAGTAGTTTAAACAGGTCTGGCCTGTCGTTTTTTTGAACAGCATACTAAAATGAGAAATGCTCATATGTGACATTTCAGCCAGACGCGCCAGAGCAAAATTCTCAAAATAATGAACATCCATATATTCGCATACCCGTTTAATCGAGGCATTACCGCTTTGATCCGCATATTGGGGATAAATCAGTATCCATGCTTGGATGAGATCTGTGAAGTGCTTACGAATCGCCTGCTCATCCTCAGTTGCTAAGGACATATGCGTCTGCTGGGTGCCAAATGCTTGCAGCAGCTCGTTCAATTTGGACGATAAAATAGCGAATACGCTCTTGCGATAGCTTGGGGTCGTGAGCTTGAGCTTGAAGATGGCTGTTAACAAATTGTTTAGCTCCGATTGCACGGTGTGCCGGCTCATTTCCGGCAAATGCTCGACAAACTTTTGGATATTAAGTACACCTTCATGAATTTCGGTCATACCCTCCAGCCGTTGGATCGATCGCTTCAGAGCACCATGCAGCTCCTCCTCGTCAAGCGGCTTCAATAAATATTCGGTAACTCCGTAACGCATGACTTTTTTGGCATACTGAAAATTGTCGTAACCGCTTACAACAATCGTAACGATGGGGAGATGAGCCTGATCGATTTTTTCACACAACCAAAGACCGTTTTTGTGCGGCATCATAATATCTGTGATTACGATACTCGGCCAATGCTCCTGAATAAAGCTCCAGGCCTCATCGCCGTTCCCCACTTCACCTGCGACATTGAATTGAGGTGCAAGTCGCTCTACCATTTCTGCAACCGCATCACGAATCCATATTTCGTCTTCAGCTATCAGTACCTGAAACATATAACAAAACCTCCTAAGAGCGTTCAAAAGAACGCTGGTATCGTGAGCATTTAACTATTAGCGTCCTTCAAGGCGGCTTGCATATTAAGTATCCGCTTCTCTTTGTGCCGCTGCTTGTTCCATGCTGTAATACCCATATCCTACTACCGGAGTTGAGACTTGTCGATACATACAGGTAACTGACTTGGATAATTCAGGTTGATGCCGTACCATTTGTCGGAAAAAACGCAAAAAAGCCGCAACCCGCACGACCAACCGGCCAAGCAGAATACGACTTTTTATGACAATAAGTACAGCGATATATCTCAATAAGGCTTAAATCCAGCCCATACGTTCCTTAAGTGATTTGATTTGGGCGATATGATGCCGCCCATGCCACGCGTATCTTTGAGCCGCGATATCCAGCGTCATAGTACCATGAGTCGGACTTATAAAAGTACGCTGAAACTGATGAGGTGACAATGAACGAAGCAATACTACAAATCGTTGATGAAGCGACTCCAGCAGCAGCAATGAAGTTTCTATGGGTGCTTCTTGATAGTCGCTTAATTCAGCCCATAATTCTTCGCGATAAGAGCCTGCAACAGGGGTATCCTCGGTTAAAGCTCTTTTAAACCGAATATAAGCATTCATATCGTTATCAGCCAAATGATGTACGACCTGTTGGGCATTCCAACCGCCGGGCCGATAAGGTGTCAGCAGCTGCTCGGCATTGAGGCTCTTCACCGTCAATCGAAGTGATTTGGGAATTAGAGTGATGTCCTCCATCCATATGGCACGATGCTCTGAGGTCGGATGCTCCTCCGGTTTAAATATACCCAACGGATAAGACCATATGTCCATGGCTTCACCTCATAATCTATTGATTATCTCCCTACCAAACGCACATTTTCCATAAGTCCAATCCACAAGCCTCTAATCATCATAACATACAGAAGGTTAAATGGAAGGGGGTTGGAACTATGGGATATGGCGCTGGTCTTGGTGGTGTAGGTTGTGGTAGTTGTGCTGGCTATGGCTTGGGTACATCTACAGGTGTTATTCTTGTTCTCTTCATTCTGCTTGTTATTATTTTGAGAACATTCATCTAACCTGAATTTAAAAATCGAAATACTCGAAAAGACAGCAACCGTAACGAGGTCTGGTTCCCTCATAGGTTGCTGTCTTTATAGCTGGATGGCGAACAGGCCCAGCTTCTACGTGCTGCACAGCTATGCTTCATGAGATAAATCATCAATCCCATACATATTCAACAACATATAGGATTAACGTGGTTTCGGCATGAGCCATGCATGATCAGGATCATTATGAAACTTCCAAATCCGGTTTGGTCCAGCCATTACATTCAAATAATAAACCTCATAGCCCGGAGGTGCAGAAACCGGATGATAGCCTTTAGGCACCAGCACCGTTTGACCATCTTGAACAACAAGCGTCTCATCTAGCGAACGGTCGTCTGTATACACTCGCTGGATCGCAAAGCCCTGCTCCGGCTGAACATGGAAATAATACGTTTCCTCCAGCAGAGACTCCTCAGGGAGTGCGTCCCGATCATGCTTATGCGGAGGATAGCTCGACCAGTGGCCATTCGGCGTAAATACCTCCACGACTAACAAACTATCGGCAGGCTCCTGCTCCGGCAAAATATTATGAATCTGCCGCTCCATGCTGCCAGAGCCACGGGTTTCTGCGCCTACTTGATCAGGTCCGATTAAACGCGCCGCGTGATTGCCATGTCCTGGTGCTGAGCATATCGCCAATTCTACCGCAGTCAACGCACGAACCTCGTAATGATCAGCGTTGGGCACATATACGGAATAAGGCCGTGTCTTTTCGAATACACTCATCCGCTGCCCAATTCCCTGCCATGCCTCATTATGGGTCGCTATATCCGCTTTTCCACTGAGCAGTACCAGGCATACCTCCTGATCTCCGGTTTCGCGTTTCACAACCTGACCCTCCGAAAGCTTCAGCACCTCAAAACCAACATATTCCCAACCGGCCGATTGCGGAGTAACGGTTAAAACAGTTCCTTCAGCGTTAGGCGCCTGCTCCGGCTTAACTATCAATTTGGACATGGTGGATCCCTCCTAAAAGCTTCCGTAGGAAGCTGACTTCGTAAGCATAATCTTCAAGTTTTCGTTAGAAAACTACTTCGTAAGCGTTACTAAACATCATATCTATTTATTCCGATCGCAATGGTTGAATAAGCAGATTTAGCGCTTCACTAACCTTCACAGGACGGCCCAACTGACTGGACAGCTTGGCAGCCAACGCAATTCGCTCCGCCTGCAGGCCATCATTGCCTTCAACCGGCAGCGGCTTGTCGTTGACGATACAATCAATGAACATTTGTGTTTCTTCCACATAAGCGGCGTTATAGCGTTCCAGGAAAAAATGCAGCGGCTTGTCACGTGTAATACCATCCGCCGTGCTGATTTCTACCGTAGTCGGATGATCATTGGAGGCCGCTGTACTGCCTTTGGACCCAAATACCTCAACCCGCTGATCATACCCGTATACGGCTTGGCGGCTGTTGTCGATAACGCCAAGCGCCCCATTGGCAAATTGAAGGGTAACAATAGCCGTATCCACATCGCCATGCTCGGCAAAAACAGGATTGATTAACACATTACCGATCGCATGTACTTCCTCAACCTCGCTGCCTGACAGAAAACGGGCCATATCAAAATCATGAATCATCATATCCATGAAAATCCCGCCAGACACCTTAATATAGTCCGGATGCGGCGGATTCGGATCGCGCGAAGTAATTTTCACGATATGCGGCTCGCCGATCAAACCTCCCTGCACATGCTCACGAACTCGCTTGAAGTTGTGGTCGAAACGGCGATTAAAGCCGATTTGCAGCTTCACTCCAGCCTTGCGTACAGCCTCCAGCGCTTCCTCCGTTTGCCGAATATCCATACTGACCGGTTTTTCGCAAAATATATGCTTGCCAGCCTCGGCTGCCTGCTTAATCAGCGGTACATGCGTATCGGTCGAGGAGCAAATAAATATCGCGTCAATCTCCGGATTAGCAATGACCTCATTGCTATCGGTAGTGACAATAGCGATTCCTCTCTCGCTAGCCCAAGCTTGCAGCTCCGGACCAGCGAACAAGTCGCTTACAGCTACAATTTCCGTTTCTGGCAGTCTCAGCAAATTATCAGCATGAATTTTGCCGATACGCCCTGCGCCAATGATCCCAATTTTGACTTTTTTCATGATGCACTCCCTCCCGCTTTACCTGAACTTCCGAATAAACGAATCTTTTCTTGAACCTTTGCCTGAATGGCTGCTTTCGCCGGAATCAGGTAATTACGTGGATCATAAGCAGTTGGATTATCGTTCAAAAAGCTGCGAATTGCCTCTGTGCAGGCCATTTGGTTATCCGTATTCACATTGATTTTACTCGTTCCAAGCGCAATAGCCTGACGAATTTCCTCATCCGGTAAACCGCTTCCCCCATGCAGTACAAGTGGCAATCCGGTCAGCTTTTGAATTTGCCCCATTCGTTCAAAGCCAAGCTTTGGCTGGCCGCGATAAGGACCATGCACAGAGCCAAGCGCTGGCGCCAAGCAATCAATTCCCGTAGCACGAACAAGCTCCACACAATCCTCAGGTACTGCATACATCCCATCGGCATCATCAACCACAAGATCGTCCTCGCGGCCGGTAATCCGTCCAAGCTCCGCTTCTACCGTAGCACCAAGTGCATGTGCTGCCTGCGTAACCCGCTGTGTCACATCGATATTGTGCTCAAGCGAATGATGTGAGGCATCGATCATGACTGAGGTAAAGCCTGCATGAAGCGCCCGAATGCAAAGATCATAGGTGGAACCATGATCCAGATGCAGCGCTACAGGAACGGTGATATCATAATGCTCGATCAGCGCTTTGACCATACCTGCAATGCAGGGGAGACCGCCCATATAAGGAATATAAGCCTCGCTGACACCGAGAATAACAGGTGCACGCTCCGCTTGAGCTGCCTGCAGAATGGACTCTGTAAACTCCAGATTATTTAAATTAAACTGCCCCACCGCATATTGTCCTTCCAATGCCTGCAGCAGCATCGTTTTCATGGAAACTAATGTCATGTGTGAATCAACTCCTTCGGTAAAGCTTGCTTTGACTTTTGCTCTCATAAACCTGTAAACATAGCAATTATTATACCGACGAGACGAGGCGAACAGGCTTCTACGCGTACACGTGGTGCCACCTGTTCACACCGTTTATCGGACAGTTGTTACCAACGGGCAGTAACCATTTTTTTGCGAGTATAAAACTCGACTCCATCTGTACCGTTGGCGTGAAGATCGCCGTAAAACGAATTTTTCCAGCCTGAGAACGGGAAGAAAGCCATCGGCGCAGGCACACCCAGATTGATGCCCAGCATACCGGATTCGATTGTTTCGCGGAACTGTCTTGCACTGCTGCCGCTTTTCGTAAACAGGCAGGCTCCATTGCCCAGCTCTGAACGATTAGCCAATTCTACAGCTTCCTCCAAAGTAGCGACTCTGACAATAGATAATACAGGAGCAAAAATTTCATCCTCCCAAATTTTCATCTCGCTCGTCACCTGGTCAAAAATCGTCGGCCCGACAAAATAGCCTTTGCCGCTTGCAGCCTCATCCTTACGGCCGTCACGAATGAGCAGTGCGCCTTCATTTTCACCTGTTTCAATATAGGATAAGGTACGCTCCTTGTGAGGTCCGCGGATCACGGGACCGAGGAACACGCCGTCGTTCATCCCATTGCCAATCGTAAGCTGATTAGCAGCCTCGACGAGCTTGTTCACCAAAGTATCACCAATCTCACCGACGGCTACGACGACGGAGCAGGCCATGCAGCGCTCTCCCGCTGAACCAAAAGCGGCATTAATAATTTCTTTTACCGAACTATCGAGATCTGCATCAGGCATCACTATCGAGTGATTTTTTGCACCAGCCAACGCTTGTACGCGTTTGCCATGGGCAGAGGCAGTTTTGTACACGTACTCGGCTACCGGCTGCGAGCCTACGAACGAGATCGCGCGAATATCCTTATGCGTCAGCACCCCATTAACCACATCACGTGCGCCGTGAACAATATTGAATACACCGTCAGGCAAGCCAGCTTCCTTAAACAGCTCTGCCAAACGATTCGCGAGCAGCGGCGTACGCTCGGAAGGCTTCAGGATGAACGTATTACCGCAAGCGATCGCAAGCGGAAACATCCAGCAGGGAACCATCATCGGAAAGTTAAACGGCGTAATTCCACCAACGACACCTACAGGATAGCGGTACATACCGGATTCCAGGTTGGAGGCAATATCCGGAAGCTGCTTGCCCATCATCAGGTTCGGAGCACCGGCTGCAAATTCCACGCATTCAATACCACGCTGTACTTCACCATAAGCCTCGTTGTAGCTTTTGCCGTTTTCCTCTGTGACGAGAGCAGCCAGCTCCTCCCAATGCTCGACCAGCAGCTGCTGGTATTTGAACAGAACGCGTGCCCGGCGAGGAACCGGTGTGCGGCTCCACGTTTTAAAAGCTTCTTTTGCCGTTTGTACCGCTAGGTCCACATCCTCCGTCGTGGAAAGTGGAACATATGCCAATATTTCTTCTGTTGCCGGATTGTAGACGGGCTCGCTTTGTGTGGAAACGGACTCGACCCATGCGCCGCCGATCCAGTTTTTTAAGGTTTGTGCCATGTTAGTTGTTCTCCCCTCTGATATAAAAGCTTAAGATGCCGTAATTTCGCCGCGGTTGCAGCGTTCGATATAATCATGCACAGCTTCGGCCGAAGGCATCGCATCCGAGCAGCTGTGGCTGGAAATAACGATACACGCTGCCGCGCTGCCGAATTCCATACTTTTTTCGAGTGTCCATCCTTGCATAACACCGTATAAAAAGCCTGCTGCATAAGAGTCGCCGGCTCCGAACGTTTTGACTACCTTGGCTGGAAAGCTCTGTGCCCGGTGTCCTTCGCCGTCCTTCGTGTACGCAATCGAACCGTCCTTGCCGTGCTTGATGATCACGATCTTGGCTGAGCAATCAAACCATTTGGATGCAGTTACATTATCGCTATGCTCCGGATTGGCCTCAAATCGCTCCATCATATCAAACTCTTCACGAGTACCCAGAATAATGTCGCATTTCTCTGCTGCCAAATTGTAATAAGCGGCTGTTTCTTCAGGCGACACCCATGTGTAAGGGCGATAATCCAGATCAAATACGATGACAGCACCATGTTTTTTGGCATACTGCAGCGCCTGGAATACAGCCTCTCGTGATGGACTTTGAGCAAGTGCCGTTCCCGAGATCAGCAGCACCTTCGCCTGCGCGATGATATCTTCCTGAACTTCTTCGGCGGTCAACCGCAAATCAGCCGCATTATCGCGATACATCAAAATGCTGCATTCTGTCGGGCTTTTGATTTCTGTAAAAGCAAGCCCTGTCACCGCACCCGTATGGTCCGTCACAACATTCGTAGTGTCAATATGATTTTTTTGCAGGTAATCGGCAATAAAACGTCCCATTTGATCATCAGCAATTTTTCCGATAAAAGCGGTTTTTAACCCGAATCGCGACATCCCGATCGTAATATTGGCCGGGGAGCCCCCCACATACTTAGTGAAGGTCATTGTTTCTTCCATCGGTCGATTAATTTCGTTAGCATTCAAATCGATACACAGCCGCCCGATTGCTGTAAAATCCAGTGATTTTCCGGTTGGAAACGTAACATAGGTCATAGCTTGAAAACCCTTCTTTCCTGGTCATTGTTTTTAGCACTAGCTTTCTTATGGCTTGATTCTGATTCGTTGTATGCTTACTGGCTTTTGGCTTATTATTATTTTTTTATGATTAAGGACTCCATATGCTCCAATGCTTTCTTGGCATACTCATATGCGGGATGTGCTGCCGGGTCCTGCTCACCTTCAAGCATCGCCCATCCATCGTAACCACGTGCCAGCAGCTCATGTAAAATCGGCCCAAAATCGAGACATCCGTCACCCGGAACGGTGAACACGCCTTTGCGAATACACGTGACAAAATCGACTTGTTCAGCACGCGCCTCATCCAGCACCTCTTGGCGAATATCCTTGAAATGAATATACGCAATACGGTCATAGTGCTTGAGCAGCACCTGCAGGGGATCCGCGCCTCCGTAATAAGCATGACCCGTATCATAGAGCAGATATACCTTAGTAGGATCAGTCAGCTCCAGCAATCGGTCGATTTCTTCTGGACGTTCCACTGCGGTTCCGCCGTGATGATGATAAGTCAGCTTTAAACCATACTCCTGAGCAATGGCGCCAGCTGCATTCAAGCCTTCGGCGAGGCTCTGCCAGCCTGCTTCATCCAGCCGCAGCACCTCCTTTTCGTTCGGTGTGCGGCGCGGGTCAAAATGCAATGAGCCTCCAACCTCGCAGGTGCTGATCACCGTACTGCCCATACCATGCAAAAATTCCACATGCTTGCGGTAAGCGGCCAATTCCGATTCCCGGTATGCCGGATCAGAAAACAGCACCGATTTCCACTGTGAGACGAGCTGAATGCCCCGTTTGGACAGCTCCTCCTGCAAAATCGCGGGATCTGTTGGGTACTTGCGTCCCATTTCCGTTCCTATCAAACCCAGAGCCTGAATATCATCCAGAATTTGCTCGTAGGTCGTATCATCACCGTGCTCCTTGACGTCCTCGCCTACCCAATTGATCGGATGGATGCCCAGCTTAAATGGCAGTTCCAGCATGCACAAACTCTCCTTTTATAAATTCGATTAGATGTTTTCTGTTTATTTCTCTTTAGTTAAATTCGGTGAATAAGGAGCGGAGCGGTCAAATAATCCTGGAGAAGCGTTAGCGTTCGCCTTTGTTTCCAGATTTTTACCACAAATGTCTTATAAATTCAAAAAATAGGGAAACAACAGCGATCGTAAGGATATTTGACCGCGGAGCGGAGACTAATTCACCGAAAACTTTAAATCAACTTGACCGCCTGAATACGGGATTTCATTTCCTGATGCGCGGCAAGCACTTTATCACTGACCGAAACCTCGGGCACGCCCACATTCCACCATGATTCGTAACCGTCCGTATTCGTTCCTGCGACAACCGGAATTTCAATCAATGTCGTAATCGTCTCTTCCTTGGCTTGCAGCAGCGCGGCTTGCAGCTCCTCAGCAGTAGTCGCTTTGTACGCTTTTGCGCCCAAGGCACGCGCATGTGCAGCAAAATCGATAGGCAGCACATTACCGGTAAGACGACCTGTAGTCTCGGAGCGATAACGGAATTCATTACCGAAGCCGTCGCTTCCATGACCTCTTTGCAAATTATGAATACACTGGAAGCCGTGGTTATCGAACAGCAGAATCGTTATTTTGCGACCTTCCTGCAGGCTTGTAACGAGCTCGGAATGCATCATCAAATAGCTGCCGTCTCCCACCACTGCATATACCTCGCGCTCTGGCTCGGCAAGAGCAGCTCCAAAAGCACCAGCTATCTCATACCCCATGCACGAAAATCCGTATTCCATATGGTAAGTTTTTGGCTCAAGCGTCCTCCACAGCCGATGTAAATCTCCGGGAAGACTGCCCGCTGCACACACAATAACCGAGGAGGCATCCAGCGTTTCATTAATGACGCCGAGCGCGCGGGTTTGGGATAATCCATCTTCATGCTGGGCTGCATACAAGCGATCAACCTCGCCCTCCCAACGTTTCTTCAAGTCTGTAATTTCAGTGGACCCATAACCATTCTCGTAATGTGCAGCAGCGAGTTTTTCCTGAAGCGCTTTCAACGACTCTCGTGCATCCCCTGTAACTGATGCTCCACCGAGCTTTGCCGAATCGAATCCATTGATGTTGATATTGATAAACTGTACATCAGGATGTGCAAATGCCGATTTGGACGCCGTTGTAAAATCCGAATAGCGAGTGCCTACACCAATGATCAGATCCGCATCCTTGGCTAGTAGATTTGCAGCAAGTGCTCCTGTTACCCCGATCGCTCCAACATTCAACGGATGATTCCACTGCAGCGAGCTTTTCCCAGCTTGTGTCTCTGCAACCGGAATACCAAAGGCTTCAGCGAATGCAGCAAGCTCCTTTGTTGCGGACGCATACAGCACACCCCCACCTGCAACGATCAGCGGTCTCTTTTTGCCCTTCATAAGCTCCAAAGCTCTATTCAATGAATCGGGGGCCGGTGGACGACGGTCAATAAAGTGTACCTTTTTCTCAAAAAACGAGAGTGGATAATCGTAAGCTTCTGCCTGGACATCCTGAGGTAGAGCCAGTGTGACCGCACCTGTTTCTGCAGGATCGGTGAGCACGCGAACAGCCTGGACCGCCGCTGTCAACAATTGCTCGGGTCTCACGATACGATCCCAATACTTGCTGACGGTCTTGAATGCATCCGTAGCGGATACGGTATAATCTCCCTGTACCTCAAGCTGCTGAAGCACCGGATCCGGTTGTCTGGTTGCAAAATTATCGCCTGGCAGCAGCAGCACAGGTATCCGGTTGACCGTTGCCGTTGCAGCAGCAGTAACCATATTCAGAGCCCCGGGACCAATCGAGCTTGTGCAGGCAAATATTTGTTTGCGATTCATTTGCTTGGCATAGGCGGCCGCGGCGTGGACCATCCCCTGTTCATTTTTCCCTTGAATAAAGACCAGATCGCCTGCACTCCGCTCCAGCGCTTCTCCAAGACCCGTCACATTGCCGTGACCAAAAATACCCATAACTCCTTTAAAAAGCTTGGTTTCTTCACCATCCTGCGAAATGTATTGCTTATCCAAAAAACGAAGCAGGGCTTGAGCCATAGTAAGTCGAATCGTACTCATTTCACGTGTCTCCCTTCCATCGATTCATTCATTTCTTTCAATTAACCGCTAATTGGGTTCGCCAGTTGTAATGGCGATTTGGAGTGATTCGGTGTTCATAGAAAAATACACTAAAGTTATTTATGATTGACGAAGTTGATTAAGCGCTTAACCTGTAAAAATCTTACGCTTGAACCTGATTAGGTTAAGCGCTTAATTCGATCTTACTATAGATTGCCAGCCCCGACAATACCTTTTTACAAAAATAAATGATACAGCTCAATACATTACTTAAACGCACGTCGAAAAGATTCATACTGTTCATACGGAGAGTACACCTCTCCACCATGACAAACACTGACTACCTTAGGCTTAAGCTGTTCGATAATGGAACTGCTCTCTATTGCTTGCTGCATATTGCCTGTGAACATCGCCATTGGCTTTTTGAGCCTGCCTCTGTTCGCAGTAAACAGATCTCCCGCCAGCAATACATTATCTTCTTGATGGTAATAAGCCACATGACCCGGCGAGTGCCCAGGTGTGAGGTAAGGCGTGAGTCCGCCTACGATGTCCAAAGCATGCATATCACCTGACCGTGCTTTTTGTCCGATACCTGAATCTGAAGCTTGTTCAGCTTGGAAAGATGCCTTGCTTTCACTGGAATCAGCGAGCGGTTGGACCAAACCAATTTCTACAGAGGCCTCTGCTTTGGATCGGCGCGGGTAGGGAAGTTTACCCTCCATATAAGGAATTTCCTCTGCATGAGCAAATACAGGAACGTGAAGCTGCTGCCGGATCTTTTGGATGCTGCCAACGTGGTCGGAATGACCATGGGTTAATAATATTCGCTCCAGTGGTGCATCCATCTGCTGCATTTGCTTGAGCAGGCCGCCCGCCATTAAGGAGATTCCTGTATCTATAAGTGAAAGCCCCTGTTCTGACTTTACGATCCAAACTGTGATCGGGATAATTAACCATATTTTGCATGCCCAGATATGCTCGGAAATCTGTACGATTTTCATAGGCTACTTGTCCTCCTGCTTTTTAGACTTTTTGTCCTTACGCTTTTTATCCTGTTTTTTGTCCTGCTTCTCCTGCTTCTCTTGTTTCTCCAATTTTTCCCGCTTACCCTGCTTCTTATCCTGCTGCGTTTCCGGCTTCACGGCTGTCACCAACTGACTACTGTCCCTCTTGTGCAGCATACCTGCCAGCAAAATCTCAATTGCTTTATCTAGAATGGGTAAAATCCGCTCCAATAACGGTTCCAATTTCTCTTCACTGTTCATATAAGTGAAAACCATACCATACAGCATGAAAAAATAGACCCGTGATTGATCGATTCGTTCCTGCTCATTAGCCGCTGGTACGATATGCTCAATGCCTTCAGTTAAATAGGCGAATATCCGATTGCGAAGCTTGTTTACGTCCCCCTCAGGGTCCTGTTCATCTACCCTCACGGACTTCACACCGAGAATAACGGCCACCATGCTTTTATGTGACAAGCAAAACCGTAAAAACTGACGGCTCTTCTCCTTCAGTTTATCAACCGTTGACCATTCCTCATGCCCCTGTATGGATAGCAAGAGTGTCTCTAACGACTGCAGCGGCGGTATCGCAAGCTGCTCCAAAAGTACTTCTTTGTCCTTAAAATATAAATAAATGGTTGTATGGGAGCAGCCCGCATCCTTCGCAATTTCCCGCATCGTAACTGCATCATAACCTCTTGCTGTAAACAGTTTCGCTGCCGATTCAGCTATATTACGCTTCGTTTCCTCCGCTCTCTCGCCCTGCTTACGAATGCTTTTATCGCCAATTTCCATATCCATTCATCACCTTTCTACTCATGTAACCACTGGTTATTAAATTTATAGTAACCAATGGTTACTAAAAAATCAAGCTATTTTATATAACCGATTGTTTACGCATTCATATTTACATTTTTCCTATTCTATATGAAAAGATTTAGATTTATTTCATCTAAATTGGCAGCAGCAAGTAACAAGAAGATCAGGACAAGTAACGCATGGGCGTTTGCAGCATATGTTGTGGAGAGAACCAACATAAGGAGCTGCTAAAGATGAGTAGAAAGCAACTGGTTTCAAAAAAATCAAAAAAAGCGATAAGTAACAAAATTCCAGCTACAGTGCAAACATCCGGCACTAACTCGCCTGATCCCAGAGGAATTGGAGCAGGCCGCTTTCCACAAGGAGCTGGCGGAGGATTTTCCACCCGCTCATTTCAAATGCCTGGCATCGGTATTCCTGGTTTACCATTTCCAGGCGGCGGTGGTGGTGGCTTTCCTCCGTCTTTTCCCGGTGGTGGTGGCGGCTTTCCTCCATCTTTTCCAGGCGGCGGCGGTGGCGGCTTTCCTCCCGGTACACCTCAAGGAGGCCCTGGCGCAACTGGCGGACCGCAAACCCCACCACCTTCCTTCATCCCGCAGCAATCAGGCGTGTCAGCTCTAGCGGTTGACCCCGGCAGTATCCGCAGATGTATCAATCGGTTTGTGTACATTTGGCAAAGAAATGGTGACGCTTATTGGATGTTCCTCACTCACGTCGGCCGTAATTCGATAGCTGGTTACCGTTGGTACGGATTTGGCCCAACAGGCTTCTGGTTGTATTTTGGCTTGGATATTCAACGTATTGGGCAGTTTAACTGCTTCTGATCATGTTTAGAGGCTTTAATCAGGGAATGGTTCTCCATATGGCATGTTCATTATTTTAAGCTAACATTCAGCGAATCTTCAGGTTGTTGTCATCGTTTTTTCACTTTCAGATGAGATGATAACCGCACAAGATAACAACCAAATATTAGGAGCTGAATTTGAAGTCATGGACAATCGCTTAACCATTCCCCTGATTCAAGCCGCTCGGGGTATTGCTGTTGTACTGGTAATGCTGTTTCACACCTCTCAGTTGGCACAAAAATATTTTCATAATAACTTTTTGGCGGTCAGTGGCATGGACAGATCTGGAGGCTATGCTTATTTTTTTGTGCTGACTGGTTTTTTGATGTTTACTCTTTACCATCAACATTTCGGAAAAGCGCATATGTGGGGGACTTTTATACTTAAAAGGCTGCTGCGTATTTATCCGCTTTATTGGCTGGTCAATGCCACTGTCATTCCGATCTATTTTCTCGTTCCTTCGTTTGGTAATGGCTATGAAACCAAGCCCATGGAGATTATTACCTCCTTGCTTTTACTGCCTTACAGTCAAGTACCCATACTCGGCGTCGCCTGGTCGCTCATCTATGTCGTGTTTTTTTATTTCATCTTTTCACTACTATTCGTTCTGAATAAAAAAACGATCGTTGCCCTGTTTTCACTGTGGCTGTTGATCGTCGGGTTCATTAATTGTGGTTGGATACATATGAAGGATAACGCATGGCTGCACTTTCTGTTTGACGGCATGCATTTGCAATTTGTGCTGGGGATGCTGATTGCGTGGACCATTCGTCGATTTAACCTTGGCAAAGGAGGCTATTCACTTGTCGTGGGCTTGTTAGTTTTCCCAGTGGTCTGGGTGTTGCGCTATATGGACCCAACCTTTGCATATCCGAATGTGCTGTACACCATTGGATCCTCACTTGTCCTGCTCGGTATTGGATCTATGCGTGCAGCAGCTCCCTCATGGCTCGGGTTCGTTCAATTTCTTGGCAATGCTTCCTATTCGATATTGCTTACGAGTCTTGGGTTCCTGTCTGTCACACTGAAGCTCTCCAAAGCAGTTCACCTTGACGTATGGTGCGGTCCTACCATTACGACAGTGCTCTGCTTTACGATAGCGTTATTGTTATGCTGTACGTTCTATTGGTATGTGGAGAGACCGCTTGTTCAACGTCTCAAATCCATGACAGCTGCACCTGCCTATTCTGCTTCGACAACCCGTTAGTATTTTTAATCATTTACATACTTAATGCGCCTATGTTCAAATGGTCCCTACACACATAGCCAATACTTACACTTGCTCAGGCAGCTTTAATCGATTCATCAATCCATTTCATAAATCGATCCGGATTTACTTGCAAACAGCTCAGCGTATACCTTCTCAGCATAAGCATCGGTCATCCCCGATATATAATCGGCAACCATACGCGGCCAACTCCATTTATGCTTGTGCTGCTCATAGCTTTGGGTCCAATCCGGGGGAATAATCATTCTCCCGGTTTCATATACCTTGAAGCTGCCCCATAGACGTTGAAGCATAATTTCGCTGCGTTTTTGCAAACGCTGAACCCGAAAATCCTTAATTAATGTGACCCACGCCAGCTTTTTCAAAATTTCCATCGTCCGCAGCAGATGCAGATCCTCCTGCCCGTCACGCACGAAGGTGACTCTTTTCCAGCCTTTTGCCGGATCATCTATAATCCCTACCTTTTGGGCAAACATGCTCACCCATCTTGCTTTCATCTCACGTCGGGTACGTGAGGATTCATATTTGCACTCAGAATAAATCATTTCCCACTGTGTCAAATAGTCGGCCAGCACCTGCTTAACCATGGAATGCATATCTACCTGATCCCAACCGACCGCTCCATTGCCTTCATCATCGAGGATTTCCTGGATTAAATTTTCAAGCAGCCTGTTATCTGCAAAAAAAGTTGGGTTCATCAATATTTTACCAGCGCGAATCCCATCTTCGATATCATGGGTGGAGTAGGCGATATCATCACACAAGTCCATCAGCTGCGCCTCTAAAGTTGCGCAGCCCTTTGGCATAGCCCAAGCCTCACGCAAGTAGTTGATGGCCTCCCACTCCATCGCATATACGCCCTTAAGCCTGCCCTCCTCTTCCAAGGAGTAAGGGTACTTATTAATACCGAGCAGCACTGCCGCTGACAAATCCAAACCACTGCCGCTTCCTGCCCGTTTTTCCAGGAACATCAGAATACGGAAGTTTTGGGCATTCCCCTCATAAGCGAGACCATGCTCCTCAGCCAGCAGCCGATCCAATACTTCTTCTCCCTTGTGACCAAAGGGCGGGTGTCCCAAATCATGAGCAAGCGCCGCGCATTCCACAACAGCTGGGTCCAGCATCAATCCGGGATGCTCGCGCGCAGCTAGAAAAGGATACTCTTTTTGCATCCGTCTGGCTACTTCTCTTGCAATCTGCGAAACCTCCAGTGAATGCGTCAGTCGTGTCCGATAATAGTCACCGGAGCCCGCCCCAAATACTTGCGATTTGCCTTGCAAGCGCCGAAACGCAGGGGATTGAATCAATCGCGCGTAGTCTTTTTCATATTCATCCCGCTCTTCACTTGAATGTGTATGTTCTGTATCATAAATTCTCATTTTGCGTAAATCCATTTTGTCGCTTCACTCCTGTCTGTACACAAACGACGTTCCATAAGGGAACGCCGATTCATAGCTATTCAAATCATACCTTAGTTTATGTAAAATGTCATCTGTGTGTCAGCTTAGCTGTTGAAAAAGACAATGCCTGTGCCGAAGTTTTTACGAAGAGCCTGCTTACTGGTCTCCATCTCACACGTAATTGTATAAATATCAACTTAACCTCGAATCACAGTTACTCCTGTTGAACGGTCGGGTACAAACCCACGGGTGTCCACATCCCGGTAAACTCACCGAGTCTAATCTCATAAACTGTTCAAATCTGCTCTCTTCATCGTCTCCCCTCCCACATAATCGCCCTTCAATCGAATATGTTCATAAGGCTGCTGCGGGTTCGCAATGCGCCAAAGCATTCGGTCGGCAGCACGATACCCTGTTTCCCTGATCAGCAGCGCAGGTCGGTCAACAAGTGGTAGATAATCAATCGGCTCGTTCAAAAACCCGACTAGAGAGCAATTTTCCGGTACCTTCGTCCAAGTCTGCAACCTATAGTAAACTGGCGCTACCTCTTCATCAATTCCGCAGATCACAGCTGTAGGCTTATAGATTTCGTATTTGACTGCAAAATCGTCCAGCCATGGTTGTTCGGAATCTCTGCGCCCAACCGCATGCTCCTCCTCCGTTACGTGCACTCCAATTTCCTTCATTGCTTCCTGGAATGCCTGCCAACGCAAGATAAAGCCGCGCTGCAGATGAATATCCCCCACATACAGAATTCGTCGATGTCCAGCCCGGACAAGCGTTCGAACTGCGATATACATCGCTTCGTACACATCCCAAACCACACTGTCTACTTTGGTCTCAGGTGGCGGGTAATTAAGCAAAATCCGCGGCAGCTGAAGCTCCAGCAGGCTTTGTTCCATGAATCCCGGCACAATTCGCGGTGCGATAAAAATACCATCGGCGTAGCCTACATTATGCAGCTCAAGCCAATGACGGAATTGCTCGGGTGAGGTCGGCGCAGGAAGCAGCAGCGTGTCAATTCGATGGCCGTACTCAGCAAACCGCTCATGCAGTCCTTGCAGCAGCAGCCTCAGGAAACCAAGTGACCGCTCGCTCTGCACCAGAATGAACCGTCGTGTATACAGAGGAAAAGGGGCAATTCTCTCCTGCTCCAGCTGACGCAGCTGCTCCTTAGTACGATATCCAAGAGCGGCGGCAGTTTGGATGACAAGCCCTCGGGTCTCCTCTGACATCCCCGGATGTCCGCGCAATGCCTTGGAAACCGTTTGTATAGTGAGTCCAAGCTCCTCTGCGATATGCAGCAATGTGATGCTTTTTTTCCTTGCCATTCATCTTCACCCGATCCTTATTTAATTGGATAATTCGAAAACAATTTAAATGATTGCATTCATTTTTTAAACTAAATTTAAACTCAACTTAAAGTTATTGTTTCTTTATAATAAGCCCTAGATGAGCAATATGAAAACCATTCTACACAAACGGGAGCGATAGCCATCATGGCGAATACCATTCAGAATAACCGGATCGAGGCAGATATTGTTGTATGTGGAGGAGGTCCAGCCGGGGTTTGCGCAGCAATTGCAGCAGGACGAAGCGGTAAAAGAACTATTTTGATCGAGCGGTACGGTTTTATCGGAGGCATGTCTACGGCGGCGCTCGTCTATCCCTGGATGACATTCCATACGGTGGAGGGCAAGCAGGTGATCAAAGGCATCGGGCAGGAAATTATTGATCGTTTGATGGAACAAAATGCTTCACCAGGGCACCTCCGCGACACGGTCGGGTTCGTCAATACCATAACCCCTTACCACCCTGAGGTTTATAAAATTTTGGCTGTCGACATGCTTCAGGAGGCTGGGGTGAAGCTGCTGCTGCACAGCTTTGTCGATCACGTACAAGTGAGCGGAGATCGAATCGAAGCCGTTCATATTACGACCAAGTCCGGCAAAATTGAAGTGAGCGCTCAGGTGTTTATCGATACAACAGGCGATGCGGATGTCGCTCATTTGTCAGGGGCACCCTGCCTAACGGGGCGGGATGAAGACGGTAAAACACAGCCGATGACGATGAAATTCCGGATGCGCGGCGTCGATTTGCCCAAGGTGAAGCAGTATATGCTCGATCATCCTGATGAATTTTATAAAAAGACACCGTTCAGTGAGCTTGCTGAGCTGCCGCTATCCGGTGTACTGGGCTTCTTCAAGCATTGGAAGCAAGCCGATTTGCCGATCAATCGTGATCAGGTGCTGTTTTTCACAGGTCCCAATGATGACGAGGTGCTGGTCAATACTACTAGGGTACAAGGGTTGAACGGAACGAATGTCGAGGATTTGACTGAGGCCGAGACACTTGGACGCAAACAGGTAATGATGGTAGCGGATTTTATGCAAAAGAACTTGCCTGGCTTTGAGCATGCATCCATCTCTCAAGTGGGTGCGCAGATTGGCGTGCGTGAATCGAGACGGATCGATGGCCTATATGCACTGCAAGCGGAGGATGTCGTTGGGGGACGCAGGTTTGAGGATGTCATCGCCCGCAGCGGCTATCCGATTGATATCCACGATCCTTCCAATAAAAGCGTGACAGCCGCTTGGGTACAAGGAGATGGTGCTTACGATATCCCCTACCGCTGCCTGCTGTCCAAGAAAATTACGAATCTGCTGACCGCCGGACGCTGCATCTCCACAACACACGAAGCTCTGGCGACCACGCGCTTAACACCCAGCTGCATGGCTACAGGCCAAGCAGCGGGAACTGCGGCGGGTTTAGCTGTAGAGTATGGAGTAAGTCCACAGCATATTAATGTACTGGAGCTCCAGAATAGATTGAGAGCGGCCAATGTGGTATTAGACTAGCAGACGCAGGTAATACTCGGGAATTATCCAAAGCGATTATTATCATATGTTGCAAATAAACACGAGGTAGCCCTTACGGACTGCTTCGTGTTTATTTTACTTATCTTTTTATTAATGAAATATGACCATCCAACTAATCCCAACCTTAGTTAAATACTACGCCTCCCGATTTGGCATCAAACACTGATATCCGAGATCGTTGGGCATCAAATAAGGAAGCCGCAGCTGGCTGCAAAGCAAATATCGAGGCTGAGCTCGATTGAAAGGAAAATACAGATGTCGATGCGGCTTGATCTACGAAAACCGAAGCCAGCTTGGTTCCATTTGCAGGTGCTGGTACGGGTGCAGTTGACTCCCTCCCTACTGATACCGGACTTGACGCAATGTCCTCTGCTTCCATCACGGCTTCATTCTCTTCATCTGCCACACTTACACCATGAGCCTCTGCCAATGGCTGGAGCCCTCCGTTAAACCCTCTGCCAATGGCGCGCAGCTTCCACCAGCCCTGATGGCGATACAATTCCATTAAAACAAGTGATGTTTCATCGCCCGCCTCTTGGATTTCATACAGGACATCCGCTTGAGAGGTATGGCCTGTCACCTTGCAGCCGCTGACACCCTTAAAGGTTCCCGGTCCATCCAATGTTGCGGCGAATACGCATTTATCAATTTCAGTCGCCAACAGCTTGTCCAGATCGATTGAAAAACCGACCACCTTCGCCTCTGTCGCCTTATATTGCACTAGCTGCTGCGGATCAGCAGGCTGGTTATAGAAAATAAAGTAATCATCCGAAGGGACTTTGCCATTGCTGCCTGTCATAAAACAGCTTATATCCAGCTCAACCGGAGCGCTTTCCCAAGAAACTGTGACTTCAAGCAAGGGTTCCTTGACCAACGTCGTGTTGGCCCCTGTAAGCAATTTTATTGTGGAATTAGCCATTGGATCTACCCTCCATTTTGGTTCCAAACTATACATCTAATCTCCTAACTATCATACTACAATACCATGATCACACTCTACTTTCCTATACCAGACGTTTCACATGGTAATGATTGCAAAAGATATGAATAACATTAAATATTTCCTAACCTTAAACGTACACTTTCTTAACAATATACGTTTAAAATAATCCTATAAACAAGCTGCTTATGTTAATATGTAGTCAGACAAATCATCTATGTATGAAGGGGACTTCTATTATGCAATGGTACAAAAACTTAAAACTTTCGTTGAAGCTTTCCTTGACACTCGGCTTTTCTCTTCTCATCGTTTTTGCTTGTTTAATCGCCTTGAATCTGAAGCAGCTGTATACCATCAGTCTGGACAAGGGCATGTTAAGCGCTCACCAGGCAGGGCAAGATTTTTCCATCTCCCTGGAGGAGGAATTGGTCAGCATCAGCTCGGCTCTCAAGGGCTTATCTGTAGTCGCTCTGGATGCTAACACACAAAAGAAGCAATCCCGTGAGGACATCATCCGAATTTTAGGCAAGGAATTGGAAAAGCAGCCATCCATTCTCGCTCTTTACACGCTGTGGGAGCCTAATGCTTTTGATGGTAATGATAAAGCTAATGTAAATAAAGCACCTTATGACGATGCAACAGGTCGTTTTATCCCCTATATTGTTAAAAGCAACGATAAACAAGTAATAGAGCCACTGAAGGACTACGAGAAGGAAGGCGCCGGGGACTATTATTTATTAGCAAAACGCAGCAAGCAGATCACAATTATTGAGCCTTACGCCTATCAGGTTGATGGCAAGCAGGTATTGATGACTTCGGTTATATATCCTATTCTCGATGCCAAAGGAGATTTCATTGGAATATTAGGTGCGGATATCGCATTGGATACGCTGCAAAAGCAGATCGAGAAAGAAAAACCATTAGGTGGCTACATCACCGTAATTTCAGGCAAAGGCAAGTATATTGCTCATGGAGGAAAGTCTGATCTGGTTACCAAAAATTATGCGGATAGTCCAGATAAGCAGCAAGTATGGGACCAACTGCAGAGCGGGAAAACCCAAGCGTTGTCCAACAATGTTAACGGTGTTGCTTCCATTCGCGACTTCGATACGATTACCGTTCAGGGCAGCAAAGACAAGTGGTACATAGAAACCGTTGTTCCTCTAACGGCCGTACTTCAGGGCTATTACGACAGCCTTTACATATCCATAGGGATTGCAGTCGCTTCCTTATTATTGCTTGGTCTGCTCTTGGCCTTGATTGTATGGAAGGTCATTGTGAATCCGCTGGGCAGTGTCATCAGTATATTGAAAAACTTGGCAGAGGGCGATTTCACCCATACGGTTCCGGTCAACAGTAAGGATGAGTTCGGGGTTATGGCCGAGCAGTTTAATATCATGGTCCAGAAGCTTCGTCAGCTTCTACAACTGGTCAGCGACTTATCCATGTCAGCTGGAGCTACTTCACAGGAGCTGGCGGCCAGTGCCGAAGAAACGACGCGCGCCACCGAAACGATTGTGGAAGCGATCCAGGAGGTAGCCACAGGCTCCGAGACGCAAGAGCAGCAGGCTTACGATTCTTCCCGCGCTATGGATGAAATGACCCAAGGCATGAATCGAATTGCTGTCTCAACCGTCAACGTTGCAGAAGCCGCCAAAGGAATTATGGATCAAACAGAAAAAGGAAATCACAGCATTCATGAAGCGGTTCAGCAAATGGAAGTTATCCGTTCCTCTGTTGACCAATCCGAGGCCTCTATTATCCGTCTGAATGCCAAATCAGAAGAGATCGGCAGTATTATCGGAGTCATCACCAACATCAGCACACAAACCAATTTACTTGCGCTGAATGCATCAATTGAGGCTGCACGTGTTGGCGAGCAGGGAAAAGGTTTTGCCGTCGTTGCCGCCGAGGTTCGCAAGCTGGCCGAGCAGACCAAGCTCGCTGCGGAAAATGTAGCTCAACTCATTCATGACGTGACTCAGGAAACGAGCCTGGCTATGAGCGCCATGGGCCAAAGCACGCTAGAGGTCGTCAAAGGTGTAGCATCCGTATCGGAAAGCGGACAGTTATTTGAAGCAATCACCAAGGAAATGAGCGGTGTCAATCAACAAATCGATGAGGTTTCGGCCGCGGTACAGCAAATATCTGCAAGCTCCGAGCAGGTGGCGTCATCGATTGATCGCTCTGCCCGAATCGCCAAGGACTCCTCGGCAAATTCACAAAGCATAGCAGCCTCCTCCGAGGAGCAGCTGGCGTCCATGGAAGAAATCTCCTCGTCCTCCGAAGCGTTAAGCGCGATGGTACAAGAGCTCCTGGATCAATTATCCAAATTCAAAGTGTAGCCCTCGCTTTGCTTGGTGGTTCCTTCTCATATTCAGCTTCTTCATAAGCTGTTTAAATTGTATTAACAAGTCATTTCCTTCAAGGAAATGGCTTGTTTTTATTTCAATTGACAAATAAATACAAGCGTGATAAATTATTCTTCAATTATTCCAATAAGAATACTATGTTTTAATCTATTATACATGTTAGATAAGTACCGCACACGATTAGTTTTTTTATTATTTATAGGAGGTTGATTCCATGACACTGCTCAGTAAAAGCCTACATTTTATCAATTCTTTTAAAGCCTTGGAAAAAGCAGATTCCGTCCAACCAAATCATCCTCTAGAACAATTTAAAAAGCCCTACCAAACTAGCGGCACCTTGTCGGATTCTACTGATTCACTTCTTCACTTTGTGAAAAATACGATAGAAAATATGGAGACCGTCTCGTTATCCATCCATGAAATTGTTAACGCTGCTGCACTTCAGTCCGAAGAAACCGAGAATAGTCTGGTCCATTCCGAAGCGTTGGGCGCGGTTCTGAACACAGCCGTCCAACAAATTCAGCACGTGGAGACCGCTACGGTCCAATCGCTGCATGCCTCGGAAACCGGCAAATCCACAGTTGATTTACTGGCCCAGCAATCGATACATAATAAGGAAATATCGAATAAATTACATACGACCATGAAAGATCTGGAGCATAAGACAGAAGCTATAGCCAAAGCGATGGACTCCATTTTTCAAGTCTCGCAAAGCATTCAAATGCTTTCCCTGAATGCTTCTATTGAAGCGGCCCACGCCGGCGAGCAAGGTAAAGGCTTTGCAGTAGTTGCCCAGGAGGTGAGAAAGCTGGCTGTCGAAAGTGCAGTCAATGGACGAACAATTACCGGATTGCTTCAGGGTATGCGGCAGCAAGTGAGAGCCTTCAGCGAAATTGTAGACGAGACACGGAAATCCTCACACAACGTCTCTCAAGCGGTTGTAGAAACAAAACAGCAGTTCGATTCGATCCATCTGAATTTGTCTCATATCACGGAACACTCAGCCGAGGCCAGTCAGCTGCTGCATACGGCCAACCATCGCAAGAATCTGCTGATCCAGCATCTGCATACGGTAACCTCGTTAGCCCAGCAATCGTTGTCATCCGCCTATGAAGTAGCACGCTTATCTGAAAAACAAGCCTCCTCCGTACTCACCGTTGCCGGATCAACGCAGGACTTACAGAGCATTACTCAGGATCTCAAATCGGGTGTCGTTGAAATAATTGGAAATGCCGCTTCGGAAACGAAACCAACCACACAACAAATCCGAATCGGATTTATACCCAATTTAACTCACGCTCCGGCTTTGCTGGCAATCCACCATCAGTTATTCGAACAACAATTTGACGGGCAATTTGAAACGCGTGCTTTTTCGGCGGGGCCTGCGGTTGTTGACGCCTTATTAAACAATCAGATTGATATCGGATATACAGGTCCAGGTCCGGTATTTGAGGCTTTTTCCAAAACACAAAATATTCAAATCATATCCGGTGTCAATCAAGGAGGAGCCGCACTTCTTGTACGAGCAGACTCAAGTCTTCGGCAGGTCGGACAGTTACGAGGAAAAACCATTGCGATTCCGCAATACGGTAACGGCCAGCATATACTGCTCCGGCAGCTGCTGGGACGCCACGGTTTAAAGGACGTCTTTCGTGGAGGCGATATTCGTATTATTCAAGCGAAGCCCTCCGCCCTCATTTCCATGTTTGCAAGCAGCCAAATCGATGCGGCTCTGGTGCAGGAGCCATGGGTAACCCTACTGGAAAATAAAGCGGCAGCACGCGTACTCGTCGATTGGCAGGAGCTGTATAATGGGGGGCAGTACCCGAATACAGTCATTGCCGTTAATCGCGATTTTGTTCACCATCACCCTCAAGCCGTCTCCCGATTCCTGCATGCACACAATACCTCCATGTTGTCCATCAGCGAGAAGAGACCGGATACCTATCACACGCTTTCCCAATCCCTTGAGCAGTTGACCGGACAATCATTATCCTTAGATGCAATAGAGCGCGCGCTGCAACGAATAATCTGGAATTCCACAACCGATCTACCCACGCTGCAGGGCTTTGCCCAGCTTATTAAACAGGAGGGCTTTCTGAACAAGGACATCGACTTTGATCTCCTGCTGGTTAAATCATCCAGACACGTTACATCTGAATCTCTACTATTCTTATGTACACAATATGTTACACCGATTCAATACCGGGAAACGAATCAGCACAAATAATCGGAGCGATCTGATCCGATCAACGCTGTGCTGATCTAATCGTTAGATACAGCTTGCGGCTCCCAATGAATAAGAGCGACATCATGCACGGCGCCGTTTTTACGTTGTATCGGAAACGTTCGATATTGATGCTTGATCCCAAGCTCCGTTAATATATCAGAGATTGCAGCTGCACGCTCCCGCTCCGTCGCTGCTCCATCCAGCTCGACCTGCAGTGGCCCGGCAAAAGGTCTTCCGATCGATTGGACGAGAAACACATGGCGTGTAGCTGTCTGGTTCATCTGGATCAAACATGCCTTCATATCACGAATCCGGTAAACCGCATTTGCGCTGAACAAGATGTCTGCTTGAAGCGGAGGCGCTTCCTCCCACTTCAGCGCAATCGCTTTCGGCAGCGGATAGCTCGTGCTTGCCCAGCTGAGACAGAACTCCTTATACATGGCGGCTGATGGCTCAACCAACGTAATCGAGGCTACATAAGGAGCCAATAGCTGAGTAAATCCGCCTGTACCCGGTCCAACCTCCAGCAGATGATCACTTGGCTTCAATTCCGCTATTACTTGCTCCATAATAACCTGGGTGTAAGGCGCCAGTGGATTGCGCTCATCATAGTCTGATGCATGCTCCTGCCAATACTGCTCTTCCTCCTCATCGCTTGCGGTACGCGTGTTGGATAACACGGCCTGCTCCCAGGCCTGTATCCAGTAGGTTGATGGAGCAAGTTCATGTGGTTTATCGTTCATTCGAAATCACTCCTTTATCTCATATCTCCAAAAGCTTGTACTAGTTGTTTCGTATAAGGATGCTGCGGCTGCTCCATGACCTCCTTACTACACGCCTGCTCTATAATTTCCCCCTGATGCATAATGGCCATATGCTGACAGACATGGGCAACGAGCTCAAGATCATGAGAAATGAACAAATACGCCATCTCGAATTGGCTTTGCACCTGCTGCAGCACCTCCATTACTTGCGCTTGCACAGATACATCAAGCATCGAGGTTGGCTCATCCAATACAAGAAACCTCGGATTCAAAGTCAAGGCTCTGGCAATTACGACCCGTTGAATTTGTCCACCACTGATCTGATGCGGATAGCGAATCAGCATATCGCTGCCCAAGCCTACAAGCTCCAGCAGCTCTACAGCTTTATGCAGGGCTTCTTCCTTGCCCATCAAACGATGCAGCAGCAGCGGCTCAATCAAACTTTGCAGCATCGTTTGGCGGGGGTTGAGTGCAGAATCAGGATGCTGAAATATAATTTGCATCTGCCTTCGCAGCGGAAGCATTTGCGTCATTGTATAATTCGTAATATCTTGATCTTCCATATATATACGGCCTTGGTCGGCAGGCAGCAGCTTGACCATTAGCCGTGATAAGGTCGATTTCCCGCAGCCGCTCTCCCCAACCAGGCCCAAGGTCTCTCCTTTGGCTATGGAAAAGGTAACGTCCTTTACGGCCTCCACCCTTCTTCGACGCAGCAAGCCGCTAGTGAACGTCTTGCACAAGCCCTCCACTCGGATCATGTAACCAACACCTCACCTTGCCCGATTGTAACGTGACCAGCTCAGGGATACTGCTGCAACAAGATGGAACACCTACCGAGCAGCGCGGATAAAATCTGCAGCCCGGCAGTACGTCCGAAAGTCCGGGGCTTGAGCCCGGAATCGGCACCATCCCATGAACAGGCATCGAACGCAACAAGCCTTGCGTATACGGGTGCTGCGACTGTTGAAACAGCTCCCGCGCAGGACCCATCTCGACCACTTGTCCTGCGTACATGACAGCGACTACATCACATAACGACTTGGCTACCTGTAGATCATGGGTAATGACGAGCATGCCCGCTCCCGTATGCTTGGCAGTCCTGCGCAATAGCTCAACCATCTGATAGCGTACCAAAGCGTCCAGTCCTTTGGTTGGCTCATCGGCAATCACGAGCGACGGGCTGCCTGCTGCCCCCATTGCTGCAAGAATTCGTTGCTTCATACCACCGCTCAGCTGAAAAGGATACTGCCTTAGCTTGTGCTCAGGATCTGGCAGCTGCAGCTCCTGCAGCAGACGTTGCGCATGCTCACGCTTGCTTGCCCTTGATCCACGATCCTTGATCGCTTCGATCATTTGTCGACCAATCCGCATGACCGGGTTCAAGGAAGAAGCAGGATTTTGTGGGATGAAGGCAATTTCCGTACCACGCAGCCTGCGCATACGCTCTGAATCCAAATCCAGCAAATTACGTCCCTTATAATGAATCGCTCCCGCTATAGATGCATGATAAGGCAGCAGACCGGGAATCGAGAGCCCTAGCACCGATTTACCGCTGCCTGTTTCCCCGATCAGACCGAGAATTTGCCCCTGCTCCAGCTCCAGGGTAACATTATCCACCGCCCTGACCGTACCGGCCGCTGTCTGAAATCCCACGGATACCTGTTCAATCGATAAAAGCGTACTGATACGTCTCCCTCCTCCTTCTGCTACCTCCGAGCTCCTGACGCCGCAAGTACCGCTACCCTGTCACCATCAGGAAACCCAGAATTTATCTTTTTCTGCCTTTGTGTCGAAAACATCTCTTAATACGTCACCCAAACAGTTAATCGCCAAAGAAACAAGCGCAATACAAAGTCCAGGCGCAACAATCAGATGGAAATAACTGCGGAAGTAGGGTCTCGCATCGTTCACCATAACTCCCCAGTCCGGAGATGGCGGCTGCAGCCCCAAGCCCAGAAAGCTTAAGGATGCGATAGACAGAATCACTCTCCCGATCCTCACGGTAAACAGTACAATAATGGGGCCTATCATATTCGGTACTACATGCTTAAGCACAATGTAGCCATGTTTTCCACCCATCGCCCGAATGCCCTCGACATACGATTCCTCGCGAATCTTCATCACTTCGCCACGCACGACTCGGGAAAAGTCTGCCCAGGAGGTGACGACTAGCGCAATAAACAAGCTGTTGACACCCGGCCCAAGCGTACCCGCGATCGCGATCATAAAGCTCAGCCCAGGCAAGCCCTGGAATATGCTGATCCCGATCTGAATACAATCATCCAACCAACCGCCAAAATATCCCGCGATCGTCCCGATCATAAGCCCGATCAGCATTGTGGCAATTGTCACTACAAGGGCCAGCACAATAGAAATTCGCCCGCCATACAAAATACGGCTGAACACGTCCCTGCCCAGTGTATCCGTACCGAGCCAGTGACTGAAGGACAACGGTGCAAGCCGCTCAGACATCTGGATCTGATTCGGGTCATACGGAGCAATCCACGGTGCGAGAATGCTCGCTGTCAGCATCGTGAATAAAATAACAACCGCAGCGATACCAAGTGGAGACAGCGTGCTGACAATGGCAGACAACCTGTCCCTCATCACGGAGAAGCTGGATTCAGCTGAGGCATGACTTTGGGAAGCTGTTCTGTCAGATTTTAAGGTCACTTCAGCTTTCCTCCCAGCCTCATCTGCGGATGAATGATCAAATATGAAAAATCCGTAAGCAAATTAAATACGACATAGACAAGCCCGGTGAACACGACATACCCTTGAATGACCGGGTAATCCCTGCGCAGAATCCCCTCAATCGCAAATCTGCCGATTCCAGGCAAAGCGAAGATGACCTCCACAATGACAGAACCGCCCATGATCGCGCCAAAATACGTACCGATCACGGTAACTAACGGGATTAACGCATTGCGAAGCGCATGCCAGGTGACGATATTTCCTTCACGCAGTCCTTTGGCCCTTGCCGTCAATATATAGTTGTGGTTCATCGTTTCCAGCAAGGTAGACCGTGTTAACCGCATCAATACGGCGCTCGTTCCTGAAGCAAGCACAACCGCCGGCATGACCAGATGCTTCCATGTACCGTATCCGCTGGTCGGCAGCAGATGGAGCTTTTCCGAAAATAACGTAATCAGCAGGATGGCCATCCAAAAGCCGGGAATCGATACCAGCAGCATAGCAGCGGCACGCCCAGCATGGTCAATCCAGCCATTTTTCTTTAAGGCCATCAGCATGCCTGCCGGAATCCCTGTACCGACCGCTAACACAACAGCAAGCAGAGCTACAGAGAGTGTGACAGGCAGACGGCGAATAATTTCACCGCTTACCGAATCCTTCGTCATGTAGGAGGTGCCCAGATCGCCATGTACAGCTCTGTTAAGCCACCGTCCATATTGAACGGGGATCGGGTCATTTAACCCAAGCTCCTCCCGCTTCACTGCAATTTCCTGCTCGGTAGGCTCTTTCATTCCGCTTAAGCTCAGCGCCTCTACAGCAGGATCGCCGGGAGAGACCAGATTCAGCATGAAAGCAATCAGCGATATTCCGATCAGCACAGGAATAGCGGCCGTTATTCGGCGGAACACATAAAACATGCTACTTGGCCCATTCCAATTGCGGCAGCGTCGTGCCATAAATCGTCGCTTGATAGCCTTTAATCTTCTTGTTGTAAGCAATCAGGCTGGCATCATTGAACAGTGGAATGGTCGGCAGGTCCTGCACCGCCAAGGCTTGCAGTTCATTATAAATCTTGGCTCTATCATCCATGCCAAGCGCATCCTTAGCCTCTTTAAGCAACTGATCCACACGGTCATTTTTGTAGCCCAGACTATAGCTCTTGTTGCTTGAACCTGTACTGCCCAAATAATTGGTGAACAGTGTGAACGGATCTCCGTTCGGGAGACCTTGTGTGGCCAAAGCCAGATTATATTCGCCCTTGCTCTGTGCTTCCTTGAATGCAGCGCCATCCAGAATACGGATGTCCACATCAAGAGAAAGCTCCTTGAATACCGCCTGGAGCAGCTCGGCCTGCGCCTTGTAAGGGTAACGGTCCAGCCCATAGGTCGGTACGATCAAATCGACCTTTTCACGTTTGCCGCCAAGCGCTTCAGCAGCTAATTTCTTGGCCTCCGCCAAATTATAGTCCACTTTAAACTCCTTATAAAAAGGAGATGTTACATTCAGGAAATTAACCGTAGCCGTAGGGTAGCCCAAATAAAGCTCCTTCACCAGCTGTTGACGGTCAATCGCCAGCGAAATCGCTTGGCGCAGCTTTGGATTGTCAAAAGGCGGCTTTTTGCCGTTCGGGTGCAGGTAATGGGAAATCGTCGATTTTGCTACGGAAACCTCAAACTGCTTGTCCTTCAACAGCTCCTTGGCCAAGGCAGGAGGAATTGCACCCAAATCCATAACACCCATAATTTCACCTGACTTCAGAGCCGACAGTCTTGTATCCGGGTCGGGAATGACGCGAACGCGAATCGTCTTAGTTTTGGCTTTATCGCCATAATATCCATCATAGGCTTCGAGCAGCGCATATTGATCCTTCTCGTGCTTGATCAGCTTGAAAGGTCCGGTGCCTTGCGGCAATCCGTTAAAATCACCTTTTTCGGTAAAATTTTTGGGACTGTAGATCGGACTGGAGAAGTTAACCATTGAATACAGCAGGGTCGGCTGCGGCGTTTCGAAGCTCAGCTTGAACGACATATCGTCAACCTTGGTTACTTCTTTTAAACCGGGGTACGAGCTTTTAATGTCCAATGTGTAAAAGGGTGAGCTTTTGGGGCTGGCCAGCTTATAACGGTTAAAATTGGCGATAACTGCATCGGCATTCAGCTTTTCCCCATCATGAAAGGTCACATTAGGGCGAAGCTGAAACGTCCATTCTTTGCCGTCCTCCGACATTTTCCAGGAAGCGGCGAGCTTGGATGCAGGCTTACCGTCTTCACCGGCTGCAATCAATGGTTCCCATACATAGAGAATAGTGCTCGTATAATAAGCATCCTGTGGACCCGGAGCCAGGTCGCGTGGAGCCGCCAATACGACCTCAGTCGGCTGTACCTGGCTGGGTGCTGTTGGTGGCTGCTCCGCTGTTTGCGGGCTTGGACTGCTGCAGCCCCATAAAGCGATTGCCATACTGGCGCTTAACAGTCCTATCTTTGCATATTGTCGTGTTTGCTGGTACAACTTGCTTATCATGTTTCGTAAACCTTCTCTCCATTTTTTAAATTACATACAGATGCAAAAAAGACATCGTTAACCTCTGCCGTACAAAGGTAAAAGATGCCCGTGATCGTATAGGCTATAGCTAACGATGGCTGTCTTTAACACCTTCCTATCTACCGTAGGTTAAGCAGTGTCTGTCGAATAGGCAGGTCTCCTGGCTCCAGATTCATAGTCGACAAGCACCTTCCCGATCCTGCGATCAGTGGCATTTACGCTTTGACTCCTCTGTTACAGTGGCGGGACCGCATCGGTTTTTCACCGAACTTCCCTATTAAGCTCTGAAAGAGATTACGATACAGAGCACCTATTCACATAATATGTAATTGTTACTATTAAAAATATACACTACTAATCCCTATTAATCAATGAAAGTTGTATAAGTAATTAAAATCAGCAAATAGGCCAGCTATATCATAGTCAGCCTTTTACCTCCTTTCAACTCTCCTGGCTTTAAGCTTAAAACGTATACACATGTGCTGTATATCGGACTCTGTTGACCTGGGCAGGGTGATTTTTTACAATGATGCCGCCAAGGAGCTGATTAGACCGCAGATTTTCTTGTCATGCATCGGATTTTGCTTACATGACCCTTCTGCTTCCATTTTCAAAATAAGGTTTGTCCACAAATCGTTGCTTTTTGATGTGATTCAAATCACAAGTCTGCACTTTCGCAGTAGGTATACTTAGCCCATAGCCATCACTAACCATCACTCATAAGGAGGACATCCTATATGCTAAGTCAACAAACGATTACCATTATCAAATCTACCGTACCGATTCTTGAGGTATATGGAACCGAAATTACAACAACCTTTTACAAGTCGCTGTTCAACGCGCATCCTGAGCTCCTGAATATGTTTAATCATGCTAATCAGCAACAAGGCAAGCAGCAGGCCGCTTTGGCGAATGCCGTCTATGCCGCGGCGCTTCATATCGACCGGCTGGAAGCCATCCTGCCCGTCGTCAAGCAAATTGCCCAGAAGCACCGCAGTCTCGGTGTTCAGCCCGAGCATTACCCAATTGTCGGCCAGCATTTGCTGGGCGCTATCAAAACCGTGCTGGGCGATGCGGCAACTGATGAGATTATTGAAGCCTGGGGTGAAGCCTATGGGGTGATAGCGAATGCATTCATAGGGATTGAAAGGGATTTGGAGGTACAGGCGGCAGAGCAGTCAGGAGGCTGGAGCGGTTTCAGAGCTTTTCGTGTAGAGCGGAAAGTGCGGGAGAGTGATGTCATTACTTCGTTTTATCTAATGCCAGTGAATGGTCAGCCTATAGCTGATTTTGCGCCTGGACAGTACGTCAGTGTAAAAATCACTATTCCTGGTGAACCGTATACGCATATTCGCCAATACAGTCTTTCGGATGCGCCAGGCAAACCTTATTACCGAATTTCGGTCAAAAGGGAGGAAGCACTTGAGGAACGTCCGGCGGGGAAAATCTCCAATTACCTGCACAAGCATATGGAGGAAGGCAGTGTGCTATGGCTGTCTGCACCTGCAGGTGATTTTATTCTGGAATCGGGAGACACCAAGCCAGTCGTACTCATCAGTGGCGGCGTAGGGCTGACCCCGATGGTCAGTATGCTGAACACACTGGCTATAACAGAGCCTGACCGGCAGGTAACGTTTATTCATGCTGCACAAAATGAACAGGTGCATGCCATGCGTGAGCATGTGGAGAAGCTTGTTAACGATCACACCCAGCTATCAGCCTACTGGTGCTATGCCACGCCGCTGGGTGACCCTGCTACCTATCATAAAAAAGGTTACCTGGATTTGCCTTGGCTTAAGAGTGTAATTCCGTCGAAGGATGCCAGCTTCTACTTCTGCGGCCCCACACCTTTTATGAGATTAATCAACGGAATGCTCAAAGAGTGGGGTGTACCCGATACCTCTATCCATTATGAGTTTTTTGGCCCTACCGATACTTTGTGAGCTCTCAGCAGACGATTCACGGTTTCGCGGCGGATGCCAAGAAACTGACCGATTTCGTCCTGGGTCAGCACATCCGTGATGGGATCCGAACCGATATACAGCTGAAACCAGCGCTGCAGCTTGCTGAGCTTCTCGGCAGGTGCAGCCTCGGTAAGCTGGTCGATACGCTGCTGCATCATACGCAATTTATTTTGCAGCTGAATGGCTATATGACGAAATTGCTCCGGATTGCGATCCAACTCCCGGTACCAGTCTGCTGCTGGCAGTACATCAACCTCACAGGAGGACAGAGCGACCGCCGTTCCATGATAAGGATTTGGGCTGATCAGGGAATGATGCGGAATCATTTCATTGGGAACGATAATATTAAGCAGAATCGAATTTCCATTCTCATGTACACGAACGATTTTCAATATCCCGCTTTTCAGATGATATAGCGGACCAGATTCGCCTTGACGAAATAAGGTCTCACCTTTATGGATAATCATAACAGCCTCCTGAATCCAACATTGCCAAATGCCTTCTTACCATATACATGTAAAATCGAAAATCAGTCCGAAGCTTGTGTCAGCCGTTCCACCAGTCGATGCACAGGCAGTACTTGATCGGCACGAATCGAACAATCCCCCGGTTTATCGAGGCTGCTGAGAAAATGCTGAACCACTCCGGCAAAGCCCCGGCGATGCAGAATCGTATCCCAGCTTCCGAAGCCGATATGCTGCGGCTCATGAGAGCGCTCTGAAAGAATGAGCGATTCCATATTGAGCACCTCGGCGGAACGATAAGCCCCATGCAGCTCCAGCTTTTCAAGATCAGCTCCTGCGCGGCGCACCATACTGAACTGGCCAAGGCGATCCAAACCCGAATGGGCTTGTACAGCTTGTTCTTCTGGTAGTTTGGCTGCTTGTTCATTGGCAAATAGCAAACTCCCCGCTCCGACCAGCAGCTTGCCTGTCCCATCCACACGCTCGTAATAATGCCCGATCTCTGCGTGATCTCCACCGAGCCAGAGCAGCAAATCTAGCATATGAATCAAATCGTCATACAACGTATGCCTGGCACTGTGCGCCTGAAGCTTGGTTCGCTGCTTTTGGACCACAGATAGCTCAAAGCCCCCAGCCTCTTCAAGCCACGTACGTGCCTTCATGTACATCGGTGCAAACCTGCGGTTAAAGCCTACCGCGAGCAATACGCCCTGCTCTTGGGCGTAGGCAGCCATGGCCTCCGACTCGTGCAGCTCATAGGAGAGCGGTTTATCGACATAAACGGCTATGCCTCTTTGCAAACAGGTCATAACCAGTTCATAATGGGTTTCCGTCGGGCTATGTATAAATACAGCATCAGGTCTTGTCTCCAGCAGTCTTTCCAATGAATAAAACCGCCCGCTAATCCGATATTGCTCGGCGATCCGGTTCACCGTAGCTTCGGTACGGCTGGTGACGCCTATAAGCTCGACATGCTCGTGAGCAGCTAACAGCGGCAAATATACTTTTTGGGCAATATCCCCTAAACCAATTAAGCCTATTCTTTTTTTCATCTATCGGCCTCCGAATTCTGATATACGATCATTAGGAGCATACTGAACATAACAGCAAGCAGCTATGTTAAAAAGCAGCTATGAAGAAACTACTATTTAACTTGTCGCCTGTCTTATGGTAAAATAGGAGTAGTATGTCGATTTATCAATTTATATTTCATCTGGGGGATTGCTGGTTCCATGTCAAAAAAGCAAAAATGGAGTTTGGTTGGATCTATTTTATTGTTCGTCGCCCTTCTTGGTTTGGCCCTGTTATTTGAATCCGAGCTTTTCATATATGCAGCAAGTGCGATTCCGATTCTCATTGTGATGGTACTGCCCGATATCAGACAGAACCAATATGTTCAAAGAACCAAGAGTGAAAAAGGTATTCAGGTATACAAGGTTGCCAATGAGGAGGATCCGCTGCTCGTTATTTCTTTTCAGCCAGGCTTTGTACGCTGGCACTGTCGAAAGCTGTATATCGATTTAAATGAACTGCATGCCGAGCCTATTGATGTACTGCCTGCAGCTGAAGACGCAGCATCGATACCCGTGCTCTCGTTCGATCTTTCCGCACATCCACGCCGCACCGGCTGGTTCGGTATCGATCTTGCCCAATTATCACAACGTACGGTGAATCTTTCTTATACCACCCAGGAAGTGAATCGCTTTATCATTCAAATGAAAGATCTTGAAGCGATTGCCCTGCTGATGATGGCTTCAGCCACACCTCTGGTTGCAAGCAAAAGCAGCAGCAAAAGCAACAGCCTGTCAGCTTAAGGCGCTCTGCTTGCTTGAAGGCTACAATTAAGACTTGCACAGCCAAGGCGCCAGTGTGCGAACCATCGCGCCGGTCCCTCCCTTGGGTTCCGTCCCGCGCTCGTTCCACAGCCAGGCCGTGCCGCCCGTGTCCAGATGCAGCCAAGGTACATGACCAGCAAAAAATCCAATAAACAGTCCACCTGTCATGCTGCCCCCCATCTATCGTGCGAGGCAGCATTTTTGATGTCTGCCACCTCGCTTTTTGAGCATGTCATGGTATTCCGGATAGTTCGGGAATGGCCAAACTGCAGCGCGTAATGAACACCATCCCCTAACACGACACGTCCTTCCGCATCGGTATTCAATATTTCCACGGTATGCCCGCTCATCATCTTAATCACATCACCCGGTTTAAAAGCGCTGCTTGAAGGCATATTTTCTGCAGAAGGTATCACAATTTGCAGATTCAGCTTCGGCTTTAATCGGCCGATTACATGCAGAAGCCCAAGCAGCACAGCGGCACCGCCCATATCGCTGATCATTTCTTCCATACCGTCCGGCTTCTTCAGTGAAATGCCTCCGGTGTCAAACGTAATCCCCTTGCCAACCAGTCCAATCACTTCGCTTGAAGCATCGGCGCCTTCGTAACGAATGGCAATCATTCGCGGCGGATTGGCACTGCCCTTGCCTACGGCATGAAGGCCGCCCATGCCGTGCTCAACAATTTGGGCTTCGTCCAGCACTGTGCAGGACATGCCATAATGGGAGGCCAGCCGTGCGGCCTCCTGGGCCAGTGTATCCGGCACAAGCACATTGCCGGGCAGGTTGGTCAGATCACGCGCATATTGCGTCGCGATCGCAAAAGCCCGCGCTGCCGCAGCCCGCCGCCGCGAGTGTCGCCTGATCGATGATCAGAGCGACCTCGCGAATCTTGTACTGATTCTAATCTTAATCATTCACTACACGAATAGCTCAGGCTCCAAAGTAAGAGGCAGACTCCATGACAACCTTACGCATCGGCAGATGGTAAGGACATTTTTCTTCGCACAGAGGCCGCTCCTTACAGGGCTCATAATCGGCACAAGACATAATATTCCCCTTCTGACGTTCATAAAATCCATCACCTTTAGGCAGCAAGCCAAATGTGTTACGAATCTGACTGGATATCATAATATCAGGAATCGTTACACCAATCGGACAGGAGCAATAGTTGCAGCGGCGGCAGTTATGACTACCCAGCTCTGTAGCCAGGCTTTCCAATTCATTCCGCTCGGCATCGCCAACCTCAAGCTCAAAAGCCGCAAGATTTTGCTTCACCTCATCCACGCTGATCATACCTGATATAATGACATCCACATTTTGACTGTATGGATAACGCAGCGCCTTTTCAACAGGCTGAATAAATCCGCCGGATAATGGCTTCATCGCAACTTTGCCCATGCCCATCTTTGTAGCCATTGGAATCAGCTCTTCAAGAGAAAAAGGCTGTGCCAAATTTAAATGAAACAAGACCTGGGCAAACTGCCCTTTGCTGATCCACTTGGCCAACAGCTCGGGACGATGCCCTGTAATTCCGATGTGGCGTACCATGCCTTTGGCCTGCATCTCCAAAGCCGCCTCATAAGCGCCTTCATGCTGCATCGCTGCCTTATATTCACTTACATAATTCACATAATGAATTTGAAGCAGGTCAATTACATCGGTTTTCAGCCTGACAAGGCTTCGCTCGATTTCTTCCTTGGCCTCGGCATAGCTTCTTTTGTTTGTTTTCGTTGCCAAAAAATATTCATCGCGACGATGCGAAATACTCTCCCCGATAATTTCCTCACTATTGCGGTAGCCAGCGGCTGTATCGATATAATTAATCCCATGATCAAGCGCATAATTAAGTGTTTCCCTTGCCTGCTCCAATGGAACTCCTGGCAAATTCATCGCTCCGAAACCTAATGCAGACACCTTGAACCCCGTTTGACCGAATGTACTGTATCTCATTGTGCTGTTCCTCCTCCGCTCTCTTCCTGTAATTCTCCCATCTGATCTCCTTGATATTATAGAACAACAGACCATAAAAAAACAGCCTATACGGACCCCCGCACAAGCTGCTCTCCTATACTATGTAGAGGTTCTCCCCCTACACTACCTTATCTTTTAGTGGAATCGTCCCGCTTGGAATCATCCTTTTTGGTGGAATCCGAGTCCTTCTTGCTGTCACTATCTTTCTTGCTGTCATCTGTTTTTTTGGTAGTGTCGGTCTTCTTATCGTCCTCGGTCGTTTTCTTGTCCTGCTCTTTCTTCTTGTCATCCTGCTTCTTGAGGTCATCCTCACGTTTTTTCTGATCCGCCAGACGTTTGGCTTCCTCACGCTTGCGATCCTCTTCGGCCTGCTTTTTTTTCTCTTCGGCTTTTTGAAGATCATCGGACTTTTTTACATCATCATCTTTTTTCTTGTCATCATTTTTTCTATCATCGGTCTTTTTGTCATCATTTTTTTTGTCGTCATCGGCCTTGTCATCGTCCTTCTTCGGGTCGGACTTGCTGCTGTTGTCACCCGGACGGGCTGTGCCTGGATTTGTCCCTCCTGGCTTGGCTCCCCCGGTTGTTGACGCGGGGATGTTCGGCTTGATCGTAGGCATTGACGGTTTTTTGTCATCCTTGCGATCGTCGTTTTTATCGTCTTTTTTATCCTTCGTGTTGTTCGAATTCGTATTCGAAGTGTTGGTTTTATTATTATTGTTGTTATTGTTATTATGGTTGTTGCTGTTATTGTTATTATTGCTGCCTGACCCGTTGCCATTCGAGTTACCGGACTTTTGAGGATCATTTTTATTCGTATTGCTATTATTTTTGTCGTTGTTTTTATCGTTGTTCTTGTCGTTGTTTTTATCGTTATTTTTGTCGTTATTTTTGTCACTGTTTTTGGCGAGCTCTTTCTTTTTATCGTCAAGCTTCTTATCCAATTCTCCCGACTTCTCTTCTTCGACCAGCTTCTTCATCGATTCCTTGGTTGGAACCTTATTAGGCTGAATAACTGCAGATTGTTTATCTACGTTGTCCTTCGCGTTATCCTTGACGATCTGATGAATCGATTCCTTCTTCAAGTCATCGACAGTCACCGCTACCCCATTATTTTTAGCATTCAAATAAACCGAGTATTTCCCCATGGAAACCCCACTCTTGTTCGCTTCTTCACGAACCTCCTGAGGTGCCGCAAACGCTTCTACCTGATAAGCATTGACTTGCTCAGGATGGGTTTGTTTGATGTGATCGGTCACCTGCTGGCGCAGCTTTTCAGCGATTTTCGTATCATCCACGGTGCTTTTCTCATGGACGACCGTGCTTGCGATTACAATATCTCCTTCACCCTTGGCTAGCGATTTCTCTTCCGCTTTGTTTAAAAGCGAGGCTGTAACGGTTTCGAGCGTCAGCCCCTTATAATTCATCGCCTCAATCAGTTCCGTCCCATCATTATTTAAGCCGCGAAGCTCGAGCACCTGTTCCTTTTCATCGATGCCCATTTCTATTGAGGGATTGATGTCGAGCGATACATAAGCAACGACCTCGGAGCTGCCAATTTTGCCTGCGAAGCTAGCCATAACTACCAGGCAAAAAACAACTGCCGCTACTACTGCTGAGCGGCCGGCTATAGACGGACTTGCCCATTTGAGTCTCGTGTCAGCATAGATAATTTCTTCACCCAGTTGGCAAGAATGCCGTTGACGCGAGATTTTATCGAATCTGCCGTCTTCACGCATCACAATAATGTATTTGTCCGTCAGCTCCATGACGATGCCTTTATTCATGCTACTCTCCCCCTTTGTTGGATTCCTCTTTGATATGCAAATAATCACGGAGGTATGGATAAGGCCCGTTATAAATTAAGGCTACAGCAATAATGAACTTACGATTTCGTTCCAGTGTTTTGCGCGAGACCGAGACAATGCCCATTAATTCCTTGATAGGCAGTACACGCTTGGAAAGCATAGCTCCCATAAATTCAGCGTTCTCCGACAGCTGCTTGCCAATCACAAACAAGGCTTGTCTGGAATCATCATGCTTCGGAGAGGCATCCACCAAATCCGAAAATTGAACACCAAAATCAGCCAAACACCGATTCAAATCCATAATTTCGCTGCCCCGCTCCTCCATGCCTTTTTGTTTTTCATACTGCTCCATCGCCTGATGGATTTCAACGGGGTTGACGACGTTATCCTCTTCATCCTCCACATCAAACGTACTGTACGGCAGCTGCTGTGAAAATCGCTGCTCCTTGCGCACATAATCGATCAGCCGCCGACGAATGACCTGCTCGGAAAACCCGAGAAACGAACGCCCGGACTCGGTTGAAAACTGATTAATCGCCTCATTAAAGGCACCTAAAGCGATACTGAATTCATCATCTCTTGCAGGATCTACATAACGCTTGCAAAAACGACTGGTTACCTTTGCAACATACGGTTGATAGTCCGTAATGAACTGGTTGCGAAGCCGTAAATCACCCTCTTGAATTCGAATCACCAGCTGTTCAGGCGGTTGTGGTTCCGCAGAATCCGGGTGGGGAGATTGACGTTTTCCAAGAAATTTCTTAAATAAAACGAGCAGCAATCTTTTCCACCTCACACTATATAATTTCGTTATTAGGACGTAGGTTAGGGGGGTCGGGATAGGACTTATTTCACAAAATATTACAGCTATTTAAAGCCTTATCCTATTACTTTTCCTACTATAATCATCCCGGTTTTCTTGCAAACAAATAAACGTCCCCCTATTAGAGACGTTGGTTTGTGCCAATATGTTGTGCTTGACCCTTCCAAACTTCTCCCGACTGGGAGTGTCCCCAAGGACTGAGCATGCGCCTTCAAGAAAGGCTGGATGCCAAGCCCTGTATCTGGACTCCAATTATTATACGGAATACACTTGTAACTCACTGTATACCCGTTTCATTTTCAGGTCGCACTTGTCTGTTGGATATGGACGGGATACCATACTGTCTGGTAACGGGGCTTCCAGCTCTTACGGGGCCTGCCAATAAGGATTAAACGGCTCCTTTGGATATCTTTTTATCGTTCAGCTTGGCTTTGCGCTTGCTCAAGGTATTGAGCCTCTTCTTAAGCTGCTCTTCCCATTCGTTATCCTTCAGCTCCTTGGCTACGATCAGCAGATCCAACGACATATCAATCTGGCAGCGAACGACCTCCATCGGATCCTCATCTTCATTATTGACGCAATTCTCATATAATTCCGCTTGGCTGCGGTTATCTACATATTCATGAAAATCTACCTCGGACGCACCGTCTCCATGCGCGTATTCGGCCAAAATCCCATATTCGCTTTCAACCAGATGATGTACTTCCACACGATGACAAACCGGGCAAAACAATATCGGTACGTTATGAATTTGCGTTCTGATGTACTTAAGTGTTCCTTTAGTTCCAATCATACTGGCGCCACAGCAAAAACTCATAGTTTCACGCCTCCTCATTTAGCCTGCAAAAGCGATACTCTACACTATATTCGACCTTCAGTCCTATAAATCCTCTTTTTTGAGCAGGACAAAACCATTGAAACGTTTTCACAGCTGACCTTCTATCCATTCTAAAGGAGAAGGACTACGCATAAACTCAACTATATGAACGAAATTCGGTTGTTCCCTTCCATCATTATACCCATAAAATTTTCACTTGCTTAAAGATTGTAGTATTCATTTAAAGGAGTGGTTACATGCAGCATATTCCAATCAGCTCCAAGCAAATTGCTTTTATTCGTTACGATGATCAAGCTGCGCAGATGCATATTCAATACCATACCGGAGTAACCAAAGTGTGTGAGGGCATTCATCAGGATCAGGTCCAGCGGCTGCTGCTTTCCGGAAATTCTTATGACTTCATAATGGAGCTAACCCGTTTGCCTGATGAACCCGCTCAGCAATCATAGCTATCAGAAATCTCCGCTTACGGGCTGGAGATTTCTTTTTGCCTGGGTATTTTACCGTTATTTGGTATCGATGCTTGAAAATTTATGCAAAAAAAATGACACGTATCCGCTTTCATTAAGGCCGCGGGATTGACCGTCCATAAAGAAAAAGGTACTCTAGGGAAAGAAGTAAAATCCAGCTAGAGGGAAGGATGTGGGTGGATGCCGCGCCAATTAGTCATCGGGAACGGAAAGTTTTTGATCAACCTGGATAATCATACTTACATGCGAGATTTATATTATCCCTACGTGGGGCAATTAAACCATGTTGGCGGTTATCAATGCAGAGTAGGCATATGGGTCGATGGTGACTTTGCTTGGCTCAGCGATCCTGAATGGGATTTCAAGCTGTCTTATGTGGAAGAATCCCTGATTACAGAAGTAACAGCCACACACCCCCGCTTGGGTATTACCTTATTGATCAACGATGGTGTCCATCAACGCGAGGATATTTATTTAAAAAGGATCAATATCCACAATAATCGGGATACCGTACGTGAGGTTCGCGTCTTTTTCAATCAGGATTTGGTCATTAACGAAACCGAGGTCGGCGACACCGCTGCCTATTACCCTGCTAACAACACCGTTTTTCATTATAAAAAAGATAAATATTTTATGTTCAGCGGCACTACCGGTCCTGACGGCATCTATCAATATACGACAGGTGTCAAACGGTTCTACAATGCCGAGGGAACCTGGCGGGATGCGGAGGACGGTCATTTGATGGGCAATGCCATTGCCCAAGGCTCCGTCGATAGCACGATAAGCTTCAAGCTGCACGTACCTCCGAATTCCGATGAGACGATGTATTATTGGATGACGGCCGGCAAAAACCTGGAGGAAGTCAAAAAGCTCGATAGCTACGTAAAAGACAGCCATCCCGGCAAGCTGCTGGATCGCATTAAAGTGTACTGGCAGCGTTGGGTGAACAAATCGGAGCAGGATTACGGCGATTTGCCTGCCGAGGTTATTCGCATGTACAAGCATAGCCTGCTGATTGTCCGTACGCAGACGGACGTCAACGGCGCGATTATCGCAGCTAACGATTCTGACATCATGCACAGCAATCGTGATCATTACAGCTACATGTGGCCAAGAGACGGCGCATTAATCGCTTACGCCATGTCGATGGCCGGTTATCAGGGCATGATTACACCGTTTTTCCATTTCTGTGCCAACGTGCTGTCACCGGAAGGTTACCTGCACCATAAATACAACCCTGATGGAACCGTAGGCTCCAGCTGGCATCCTTATATTCATGCCGGTAACGAGCAGCTTCCTATTCAGGAGGATGAAACCGCGCTTGTCCTGTTCGCACTCTGGAAAGATTTTGAGAAGCATGGTGTGCTGGAGCTTCCGCAGTCGTTGTATCGGACCTTGATCCGCCGCGCGGCACGGTTTATGTCCAGCTACATTGATCAGGATTTGAATCTGCCTAAGCCCAGCTACGATTTATGGGAGGAAAGGTACGGTATATTTACATTTACAACCTCCGCAGTTTATGGCGGTTTGATCGCCGCTGCCAATTTCTGCAGCTTGTTCGGTGATGAGGAGCGCAGCAGCCGCTACCGGCATACGGCAGAGCGGATTAAATCAGGCATGCTCAAGCATTTGTGGGATGAAGAAGAGCAGCGCTTCGTCCGTGGCATGCATCAGGAAAACGACCAATGGGTCAAGGACCTGACTTATGAAAGCAGTGTCTACGGCATTTTCGAATTTGGGGTGCTGCCAGCTGATGATGAACGTGTCGTCAAAACGATGCAGGCCAACAAAGAAAAGCTGACGATCAAAACCGATATCGGCGGCGTAGCCCGTTACTATCACGATTACTATTTCCAACGCTCCTCTGACATTGAAAAGGTGCCCGGCAATCCGTGGATAATCTGTACGCTGTGGATCGCCGAATGGGAGATCGAATGTGCAAAGTCGTTAGTCGAGCTGGAAGCTCCGCGCCGTACACTCGAATGGGTCGTCAAGCATGCGATTGAGAGCGGAATTTTACCTGAACAGCTGGATCCATTTGATGGAGGCCCCGTATCGGTAGCACCGCTTACCTGGTCACATGCAACCTATGTGCTGACTGTTGTGAAATACAGAGAGAAGTTTAAAAAGCTATCCGGAAAATAAAAACAAGGAACTCAGGGAATCTTGCCCTCGGTTCCTTGTTTTTTTGGGATGATAGACTGGCTTAACACTGTATTGGCATCAATTCTGCCGATACTCCTTCAACTTGTTAATCATAAGCTCGTCGATATTGATATTTGCCAATCCCATTGCCATCAATACAGCCCCCATAGTTGGTGACATTTCTGGTTTCTTGACTTGGTAGCGGCGGACTGTCTCACTCCTCAGCTCTTTGCTTATCCCAGCAGCTATATAAGTGCTTTGTGCTACGCTGCCGATTAATGCTACCGGTATGGCCTCTGCAGAAAAGCTGGTACCGATCAAACGTATCCCGATGCTGATCTCGCGAGCCGCATTATCGCATACAGAGCAGGCTAGTGGTATTCCTTGCAGCGCTGCTTCTGTGATGAGAGGAGCCATTCCTCCAAAGCGATGATTTCGCTCTTTGGAATCAGTAATAAAGCCGTTCTTGGCTAGCTCTGCCAAATCCATAATATGTCCCACTTGCCAATATAGCAATATCTGATCAATCAGCACCTGATCCTCTTTCAACACATCTCCGGCAATCATCCTGAACATGGTATTATAAGCTAAATGACGAGCGGCTGTTGCTGCATAATGATGATATTCATAATTTCGCACGTGCTCACCAGCTTCATTAATACCGAACACCACGGAACCCGTTCCACATATCACAATAATTCCTGTCTGATTACGCAGAGAACCTATGTGCGCAATAACAGCATCATTAACTGCCTTTCGCGGGCAGGTCAAGCCGTTCTGATTGATATATTGCTCTGCCCAGACCAGATCCTCTGCCCTATCCAATCCAGCAAACCCTGCTGCCAAACCAACCACATCCTGCTCTGAACACCCTGCCTCAGCTATGACAGCTGCTATTGCTCCTCTTACGTTTTCTTTTGCATCCGGATTATGATTAGGATTAGCGCCTCCGCGTTCCACATAAGCAACAACCCGTCCAGTCACATCTACAGCTATTGCCCTTGTGTGACTACCCCCTCCGTCCAATCCGACAACAATCTTCATTAGAACCTCCTAAGAGCTTCCGGAGGAAGCTTACTTCGTAAGCATATTCTGGGCTTCCGCAGGAAGCCTACTTCGTGAGCATATTCTGAGCTTCCGGAGGAAGCTTACTTCGTAAGCATATTCTGAGCTTCCGGAGGAAGCTTACTTCGTAAGCAAACTCAACTATTTATGATCGTATGTAAGTATCCTGATACTTGTCATAATCCCATAGCTGCTCAAGCTCTGCATCATCAGCCACCTCGATAACAATCATCCAGCCGCCTTCATAGGGCGAGATGTTGATCGCTCCGGGATCCTTCTGTAGCTTACGGTTAATATCTACGACTTTACCCGATAGGGGCGCGTACATTTCCGATACGGTTTTGATGGATTCCATACTGCCAAACGGTTCGCCTGCCTTCAACAGATCGCCGACCTCTGGAAGCTCCACGAATACGATCGTACCCAGCTCCTCCTGGGCAAAATCCGTCATGCCAATTACGGCCAAATTGCGCTCGACACGAACCCACTCGTGATTCTCGCTGTACTTCAAGGTTTGTTCGATTTCCACTATGTTGTTCCTCCTAAAAGTTTTGCAAAGCAAAACTGACTTCGTAAGCCTATGCCGCTTCCAATACAAAAATCCCTTTAGCTGCAGTATAGCAGACTAAAGGGATTTTTTGAATGATGAGTAAGTAAGTCCGAATCGTAAGCTTACTTGGCAACCAGATGCTTGTCGCCTTTTTTCCAGTTCATCGGGCACAGACCACCGGATTGAAGAGCTTCCAATACACGGAAGGTTTCTTCCACGCTGCGGCCTACATCATTATGGTTAACTACTTGATATTTCAATTCGCCTTCTGGGTTGATGATGAATAGACCACGAAGCGCGATACCTTCTTCTTCGATCAATACGCCATAATCGCGTGCAACCTTTTTCGTAATATCCGCACCTAATGGGAAATTCAACTTGCCAAGACCATTGCTGTCTACTGGTGTGTTGATCCATGCACGGTGGGAATGAATGCTGTCAATGGATACGCCTAATACTTCAGTATCCAACTTTTGGAAGTCTTCATAAGCATGGCTCAGAGCTGTAATTTCCGTTGGGCATACAAATGTGAAATCGAGTGGATAGAAGAACAATACCAACCATTTGCCCTTGTAATCGGATAAAGAAGCTTTACCGAACTCAGCACCATCGCCTGATACGGTTTCTAGCGTAAAATCAGGAGCTTGCTTACCTACTAAACGTTCTGCCATCTTCTTATTACCTCCCGGAATTGTATGATTTTTTCACTTAAAATCGTAACATTTGGTCTGTTCAAAGTCAATATTAAAACGATTATTATTTTATAATTATTATAATCTGTGACATAAATTATTTTCTGATTGCGTTGATGATCAAATCACCCATTGCTGTTGTACCAATCGCTTTGCTCTTATCGACTGCAATATCACCTGTACGGTGTCCTGCATCCAGAACTTCTTTAACTGCGCGTTCGATAGCTTCAGCAGCATCATGGTAGCCAAACGTCAAACGGAACATTAAAGCAACGGAAAGCACGGTTGCGATCGGATTGGAAATGCCTTGACCTGCGATATCAGGAGCGGATCCATGTACCGGCTCGTACAATCCAAACGCACCCTCACCCAACGAAGCGGAAGACAGCATACCGATTGAACCCGTCAGCATAGCTGCTTCATCACTCAAAATATCGCCAAACATATTTTCCGTAACGATAACATCAAAGCTTGAAGGACGACGCAGCAGCTGCATAGCACAGTTATCAACCAGGATGTGCTCCAGCTCTACATCTGGATAGTCAGCGGAAATACGAATAACGGTTTCTCTCCACAGACGGGACGTTTCCAACACGTTGGCTTTATCAACCGAAGCCAGTCTTTTGCTGCGAGTTTGAGCGATTTCAAACGCTTGACGGGCAATACGCTCGATTTCGACTACGTTATACACACATGTATCTACAGCTTCTTGACCGTTTGCGCCTTCGCGACGGAATTTCTCACCAAAATAAATCCCACCTGTTAATTCACGAACTACGATCAGGTCCGTTCCTTCCAGAACCTCCGGCTTCAAAGTGGAAGCATCCTTCAAGCAGTCGAAAATAACAGCAGGGCGAATATTTGAGAATAAGCCAAGCTCCTTACGGATACCCAAAAGTCCTGTTTCCGGACGTAATTCCTTTGAGTTATTATCCCATTTTGGACCGCCTACGGCACCCAGAAGCACAGCGTCCGCTTTTTTACAAAGCTCCAAGGTTTCCTGCGGAAGCGGAGTTCCCTTTTCATCGATTGCGATACCACCGAATAAGCCATGCTCCGTTTCAAAACGGTAGCCAAATACTTCCTCGGTTTTTTTCAATACTTTTAATGCTTCGGCAACAACCTCAGGTCCGATACCGTCTCCAGCGATTACTGCGATTTTTTTAACATCTGCCATTGTAGGTTCACTCCCATAATTCATGTATTATACTCTTCTTTGTACCATATTCAGGCCTCCATTACAAAGATATAAAAGCTATGATCTTCATAGGTAAAAACAATGAGTCTGTAAATCAACAAAATTAAAAACCAAACAGCGCAATGATGTTTGGTTTTCCTTAACAATCTATGTTTCTACCGTATCCGCACTGCTTCTCAACCCAAGTTCCAAGCCTCATGAATTTTGGGAACATCCGAGATCAGCTGTTGGGTATACTTATGCTGAGGATTCAGAATCACCTTCTCCGCATTGCCGCTTTCCACGATTTTACCTTTCTCCATAATATAAATAGTGTCGCTTACGTAATAAGCCAGTCCGACGTCGTGGGTAATGAAAATGATCGTCATATTGTTTTCATTACGCAGCTTCATCAGCATGTCGAGAATCGTGGAGCGGGAACAAGCGTCCACCATCGAAGTGGGCTCGTCGGCAATTAACACTTTGGGATGCATCATGAAAATCCTGGCGATCATGAGACGCTGCATTTGACCCCCTGAGAGCTCAAACGGATATTTATTATACAATTCCTCAAATTTCAGATTGACGAAGGAACAAGCCTCTTTCATTTTCAAAAATTGCTCATCCTTCGATAGCTTTAGCCCCTGCAATTTAATACAGTCCATTAATAATTTATCGACTTTATGAAAAATATTGAAGGAAGAGAACGGATCCTGGAAAATTGCCTGAATGTCCTTCCAATACTCTTTCCGATCCCTATGGCTTTTAAGCTTTCTTGGCTTGCCTTTATATTCGATTTCACCGCTGGTTTCCTTCAACAGACCCATAATTACCTTGGCCAATGTCGTTTTCCCGCTGCCGCTTTCCCCAACGATGGAAATAATTTCACCTTCATGGAATTTAAAGCTGACGTCATTGACGGCCGTTGTCTTGTTTAATCCGTAGCCAAACACCTTGCTCATATGAGTGCCACTGATCAGGATCTTATTCTGAATCATTATGCGATCACTCCCTTGACTTCCTGCTCGTCTTCATACCACTTGCGCAAAGTCTTGGCATCATATATACAGCGGTAAATCCGCTCATCCACGATTTTATTGTCAATCTTGCCTTCTTTGCATTCTCTTGTTGCGTAAGAGCAGCGTTCAGCGAACCGGCAGCCTGGGGGCACATTTTTCAGATTCGGCGGTGCTCCTGGAATCGCTTCAAGCTTATGGCCCTTCATCCCCTCTTCAGGAACGATGATCGAGCCCATCAGCTTTTTCGTATAGGGATGCAAAGGATCGAACACCATTTGCTTGGCTGTGCCTCTCTCAATGATTTCTCCAGCGTACATCACAACAATATCGTCCGTCACATGATACAACAAGGGCAATTCATGGGTGATGAACACGAGAGATCGAATAAACTTTTTGTCCAACAAGTCCTTCATCAGCTTGATGACGGCCTTCTGTGACGTTACGTCAAGCGCTGAGGTCGGTTCGTCGGCAATGAGCACCTTCGGATTGAGAATCGATGAAATTGCGATGACGGTTCTTTGCTTCATGCCGCCTGACAATTCATTCGGATACGAATTCAACACCTTGGACGTCAGATTCAAGGTTTCGAACCGTTCAGCTGCCATATCCCATACCTGCTTCCTGGATAATTCCGGCCGGTGCACCTTCATCATATCTTCAATAAAACGAATAATCTTAAGTGTAGGATTCAATGCATTCATAGCAGCTTGGGGAATATACGCGATTTCTCTTCCCAATACCTGTGTCCGCAGCTGGCTTGTGTTCAGCTTTGTAATGTCGGTTCCATCAATAATAATCGAGCCGCTGTTATAGTTAAGCGGGGGCAAATACATACCCATCAAGCTTAAAGCCAAGGTCGATTTGCCGCACCCTGACTCCCCGGCGATTCCCAGTGTTTTACCATCCTCCAGCACAAAGTCAACGCCGTCAACCGCATACACATTTTCTTTAAGCCGGGTTTTATAATAGGTTTTGAGACCTTTTACTTCCAGAATATTGGTACTCATGGCCCGTCAGCTCCTTATCTTGGGATTGAAAATTTCGTCCATCCCTGTATTCATCATAAAAAGCGAAAAGGTAATGATCGCAATGGAAAAAGCAGCCGGGATGAAAGCCCACCAGGCTCCAGCTACCGGAGCTTCAAAGGTCAATGCCCAGTTCATGATAATGCCAAGCGAAATCGTATTGTAAGGTCCTAACCCCAGCATGGATATGGAGGCCTCTGACAAAATGCCGGATGCCGTCTGCAGGACGAAAGCCATCACCACATAAGACGCGATATAAGGAAGAATTTCAAAAATGATAATCCGCGGTGTGCTGTGACCGGAAATTTTGGCTATATTCACATGATCCCTGTTTCTTAATGAGCTGGTTTGCGCACGAACTGCTCTAGCTGTCCATGGCCAGCTCGTAATCCCGATAATAATTGCGGTGACCAGCGAGCTTCGGGAATTGATGCTTACGGAAATCAGGATCAATATAATAAAAGAAGGAATAACGATAAAAATATTGGTGACGGCCGTGAGGATATTATCGACCAAACCTCCGATATAACCTGCTAGCAATCCCATAATCAATCCAATTACGGTAGCGCAGATGCCTGCGATCAGACCTACACGCACAGAGGTCCGAATACCGTACATGAGCTCAAGAAACAAATCTCGCCCAAAGTTATCCGAGCCAAGTAACAGCGTGGAATCAGGAGGCTGAAAAGCGAGTGCCATCATTTCCAAAGGATCGTTTCTATTAATCAATGGATAGATGAGGACAAGAGCAAGCATCAGCAACAAGGCACTGGTCCCGAAAACAAACTTGGGCGATTTTAGCAATATTTTCACGGAATGATTCATCTTAATTTTCCTCCATTTGAGCCGCCTTGATTCGGGGGTCAACAATGCCATATACGATCTCTATCAGGAAGTTCGCCACCAGAACCGTAAAGGCAATAATTAAGGTGCAGCCGGAAATTAACGGATAATCCAATTGCCGGATCGCAGTAAACAGCCAGGTTCCAATTCCCGGATAGCTGAACACAATTTCACAAATCAATGATCCGCCGACCATCGTTCCTATCGACAGAGCCAATCCGGTAATTTGAGGCAGCATCGCATTCTTAAACACATATTGGGCGATCTTGGAATCGCGAATGCCTAACAATTTGCTATACATGACATAGTCCGCATTCAATTCGTATATGGACATTTCTCTCATGCCTATCGCTTGGCCGCCAATGGTTACCAACACAATCGACAGAAAAGGGAGTGTGTGATGCCGAATCACGGAGCCGATAAAATCCCAGGACAGCTGCGGGATCATCTGGAAATCATAGCCACCCGATAAGGGAAACCATTTGAGATTAAGTGCAAAAACATAGAGCATAATGATGGCCAGCGTAAAGAATGGAATCGAGTTGACAAACAGTGCAATCGGAAAGAGTGCTTTATCGAAGACACCTTTTTTATAAGCTGCAACAGCTCCAAGGATATTACCGATGATCCATCCAGTCAGGATCGCTGGAAGCTGCAGTGCCAAGGTCCACGGAATGGCCGATGCCAAAATATCGGTAACTTTTTTCGGATAAAGTCCAAAGGAGGTACCCAAATTGCCAGTGAGCAAATTTTTGACATAGATTATAAACTGTGTACCGAGCGGCTTATCGATACCGAATTCGATAGTAAAGGTTTCATATACTTTTTTGATGCTGTCGCTGTCCGTCATGCCCTGCGTCATTTGCGAAGCGATGCTGCTGATCGGATTTCCCTGTACCAGTCTTGGCAAAACAAAATTCAACGTAACCGCGATAACCAGGGTAAGAAAATACCAGAAAAATTTATTGATAAAATACTTGGTGTAAGCGTTCACAGTTTACACGCTCCTCAGCGGATATTCATATCGGGACCGGTTAGAAAGAAGCCTATATTCGGGTTATTCAACCAAATATAGGCCCCCAGCTTATGATGTTGCCACAAACCTGTCTACTGATTAGTTGTGAATCTGATACAAAGCCTTTATACCGGCCCCGTCTATCGCGATTTGCGGAGGAATGTTACTGCCATCTCCTTGGGCGGGGAATCCCTTCCATATCGATTCATTAACGGTATGGAACACCCAAGGTCTGTACATCAAAGGAATCGATGGAATGTCTTTGAGCCATATCTTGGTAAGCTCCGTATACAGAGCCTTCACTTGAGCCTCATCCGAGATCGTTGGGATTTTGTCGATTATTTGATCCGCTTGTTCGTTCTTATAACGTCCCCAGTTCCAGAACGCCATTTCACCAGCTGCTGCTACACCTTTGGAATACATAATCGTTCTTGCACGGTTCCATGGCTGGCTTGGGCTGATTCCACCCGCTGGTGTATTCATGATGATATCGAATTTACCTGTTTGCAGATCGTTATTCCACACAGGCTGTTCCGGGAATTTGGTTCTGATTTCAATACCAATCGCTTTCGCATTTTGCGCGACAATTTCGAGCGATGCGTTCCAGTCCGACCAGCCGTAAGGACACTCAACATCATAGGGTCCGAGTCGGGTTCCGTCCAGTACACGAATGCCATCCGTACCTTTTTTGGCGCCGATTTTATCCAGCAGCGCATTGGCTCCTGCTACATCCGTTGTCCACTGGAGTGACTTGATCGCGTCCTGATCAACAAATTTTTTCTCAGCATCCGAATCCAAAGTGATCGATGGCTTCATCGCAGCAGAATAACCGCTCATGGCCAGATCGGATACTTTTTTATAATCGATTGCCATCGCAATGGCTCTTCTTACATCGACATTGTCGAGACCTTTTTTCGACATATTGAAGAAAATCGAAGGTATAGAGCCCGGCAAATAATACGGAGCATCCTTCATATAGGTTTTGACGGGAGCGCCATCCTTCCACATGTTCCAAACCTGAGGAATGAACTGCTGGGATACGTCAACCTGGCCGCTTTTGAAAGCCAGATCGCCTGCAGCATTATCCTTATAGATCACATGAGTGATATACTTCGGTGCAGCCAGCTTTCCGCCGAACAGGGCTTTACCCCAGTAATTGTCGTCTCTGGCAATGGTGATCTTCTGATCGTTATAGAAATACATTTTATAAGGACCGGTACCTACAGGGCTTGCATTGAATTCTTTGCGGATCGTTGCCAGATCATTATTCGATTTCTTTTCAATCTCCTCCCAGATATGCTTAGGGAGCATTGGGATCAGATCAATACTGTCCAGTACCGTAAGCTTATTAGGATTGTCTTTCTTCAGCTTAATATTGAACGCATTTGGACCATCGGCAGTAACATCCTCCAGGAATGTCCAAAAGCTGCTCCAGTTCACCTGATACTTCTTTCCAAGCATATACGTATAGACAGCGTCATCAGAGGTAAACGGCTTCCCATCGCTCCACTTGGCATCCTTATTCAATTCAACCTTCATTGTAAAATCATCAGTCCAGGTATATTTGGTTCCAAGCAAGGGCTCAAGCTTGCCATCAAGCATGTTGATCATAAACAAGGTTTCGTAGATCAGTTCCCGGGAGTTGCCGTAGTTGATCGGAAACGCAGGATTACCGCTCAATAAATTGAAGTTGGTTGGCGCTCCCCATTGCAGACCATTAATGTACAAAGTCTCATTTCTTGGCGTTTCCTTCGCATCCCCGCTTGGAGCAGCTGCTGCAGGCGCAGGTGGTGTGACCGCCGGTGTTGCGGGTTTAGCGGGTTCCTGCTTGACAGGCTGGTTCGTAGCCGCTGGTGGTGGTGTGACCGAGCTACAGCCTATCAATAGAGCTGGCGTGAGTACGAATGCACAGATCAAGCTGGACATTTTGTTGAGCCTCATTGTTTTCCCCTCCGTACCTTAGTTTTGAAAGCGCTATTAATTCCAAATATGATTTTTAATGTCATATTATTGCTTTCTCTGTTATTGTACGGGATCCCTCCAGCCTGGTATAGGACACAAACTAAAGGAGTTTGGTTTGTTTTTTCAATGAAATTGTTCATGAATCGGAGCGGGCTTGAATGAAAATCCCCCTTCATGTAAGCTCGTTTCGATATTCGGTTGGCGTACAATGATAATTTTTGCGGAACACTTGTGTAAAATGACGAAGATCGTCGTAGCCGATGAGTCTGGCGACATCCGTAACCCTTAGACCCCGATTAGCCAGCAGCTCCTTGGCTCTTTCCATTCGCAGTTGGGTCACGTAATCCTTGTAGCCGATTCCTGTCTTTTGCTTAAACAGCTGGCTAAAATAAATCGGATTTAAATAGACAATGGAGGCTACTTTTTCAAGTGACAAGGTGTCCTGAAAGTGCCCCCGAATATATTGAAGTGCAATATTGATAGTCTCGTCATTCTTGCTTGCTGGCGCATCCTTCTTCAAGGCTGCAAATCCGTTGAGCTGCAGGTTTTTAATTTCATCGGGAATGGAATGAAAATCGCTCAGCAGCCGACTAACAACCATCTGATAAGGCACCTTTAAGCATTGGTCAAGATGTGTTCTAGCCCCCTCCTCAAATGCACAGATTCCGGTATCCTCCCGCAGTGTCACGACTCCCACCAGAATATTGCCTTCCAGGCTGACGATAAAACCGTTTCCGTTCATTTCAAACCATTCGGACAAAACATTTTCGATCACAAAGTGTTTTAAAGAAATATCCTGATTCGTTTCCAATTGAACAAATACAAGATGAAATCGAGGATGGCTTTCAACAAATCGCGATAAGTCAAATCTGCCGATATCGAGTCCGCGAACCCAGCGGCGAAATACAGCCTCCCTCAAATAGTTCAAATTTAAATGAATCAAATCCTTTTCCGATAAATCCCTCATTTCTTCTATCCATTCATTTTCCAGCATAGAGATGATCTTGATCAACGGCTCCTTGCCGACCGGCTTGACCACATAATCCTTGACCCCTAAGCGCAGTGCTTCCTGAGCGTACGCAAATTTGGAATGGGCTGATATAATGACCACCTTGGTGCTTAGGTGCGATTCCCGCAGGGCTGCCAGCAGCTCCAGCCCGTCCATTGCCGGCATCATAATATCAAGCAGCAGAATGTGAATACGCTCACTCAGCAGCACACGGATCGCTTCCTGGCAGGACTCAGCTGTCATAACATTCATATGCGGGTACGCCTTGTCGAGCGTTCTCTTAAAGCCATCACGAATCGATCTTTCATCATCCACAACAAGTATATTCATAACGCCCCTCCACTCCTAACAGGATCAAGAACCATCGAAGAAACAGGAATAGCTTTTGGGAGAGTAATCGTAATGGTAGTTCCGCTGCCTTGCTCGCTTGCGATTTGCAAACCGTATAAGACACCGAATTTCAGCACAAGCCTGCGATGAACGTTCACCAAGCCGATACCAGCACTTGCCGTTCCGACCGGATTGGCCTGTTCCATAATCCGATAATTTTTCTCTTCCTCCTCGAAGTGATGCAATTCAAGCAGCATGACTTTTTCTAGTGTCTTTTGCAGATCGATGAGCTTGGGAGAGGGAATGCCATCTCCATTGTCTTGGATACGTATTTGTAAGTCTTGCTCGCCTATTTCCATATGAACACCAATCAAACCCGGTCGATCTAATTTCGATAGGCCGTGGATTACGGCATTTTCAATCAGCGGCTGGAGCGTCATTTTCGGAATTTGAACCTGCAGCCACTCATCAGGAATATTCAGATCAATTTGCAAACGTCCGCCCGAGCGGGCTTGAATGATGTGCAAATAATTGTAGGTTTGATCCAGTTCCTCCTGCAAAGTGACGTCTGAATGCAGCCATTCGCTGCTGTAGCGAAACATTTTAGAAAGTGCTAATATAACATCCCCTAATTTATCATTTTTCCTGTCATCCAGCTCCCAATAAATCATATCCAATGTGTTGTATAAAAAATGGGGGTTTACCTGAGATTGCAGTGCATAGAGCTGTGCATTTTTTTCACTGGCTGTCACAATTCGAACCCTGTCAACGAGCTGCTTGATTCGACTAACCATTTGATTAAAATTCGCTACCAAATAATTCATTTCTTCAAAGGAACGTATTTCGACAATCGTATTTAATTGACCCCGCTCCAGTGCCTTCATCTCTCGAACCAGTCGAATAATAGGAGCTGATATGGATCGTGACATAATCGTCGCCAAAATGACCGCGGCCAATAGCAAAAAGCAGAGAACGATAAGAAAATAACGATTCGCCTCCTGCAGCTGTACCTGAAAATTGGATTTGGGTGTGACACTGACAATCACCCATTTCAAATTAGGCTGCCCCTCCATGACGATCAAATGCTCCGGGTCTGTATCGACCTGCTTGGACATTCGCACTGCTTCTCTGTCCTTGAGCACAAGATCGATTTCTGGAAACTGCTCACTGCTTCGCCCGGACTCAGCCAATATTTCGTTGTTATTAGGCATTCCCGGATAGCGTGTATCGGCCGGCTTCATAATGAAGGCCAGACTGCCTGCTCCCATATGAAGATTGCTCAAGGTCGAAAGTATAGGACGAGGACTGGCTTCAATAAGCAGAACTCCGATAGGCTCGCGGGAATACAGGTCATAAATCAGCCTACCAAACGAAAAGACCGGCTGGTCTTGCACGGTCAAGGTTGGTTTTTTCATACCAAACCATAACAGCTCACCCTGAGAATGCCGGATTTCATCATACCAGGTGCTTTCCAAAGGATTAGTCACATAAGGGTGAGTTGCCGCTTCGTAGCTGTACACCTTGCCCCCATTGGTAATAATGTGAATGCCAACAAGGTCATTCCTGCTATAAAATGCCGCTTCCAGTACATTAATAATCGTTCGGTTGTTGATGAGCTGCAAAGCTGGGGTCGTTTCTTCTTCTGCAAGAACCCGCTGCACATCAGAGCTCGCTGTAATTGACTTGGACAAGCTGCTGTAGCCTTGTGCCAGCAAATTGAAATTATCCGCAGCCTGAGACACATTTTTCCTGGCGATCTCGGCAATTCTCAAGCTCATTTGATTGGTACTGTATGTATAAAAAATGCTAGCCAATAGCAGGACAAGAAACAGCGTAGAGAAGAGGAACCAAATGAACAATCTTACGCTGATGGTGTTCCAGCGAAATTTTTTCAATGAAAGTCCCTCCTTAGAGTTTTCGTAGAAAACTTACTTCGTAAGCATATGCTTTGTTTTCGTAGAAAACTTACTTCGTAAGCATCTGCTTTGTTTTCGTAGAAAACTTACTTCGTAAGCATCTGCTTTGTTTTCGTAGAAAACTTACTTCACATTCGTAAACTCTGTGTCATTTTCGTTTTGTATTGAGTTCCCATGAAACCTGATGTTCTTTGGCCACATCCTCGGCCTTCATATGCTGTACAAAAAGATTTTGCAGCTGATCCAAATGGGTTTGAGCAACGGCTGGAATGATCACATTGTCAAAATTCATTTCCCCGCCTTGGATATCCTTAAACATATTCAGAGTATCTATCTGCAATTGAGAGTAGCTGGCTGCGTTAAAGTCACCCTTCACTTTTTGGCTGAGGCCTACTGCCGCATTCATCTTGAAAGCTATTGTCGGATAATTCATCATGAGATACTTCAAAAATCGTTTGCTTTCCTCCAAATTTTTGCTTTTGGCAGATAACGCATACGCCGTTCCAGGTGCAATCATGAAATCATTGGGATCACCTTTCCCCTCCACCGTAGGAAATTTCATGAATCCCACTTTTTCTTTATCTGGCCGGGTTTCAATTTTGGGTACCTCCCAGGTGCCTATGTAATACATAGCCGCCCTCCCGGTTCGAAATAAATTGGAGGCGGTTAAAGAATCGACTGATGTCGCTCCTTCATCAAAAGCACCTGCCTGAATCAAATCTTGCAGCTTCTGAACAGCATGAACAAAGACTGGATCATTAAAGTTTCTTTTGTTATTAATGACATCCTGCAGAAAACCGGGACCACCGTTAAGCCGCTGCAAAATATTCATAAACAGAAACGAAGTTGTCCAACGATCCTTGGCACCGATGGCTATCGGCGTGACGCCTTTGGCTCTGAGCTGCTTGGTAACCTCGATTAATTCCTCGAAGGTTTTGGGAAAGCTCAAGCCTGCTTTGGCAAATATTTCTTTGTTATAAAAGATTCCGGCAATGTTCAGATTATATGGCAGCGCATACACTTTACCATCAAACGTATAATAGTTGAGCACACCGCCTTGGAAGGTAGCCTTTAATTCATCCTCCAGGATATCCTCTAATGGGGCAAACACCCCACTATCAACAAACGGCTTCATTTGGGCTCCTGGATTCACCATCGTAATATCGGCTACTTCACCGGAAGCGGCTTGTGCTTTCAGCTTATTTTTTTGCTGCTCGGTGTTCAGACGATCAAATTCAATTGTAATATTGGGATGAATTTGCATATAATCATTGACGATTTTTTCTTCGATTAAATAGGAAGGGGAATTTTTATCTGACTGGAGTGTTTGGAGCGACAGGGTAACTCCGCCGTGGTCAGACCTTCGATCAACTACAAACCCTTGACCGATTGAAGAAGCATCATATTTGTTTGCGCAAGCAGCAACTATGCTTATCAGGGATACCGCCAGAAACAAAACTGAATATCTAGTGCTGTACATGCTTCAACTCCCCCCTGTAAGATCAGTTTGATTTCATTCTAAGCTCATGTCCGCTGCATGGTATAGACATAAAAATAAAGAATGTATGTTTACTTTTTCAAGGTTATACGAAAATAATCAGAGCATTCCTCTCATCCTCATTATACAAGATTTATCTCTAAAATCATGCTATTTTTCCCTTAATTTTACATGTATGTTCAGATTCATAAACAGGTTGCTGCCTGAATGTATCCACAAAAAGCCTCCAGATTATCTGAAGGCTAGTACACTTGCCTATATAATTATAAATAATCAGCGAGTAATAATGAGCAACAGAACGAATACTGGATGGGAAAGAAGCAGCATTAATACGTGATTTTTACCGTTCGGGTCGTATCCAAATAATCAACTTTTGCCCCCAGTACCTCTGCCAGCAGGCGAACCGGTACCATGGTGCTTTCTCCGATCAGCTTTGCAGGAGTGTCTGTTTTCCACGTTACCCCATTGATCTCATATTCATTGCTAGTCGTATACAAGGTGACTTTTAAGCCCTTCTTTGTATAAACAGCGGCATGCAGCTGATCATTCCACTCTACGGACGCCCCAAGAGCTGCAGCCAGATCACGAATATATAAGTAAGAAGAGCCTTCGACAATAGCAGGTGACAGATTCATCGGAAAATCAATGCCATCGACCTGATAGCTGTTGGCATTCAGCCCAAAGCTGGCTGTATGCGATATAGGATTAAGCGTGAGGTAGCTCTGCCTGTACACAGCCGCATTCTGGTGCAGCTTCTTCTTGCCAATCTGGTTGGCAGGCTCCGTTGAAAAGTCCCATTCCTTGACTTCCGTTTTCGTACTGCCATCACGATGAGTCACTTGAAGGCTGAGCTTCACATGGTAGGCCGTATCGAACTGAAGCGGCTGGCGAGGTAAAACAATCACTCCGTTTGTCAAATCACTATCATTATCGGGTGTATTTATAAGCAGATCAACCGGTTTTTGACTGCTATCCAGCAGTTCCGCACTCAGAAGCTTAACCTTCTTCACATCTGAGCCGTAATATTGTGCCATGATTGGATAACCAACAGGATACGTTTGTGCAGAATGAACTCGCAATGGATCGGGCTGCTCGTCACCTTTAAACGAGGTAGGCACGTACCGATCCCCTTCAACCGGTGAAACGACCAGCTTGTCAGCAGTATCCGACTCCGAGCTAAACTCTATAATCGTATAGTCGCCAACCCTGCCAACCCCCACCTCCTTGATGTACGGGTTCAAAAACGGATCCCTATGGTAAGGAGCATCAAATAAGACATCGACGACTTGACTGATAGTACCGGAATAAAGTGCAGCATCTTCTCCGACTCCTGATGTGTATCCAAAGTATGCGCCGCGCTCTAATGGGGATTTGCCAAAAAATCCTTTTTTGGCCGGATTCTCCTCATGCAGGCTTTCCATGCTATCCGGACTTTGTTGAATTTTATTGGCATCCAAATACTTGGCATGCGCAGTGGCACTGGCATTCAGACGACCATTCATCTTGACGGTAGGCAATCCATAGAGCAGCCTGTAATCATTAAGCGCGGCAAATCCCTCCAGTTGCTCCGGGTCGGCGGCAGTGAAATCGCTAATAGCGTCCTGAGCAACTGTAAACGTCCATGATGCCTCAACAGGCTCATATCCTTTATAAGAAATGGACATACGCACATTTTGCAAGCCCGGCTTCAAACTATAGTCGGGAGTATAGGTGAAAGTACCTTTGTCTTTATCATAAGAAGCCGTCACGGGTTCACCATTCAAATACATCGTGTACACGGGAATGGCTGTCATGGTCGTTTTAAAATAAAAGGTTATCGTAGGCTTGGTCACTCCTACAATCTCTTGGGGAGCCGCCTCATAGCTGTAAGAAGCAGCAGCAGCAACCTGGCGCGGTGGTAACACCAGACTGGCACAACCCAGGATCAGAACCAAAGAAAGCAGCAGCATATATTTGACAAGACTCGTTTGCGATTTCAAGGAACAACTCCTCCTTCAGTGTGTCTAAGTGGATTCGACAAATACCTGTTATCCTAATCCAATTCGGCAGGCACAAAAAGATTCCTTCTTTTAAATATTCCCAGTGGGCTGTGACTCACTTTGCTGTATAACAAATAAACATTCCACTGCAAGCCATAAAGCACTGCAGCAGAATGTTATTAGATGATGGAATGTATCGGTTTGTAACGCCATAATTACTTACTATTATGCGTTGCTTTTAGATCAAGGTTACATTATCACGACTGTTTCGTGTGCGGGCAGGCGTTTTACGTTTTTCAATCAATCGGTTAATGGCATCGATATACGCTCTTGCACTAGCTTCGAGAATATCTGTGCTGACTCCGCGGCCTTGAACCGAGTAATCCCCCTGACGCATCAGCACGTGAACCTCACCCAGTGCATCCTTGCCTTGAGTAACCGATTTGATCGAATAATCTTCCAATTCAACCTCTTCCTTGGTTACCTTATCAATAGCCTTGTAAATCGCATCAACGGATCCATTACCTACTGCTGCCTCTTCCACTGCGCCGCCATCCAAGGTAGTTACACGAATCGTAGCTGTTGGCACGGATTGATTGCCATAGGAAAGCTGCAGGTTATCCAAAGCGAATACTTCCGGTGTTTCGATCAGCTTTTCTTCGATCAATGCACGGATATCCTCGTCTGAAACTTCCTTTTTCTTATCAGCTAAATCTTTGAATTTGGAAAATGCGGTATTCACTTGTTCATCCGACAGCTCATACCCGATATCAATCAGCTTTTCACGGAAGGCATGACGACCGGAATGCTTGCCCAGCACGAGCGTGCTTTCCTTCAGACCGATCATTTCCGGAGACATAATCTCGTAGGTTGTCTTTTCCTTCAGCATGCCATCCTGGTGAATTCCGGATTCATGAGCAAAGGCGTTAGCCCCAACGATCGCTTTATTGCCAGGTACGACCATACCTGTCAGCTTGCTGACCAGACGGCTGGTACGTGCAATTTCACCAAGCACCAACGAGGTTTTGGCTTGAAAGAAGTCCTGACGCGTTTCCAGTGCCATGGCCACTTCCTCCAGCGAGGTATTACCGGCACGTTCTCCGATACCATTGATCGTTCCTTCAATTTGATCGGCACCATTCAATACAGCTGCGAGCGCATTGGCAGTCGCCATCCCCAAATCGTCATGGCAATGTGCACTCAATTGAATCTTTTCAATATCCGGTACATTTTCCTTTAACACTTTAAAAATGTTGCCGAACTCACTCGGATTCAAATAGCCTACCGTATCCGGAATATTAACAACCGTTGCACCCGCGCGAATGGCCATCGCAGTGACCTCACACAGGAAGTCAAGCTCTGTGCGGCCTGCATCCTCAGGCGAGAATTCGATTTTGTCAAAATACTTCTTCGCATAACGGATCGCCTTATCCGCCGTCTCCAGCATCTGCTCCTTGCTCATCTTCAGCTTATACTTGCGATGAATGGGGGACGAAGCCAAAAACAAATGCAGACATGGGTCCTGAGCACCCTTCAGCGCTTCACGTACGGCATCTATATCCTGCTCACGGGAGCGAGCCAGACCGATAACCGATGCATTCTTGATCGCACGAGCTACCGCGTTCACACCCGCCAAGTCACCAGGAGATGCCGCAGGAAATCCAGCTTCAATCCGGTCGACACCCAGCCTTTCCAGCTGCAGTGCGATCTCCAGCTTTTCCTGCATGTTCAGGTTCACGCCTGGGGATTGCTCTCCATCTCTCAGCGTCGTATCGAATATATAAATTTTTCTCATGGGTGGTCACCTCCTAAGAATTTTGCTTCAGCAAAATTTACTTCGTAAGCATTGCTGAATTTTCGAAGAAAATTAGCATCGCAAGCATCTACCGAATTTTGCTTCAGCAAAATTTACTTCGTAAGCATTGCTGAATTTCCGAAGAAAATTTACTTCGCCTTTAAGCAGAAAAAGGTACGGCTCGAAGCTGAGAAAACCGGTGGAGTTACCGCCGCGAACATTCCCATTATCTTCAAGCCGACCTCAGTTATCTGTATATGCCAATCAACGAACGAGACTTACTTTTTAATCCAGTGCATCAATTCACGCAATTGTGAACCAACTTTTTCAATCGGATGCTCGGACTCGATACGACGAGTTGCCGTCAGGAACGAACGACCGGATTGGTTTTCCAAGATGAAATCGCGAGCGAATTTACCTTGTTGGATGTCGGACAATACGCGCTTCATTTCTTTTTTGGTTTCTTCAGTCACAATACGAGGACCAGTTACATAGTCACCATACTCGGCTGTGTTGGAAATGGAATGTCTCATTGTAGCCATTCCACCTTCATACATCAAGTCAACGATCAGCTTCAACTCGTGCAAGCACTCGAAGTAAGCAATCTCAGGCTCGTAGCCAGCTTCAACCAGCGTTTCAAAGCCAGCTTTAACCAATGCAGTTGTACCGCCACAAAGTACAGCTTGCTCACCGAACAGATCCGTTTCAGTTTCTTCACGGAATGTAGTTTCGATTAATCCAGCGCGTGTGCAGCCAATACCTTTTGCGTAAGCCAAACCAAGATCCTTGGCTTTGCCGGAAGCATCTTGATAAACTGCGATTAATCCAGGTACGCCAAAGCCCTCTACGTATACACGGCGAACCATGTGACCCGGAGATTTAGGTGCAACCATGAATACATCTTTATCAGCAGAAGGAACAATTTGTCCAAAATGAATGTTGAAACCGTGTGAGAACACGAGTGCTGCGCCTTTTTTCAGGTTAGGCTCAATTTCATTGTTGTAAGTGCTAGCTTGTGTTTCATCCGGCAAAAGAATTTGTACAACATCAGCCAATTTCGTAGCTTCAGCAACTGTAAATACTTCAAAGCCGTCATTTTTCGCTTGATCAAACGATTTACCTGGACGAAGTCCGATAACAACTTTCAGACCGCTGTCACGCAGGTTTTGCGCTTGAGCATGGCCTTGGCTTCCGTAACCGATGATTGCGATTGTTTTACCTTTTAGTGCGCCTAGATCAGCGTCTTTTTCATAATACATTGTAACTGCCATGGATATGATTGCCTCCTTTAATTTAAAACCCTGTGAGTGGGCGATCAAACGGACAACAAGCTGTGAAGTTCACACTGTCCATAATCAAGTGGTCCACTTGATCCCCCACTCACAAAGCTGTTTTTCTTGTTTGGTTTGCTTGATATCCTTTTTGCTTGAACTACTTAACGATGCCGCGAACCATAGCTGTAACACCTGTTCTTGAAAGCTCACGAATACCGTAAGGCTTCAAGAGCTCAGCCATAGCTTCAATCTTAAGGGCATCGCCAACAACCTGAATAATTAATGACGACGGGCTAATATCAACAACGGATGCACGGAACGTTTCGACTAATCCGAAAATTTCCGGACGCAAGCTTGGGTCTGCATTGACTTTGATCAAGGCCAGCTCGCGCGCAACCATCGGGTTGGAGCTCAAATCGATAACTTTAATGACATCAATCAGCTTATATAGCTGCTTGGATACTTGCTCCAAGGTTTTATCGTCTCCGGTTGTCACAATAACCATGCGCGACAAGCCCTGTTCCTCAGCTTCTCCTACGGAGATGCTCTCAATGTTAAAGCCTCTGCGTCCGAACAAGCCGGACACCCGCTGCAGAACGCCAGGCTGGTTATTCACTAAAACGGATATCGTATGTTTGTGATTCATTCCGAATCCCCCATTATCATTTGATCTATCGTCGAGCCCTGTGTAACCATTGGATACACATTCTCATCCCTGCGGACGAAAAATTCGACGAGTACCGGACCTGGGGTGTCCAATGCTTCCTGCCACATGCGGCGGGCTTCTTCTTTATTCGTTGCTCTTAAGCCCTTAACACCGTAAGCTTCAGCAAGCTTAACAAAATCAGGACTGCCTGCCAGATCAATATGGCTGAAACGATTGCCATGAATGATTTCCTGCCATTGGCGTACCATACCCAGCACCTGATTGTTGATAACTACAATTTTAACAGGTATTTGGTTAATCGCACAAATCGCCAGCTCCTGCGAGCACATCTGCATGCCGCCATCCCCGTTAATGGAAACAACCACTCGGTCCGGGTTAGCTATCTGAGCGCCAATCGCGGAAGGGAATCCGAAGCCCATCGTGCCCAAACCGCCGGAAGTGATCCATGAGCGCGGCTTGTTGAACTTATAATATTGGGCTGTCCACATTTGGTGCTGCCCTACATCTGTCGTAACAATTGCGTCACCGTTGGTTGTTTCATGAATCATCTCAATGACGTGCTGCGGTTTAAGCTCTTTATCTGAATCAATATAGCGCAGTGGATGGTTAGCTTTGTCCGCTTGAACGTGCTCGATCCATGCAGCCGATTGCGATTTCCTCGCCTTCAGAAGTGCAAGCTGCAGTACCGCTTTGATATCACCAACTACAGGGATATGGGTTTCTACAATTTTACCGATTTCTGCAGGATCCACATCGATATGAACGATTTTCGCTTTTGGCGCAAATCCGTTTACCTTCATCGTTACCCGGTCATCGAACCTTGCACCGATACCGATAAGCAAATCGCAATTTTGCAGCGCATGGTTAGCCGCGTATGTTCCGTGCATGCCCGGCATCCCCAACCATAATGGATTTGCACTTGGAAAACCACCCAATCCCAGCAGCGTAGTTGTTACTGGAATTTGTGTTTTCTCGACAAACTCGAGCAATTCCTTGGACGCATCCGCGTACACAACCCCACCGCCCGCAAGAATCATAGGGCGCTCAGCTTCAGCAATCGCCTCCAGCATCCGATCCACCTGCAGCTTGTTCGGCTGAACAGTTGGATGATATCCACGAATCTCTACCTTTTCCGGGTAGTAAAACGGTGCCTCTGCATTGGATACATCCTTCGGAATATCAATCAATACCGGTCCTCTGCGACCTGTAGAGGCGATATGGAAAGCTTCTTTAATAACACGCGGTAAATCCTTAACATCACGCACCAAGTAGCTGTGCTTCGTAATCGGCAAAGTAATCCCTGTGATATCCGCTTCCTGGAAAGCATCCGTTCCAATCACAGCTGTAGATACATTACCTGTAATGACGACGAGCGGCACCGAGTCCATATAGGCTGTGGCAATTCCCGTAACCAGGTTCGTTGCTCCAGGACCGGAAGTCGCGATACAGACACCCACCTTGCCGGTAGAACGCGCGTAGCCGTCAGCTGCATGTATAGCTCCTTGCTCATGACGGGTTAATAAATGCTTGAAATCAGGATTGCCATGCATAGCATCATAAATATATAATACAGCTCCGCCAGGGTAACCAAAGACGCAATCCACTTCCTCCAGTAGCAGGCTGCGAAGCAGCATTTCCGATCCTGTAATTACATCCGGTTGAAGCAGTTCCTTGTGCAGCTGTTCTTTTGACTTTTTTGTTGTTTGAACGATCATGATTTGTCCTCCTCTCGTAAATTGAGAATACCTAAAAACCCCTTTCATCCCAAACGCCAAATAGAGCGCCTGAAGGGACGAAAGGGGTTCTAATCTTCCGTGGTACCACCCAGAGTTTGTTAAATGCCTCACAGCAAATAACCTTAACAGGTACGCAGCAAATACATATAGCTGTTATACCTTCAGCACGATAACGTGTGCGATTCCGTTTTTCCCTAATAGCTATGCTCTTAAATCCAATGAACATACTTTTCAGGAAAACAGCTCCGAGGTGAGCTCGTACATAAGGGATTAATGGCATTGGTTTCAGCAAATCCGCTGCTCTCTGGATCATAAGGGCCCTTATAACTTCGTCCTCATCATTGCAGTTACATCTGTTGTACTTTTACAATATTATATGCCTAATCGTTGGCAGAGTCAAGAACTTATCGAACTAATCTCGGAAGTACGGTTATCAGATGTTCATCCCTTACTATTTGGACTGACGGTCTCTTGGCGAAAGGTCCAGTAATAGTTAAAAATAAAATTAGAGAGAGGGACCGCCAGGACAACCATACATTGTCCGAGCAAATAATTCCATTGCAGCCAGTCTACAACCACATACATAATACTGCTATTGAGCAACAATCCTGTCAAGGACACGACCACGTATTTCACAAACGGTTTCCAGCCAGATGGGGCATCCTGAAAGGTCCACCATTTGTTAAGCACATACGAAATGATAAGAACGAGTACAAAACCAAGTGTGGAGCCTACTACAGGGTTCAAATGGAACGCTTCAACCAACACAAACAAAGCAGCAAAATGGATAAGTGTCCCCAGCAAACCAACGACCCCATACTTCAACATCAATCGTTTCATAAAGCTTCGCTAACCTTGAAGCCTAATTCTGCCGGAGCAGCTTCGCTGTTAATTTTTTGGCTGACCAAATATCGTGGTCTGCCTTTTACTTCATTATAGATAGAGGCGATATACTCGCCGATGATACCAAGTGAGATCATAATGACACTGCCCACAACCAGCAGCAGCAGGATAACAGTTGTAAAACCGGTTACAGCGTCGCCAACAAATTTTTGATACAAGGTTTGCACTCCTAAAATAATAGCTCCTAGCAAAAAAACCAATCCAATCAAGCTGACAAAACGCAATGGAATCGACGAAAAGGAAACAACAGCATTAACCGCCAGCTTCAGCAAGCTATGAAACGGCCATTGGGTTTTGCCACCGGCACGTTCGGCCACCTCGAAAGGAACCTGTGCCTTATCATAACCAAGCCAAGCCGTCATACCGCGAAAGAACATGTTACGCTCTGGCATCTCCCGCCATGCTTGAATCACTTTTTGATCCAGAAGCTTGAAATCGGACGCACCGCGCAGATCAAATCCGGACAAACGATTAAGCACATTGTAAAATATGGCTGAGCTGAGCGATTTATTCAATGATTCTCTCCCACGATCTACTTTGACACATTCCACGATATCCTTACCGTCTTCACGCCACAATCGTATCATTTCGGCTAACAAGGCCGGAGGATGCTGCAGGTCGGAATCCATCACAATCACAGCTTGTCCCCTGGCATGCTCCAAGCCTGCGCACAGGGCAAGCTCCTTTCCAAAATTACGACTAAGACGCAATCCCGTAAAATGCTCTGAATGTGCACCCACCCAAGTTAACTGCTGCCAGGTAGCATCTTTGGAACCATCATCAACAACGATAATTTCATACGAATACGCCAGCTTCTTTAATTCTTCTTCAATCAATTGTAAAGAATGAGCAATATGAACCGCTTCGTTATAAACCGGGATCACCATAGAAATTTCCGGAATAGGCTGATTCATCTTTTCCACCTCCTTCAACTGGACGAATAATTTTGTACAATCTCCACTTGCCTCCGAACTCCTTGTATAGCTGCGTCCATGAGGTACCCTTCTCATAAAAATTAAGGTAGGTAGCATTGTCTGCACTTAATGCTGAGCTTTTATCAGGCTTTGGACTCAGTATGAAATCGACTCCGTTTTCTACAGGATGCTGCAGAGATTCTTTAAACATTAAATCGCTTGTAATTAGAAATTTACTCGGCGCCTTGCTGTTTAGAATGATCGCATACGCTGAATATGAATCCATCAGTATGTTGTAGCCGTCCAGTTCAGTATCCAAATAATTTGCAATTTCTTTCTCAACCTGCTGACCCGCAGCATATTCCTTCGCATGCAGAAATTTATTTTCATCAGGAGCAATCACAGGGCTCATTAAAGCTTGTGTCAATATATAGCCGCTTGCAAGCATACCGATCAAAACAATACTATAATTGATCATCGATCGTTTAACGCGAGATAGCTCATAGGGTAGCCAAGCTACCGTAATCGGTAATACATACATAAAATAACGGAACCAGCCGTATGAGGTTCCCTTCATCAGCAGCAGGAACTGCAGCGCAAGAATCGAAGCAAATAAACAAGCGAGTACCAGAAAGTCCCACACCATCCACCTTCGATTCCATATTCTAAGCACTACGATACTTAATAAGGGAATGGAATAGTACATCGTCTTCTTCGCAACAAATATAAGCCCCAGCAGCGGATTCCCCTGCATATCAAGGAACTGCTGGTCTGTCCCAAGTCCTTGAGCCTGCGCGACGTTGGAGTATTCTGAATTCAGAAAATAAAGCGCGTTGTCCATAATCAAGTAGTTCAGCCAAATCCAAATCAAGCCTGAATACACCACAGGGGCAAGTATTAGCGCCCAAGTGCCCTCGATTTGAAACAGCTTAAACTTGAGATTACGCTCTATCTGCGGCTCAACTCTCGGATCACTGGGCGGAATCCAGAATACGATTAAGATAACGGCCAAAGCCAAAGCAGCTCCAAGCGGCACAGCTTCATATCGGGTCCAAAAGGCGAGAGCCAGCATGAAGCTGAGTCTAAACAAACTGCCTACCCTTCGTCCATGCATCCAATGACACAAATGAATAACCGACGACATGATAAAGTAAATAAAAGGGGCATCACTGAGCCCATTGGCACCGAATAAAAATATAAAGGGATTACAACTGAAGCTTATACTCAATATAACAGCGAACCTGCGAGACAAACCAAACTCGACAGCGGCCCGAGCCAGCAATACAGCTGTCATTCCAGCAAATACGCTGCTCATAATCACGCCCGCCAGTGCTGAAGAAGCAAGCTCAGGAAACCAGTGATAAGGCAGCAGCAGAAATAATTCGATAACACTTGGCAGCGGATTCCATACAAATCCAATCGCACCCAAATGCGGGTCACGGCTGTACAATACATAAAAAGCGTTGGCTACACGGCTCATGGAATCGGAATGCACATAACCGATAACGTGGCTAACATAGAAACCAGCCGAAAACTCTAGCGTGAATAACAAAAGAAATAATACCCAATAAACACTTCGATGCATGACAGGCATTCTTTTATCCCCCATCCTGACTAGCGCTATTGGCTGAGAATGAACCAGGGGCAACTTTAGACAAGCCATGGGTTGTTTTCTCCCAATAAAACGGCTTTGTAATCAACTGCCATGCAGCCTTAACCGCAGCTAAACTCATGAGCACCCAATAAGCGGGTGTTAGCAGTGCATATTTGACGAGACTGTAGGAGAAAATATTTTCCTTTCGCTTCTCTAAATCATGGATAACCCAATAAATACCAGCCACATTACCAAATACGAACAAAAAGTTTCCAATTAAAAATTCTACAGAGGCCAGATAATAAATCGGTCCAGGGAAAAACTGCGGAATCCATTGTACCTTCCAAGCGTACCACATGATAATCATAACCCAGTATATCGGATTTAAAAGTGGCAGCATCGGCGTTGCCAATACCATCACCTGAAAGCCCATAAACCCTTTAAGACCCAACTCTCTATATAACCTAAAAGGATTACGCATATGAACAAGCCAGGTCTGCATATAGCCTTTGATCCAGCGCGAACGCTGCCGAATCCAGTTTCCTACGCGGCTGTTAGCTTCTTCCCAGGTTCGGGAATCTACGATAGCCGTCGTGTACCCCGATTTGTAAAGGCGAATACCCAAATCAGCATCCTCTGTTACATTATAAGGGTCCCATGCATTAATTTCCTTCAGAACCTTCATTTTAAAATGATTGGAAGTACCCCCCAATGGAATCGGGATATCCAATTGCATAACGCCAGGAAGCAGGAGCTCGAACCACATGCTGTATTCGTGAGTAAACCAACGGGTCAGCAAATTCTGGTCGCTATTGAAATAGTTAAGCTTTGCTTGGATACAGGCACAGTTATCTTCATTTTTGACAAAGGCAGCATGCACCTTTTTAAGCTGGTCGGGGTCGGGACGATCCTCGGCATCATAAATAACAACATACTCGCCACGTGCACGGATTAATCCATAATTGCAGGCTTTCGGCTTCGTTTTGGGTAAGCTGTGCGGCACTACAATCGTTGTATAATAAGGAGGCAGGTCCATTTCCTTCAAAAGCTCCTGGGCTTCCACATCGTCCTGTTCAATTAATAGACGTACGTCAAGCTTGGCTTTCGGGTAATCGATTTGCTCAATATTGCTCAATAAGTGCGGGATTACTTGACTTTCCTTATACATAGGTACAAGAATCGTATAGACCGGGAGTGTTCTTTCATCAATAGCATCTATTTCTTCCTTCGTGAACCTCATTTGGGCATTCTCACGTGTACCAAACATAATAATCATAAATTTAAATAGCGTCATGGAGAAATAAAAGATTTGTACAGCTATATTCATCACAATTAAAGTGTGAAACCAATCGATAACAAGACTTACAAGGAAGACAAAGACACAAATTACAGCTGTGGATATTTGAGCCTTCGTAAACGTGACATGCGCCGAATTTTGCGGCTGTTCATTAACCAGCTTTTGCGTGCTTTCGACCATCAGCTCTGATTGATAGACTTCCTTCCAGAAAAACTCCATCTCGTCACGCGTTGCCAGCACCTGTTCAATAGGTGATCCAAGCAGCTCCTCAATCTTGGCACTTGCCTCTTCGGACAACGGACCGCCTACAGCAACCAAAAATCGGTTTAAATCCTTATTAATGACTACAGCATCATATTGTCTGGCTAAAGCCTCCGGCAGCTTATACAGCATATCTTCAAAGGCATATTCTGTGCCGATGCGTCCGAGATTGTTTTGCGTTGCAATATGTCGATACAGCTTCTCAGGGTCAATCGAACGCAAGGACATCAGAATGTCACCCAGCATACCGCCACTTTTCCGCTGAATCCCCAATGCTTCATTAAGCTGATGTTGGGTAATAGCACCTGTTTCGACCAGCATATCCCCCAGACGGCCCTTTTGCGACTGCTGATTGATAATGGCGGTAACCAGATCCTTTTTGGTGAAACCCATTTCCACAACAAGATCACCCAGTCGGCCGCCAAATGATTTCTGACGCTCCATCGCCTGATTCAGCTGTGCTTGGGAAATTAAGCCCTCAGCGACCAGTAAATCGCCGAGACGAAGCTTCTGTTTGGCCCGATCATCAAAAGAAGGCTCAAAGCCCTTTCGGTCCATTATGTTCAGCTTTTGTGTGATCAGCTTATCGATGAATCGTTCACGATCCTCGATTTCCTTTTGCAAATACTCTTTTTGTCGACTCAGTTCCTCCAAACGAAGCTTTCTTCGCTTTCCATCCTGCTCATGATGTTTTTTCTGCTTGGATAGCTGCTCATCCAGTTCTTTAATTCGTTCGTTGGTCCAGCTTTTGCGGAGCCCAAGCCAAGCTAGCCCAAACGTTTTTACTGGTTTCGTTGGATCCATTGCTTTAAATTGGTTTCCATTTGATCAAGTTCGTGGGCTTTCTGTTTCAATTGATCGATTTCACCAAGCAGCTCCGCGCTTTGATTCATAAATACTTGATGCTCTTCCCGACGTTGTCTCTCAAGAGCTCTTATTTCCAATTGCAGAGAATGGATATATGATTTTACTTTTTCGTCATCATATCCGATCAGCGATCTCTTCTCCCTGATAACAGTTCTTTCTCTCACAGTAGCCCTCCTCCAGTTCAAGCCTGTTTATAGATTAGTGATGGTTGTTATTTCCAGAAGGTCAACAGGACCTAATGCTTGTATCACAGCCTCATCACAATTTTCCAATGTCACATTCCAACCACTTGATACTACAACACTCTCATTGTTTTTAACCACTCTGGAGCTGCCGTGCATCATCGTCCAGGAAACAATTTGCCGTCTTCCATCCGTCAAGGGTTCAAATGCCCTTTCCATCCCTGCATTCAAATGAATCCTTTGGGTCGTCACAATCGTACCATCCGCAAACACGGAGCGATCTACCAACCGGATGTGGGTCTCGGCGCAGTCACTCTTTGGCAGTAAGCTCTCTTTCATAAGCTGAACGGCTTCCTTCAGCTGCGCATCCGATCCTTTGCGGCTTACCAAAATCCCTTCTTTACTCGCAGCGATAACAATGTCGGAAAGGCCAACTGCGATAATGGGAATATCCAATTCATTCACAACTTGTACCTGATTGTTGTCTTTACCGAGGAAGCCTTTACCGACCATTGGATCATTTAACTCTTCTGTCACTGTGCACCACGTCCCCATATCCTTCCACGAACCGGTATACATCAGTGCAGCAATTCGTTTTTCCCGCTCTACAACCGCATAATCAAAGCTTCGAATTTCCAGTTGACTGTATACAAGCAGCAGCTCCTCATAAGTTTGCGGAAGCCCCATGCTCGCCAGCAAGTCCAATAAAAAGCCCACCTTGAAGCAAAAGACACCACAGTTCCATAAAGCGCCGCGTTCCATATATACAGCAGCGTCCTGGGCATTCGGTTTTTCATAAAATCGCTCTATCGTCATCATAGGCAAATTCTCTGTATTTGGCTCCGGGACGATGTAACCATATTTCTGAGACGGAAATGTCGGTTTCACACCCATTAAAGCCACATTAGCCCCCGTGCTATCCAATGCTTCCGGCAAGTTGAGGAGCGCATCATAAAATGAATCTTCGACTCGGCTGTCCACCGACATCACCGCAACAGGCTCTTCTCTGGAAACACCCCGATGCGAATATAAATAAGCAACAGATAACAGAATGGCAGGAAACGTATCACGCTTTTCCGGTTCAAGCACCAAATCGACTTCCCGACCAATTTGATCATGGATTAATGCCTGCTGTCCCACTGAGGTTGCGATGACCGTAGATTTATGTAGATTCCGATGTTTCAGTTGACTCCACACATGCTGAAGCATGGATTTCGGTTGGCCGCTGCGATCTTTAAAGAGAGGAATGAATTGCTTGGGACGCTGCTCATTCGATAAAGGCCATAATCTTACCCCAGAACCGCCGGAAAGCAATATGATGTTCATAACCACTCACCTAATTTCTCTATAATCAAATACGTCTTAGCTTCATATACGTAAGATTCACGAAAAAGATCACTTCCAGCATTTAGGTAATAAGTCCTATGGATTTGATTCATATTTATGATACCATATAATGTTTTCAAATCAATTAAGCAAATATTAGAATATAGTTAAGTTACGTTCAATTCAAGAGCATTTGTTAGAAAAGCATGAATTCATTATCTTAGTACTGTTAACTAAAGTAACATCAATTTCTGAAAAAAAACTGAAAACAATTTGAACAACAAAAAAACGCGTTTCCCTCAATCAAGATTCAGGAAAATGCGTTTTTTATTATTAATGATAATCATTAAGCATTCGCTTTTTGTTTAGCTGCAGTAGCCAGATCGTTAAATGCGTTCAGATCGTTAACAGCCAGATCAGCCAGCATTTTACGGTTAACTTCGATACCGGAAAGCTTCAAACCATGCATGAACTTGCTGTAAGACAAGCCATTGATACGAGCCGCAGCGTTGATACGAGTGATCCACAGTCTGCGGAAATCACGTTTTTTCGTACGACGGTCACGATAAGCATACAGCAAGGATTTCATTACTTGTTGATTTGCTGTTCTGAATAAACGATGCTTGGAACCAAAATAACCTCTTGCCAGCTTCAAAATCTTTTTATGACGACGACGAGTTACGAACCCGCCCTTTACTCTTGCCATATTTCATTACCTCCAGAAATTTAAGTGGGATAAAGATGCAGAACTAGCCTTTGATGTTGCCCAATTGTTGTTTCAAACGTTTTACGTCACCAGCAGCCATAACTGGATTAGTACCCAATACGCGTTTTTGACGATTGGATTTTGCGGACAGTAAGTGGTTTTTGTGAGCTTTGTATCTCATAACTTTACCTGTACCTGTGATCTTAAAGCGGCCTTTAAGGCTGCTGTGTGTTTTCATTTTCGGCATGATGTGTGGAGTCCTCCTTCAAATTTATGCTTGCTGCTTAGGTGCCAAAATCAGAATCATACTGCGGCCTTCAAGCTTAGCTCTGCGCTCAACAATAGAAAGTTCCTCAACTTCGGCAGCCATCCGCTCCAGTACCTTTTGCCCAATGCTTGCATGAGCAATTTCACGGCCACGGAAACGAACACTCAATTTCACTTTATCGCCTTCATTTAAAAACTTCACAACATTGCGCTGCTTCGTTTGAAAGTCATGCTCATCGATAGTTGCACTCAAGCGAACTTCTTTAAGTTCAACAATTTTTTGATTTTTACGGGCTTCCTTTTCTTTCTTTTGTGTTTCATAGCGGAATTTCCCGTAATCCATAATCCGGCAAACCGGCGGTTTAGCCGTTGGAGCAACATTAACTAAATCCAAATTGGCATCCTGTGCGATCTGAAGTGCTTCGCGAATAGGTTTGATTCCGAGCTGTTCTCCGTCCCCACCGATTAAGCGTACTTCCTTCACTCGAATATCCTCGTTAATTAAATGCTCTGTACTAATAACTTGCCACCTCCATGGATTAAATTAAAAAAGACGCGGGCAGCGAACGCCCACGTCTGTTAAAGTTTAAGTGATCAATTACCAAATTCACATTCACTCTAGCTTTATAACCAGCCAACTCAAGGTCAGTCAGGTGAGAAGCGGGCGCCTCTTCTTTTTCAACTAGGTCATCATATCATAAAATGCTTTGCCAAGTCAAACGATTATTTAGCTGACCTGCTTGCTCTGTACTTCCTCCAACCGAATGACACGCGTGTGCTCGGTATGGCTCCATTGCTTGTTATTTTGCGTGAAGAACGCATAGACGGTTATTGGCCACCAGGATAACATAAACAGCGGAAACGGGATCAGGTACAAATAAGTTTTCCAATTTGCCTTTTCAATAATAAGCGCTAACGGGAATTGGATAAAGCTCAGAATACCAATCGTCATAAATAGCGGCGGTGAGTAATCGAATAAGGATTGCAGGTAAGGAAGACCAGGCGTAATTCTATCCGTCCACAAAACTATCGTTACTAACGAACCGATCAGCACATTATAAACGTTTAATGCGTATAGGCCTGTATCAAGCTTCGACCAGCTGCCTTCCTTTAGGCCCTGCCACAACAAAGGAAAGGAATATCGGCGCGCCACATCAAAATGTCCTTGCATCCAGCGAAGACGCTGTTTGGCAGAGGCTTTGAAGGTCAAAGGCTTTTCATCATATACCTTGGCATCATAATTAAAGGTTGGGTTAATGCCACGCTGTACACAACGCATGGTGAACTCCAGATCCTCAACCAGACTTGTTGCACCCCAGCCGATTTCCTTCAGCAGGTTCGTATCGAAGCACATGCCTGTGCCCCCGAGGAAGTTAGCCAAGCCAAGGTTTTGGCGCGGAAGCTGCCATAGACGGTTGCAATACCAATAAGTTACAGCATAAGCGGCAGTAATCCATGAATCGTTCGGGTTCTTGGTGTCCAGATAAGCTTGAATAACCTTGGAGCCATTGCACAAGTCATTGTTCATAAGAGTCAAATAATCCGGGTTGACCAGATTGTCCGCATCAAACATAACAATAGCATCATAGCTGCGAGGCTTCTTCCAAAGCTCCTTCAGCATCCATTCAATCGCATAGCCTTTACCGCGAAGCTTGGGATTGTGACGTTCACATGCATAGGCTCCCTTGCTGCGGGTAATATCCGCTGTACGGTCTGTGCAGTTGTCGCAAATAACGAATACATCATATAATTCTTTCGGATAATCGAGTTTTTTCAAATTATCAATCAATGCACCGACCACTTGTTCCTCATTATGAGCGGCGACCAGAATAGCGAATGATTTTTGTGGTGCAAATTGCGGTTTTGCCTTGGCACGATACCAGCCAAAGCATGTCAAAAAGAGCTGATAAACCCCAATCAGCGCCAAGACAACCTGAATAACCAGTATGACATTGTCCAGCATTTAAAATCCCCCTTTTTTGTTATGTACCCCAAAGTTTTCTCTGTCTATCATGCTTAGGCATGTATAAGCTTCGTTGGTTTATATTTTTTTCCAAACAACCGAATATGATTTTCCTCTCTTTCCTATACTTTGTCAAAAGCGCCTTATAGCCGGAATAAGCCGGATCTTATGAATAATCAGTGTTTTATAAGGAATTAGGGTCGTGTTCTTTGCGATCCATGCTTTATTCCGTCTTTTCATCAATTCTCAGCGATTTTCATTTTACTAATTGACCGATAGCAGCTTTTCTCAAGTTTTTGCAGGTCGCCAGCCTGTATTTTGGGGTCGATACACAGTTTTTATGATACAATAATTCTACTGCTTGCACAAATTTTGCGTATGCTCCCTGTTCCTGCGGCCGCTTGCCAATATGTTTAAACGGTGTTTATATGAGGTTAATACTCCAATAACAAAAGAAGTATATAATATGGGGTAGGTATGTATATGCTGGTTATAAAAGATGATTAGACAAATCACCCTATATACACATCATTACTGATCGGTTTGTGCACTTTATATACTCTATATACTCTTAAACAGGAGGTGACTGGAATGAAACGCTTCGTGTCCTGGCTGCAGCAGCAAGAGAACCGTATGTTTCTATGGATTAACAAAAGGATGCGTCGCACTTACCTGGATCGCTTCTTCAATATGATTACCCACCTTGGAGGTGCAACCTTCACGGTGACAGCCGCATTGTGCCTGAGCTTATTCGGGCATGACAGCTGGCGTCTGGCAGGCATGCAGAGCTGTATTGCATTAGCCGTAAGTCATGTGCCAGTCGCCTTGTTCAAAAAAAACTATCCGCGGCTTCGACCTTATCTTGTTCTCAAGGACACGAATACATACAAGAATCCGTTAACGGATCATTCGTTTCCTTCAGGACACACGACAGCCATCTTTTCCATTACGATTCCGCTTTTTTATGCCAACGCCTGGTTAGGCACAATTTTACTGCCAGTCGCATCTTTGGTAGGCATATCGCGCATGTATTTGGGACTGCACTATCCGTCGGACTGTCTGGTAGGCTGTATCATCGGCACCGCTGCCGCATTTGGAGCTGTCGTATTATTCACATAGTTGCTTTTTGGGTTCAAAATGATTAATGTTAAATTTGTGTAAATCCAATTGTAACAAGGTATGGTGAAACGCATATGCGTAAAAAAAGGGTCTTGTTATTATCCGAAGGCTTTGGGGCCGGGCATACACAAGCTGCTCAGGCACTGTCAGTCAGTCTTCGTATGCTCTCACCCGATATCCAGACACGTGTACTGGAGCTCGGCTCCTTTCTCAATCCAACTTTGGCTCCTTGGATACTTACTGCTTACCGCAAAACCGTTACCACACGGCCCAAGCTGTATGGGATCATGTATCGTTCCCAGTATAAAAAGTCTTTAAACCGTTTTGCTCAATTAGCTCTGCACCGAATTTTTTATGCACAGACGGCCGCTGTTGTTCATCAGCTTCGACCCGATGCGATCGTTTGCACGCATCCGATTCCCAATGCGGTGATTTCAAGATTAAAGCGAGCTGGCTTAAACGTTCCTTTGTGTACGGTGATTACGGATTATGATGCGCATGGCACCTGGGTAAGCTCTGAGGTTAACAAATATTTGGTGTCCAGCTCAAACGTTAAGGATCAGCTTTTGAAGCGTGGTGTGATGCCCGAAGCTATCGAGGTGACGGGGATACCTGTTCATCCGAATTTTTGGGAGCCGCATAATCGTGAAGAGCTGCGCTCACAATTTGGCTTAAAGGCTATGCCGACGGTACTTGTTATGGGCGGTGGCTGGGGGTTAATGAACACGAAGGAATCGTTGAACCATTTCACGGACTGGCGGGAAAAAATCCAATTGATTATTTGTCTCGGCAGTAACGATAAGGCGTTAGCTGAATTATCACACGATGAACGGTTTCAGCATGAAAATATTCGATTGATGGGATTCACACGAGAAGTCGATAAATGGATGGAAGTGTCCGATTTACTGATTACAAAGCCAGGTGGTATGACCTGTACCGAGGGATTATCCAAAGGAATTCCGATGTTATTCTACCAACCGATCCCCGGCCAGGAGGAAGAGAACATGGATTACTTCACCCAGCACGGTTATGGGGAGCCCATTAAATCGGAAGCCACCATTAATCGATGGTTTCAACAGCTGATTGACCGGTATTCCGAACTGTCCAAGGCCCGCTCGAACCCAACCTCACATAACCATGCCTATCATCCAGCCGATTGCTCACAAGCGATTATGGAGATGCTGAAGGTTAACGTGAGTTCATGAGAAATATGACTTCAGTTGCAAAAAGCATGCAGCTACTCCACGTTGGAGAGCTTGCATGCTTTTTGTATGTTAACGTCGTCTAGATTTTATTTGCTTACTGTTCCTCCGAACGATCCACGTCAGCCAGCTGCTGTAGATGCTGATCCATCGCCTGCTTGCCAATAACCACTTCCAACCGATGAATAGGTACTCCCTGTTCGGAAAATTTGGTTTCGTATTCTGTTAAAACCAGATCGGTACGAACGCCTTCTCCGTGCAAATTAAGTGAAATGTTGCGCATACGCAGACCCATGTCTGCAAAAGAATTCAACGAAAACTCGAAAAGAGAACGGGAATCGGTTTTAAAATGAATTTCGCCCTTTTCATTCAAAATCTCGATATATTTGCGCACAAATCCCGCATGCGTCAAACGACGGCGGGCGTGTCGTTTTTTGGGCCATGGGTCGCTAAAATTCAAATAAATCCGTTCCAGCTCACTGCTATCGAAGATCTCCTCGATTTTTTCAATATTAAATAACGCCAGCTTGAGGTTATCCAGACTTCCTCCATCCGCGGCACGTGCCAGTTCAGCTTTTTCACCAGCCCTCCGCAGCAGCTCATCGTACATATCAACACCTATGTAATTAATATTAGGGTTCTGATAACTAAGCTCACTAATAAATTTACCTTTTCCCATCCCAAGCTCGACATGAATCGGGTTATTATTGCCAAATAACGAGCTCCATTTTCCTTTATAAATAGCAGGCTCCAATATAATAAGCTCTGGTTGTGCTATGAGTGCTTCTCGTATTCCTTTTCTTCCTCGTAAACGCATAATCATCCTCCGGCTGTAAACTTACGATTATCTTACACACGAACTAACCGCTCAGGAATGATTATACTCTAAATAGGTAGTTTATGAAAAGACGGCCGCCATCAGCTTGAAGGCAGCCGCCGTTCTCAGCTCAGAAATTATTTAATGTCCGAATCGTTTCGGTTGCCACCGCGCATACCGACCAAACCTAACAAACCAAGTAATCCCAACCAACCCCAGTTTGTACCTTTTGTTGTTGTATCCGCGTTGGCACGATAGCTATAAGTATCATAATTGCCGCCATACCCTTTTGTGTTTGTATTTGTATTGCTATAAGTGTTCATTCGGTCAAGCAGGTGATGGGTCTTGTTGCTAACAGTGTTGCCTAATGTGGTGCCATAATTGGTATTACCTGTACCTGTTGTTCCATCTGTGCCATAAGTTCCATAAGCACCAGGTGTTGTACTGCTTGTAGTACCATATCCAGTTGTACCTGTTCCTGTTGTACCAGTTCCTGTTGTGCCAGTTCCATAAGTTCCGGTTGGGTTCGTTGCTGTACCCGTTGTTGTTCCTGTTCCATAGGTGCCTGTTGTTGTTCCCATACCATCCGTACCCGTTGTAGTACCCGTTCCATAAGCATTCAGCGTACCCGTACCGCTGCTGCTTGTAGTCGAGCTATTGACCCCCATCTCGGCAAAAGCCTGAGTACCGAACCCCATAGTTGAAGTCAGGGCCAACACAATCACGAGCTTGTTAAACTTGTTCATTGAATGATTCTCCCTTCGAACTGTTTTGTTTGGTACACATGTAGCATGGTCGATTAGAGCATGAAGTATGCTTTGAACGTACAGGTGCCTTTTGCTATGGGAAATGTTCGCAAACCGCATCAATATGCGTTAAAATGAAGCTGATTGCATTTATGGATTTGCCACAAGAAGGAGTTTTGTAACATGAATCAAATTCAGGAAGCAGCGTTCCCTGCTCAATGGGGAGACAAGCGATTTCATACATGGAATACCGAAATGCGCCGCGAGTTTGGCAGCAAGGTTTTTAAGGTGATGCTGGACGCCGGCTTTACTTGCCCGAATCGGGACGGTGCGATTGCCACAGGCGGCTGTACCTTTTGCAGTGCGCGCGGCTCCGGAGATTTTGCAGGCAGCCGCCGCGATGATCTGGTTACACAATTCAACAAAATTCGCGACCTGCAGCATAAAAAATGGCCTGATGCGCAGTATATCGGTTATTTCCAAGCCTATACCAACACCTACGCGCCTGTAGACGAGCTGCGTGAGTATTATGAAGTCATTTTGCAGCAGCCTGGGGTGGTTGGCTTATCCATCGCCACAAGACCGGATTGCTTGCCGGATGATGTTGTCGAATACTTGGCAGAGTTGAATGAAAGAACCTACTTGTGGGTTGAAATGGGCCTGCAAACGGTTCATGAATCAACCTCCAAGCTGATTAATCGCGCTCATGATACACAGTGCTATACCGATGCGCTAGCCAAGCTTAAACAACATAATATTCGGACCTGCGCCCATATTATTCATGGTCTTCCTGGTGAAACCCATGAAATGATGCTGGAAACTGGCCGTGCTGTCGCCAATATGGGCGTGGAAGGCATTAAAATCCATCTGCTGCATCTAATGCGCAAAACGCCGATGGTCAAGCAGTATGAAGCAGGACTGCTGCGCTTTTTGGAAATGGACGAATATGTCAAGCTTGTGGTTGACACCCTGGAGCTGCTGCCTCAGGAAATGATTGTCCACCGACTTACCGGTGACGCACCTCGCGACTTGCTGATCGGCCCGATGTGGAGCCTGAAAAAGTGGGAAGTGCTTAACGCTATCGATGCGGAGCTGCGAAATCGGAACACGTATCAAGGTAAAAAATTCATCTGCTCCTGACATTATTTTCATGTGAAAGTTGAACCGAATAACATCTGCCATACGTTACCTGAGTAGACGTTAAGATCCAGGCATCAACCTGAGCATGAATTTAATTACTGTGAGGAGCCGTGACTATTAATGAAGAAACGAAGCCTGTTTGTATGGACCTGTATGCTAGCCGTACTGGCTATCGCCGGATGCAGCAATGACAAGCCTGCTGCACCGCAGGCAAGCACAGCACCGAACCCGGCGAGCACGAGCGCGGCAGTGACCCCGCCGAAGTCTGAGGCTGAGGTTAAACCGCCAGCTAACACACCAAGCGGCAGCAGCTCTGGCAGCGCAGCCGAAGCTGCGAAACCTGCTGCGACGCCTACGCCAGAGCCAGCAAAGCCAGCAGCGCCTGCGGCCGAGGTTAAGCCCGAGCCTGCTGCTGCACAAGAGCAGCCAAAGGCAGCTGCACCTGAGGTCGTCGCCAAGCCGACCGCACCGCAGACGCAAGAGTCCAAGGCGGCCGCGCCAGAACCGGCCAAGACGGAGGCTGTGAAGCCGGAAGCACAGCCCGTGCAAGAGCAGCCCAAAGCGACGCCTGCTCCCAGTCCTGCCCCGGCACCTGCAGCGCCTGCAGACGCGCCTAAGCCAGTCACAGATACCAAAGCACCGGTCGCCGCCGCGGCTGCTGCAAAAGCAGAAGTGCTGTTCAAGGACAACTGTATGGCTTGTCATGGAGATCAACTGCAAGGCGGTATGGGTCCCAATATATCGGCTGTAGGTTCCAAAAGAAATAAAGATGAATTAATTGCCAAAATAAATGGTGGCGGAAAGGTGATGCCAGCATTCAAAGATATACTTAAGGCCGATGAGGTTGAAGCACTGGCAAGCTGGCTGGCCAGCAAAAAATAATCGATGGAGGCGGGTTCGGTTTGTTATCTATTCTTAACTATGCCCACAAGCTGGTTGAGCAGCTTGTGGGACCCGGAGATACGGTAGTAGATGCTACTGCTGGCAATGGGGGCGACACGCTTTTCCTCGCAAGGCTGGTAGGTCATAAAGGCACTGTACATGCCTTTGACATTCAGCAGCAAGCGATTACCGCAACTAAACAACGCTTGGCCCAAGAGCAGCCGGACTATTCCCATGTCCGGCTGCATTTGTGCAGTCATGCAGAGCTGGATTCCCATGTCCCGGAAGCCGCTGAGCAACAAGTTGGGGCGGTCATGTTCAACCTTGGCTACCTTCCTGGAAGCGATCATCAGGCTGTTACTACTCCATCCACTACCATTCCCGCGCTGCAGGCTGCCGCAGCCAGCTTAAGAAAAGGCGGTATACTCACTATTGTGCTGTATACTGGACATCAAGGTGGCGAGGATGAGGCCGCAGCCGTTCGCGTCTGGGCCGAACAACTACCGCAAAAGCAGTTTCAAGTGCTGGAATACCGTTTCATGAATCAAAGAAATCATCCTCCCTATTTGATCGCGGTAGAAAAGCTGAAGCTGGATTGATATAATGCAAGGTAGGCTACATATGCATAAAGAAGCAGAATTCATGGGAGAAAGTAGGGAATCGAATGAAACCATATCCTTTATTATTTCAACCGGAACTGAAAGAACGTGTTTGGGGAGGTCGGGCGCTTGAGCAATTCGGGTTAGAATTACCGGAGGGACCCATAGGAGAAGCTTGGGCCATTGGTGATCATCCTAACGGTACGACTAAGGTTATTAATGGTACACTCAAAGGCCTTGGTTTGGACGAAGTCCGTGAACAATACGGTCAGACGTTTTTTGGCAGTAAGGGATTTTCCGAGAAGAATGGCCGCTTCCCTTTATTGATCAAATTGCTGGATTGTCAGGACGACTTGTCCGTTCAGGTTCATCCTAACGATACTTATCAAGGGCTGCCGTCAGGTGAGCTGGGCAAAACCGAAATGTGGTATATTCTTGACGCCAAGCCAGGAGCCAAAATAATCTATGGCATGAACGATGGAGTCACCCGTGAGCAATTGGCTCAGGCAATCAGCGAAAACCGGATTATGGATACGCTGAATGAAATTACAGTTGAAACCGGCGACTCCTTCTACATTCCTTCAGGTACTGTACATGCTTTGGGTGCAGGTGTACTTGTTGCCGAAATTCAGCAAAATTCCGACAGTACATACCGTTTGTATGATTACAATCGATTGGGTCTGGACGGCAAGCCTCGGGACTTGCATATTGAAGACTCGTTAAATGTAATTGCTTACTCCAATTCCGGAGCTACTTTTATGAAAACCAATTTGGAATCTTCCAATCAATGGCTGACTTTGGCTCAATCCCCATTTTTCATTACTGAAAAGGGCAAGGTTGAACAGGCATGGAAGCTGCAAACAACACCTGAAAGCTTTATCATTCATGTGATCTGTGATGGATCTGGAACGATTGAATGGGGCGATGGAGAGCAGCAGTCTGTCAAACCAGGTGAGTGCTATCTGATTCCTGCCAGCTTAGGCGAGTATACGCTCACAGGATCGATGACGGTTCTAAGAAGCTATCTTCCTTAATTCTTATTTGTATGATTCAAAATAAACTAAGCATCTGAATGGCCCCTGAAACATGGCTCTCAGATGCTTTTTCAATGAGGTGTGTTCGTAATGAGCTTGCAATGGCTGGATTGGGCAAAAAGGATACAATTTTTATCACAAGCGGGGTTAACCTTTTCCAAAGATCCCTTTGATATTGAACGATTCAACGAGCTGCGTACCATTAGTGCGGAAATTGTGCAGACCTACACGGAATTAGAGATGGACAAGATCAATGACTTATTTACGAATGAAACCGGTTTTCAAACGCCTAAAGCGGATGTACGCGGAGTCGTATTTAAAGACGATCAAATTTTAATGGTAAGAGAAAGCAATAACAATAGATGGTCTTTACCTGGCGGTTTTTGCGATATCGGTCTATCTCCCTCTGAAAATGTAATCAAGGAAATAAAAGAGGAGTCTGGATATGAGGTAAAGGTCACGAAATTGCTCGCAATTTTTGACAGCACTAAACATCCCCACCCGCCACAGCCTTACCATTATTACAAAATCTTTATTCGCTGCGAGATTATCGGGGGAGCTCCAATAACAGGAATAGAAACAACGGATATCCAGTTTTTTTCTGAAAATCAATTACCGAACCTTTCCACGGATCGAAATACCGAATCCCAAATTAAACTGATTTTTGAATTTTTAAGAAACCCGGACCAACCAACAATAATTGATTAACAACTCGAAAAAGCAGTCTTAAAACTATACTTTCTAGTTTAAGACTGCTTTTTGTTGAATATTGGTATGGGCCATAAGCTGAGACTACATCGCCTTCGCCGATGTTAGCGACAATGTAAAGTGCATGGCACGAGTCGAAGTGTCAGGTGGGAAATAAATGATAAGCAGTTGCTCCGCATCGGCGATAAGCTCGCCTGTTTCCAGATACGTATCCAGTCGAAACGGAAGCACCTCGATCATCACGTGCTTGTGGATATCCTTCTCCCCGATACCAAGTTCAGCATAAGCTGTGGAAACAGCCTCCGGGTTATGGACAAGTCTGCGTAAATAATCGTTCTGTGCCGCTTTGTTCAGAGTAAATTCCCACCATATTTTACGAGGCTTGTACTTATGGTTCAGGAAATAATCCAGTTTCATCAAGCCCTCAATAACATCCATCCGCTGTGTTCCCCGATGAATCAGGAACGCACGCAGTCGGGTAAACAAATCCTCGAGCTGATGGCCAATTTTTTGCCAGCCCTGAGCTTCCCAATAATCGCCAAACTGCTGGAAGAAATCAAATGCCGAAGGGAACTGCTGGCGAATTAAATAATTCACGGTATGATCCAGACGATGTGAGTTCCAGTATTTCTCCAGTACATCTTCAACCCGTTTGATCCGGACCAGATCGGAGAATGGCAATATATCGTTGCCCAAAATTTCGTAGGGCGCATTGTCCATATACATGTAACCATACTTTTCAGCATCAGCGCGCATGCCTGTACCCCGCAGCATTTTCAAAAATCCGAGCTGCAGCTCCTCAGGCCCCAATTCAAACACATCGTTGAACGTTTTGCGGAATGAATGATAATTCTCCTCAGGCAAGCCGGCAATCAAATCCAAATGCTGATCAATCTTGCCACTTTCCTTGACCATGGTCACGGTTCGCGACAGCTTGGCAAAATTTTGCCGACGCTTCACAAGTCCATTCGTCAAATCATTCGTGGATTGTACGCCAATTTCAAAACGGAACACACCCGGCGGCGCGTTTTCCGCCAAATACTCCAATACCTCGGGCCGCATAATGTCCGCTGTAATCTCAAATTGGAACACACAGCCCTGATGATTATTAATGAGAAATTCAAATATGTCCATCGCATAATCGCGTTTGATATTAAAGGTTCTGTCCACAAACTTGATCAGCTTCGCACCCGATGCAATCAAATACAGAATGTCGTTTTTTGTCCGATCGATGTCAAAATAACGAACACCCACTTCAATCGAGGACAAGCAGAACTGACAGCTAAACGGGCAGCCACGGCTCGTTTCAAAATAAACGACACGATTCGCCAGGCTCGGAACATCTTCGGCAAATCGGTGTGGCGACGGGATATCATCGAGCTTCAGCTTTGGCCGCGGCGGATTGATCAGAACTCTGCCCTCTTTGCGATAAGCAGTCCCGAATACACTGTAGAAGGCACGATCTCCACTAATTTCCTTCAGTAAATGATGGAAGGTTTCTTCTCCCTCACCCATCACGATATAATCGACCTGCGGCAGTCTCTCCATCCAATATTCGGTATCATAAGAGACTTCAGGACCACCTAAAATGATAATAAGCTGAGGATTAATTTTTTTCAGCATACTGATCACGGTAATCGTTTCCTCGATATTCCAGATGTAACAGGAGAACCCGATCACATCCGGCTGACGCTGAAATAAATCCGAAACGATGTTCATCGCTGGATCTTTTATCGTATATTCCGTAATGTCTATGTTAAAATCGTCGCCACAGAAAGCTTTCAAATAACGGATGGCAAGCGATGTATGGATAAATTTGGCGTTAAGCGTCGATAATACGATTTTCATGCGAAATAACCTCTTTTACTTTACAGGATTCATGCAACCCTATTTTACACGGAAAAGATGCCGAATACAAAAAAAAGAAATGGAACACCTCGTAAGGTAAATTCCATTTCCAGCTACAAGCCTCCTGTATTTGTTTGAATGCCGCCAACCTCAGGAACCATTGCGCTTAACATGAATTCGTCATTGCCTTCTTCTGCCCAATAATTCGCCTGCGTCATCAGCTGTGCTTCAACCTGTTCCTTTTGCGTGACAAGCTGCTGTGCCGTAATACCCTCGGATTGCTCAATCGTGTGCTGGAGCTTCTTTCTTTGCTCCATCCGTTTGGCCATTTGATATAAAATCATTAATTTCCCTCCTCTTTCATTGGCTACGACTAAGTGTAAGCCATTAACATGAACGCAGTATTAACTTCGTGTGAACACTCTGTTAACTTAAGGCCTTTCACCATTATTTACATATTCTTACCGTTTACCTTCTATTTGTAGGATTCCCGGTAAAGTTTATTCTATGCATGGAAAGCTTTCATTATGTCAACTCAAGCAAGATTATGCTGTTATCCATACAAAACCTGATTCCACATTCGCTGCGCATGACCTTCTCCCACCCTGCCGAACATGGTATAGTATAAGAATAAACCAAGGAATCGGAGCGACAACTACCTAATGAGTAAACCACCCAAAGCCAATCGAGGCGCAAATCGAAATCCACGCCCAGCTAACAAAGCCCATATTTCTAATAAGCAGACAACTTCACATAAGGGCCCTTCCAAGCCTATCGTCTTCAAGGTAGCGGAGCCCGCGGAGCTGCTGACTTTTTTATTGGAGCATCTCTCCAATATGGGACGTAATTCAGTTAAATCCATTCTGGCCCGCGGGCAGGTTTCTGTGAATGACCGGACTATAACCACCTATAATTTTGCACTCATGCCCGGACATATCGTCAGTATTAGCAAGGATAAATCTGCACAGGCATCACCTATATTAGGCCTCACTATTTTACATGAGGACGAGGATCTCATCGTCATTAACAAGGATTCCGGTATTTTGTCAGTTTCAGCGACGCACAAGGAAGACGAGGTCACAGCCTATCGCCAGCTTACGATGCATGTTCGTGAAGAAAATCCGCGCAACCGGATTTTCATCGTTCACCGACTGGACCGTGACACCTCGGGAGTGATGGTATTCGCCAAAAGCGAAAAGGTTCAGCAAACGTTGCAAAACGCATGGCAGGATATGGTCAAGGAGCGTTCCTACACAGCTCTGGTTGAAGGCAAGGTGCGAAAAATTGAAGGAACGATCACCTCATGGCTCAAAGAAAGCAGCACACTTAAGATGTACTCCAGCCAGTACCCCAATGATGGACAACAAGCGATAACCCATTACCGATTGGTCCAAACGAACGGAAATTTTTCTTTGTTGGATATTCATCTGGAAACAGGCCGCAAAAATCAGATTCGTGTTCATATGGAGGACATCGGGCATCCTGTTGTCGGTGACAAGAAGTATGGCTCCAAATCGAAAATCATTAATCGGCTCGGTCTGCACGCACGCGTTCTAGCCTTTATACATCCGACCAAAGGGGAGCTGCTGCGCTTCGAAACGGCGATTCCCAAAATGTTTTTGCACCCGTTCCGCCCTTCCCCTCATGACGGCCAATAACCTTATCCTAGCGAACCCATCCCTATGGGTTCTTTTTTTATTCATTTGTCGGGACAAAATAATCCAGCCAATCAGACAAATTAAGATATGTACAATCACTAAAATCATCTTTATGATGGATAAGGACTAATGATAATCATTATCAATTATATAGAGCTATAAAAGGAGGTTACCCAGTCATGGAATTATTACATACACAAAATACAGGCGCAATGGCTGATTTGATAAAATCGCGACGCTCAATTCGTCAGTTCAAAAGCGACCCTGTATCAAAGGAACTGCTGATCGAGCTGCTGAATGTTGCTGCCTGGGCACCCACTCATGGAGTCCGGGAGCCATGGAGATTCATTCTTTATATGGAAGAAGCACGTGACACATTGGCCAAAGCTATGGTCGACACCTATAGTGCTGAAGATCGGATTAAGTATGCTCAAAAGAAAATGGAATATTTTCTGCATGTGCCCATGCACTTGATTGTGGTAATGAACGAGGATTCCCGCCAAAAGCAGTGGGATGAGGATTATGCAGCCGCTAGCGCCTGGATACAGACCTTTCAGCTTGCTGCTTGGGAACGAGGTCTTGGCGTCGTCTGGAAGACGAATAACTTTAATTACCATCCTGGATTTCGGGAGACGGTAGGGGTGCAGCCAGGTGAGAAAATCGTCGGCTTGCTGCATATAGGCTATCCGGAGCTCATTCCGCCACCGCGTCCGCGCAAGGATGCCCAGCAATTTTTGACCATACATGACAAGCTGTAAGCTTGCAACAAAAGTTAACAAGGGGGAACACCAATGAAACAGCTGCACTTATTATTAGCCTTCGTTGTATTATTGTTTGCCGCTGGCTGCGGATCGAGTCCGGCTGCGTCTACAGGAGCAGCCACTGGCACTACGCCTGGAAAGGATGCAGCGTCGTCCAAGCCAGCCGTTGCTTATGACAAAACAATTACCCACACCATGGGGACCACTACCTTGAAAAAGGTACCGGAACGCGTTGTTGTCCTATTCAGCGGCATGGTGGACATCACTACTGCTTTAAACGTGAAGCCAGTAGGCGCGGTAGAATCATGGGATGAAAAACCGTGGTACAAGTATTTGGGTTCGAAGATGGATGGAGTCAAGAACCTCGGTGATGAATTGCAGCCGAATATCGAAGCCATTATCGCTCTTAAGCCTGACCTGATCATCGGGCAAAAGACCAGGAATGAGAAAGTATATCCACAGCTTAATTCCATAGCTCCGACCATCATTGTGGGGGATTTATTTTCCTGGAAGGAAAACCTGAACATTGCTGCGGAAGCATTGAATAAGCAGGATGAAGCAGCAAAAATCATCAAGGAATGGGATACAGGTGTCGCTACATTTAAGCAAAAAATGGGGGATCGGATCGGCAAATCCGAAGTATCGATTATTCGCTTCGAGCGGGATGGCAGTGCTCGGATTTACTCAACCGGCTTTGCAGGCACCATCTTCAAGGAGCTCGGATTGCCAAGACCGAAGGCACAGCAGAGTGAGGGTAAAACCGTGATCAATCTGACCTCCAAGGAGCAAATGCCACAGCTGGACGGCGACTATATCTTTGATATTACGTCTCAGGTGGATGATGGATCGAATGCAAGAAAAACTCAATCGGAATGGACCTCCCATCCTCTCTGGAAAGACCTTAAGGGCGTCAAAAACGGTAAATACTTTAAAGTCGATGTTGTGACATGGAATCTGGGTGCAGGCAGTACGGCTGCTAAATCGCTGTTGGATGATCTTTATAAATATTTTGAGATCAAATAGACTGTTCAGCCCCATCTCATAACAATAATGGAATAGAAGTACCGCATAGGAGAATGAGCCGTGGGCTCATTCTCTCTTATGCATCATCAGGACATTTCTGGAGGATATCCATGACCGCTAATTTTTGGAGAGTATCAGGATTGGTCGCAGCCGCTTTCATATTGCTGGTTTGCCTAATCTCAAGCATTATGTTTGGAGCTACCAATTTCCGTTTCGCTACCGCTTGGCAAACGCTCATGCATTACGATGAAGCCGTGCGTGAACAGGTCATACTACGTACGACACGCATGCCACGGGCCTTCATCGCAGCAGCCATCGGGGCCAGTCTGGCTATTGCCGGAGCCCTGATGCAGGCATTAACCCGCAATCCGCTTGCAGCGCCAAGCGTGCTTGGTGTGAATGCAGGGGCTACTTTTTTCATCGTATTCGCAGCAACGGTACTATCCGTCTCCTCGCTTTCCGTTTTGATGTGGATTTCATTCCTGGGGGCTGCTGTCGCTGCAGCTGCTGTGTATGTGCTTGGCTCTATGGGAAGAGACGGTTTGACGCCTATCAAAATTATTTTGGCCGGTTCGGCGATGACAGCTTTATTCTCTTCATTGACCCAAGCAATGCTGGTCGTCAACAAACAAGTACTGAGCAGTGTATTATTCTGGTTAACCGGGTCCATCGCCGGACGCTCACCGGACATGCTGCTTGCTGTACTTCCTTATATGATCGTATGCTGGCTGGCCGCTTGTGTCATTGCACGTGATGTCAATTTACTATTGATGGGTGAGGATACTGCCAAGAGCCTTGGACAGCGTACAGTTGTGATCAAGACGGTGGCAGCGATCATCATTGTCGTTCTCGCTGGCAGCTCAGTATCTGTCGCCGGACCCATCGGTTTTATCGGTATTGTCATTCCGCATATATCCCGTTTTTTCGTTGGAATGGATTATCGCTGGGTCATTCCCTACTGTGCGCTGCTCGGTGCGATTCTGCTGATTTTGGCTGATCTGGGGGCCCGCTTTATTATGATTCCTGAAGAAATCCCGGTTGGTGTTATGACCGCTATGATCGGAGCTCCGTTCTTTATCTATCTGGCTCGAAAGGGGATTGCCAAAACATGAAGCCTTATGTCCCCATCCGCTCTGTTCGCGGACGTATATCCTTTTTAATTCATAAGAAAACTGTGCTAGTCATTGCAGCTTTGCTCATTGTATGTACGACTGCATTTGTGGTCAGTACAGGACTGGGAGAAATGTATATCCAGCCCCTTGATGTCATTCGCAGTGTATTAGGTATAGGCGCTGAGGATCAAACCATGATTATTCAAAAGCTGCGTCTTCCCCGCATATTGCTGGCACTGCTGATCGGAGCTTCATTAGCATCCTCCGGCGCGATCCTGCAAGGGATGATCCGCAACCCCATGGCGTCACCCGACATATTGGGCGTGACGGGTGGTGCTGCCGTAGCGGCTGTTGTCTTTTTGACTTACTTTGCCAAAACGATGAGTATACGACTGCTTCCGGTATCCGCCATGCTCGGAGCAGCCGTTGTTGCTGTTGTCCTCTATGCGCTTGCCTGGAAAAAAGGAGTCACTCCGTTCCGTCTGATTCTGGTTGGCGTAGGTGTTTCCACCCTGATGTCGGCCATGACCACGATGATGATCATTTTCAGTCCCAAAAATGATGCAGGCCAAGCCTATCTATGGCTGACGGGATCTGTATACGGAACAAATTGGGAAAATGTATTCACACTGCTGCCGTGGACTGTCATTCTGATTCCATTAGCCTTCCTGTTGGCTCGGCACGTCAATATTCAGCAGCTTGGGGACGATGTCGCTGCCAGCGCTGGAAGCCATGTAGAGCGCAATCGCTTGGTGCTGCTTCTGTTAAGTGTTGCCTTGGCCGGATCAGCCGTTTCCGTGGGTGGTGGTATCGGGTTTGTCGGACTGCTGGCCCCACATATGGCTCGCAAGCTGGTCGGCACCAGCTTCGGCTGTATCCTGCCTGTCTCTGCTCTGCTTGGAGCGATCATTGTCGTCGTTGCCGATCTCGTTGGCCGCACCTTTTTTCTCCCTTTGGACATTCCTGTAGGTGTGTTTACTTCTGCAGTAGGAGCCCCGTTCTTTATTTATTTGTTGTACACAAATCGTAATGCCGTCTAACAGCAGCCAGACGAACCTTACATACAAGGAAGGATGCGTCTGGCTATCCTTGATTATTCTTGATTCATGCGATGGATTGGAGGCCTGCTCATGAATAACCAGCCGCGATACCCAGCCCCGTATTCGATTTACTTTCTGCACTCGATACACAAACGTCGTTACTGTAAGGAGCAGCTGCGATATCGTTCGGCACAGCATCAGCAGATCACAGCGTATATGCAATCAAATTTTGCAGGCAAGCTCGACATGGTCAAGCTTCAATATCAGCAGGAGTGGATCACCCACCCGATTTGGAAAGATTTGAAGGGTGTTAAGACCGAAAAATATTTCAAGTTTGATCTTATCACGTGGAATCTCGGTGGAGGTGCCTTGGCCGCCAAGCTGATTCTGGATGATCTCTACACCCACTTTGGGATCCAATAAGTCTACTCAATAGTTATTCGCCCTTCGTTTTCACTTCTTTTAGTGAGCTTGAGGGGTTTTTGCTATCCAAAAAGATTGACAAAGCACAATATCCTTGTTTTAATCATCTTATTGAGAATCATTATCGTTATTTAAGGCTTGAATCGAACTTCTGGATCGGAGACTCGTTTTTATGACAAATAAATCTTGCTCCCCAACGCCTCATTCTGTATGTTTTCTTACCTCCATCCGCAACCGCCGGCATCATAAGAGGTACAAGCTGCGGTACAGCCATTTTCCGGTTTCGATGCTTTGCTTGATTACCCAAGGCAAAGGCACCGTGCTCATAGATCAGAAGCGTTATGAATTTGAACCTCAGCAATTATATTATTTAACTCCAGGCATGAACATAGAGCTATCCGTAGAGTCCGAGAACCTGGCCTACTACTCCCTGGAGCTTGAGCACTATATCGGTTCGGCAGCATCACCCTCCGTCGCGGGTTCTCACAAAAGGATGAATTTACACGGCACAGACACACCTTTGTTTCCCCTTGGCCTTATTCCAATCCGCAAATCGAATACCTTTCTTCATAAAGTTCAGCAGCTGTATGAGGACAGCCTCCTGCCCAATAATCCCTTCAAGCACCATTTACAATTTCAGGAGCTGCTCCTTACCATTATAGAGCATTCCACGGAACAACAACCGGCGGAGATTCCTGCTGCTCAAGGCATTGAGCAGGCACTTGCTTATATGCAAACACACCTCGATGAACAGCTGGAGATGAAAACTTTGTCGAAAATGGCTGGACTGACAGCGAGCTCCTTTTCCCGATTGTTTAAAAAAAAGCTTGGAGAAACACCTGTTGCCTATTTAAGTCGTCTGCGCATGGACAACGCCAAGGAGCTGCTGGGCCAGCAGGATTGCAGGATCAAGGAGGTATCCAAAGCTGTCGGCTACGAAGATGAATTTTATTTTAGCCGTGTGTTCCACCGCACAGTAGGTGTATCTCCTACCCTGTATATGAAGCGCAACCAGATGCGGATTGCTGTCGCTTCCTGCACCCGGTTTCATGATAACCTGCTATCGCTTGGCATCGAGCCTGTCGCCTCGATTAATTGCTGCCGCTATCCGGGTATGTCCGACGCTGAATATGAGCACCTGCTAGCTGCCCAATGGGAAGAGCTCGCTCGTGCGCAGCCAGACCTGATCATAGGAGATCGATACCATCAGAGCTTCCATCATCAATTCAACAAGCTGGCCGCATCATCGATACTGCTGACTAGTCCGGATTGGCTTGTCAATTATCGCAAGCTCAGCTCTATGCTAGGCAGGCATCAGGAAGCTGAAGCTACGCTCAACCAACTGGCTCTGCGTGTTACATCCGCGCGGCGTATGCTGCACCACAGCATGGAGAACAAGACGGTCAGTGTCATGCAGGTTACCCACGCTTGTGTGCGAATCCATGGCACTGTCAACCATCCTTTGAATGAATTGATCTATCATGACCTTGGTTTAAAGCCGGGAAGAAATGTACCCTTGAATTCTCTATCGTTGGAGGTACAGCCTGAATGGCTGCCTCCACTGGAGGCTGATTATGTATTTGTGCTGCAAAAAAATGTTCGTGCTGGCAGCGAGGCTATCTATGAACGTATGCGCAGGACGCATGCATGGAACTCCATTCAGGCCGTCCAAAGCAATCAAGTGAGGCCTATTCCGCAATGGGTCCGCATGAGCTGGACACCTAATGGAAGAGCTGCGATTATCGACGAGCTATTGAGTATGACGAGTACGGAGCAGCTGCAAGCTAAGCCGTGATGCGGCTCATCATCTTTATCTCTTAAAAAAAGCCTGACTGCTTCCTTAAGGAAGCAGTCAGACCTATTTAATGATGTTAAAAGAAAAAAGGACTTCCGTAACCGTATCCTCCATAACCGTAACCACCATAACCTCCATAACCTCCATAGGCATAAGGGGCCGTACCGACCGCCAACAGATCGAATAATACGAGTGGTATTATTGCAGAGACTCTCGCTTTACCTTTTTTGGGAGCCACGATCAAACGGTTTCCACTAATGCGAACCAGCTTGCCGCTTACAGCTGTGCCATCTTTTTTGATTGCATAAATGTTCTTGCCCAGCAGCTTCTGAACATCCTTCTTGAGAATCGTTGGACGCATGTCATCTACCTCCATTCTTATACCATGCCCGAGCTGCACAGTTTACTGTGTCTCAGGCTACGTTATAGAGTATGGAAGTCTACACCCAGTTGCTTGTACAGTTGTACCGTTATACTTTACGCAACCGGCCTAATTCAACGGTAATCGCTTCAATCTCGCTAATGCTGAATTTCGATTTAGCAGCTACCATTTCGTACAGGTCCTTCAAATCCTCATATTGATTATCGTTCAATGTAGATGCTTTGAGGGCAGCTCCAGTTGCCATCCGCAGCTTTTTCTTAATCTCTTCCATCATGATTTCCGTGTTGGCCAACGTGTTTTCTGTTAAATCCATGGCTCTTGTCATCCTTTCCCGACCCAGCTCGCCAGTTGGCTAACCTGTCCTCTTGTAGTCATTCATATATTATACCATGTTTTGTGATGATACCGAGGATCGTTTATAATAAGCTGACAAGGAGGCGATTTCCATGATTCACACCCTACATCTTCAAACCAACCAGCGTGACGAAATGATTGATATCACCCAACATATCAATAAGCTCTTAAAACAGGAAGCAATCGAGGATGGTACCGCTGTCATTTATTGCCCTCATACGACTGCAGGCATAACAATTAATGAGAATGCCGATCCTGATGTAAAAAGAGATGTGCTCATGCGGCTCAATGAAGTCTATCCGTGGGAGCACCCACAGTACCGCCATGCCGAAGGCAATACGGCAGCCCACCTCAAAGCGATCACTGTCGGCTCCTCACAAACTGTACTCGTAGCAGGCGGGCGGTTGATTCTGGGTCGTTGGCAAGGTATTTACTTTTGTGAATTTGACGGCCCTCGTGAGCGTCATGCTCTGGTTCAATTCACATCTAGCTGAGCAAGCCTTCACTTAAAAATTTCACATGCTGCTCGGCCAGCTTTTTGACATCCTCATACGACTGCTGGTAATGAATATTATAAGATATGAATCCGTGCATGGACATGAACAGACTCCAGGGCAGGCTGTACATTTTGGACTCATTATTCGGTTGACGAGCAATAACGGAACGCACCACTGTCGCGAATAAATCGAGACATTCAGCCTGCTCGGTACGGGAATACTTTTGCAGCTCCGGGTCATTAATCATAAACATAATTTCGTAATGATAAGGATTCTCAAGACCAAACCTGATAAATTCCTGCATCAGCTTCTGCAACTGTCCAACATCGCCCATACGGGTACGCGCCAGCATCTCTCGCTGACGGTTCAGCAGCATATTGAAGTCCTCGTTAACTAGCGTATAAAATAAATCCGCTTTTTCTTTAAAATGATAATACAGCGCTCCATGACTATATCCCATAGCCTGGGCGATACTGCGCATCGTTAAAGTTTGATACCCGTGTTTAGCGAAAAGCTGTCGTGCTTCCTCCAGAATCCTTTCGCGACTAAGCTCTTGCGCTACTGCTTTTCTGGCCAACACCATTCACTCACTCTCTGTGGATACTCTCAGGAAAATCTTCACAACTCATAGTTTATCATTTCATCATGGTATAGCAAGAGGAAATATCGGGTATATGAGCTTATTAGTGAGCTTATATGTCTGTAGTGCCGGCCCCATCCTGATTCCCAACTGCATGCTCTATGTAACGTTCCTCACCCTGTATAATCATGCCTTGACCCTGTGTAACATCCTGTACCCACCCAGTGAACGCTTCCGCTTCACCTGCAGTCGGCAAACAGATCAGGGTTACCTTGTCCGTAAAATGGGTGTCTTCAACCAGTACTTTGCGACCGCGCAGCTCGTTCTCCATTTTGCCATGCCACGTATAGTCGATCTCCACCCGAATTTCCTTGTGCAGCACCTGATACACCGGGACGGCCGCGGCAATACCAATAACAGCTCCATCGGTATAGGCACGAATCAGTCCACCAGCCCCCAGCATAATTCCGCCAAAATAACGCGTAACCACGACGACGACGTTTTTCAGGCCCTGATTCTTGATAACCTCCAAAATCGGACGTCCTCCAGTCCCGCTCGGTTCTCCATCGTCAGATTGCTTCTGGATCTCATCCCGCTGCCCAATCATATAAGCCGAACAGTTATGATTAGCCAGCTTATGCTGCTGCTTGATGCTTTCGATAAAACGTACAGCCTCTTCCTCTGTAGCCACTGGCCTCGCATGTCCGATAAACCGGGATTTCTTGATCACCATCTCATCGATTCCCGGCCCTTTGACTGTTTTATACTGAGCCAGCATTGGCAAGCTCCCTCCTTATCCTCATTACAGTACCTGATCTGCAAAAAAGCAGCACACCCGTCAATAAGCTAAGGGTGCGCCGCTCGATCCAGCATCGTACACTACTTGGTAAGTCTAGCTTCCAGTTCTGCTTTTTCTTTCTCGTATCCAGGCTTGCCCAACAGCGCAAACATGTTCTTCTTGTAAGCCTCTACACCCGGCTGGTCGAATGGATTGACACCCATCAAGTAGCCGCTGATTCCGCAAGCCTTCTCGAAGAAATAGACCATGTATCCAAATGTGTACGCACTTGTATCCGGAATAGTGACGATCAGATTCGGTACGCCACCATCTGTGTGCGCCAGCATTGTACCTTCGAATGCTTTTTTGTTAACAAAATCCATCGTTTTTCCGCTCAGGAAATTAAGCCCGTCCAAGTCATTCTCGTCCGTACCGATCGTAATTTGCTCTGCGGCTTCCGCAACCTGGATCACGGTTTCAAACAATGTACGATTTCCCTCCTGGATGAATTGCCCCATGGAGTGCAGATCTGTTGAGAAATCAACAGCAGCCGGGAAAATCCCCTTGTAGTCCTTGCCTTCGCTTTCACCGAACAGCTGCTTCCACCATTCCGATACAAAGTGTAAAGAAGGCTCATAGTTAACTAAAATTTCTGTTGTTTTGCCTTTACGGTACAAGGCATTACGAACAGCTGCATATTGATAGCTTTCATTTTCCTCCAGCTTTGGATTGCTGTATACTTCCTTGGCATCCGCCGCGCCCTTCATGATGGCTTCGATATCAACACCGGCAGCAGCAATAGGCAGCAAGCCAACAGCGGTCAGCACCGAATAACGTCCGCCGACATCATCAGGAATCACAAAGGACTCATAACCCTCAGCTGTTGCCAGCTTCTTCAGGGCTCCCTTGGAATGATCCGTCGTTGCGTAGATCCGCTTACGCGCCTCTTCAACACCGTATTTCTTCTCCAACAGCTCACGGAAAATACGGAAGGCAATAGCCGGTTCTGTAGTTGTGCCTGATTTGGAAATCACATTAACGGAGACATCCTTGCCTTCAAGCAGCTGCAGCAAGTGAGTCACATAGGTCGAACTGATGTTATTGCCTACAAAATAAATCTCAGGCGTCTTGCGCTTGTCCTTGGGCAGCAGGTTGTAGAAGGAGTGGGACAGCATTTCAATCGCCGCTCTGGCTCCAAGGTAGGAACCCCCAATGCCAATAACAACAAGCGCATCCGAATCGGACTGGATCTTCTTGGCCGCTTGTTGAATGCGAGCGAATTCTTCCTTATCATAATCAACCGGCAGGTCGATCCAACCCAGATAGTCGGAACCCGCTCCTGATTTGTTATGTAACTGATCATGGGCCAATCGAACGGGATCGGTTAAATAGTCAATCTCGTGCTGCTGGATAAAAGAAAGAGCCTTGCTGTAATCAAATTTTAGCTTGTTACTCATTTGTCATCCTCCTGATAATCATTATCATGGGTACATAAGATAGGATACTGTAATAGTGAACTGAAATGCAAGTCCCTCATTCCCTCAGTCAGCTTGAAATGCTACAATAAGAACAGAGGTGATAGCTAATGAGGGTAGGATTTATTGGTCTGGGTACTATGGGTAAGCCCATGGTCATCAATTTATTGAACAAGGGTTATTTTGTAAAGGTTTACAATCGAACCGCGGATAAGACCGCCGAGGTTGTCGCTCTTGGTGCCGTTGCTGTGAGTTCAGCCATTGAGGTTGCACAGGAAACGGACGTCATTATGACCATGCTCAAGGACGATGCTGCTGTATTGGAGGTCATACTCGGTACTTCGGGAATCATTCACGGTTTGTCCGCTGGTCAGACAGTCATTGATTGCAGCACCATCTCGCCAGAGACAAGCCGTCAGATTCACGAGGCATTGCTGGAGCGTGCCGTAGACTTTCTGGACGCCCCTGTTACGGGCAGCAAACCGGCAGCCGAGAACGGTACACTCGCCTTTATGGCTGGCGGCAGATTCGCGGCACTCGACAAACAGCGTTCGCTATTTGAAGCAATTGGAACGAAGGTCATCTATATGGGTCCTTCAGGCTCCGGTTCCTCTGCAAAGCTCGCTCACAACACGATAGCCGCAGTCAACTTGCTTGGCTTTATCGAGGGCCTGGCAATAGCAACCAAAGCAGGTCTCGATCCCGAACGATTCGTCGAAGCTGTACTCGCAGGTGGCGCTTCCAGCAAACAGGCTGAATCCAAAGGCAGCAAAATCATCAATCGTGACTTCAGCACACAATTTTCATTGCAGTTAATGCTTAAGGATCTACTGCTGGCAGGTGAACTGTCCAACAGCTACCAATTGCCTTTGCCGCTGCAGAAAGCAGCAACCAACTTGTTCCAAATCGGTTTATCCAAAGGTTTCGGTGACCAGGATATGAGCGCAATCGTTCAATGCTACGAAGAATGGATGCAGACACTGGTCGTCAAACAAGCTTCCGGCTATGAGCGTCGCAAAAATACGCGTTTGCACATCGATATCCCGCTCATTTTATCAGTCCATCAATGGGAGCAGGAAGGCTCGTTCACCGGACAAACGATAGAAGGCAAGCTCTATGATTTATCAGAGAGCGGTATGCAGATCGTATCCTCGTTCCCGCTATCCTTGGATATGTTCGTCGTCATCCATTTCCCGAAGGAAGCGGATCTTCCTCCTATCACCGCTCGGGTCATCCGGATCGATAATGATAATGGAAGCTTCCGCTATGGATGCATGTTATCCGGACTGGCACCTTATGTACGTCTGAAAATCGAAGATTACATCGCTATCTATCCTTACATATCCGGAGATTACGAATCCACGTCGAAATAGCTTTCATCATACCGCGTAGTCTCAAAAATACCCTGTCCAACCGCGACAGGGTATTTGTTTTTCACTTTTAAGTGCGAGACCTCTTGAAAGCCACTATTCGGCGATGTATGAACAAATATAATCAGTAGCTGTTTTGACTTCTAGCTTGAATTTGGCATTAGCCGGAACGGTGAATTCACCTGTTCCGTTAATTTGCAGCCATTCCGTCGTGCCTGGCAGCAGTACGCTCAGTTCTCCGGCTTGAATCTCCATAATTTCCTTGGTATCCGTTCCGAATTCATATTCACCAGGCAGCATAATACCAAGCGTTTTTTTAGTACCATCGGCGAATACGATTGTACGGCTTGTTACTTTTCCGTCGAAGTATATATTCGCTTTTTTAATGACGCTCACTTGCTCAAATTGTGACATGGTTGGGCTCTCCTTTCACTATTGTTTCTTATTTCAACAGCTGCTTGACACGAGCTACTACATTCTCAACCGAGAAGCCATACTCTTTAATAACAACCGGGCCCGGAGCTGAAGCACCAAAGCGGTTAATGCCCAATACATCGCCTTGATCACCCACATAACGATCCCAGCCGAATGAATGTCCCATCTCAATCGCAAGACGCGCTTTAACGTCAGGAAGAATAACGGAATCTCTGTATTCCTGGGATTGCTTGTCGAACAGCTCCCAGCTTGGCATGCTGATGACACGAACAGCAATTCCTTCTGCAGCCAGTTCTTTCTGTGCAGCGATAGCCAATTGTACTTCTGTACCGGTAGCGATCAGCTGTGCTTGTGGTTGACCATTGTCCGCATCGGACACTACATAGGCACCACGTTTCAGCGAATCCTTCGCTTGTACAGTACCATCAAGTTTTGCTGCTGCTTGACGGGAGAAGATCAAGGCTACAGGACCCTTTTTATTCTCAACCGCATAACGCCAAGCTGCCGCTGTCTCGTCTCCATCTGCCGGACGGATCACAGTAACACCCGGAATTACGCGAAGTGCAGCCAGCTGCTCGATAGGCTCATGCGTAGGACCATCTTCACCGACACCGATGCTATCATGTGTAAATACATAGATGGCCGGTACACCCATGATGGAAGCCAGACGAATTGCCGGACGCAGGTAATCCGAGAATACGAAGAACGTACCGCCGAATACTTTCAACCCGCCATGCAGCAGCATTCCGTTAACCGCAGCACCCATACCGAATTCACGAACACCAAAGTAAATATTTTGGCCATTATAATTTTTGGCTGTTGCTACGCCAAGATCCTTCAAATGCGTCATTGTGGAGGACTCCAGGTCAGCAGATCCGCCCACAAGCCAAGGTACATTTTTGGCAATAGCATTCAATACGATACCGGAAGCTGTACGTGTACCTTTATCAGCAGGTGCGCCTTCTGGAATATCCTTATCCCAGCCTTCAGGAAGGTCGCCGCTAATAGCGGTTTCGAACTGCTTAGCCAGCTCTGGATAAGCTTTAGCATATTCAGCAAACATTTGATTCCAAGCTGCGTTGGTTTGAATACCTTTTTTCTTCACTTCAGCAAAATGCTCAGTTACAGCCGCAGGAACGAAGAAATCCTCTTCTGCTTCCCAAGCGTATGCCTTTTTCGTTAACACTACTTCTTCAAGACCAAGCGGAGAACCATGCGGTCCCAAATGTCCGCCCTTGCCGCCTTTGTTCGGGCTGCCGTATCCAATTACTGTTTTCACTTCAATTAAAGTAGGACGGTAATCCGTGTGAGCCTGATTTACAGCTTCATGAATGGCATTCAGGTCGTTGCCGTCGTCTACACGAAGCACCTGCCAGCCGTAGCCTTCAAAGCGCTGCATAACATTTTCGGAGAATGACAGGTTCAACTCGCCATCGAGCGAAATATCATTGGAATCGTACAAAACAACCAGCTTGCTCAGCTTTAAATGTCCTGCCAGTGAAGCTGCCTCGGAGGAAAGACCTTCCATCAGGTCGCCATCGCCGCAGATCACATATGTATAATGATCCACTACAGGGAACTTGTCTTTATTGTAAACAGCACCCATTTGTGCTTCTGCAAGCGCCATACCAACAGCCATGCCCAAGCCTTGTCCCAAAGGACCTGTAGTTGCGTCTACACCCGCTGTATGTCCAACCTCAGGATGACCCGGAGTTTTACTTCCCCATTGACGGAATTGCTTAAGCTCTTCCAACGGCAGGTCATAACCGCTTAGGTGAAGCAAGCTGTATAACAGCATAGATCCGTGGCCCGCGGATAATACAAACCGGTCGCGGTTAATCCAGGTCGGATTTTCTGGGTTATGATTCATAAATTTCGCGAACAGCTCGTACCCCATAGGTGCAGCACCCATTGGCATACCGGGGTGTCCGGATTTCGCTTTTTCAATTGCATCGATCGACAACGTACGAATCGTATCGATAGATAATTGTTCGATCGCTTTATTAATTACCGTCATAAATAGAACCTCCTAAATTTGTTGGCGCAATTTGGATTCCACACAGCTAAATATTGATCATGTTAACGTGTGCATAAAAGCCTTTAGCACAAAAAAGCTCACTCGCACCATTTTACCATTGTCCGTTTCGGTTTGCCAGCCAAAACCTGCGAACAACCCAAAAAAAATCATTTTTTAAAAGTAAGCTGCATACGAAGGAATTCTCCTTACGTTGACGAATATGTAGTATTCGGAATTAGAATGCAGGCTTAATTTGAACGATGGGAGTCGATCATGAATCATTTATTATTGGAGTTAGCTAATAAAAGTCAAACCTATCGAAAGATGCTCAACTTATATTGGATAACGATTATATTGACCATTGTGTTGGAGTTTTTGATCCATCGAATGGAAACCTTCTCGGCTCCCTATACGTTTTTCTACATATTGGTCATGCAAACCTTGGTGCTGTCTTGCATTACCGGAGTTGTCGAAATGCTGTACCGCTATCGCAAAATCCATAACGATGATCTGTTGATTGTGACCGGTATTATTTACGCGTCCAGCATTATTTATATGAACCCGACCATAGGCATCGTACCCGCGATTTATATATTCCCAATACTCACATCCGTACTCTCCTTTAACAAGAACCGAATCCTGCTTGCTTATTGTCTGGTTATTGTCAGCTTTACGGCTTTATATGCGTTCTCCCCGATTCTTCGTGTCAGCATGCAATCTAACGAAATCATTGGTATCCTGTTTCTTTATGTTGGGGTGACTGTTATTGCATTGACCATTTCAAGCAACGGCATTGAACTGCTTAACAATCTGAAGCATGCTACGCAGACCAAGCAGGAGCTGTTGGTCAAAACGATTATTATGGACAAGCTGTCCAAGATGGATGCTTTAACCGATCTGTACAATCATAAAACCTTTCATGAATATTTGGAAAAGCTGATTGATCAAAATGAACGCAACCACCTTCCACTGCAGCTGGCTATTCTCGATATCGATAATTTCAAGCATATTAATGATACCTATGGTCATTGGGTGGGAGACATTATTTTACAGAGGGTTGCCCTGATCATCAAAGAAACCGTAACCTCCAACGATTTTGTCGCCCGCTATGGAGGCGAGGAATTTGCTATTATTTTTGCCGATAAGACGATGGATCAATCGTATCTCATTGCTGAGCAGATCCGCCAAAAGCTCCATGTCACGCTGCACCCCGAACTGGATTCCAAAGCTGCAACGATCAGCATAGGTTTGCAAAACTATGCCGCAGGTGAAGGCAAGGAGGCTCTGTTCAGAGGAGCAGATGCTTCGCTCTATAAGGCCAAGCGATCCGGCAAGAACAAAACCGTCGTTCAAATACCTGCTGCTCAGCAATCCGCTGGAGGATGATCCAGACCGCGAACAGGACAAAAAGACTGCCCTTTGGAATAAAGGTACAGTCTTTTTTGGCGTTGTGCTATTTAGTTAAAAACAACGGTTTTGTTACCGTGCACGATAACCCGATCTTCAACATGCCACGAAACGGCACGTGCCAGCACGATTCGCTCGATATGGCGACCAATTCGTTTGAGATCGTCAACGTTGTCACGATGACTGACGCGCTGCACATCCTGCTCGATAATCGGACCTCCATCAAGCTCCTCGGTTACGTAGTGTGCAGTAGCCCCGATAATTTTCACGCCTCGATTATGAGCCTGTGCATAAGGCTTGCCGCCGACAAAGGCAGGTAGAAATGAATGATGAATATTAATAATCCGATTAGCAAAATGTTCAATAAATTTAGGTGAAATAATCTGCATGTATCTTGCCAGCACAACAGCATCCACTTGACCCATGACCAATTCAAGCTGTCTGCGCTCGGCTTCAGCCTTCGTGTCGGCCGTGACCGGAATATGGTGATACGCGATTCCGAACGATTCCACTAAACCACGAAGATCATTGTGATTGCTAATAACCATCGCGATCTCTGCTTCCAGATCTCCAGCCTGCCACTGCCACAGCAGCTCAAGCAAAGCATGATCTTCCTTGGAAACAAAGATGGCCAGACGTTTCTTGCGTCCTGCACGGTTAATTGACCAATCCATACTGAACTGATCCGCTACTTTGGCAAAGTCATTCTTCAGCTGTTCCCGACGTCCATCCAAATTATCCAGATCAAATTCGATTCGAATATAGAACATTCCCCCTTGCGGGTCAATCGTGTATTGATCGGACTGAACAATGTTCGCTCCATGCTCAAATAAAAAACGTGAAACCGCGGCAACGATCCCTGGCTGATCCGGGCAGGCTACAAGCATCCTGGCCCGGTTTTTCAAATCATCTCTAATGCTCTTTGGTGCTATATTCGGTGTCATAATACGACTGGCTCCTTATAGATTCATTTTATAGGCAGGATGGTTTATTTGCCTTTCGCAAACCAACCGGTTATCCGTTGATTGATCTGTTCTTCGCTTAGCTCAGGGAATAAGCTTTCTTCACTTACCGTGTCAAACAACCGTTCCATTGGCTCGCGTCCATCGGCCTTTTTGGCCTTTGCATCGGTCTTTAAGACATCCCAGGTCTGAAGCACGAAATCCCGGTGCCCGATATCCCGTTTCGTAAAGAAATGGGACAAGCGTTCTATATCTTCCATAAATTCGCTGCCAAAACGCTGTTCCACACTACCGTTAAGCAAAGCAATTTCCACTTCGTACATCGGCCGCTGTGTCTTATCGTTTTTGCCGATCCACGGTGTTTCCAAAATAAGCGGTAAATGCTTCAGTTTATCGTGGTGAACGACTCGGTTCATCGCTTCAAAGCCGATCCATCCAGCCCCTACCGGAGCATGGCGGTCTTTACCTGCGCCCTTCGGGTTTTTGCTGTCATTCAGATGCACCACGCCTATGCGGTCCAACCCGACAACCTTGTCAAAATGCTCCAGTACCCCGTCGAGGTTGTTAATAATATCATAGCCAGCATCATGAATATGGCACGTATCCATACAGACGGACAGCTTTCCATTATCCCCTACCATGCCAATGATCGCCGCAAGCTCTTCAAAGCTCCGTCCAAGCTCCGAGCCTTTACCTGCCATCGTCTCCAAAGCAATGTTCACATTCGTGTCCTTGACGCCCTCGAGCACTTCATTCAGTCCTTGAGCAATCCGTTTCAGACCGAATTCCGCATCCATATCCGTATAGGCGCCAGGGTGGAGTACAATTTGCTTCACACCCAAATAATCCGTGCGCCGAATTTCCTCCTGCAAGAAACGAACCGCAAGCTCGAACGTATCTTCCTTATAAGACCCCAAATTAATAATATAGGGCGCATGTACAATAATTTCACTCATGTTATGCTTGTCCATCACCGCTTTGCCCTCTTCGACATACTGCTCTTCGATCGGCTTACGGCGTGTATTTTGCGGGGCACCTGTATAAATCATAAATGTCGAAGAGCCGTAGGATACAGCCTCTGTCGCGGCATTCAACAATCCTTTATCTGAAAACGATACGTGGGAACCTATTCTGGGCATCGCAGGATTCATCTCCTTTATTTTTCACACCTCTCCATTTTACTCGGATTGGAGCAATAAATCTAGAAATATCACATGAAATATCGGGGCGTAACCGCCAGGAGCACTTTTGATGATCGCTAAAATAAGTTATACTAAGCATGAGGTGACAATTACGATGAACTCTTGGTTTATGTGGTTTATATTATTTTGGGTTTTCGTGCTCATCACGTTTATGTCAATTGGCGGCTTTTTTATGTTCCGCAAATTTATGAAGGTGCTGCCGAAGGCCGATGGCAAGTCCAAGCTTGATTGGCAAAATCATTATGTAGAAACGTCGCGGCATCTGTGGACCGATGAGTCCAAGGCGCTGCTGGATGTACTGGTCGATCCGGTGCCATCACCGTTCCGGGATATTGCGCGTCACTCGATTGCTGCCCGGATCGCACAACTCGCATTGGAAGGCAACGCATCCTCGATCACTCGGGAGCATTGCATCGAAGGTTATATTTTGGCCACTCCCAAACGCGATTACAATAGCTTGACCTCCTACCTGGACAAAAAGCAGATCGATTACAGCGCATACCGACATCTGCTGAATTAATACGATCTAACGGGTATGAGCAAAAAGGGCGTCTCCTCACAACCACTTTGGATGAGGGACAGCCCTTATTTATTTTGCCAGATCGAAGTTTCTTTTGGTAAAAATCGAATTGATTAAGCCTACGCTCCGCTGTCTTGCTTAACGGATGTCTCGCAATGCTTTCAATCTTCCCGGATAATCTGTAATGATACCCGAAACACCAGCATCCATTGCCTTGCGCAGTTCCTCATTCTCATTAATCGTGTAGGGATACACATATAAGCCGTTTTGTATCGCATCCTGTACGTCCTCTGCATCGATCAGGCGGTGATAAGGATGCAGGGAGAACACCTCAACTCCCACCGATTCTGCCATCCTCCGATGACTTTGAAAATTAGCCGTATACAGCAAGCCGATCTTAAGCTCAGGCTCCGCCTGCTTCAGACGAACCAATATTTTATGATCAAAGGAAGATACGATCACGTTATGAAAACGGTCAAACTGCTGAAGAAGCTCAAGCAATCGCTGCTCCAGACGGCTGCTATAGGCGCACTTCACTTCTATATTTATGAGGATATTGGGTGGTATAAGCGCGAACACCTCTTCTAATACAGGAAGCTTCTCTCCAGCAAAATGGGGAGAAAACCAGCCGCCCGCGTCCAGCTTCTGAAGCTCTTCCTGTGTCATTACGCTAATCAAGCCTTGGCCATTGGTTGTGCGGTCCACACTGGCATCATGGCATACGATAAGTGCTCCATCCACAGATTCGTGGATATCGAGCTCTAACGCCTCTGCTCCCTGCTCCACAGCGAGCGCAAATGAACCGAGTGTATTTTCAGGAGCTTCTCCCGCCGCCCCGCGATGGCCGATGATGATTGTTGTATTCCCGTTTGTTTGCATAATGCGATCCTCCTACAGTTGTATTGCAAGCTGGAAAGCTTGTCTGGCAAGCCTCTCTTTCAGATACCGATCCTCGTTTACGGTAACCATTCAAATAATGAACAGGGTCAAGCTCCGCTAATCGCAGACGCTTAACCCTGTTCCCAATAGATTGTGGGCAATCAAATTCGAATATCCAACGTTTTGCCTAGATTCGGATGCTGAGCCGCAGCAAAGTCCTGCAGCATCACAGCAGCCTGGGCAGCTTGTGTATCCTGTACTTTCCCTAACAAGGTAATTCCAACGGCTTGTCTCAAAGCATCTCCAGTACTGACAGCAGCTAATGCACTACTAATATCCATGTTATCACCTGCTCCCCTGGTTCAATATTTAAGCCCACCTCATACCTATCGGCTAATAAGCATACATTTTTTAGCTGCAGTGCTCTTGAGTTTTCCTTTTTGCCGGTTACTCCCTAAGTGCATCACGCAGTTTGCTGGACATGCTGCCTTCGTCTTTGCTGTGTAGAATATCCCTGAGTCTAACGATCTCCTGCTTTAATCTTCTGTTTTCCTGGCTGAGCTTCTCCATATTATCCAGCATGATCGGCTCCCGCTCAAGAGCATCCAAAGCACTCCTCACACCTTGAACGAAGTCGTCGCTGCCATGTATAAGCTGATGAAGCTGGTCCCGCAATTCATTGCATTTATTCTTATGAAGATCACTCATGTTTATCCACCTATACATTTATTTTCTATGCAGCAGCAACTGCTTGATTTCCGCCAGTTCTGACCTGATTTCATTTTTAAACTCTAATAAATTCACTTCGCTCATTTTATTTTCAAGCTGATGCAAATGATTGCGAATTTGGTGAATCTCTTGCTCTGCTTTATAGTTGATGGCATAGTCAATCACAGATTCCTGCTTATCCCGAGCCGCTTGCCTATTTTGCGACATCATAATGATAGGTGCCTGAAAGCCTGCCAGGAAAGATAATACCAGGTTTAACAAAATAAAAGGCGATTCGTCAAAATGAATGACTTTAGTAAAAGTTAAGCTATTGACAACAATCCACAAGATCAAAACGGCAAAGAATACATTAATAAATTTCCAGCTGCCACCAAACTCAGCTATTCGATCTGCAAGCCTGTCCGACCACTTGGTGGAATGGAAATAATCATCATTCAGTCTGGATGTGACTTTTTGTTCGAAATCTTCCACCAATCGCTCAATTCTGCGTTGCTTGTCCATTACTCATTTCCTTCCCTGTCAGAAGCATACCCGGCAATGGCCAGTAGTTCTCGTTCTCCATTATGCTCGACCTTCAGCGCATAGGCAAGGGATATTACAATATCTCTGGATGGATGAATCCTGCCGTTCTCGATTGAATTCAGGATGGAATAGCTGATGCCCGTTTTCTCACCGAGCTTGCGTAAGGAAAGGTCCCTCTGCTGTCGTAACTCCTTCAGCTTGCTTGCAAATTCCATTGGTCTTTCTCCTCTGCATGGTTTCGATTGTGATGCCGATCATATAGGATTGCTGTAACTGTATTATACCATCAAGGGATTCAACTCGTTCAACTCGGCTGCAGCCATCATTCGGGAAGGTGACCGATGTTTATTTCGTTTCATAAAAGTTATATTGATTTTTACCCATTTGTTTCGATACGTATAAAGCCTTATCGGCATTTTTACTTAAAACCTCCGAATCTCGGCCATGCTCCGGAAAAAGCGATATACCGATACTTACTGTAACTTTACCTCCCTGCAGCGGAAATTGTCCCTCAGTACGCGCTACGATCTCATCGATAATTTTTTGAGCTGTATCTCCCGCATCTCGCTTACTTGTAAAGGGCAGGATGAGCACAAATTCATCTCCGCCAAGCCTTATCGAGACATCCTGCTTGCGAGCGATGGAACGGATGCATCCAGCTACGCATTTCAACAGCTGATCCCCGCTGTCATGTCCCAATTGATCATTGACCAGTTTAAAATTATCGAGATCAATCATCAGCAATCCGGTTGTTCCCCTATCTTTAGCAATTGCCGACTTTATCGCATCATCAAAAGCCGCTCTATTCTTCAAACCTGTCAAACTGTCATGAAAAGCAAGATACATCGGTCTCGCCACCCATCTGGAAATGACCAAAGATAGAGCAACGGTAATGATCAAAACGATTGTAAGTTGAATAACAACATCTCTTTGGTTAGCTCTAAGCGTGTCAAACAAATCCTTCTCATTATAAATAATTTCCAAAATTTTGCTTTTTGTTGTTCCGGTGTCATAGTCGGACATATAATGAACATAGCGGAAGATGACGGGATCTCCATTCCATTCCCCTCTGTACTCTGTCGTATCTCCAGATCGCAGTGTTTGTTCGAACGCAGCCCTTCTTTCCTGCGACAACTTTCTCGTCTCACTAACCGGCTCTCCCAACCGGTTGCCTCCGATGTTAAGTACATTGACCTCATTAATAGAAGGATAATTATTTACAAATTGTTTGATCTTACTCAAAAAATTAAACTCAGTGAAAATAGCACTATTTTCGATAGAATAGCCTAGTTGAATGATATACTTCATATCCGGTGTTGCGATATAGCTGTATTTTTTTAGATACCCAGTGGTTTGCTCGGTATCAATGCCATCATGATAGAATTCGCCTGATGTACGCCTCTCCTCTAAAATCGGCACCATCTTCCGGCAACAAGCTGCAAAATCAAGGCTAATGTCCTTCTCGAAGCTGCTGTAGGTAATAACGTTCTCACTATTAATAATATAAACATCCATTGCAAAGTCTTCTTTAAGCTGAGCAAAATCCCATTCAACAAATGAAGGGTTAGACTTATACTTATCCAGCAGTGCATAGGACTTTTCTCTCATTTTATCCGCAATTTGATTACCAAACAACTCATATGCTTTTTCAATGGTCTCCAACGCATACTTAGCCATCTTTTCATATTGTTCCACTTGCTCTAATTTATTCTTACTTGCTTGATCTCTAAGCCTGATTTGGTCTGATACCGCTATAGAGAAAGAGATGGATGCTGCAAATATAATCAAGGTCAACGTCAACTTGAGTCCGAACATAGAGCTCACTCCAAGCACCTCACAATAAACCTGCTGTATGTGGATAAGAATAATACTATTATCGGCATGTTAGGACTAAAGTTGTAGTAAGGCGAACGCTGACTCTTGTCCAGGATGATTTGGCCGCTCCGTTCATTATTCACCGTACTTCTAAAAAATCCCGCTTCCTCATGATGAGGAACGGGATTTGTACACATGATTATATATGAAGCAAAGAAAATACAATCCATGGGGATAATTGATGGGCATCATTGATGTATGAATGCTACTTCTCCATGTACCACCATTCCATACTGTCACTACCAGAAGTCTTAATGACTAGGTCGATAAAATGGAATTCATCCGCGCAAGGATTTGCTGTACAGCTCTTCTCCGGCTATCTCTCTTACTACACGAATACCCTCAGACAACATTGCTCTAGCAACACGAACCGTCGAGCGGAGTCTAATTAAAAGAAATGATCCTGATTGGCATAATCATAGACATAGGCTGCATTCTCCAGCCTTACTTCACTGCCTGGGTGTACCGTAATGGCAATCCCTGCGCGGTCCAGCTCCTGTTGCAATTGTTCAATTTTCTGAAGCCGAGGCTCGTTTCGGTCATAAAGGTGTTACAGAAGTGTGGTGTAGTAGCGATAATATGCCGAATACCGTCTTCGTAAGCAAATCTGTCCATTTCCACAGACTCCTTTAAGGTCTTGGCCCCATCATCGATACCATCTAATAGGTGGCAATGAATATCAATCAATGTGTAATTCCTCCTTAATCTCCCGCTTGTGTGGTCGTTGTTTTTATTGCTTCAGAGATGTTAAATTTCTGAGATGTTGAGCTTCAAACGCGTTAAAGCTGCGAAATAGTGTATTGTATTATGCTGTTTTATTCCAGCACATTACTAGGTTAAAAAAGCAGGGGCTCCTAAAATTTGCTTTCACGATATGCGCCAGGTGTGGTGAATAAGTACCGCTACGCTCACTCACCACAACTCTAAAGGAAAAGGTCTTTTTGCGTTAATCAAGAATGAGAAAATCTAAAAAAAGAAGAAAAGCCCTTAGCATTCAAGGGTTTTTCTTCTTCAAATCCTATATGCGGTCGGCGGGATTTGAACCCGCACGTCCATGGGACACTACCCCCTCAAGATAGCGTGTCTGCCGTTCCACCACGACCGCGTAAGAGAAATCAATTTGAGGGCTAACTTATCACCGATTTGGCGACAAAATTTATTATAACTTAAACATTCTGCCGTTGACAAGTGTTTTTTCAGTTCCATTATAAATTCGTTAGATAAGAGAGATGCTCGCGACTCCGTACACGAGACTTTTGCGGCCTATAACGCCGCTCCGACGCCCCCTCTGCTCGGGTTCGAACCCCTCTTGGCTATCCGAGCGCAGCAAAAAACCGCCATTATACACGGCGGTTTTATTGCTTGCTATTTTACGGAGAGAGAGGGATCCTCGCGACTTCGAACACGAGACTTTTGCGGCCTACAACGCCGCTCCGACGCCCCCTCTGCTCGGGTTCAAATCCCTCTTGGCTATCCGAGCGCAGCAAAAAACCGCCATTATACACGGCGGTTTTATTGCTTGCTATTTTACGGAGAGAGAGGGATGCTCGCGGACTCCGTACGCGAGACTTTTGCGGCCTATAACGCCGCTCCGACGCCCCCTCTGCTCGGGTTCGAATCCCTCTTAGCTATCCGAGCACAGCAAAAAACCGCCATTATACACGGCGGTTTTATTGCTTGCTATTTAACGGAGAGAGAGGGATGCTCGCGACTTCGTATGCGAGACTACGCGGCTTATAACGCCGCTCCGACGCCCCCTCTGCTCGGGTTCGAACCCCTCTTGGCTCTCCGAGCGCAGCAAAAAACCGCCATTTACACGGCGGTTTAATTGCTTGCTATTTTACGGAGAGAGAGGGATTCGAACCCTCGCACCACTTACGCAGTCTAACCCCTTAGCAGAGGGTCCCCTTATAGCCACTTGGGTATCTCTCCTTAAAGAAATGGCTCCCCGAACAGGACTCGAACCTGTGACAACTCGATTAACAGTCGAGTGCTCTACCAACTGAGCTATCAGGGAACAACAATTGTTAATTTATCACGAATGCTGCTGCAAGTCAAGCTTGATCAGCTTCAATTTCCCGCTGCAATTTCCACAAGCATATTTTTTCGGATCCAGCTTTCGTTTGCGTATATATTCAGTCCGACAGCTTGTACAAACCAATTTATAGCGATAAGGCTCCTTACGCTTAACCGTAGGTAAGGAACGGCAAAATCGCGTTCCCCCCACCTTTTGCAATAAGGTTTTGAATTCCTCATCCCGATGCTGGTAGCCACGCCCCAAAATATGCAAATGGTAATGGCACAGCTCGTGTTTAATGATCTTTTCGACATCGTCCGCACCAAACTGTTCGAGCTGCCGCCGACTGATTTCAATATGGTGAGATTTGGTGAAATACCGTCCACCTGTTGAGGTTAATCTTCCATTGAAGGTAGCCTTATGCAAAAAAGGACGCCCAAAGAACGCCAGCGAAATTCGCTCCACCCATTGCTGCAGTTGTTCGTCCTCCATGAATTCCCTTCTTTCACAGCATCCGCTTTTCTTTTCATATTCTCACTTGAATTGTAACCGCAGCATAGGCTACACTGTCAAGTAGGTAAACGCATTTCCCTATTTTCGCAGTATTTAACCGAACCACAAGCACGAGAGGAGTCCTAACCGACTATGTCCACAATGAGATACGCTATCCTTCAGTACATCGATCATATTGAGTTTGTCGAAATGCCTGCAACACATGCGTACCAGCTGACCGCTTTGCATTTGCGTTTGCATAAGGAATTGGAAAAGCTGACCGCTTCGAACCTACCTTTCTTACCCAAGGTGATTGCCGAATGCGATGCCCTGGACTTGGTAAGCACGGGCTACACGCTTCATCATGGATTGGCATATATCAACCAGCTTGAGCAAACGTTTGCCGCGATTAACGAGCAGGCTTATCCGCTCGTCTCCTTGTTGACCGAAATCCGCGCCCTGCAGGCTCAGCTTGAGCAGTGGTACGAGGATGAAGAAGAACTGACTAATTAGGACCTGCACCCACACGCCCACCCTGCCATATCCTAAACCATCGAGAAAAAGTTGAAGGCTGCGTAGACACCTTTTTAACTTGATCAAGGCAGGTCGGGAAGGGGGCTGGTTCTTTTGCCACAATGGCTGTGCAATCAATTAATGAGAGCCTATTACAACAAAAACCGCAGACAAATTCGTCTGTTGAACGATTGCTGGTTTTTTTACCGGACACGCATTGAGGAATCGTCTACATCCCAGCTGTAGCCGAATCCGAAGCACCTCAAAACATTTAGAGCACAGACCAGCGAGTCTTCACTCACCGGGCTATGCTCTATTTCAATTTATTGATATTGTTCAAAAAAATCAGGAAGGATTTTTCATCGTCAGGCTTACCCGCCCTTTTTTCAAGTCGACACTCAGTACCCATACGGTGACGGTATCGCCAACAGAAACAACATCCTTCGGATGCTTAACGAACGTATTGCTCAGCTGTGAAATATGGACCAGCCCATCGTTTTTGATCCCGATATCGACAAAAGCGCCAAAATCGATTACATTGCGAACCGTACCCTGCAGTTCCATCCCCGCAGTCAAATCCTCAATCTTCAGTACATCCGTGCGAAAAATCGGCGCCGGCAGCTCATCCCGTGGATCACGACCTGGGCGCTGCAAGCTATCCAAAATATCACGCAGCGTCGGCACACCAACTCCAAGCTTGGTAGCCAGCTCCACCGGCTCAACCGCCTGCAGCAGCTCCTTCAGCTTCTGAGAGCCTACTTCCTTCAGCTCCAGCTTCAACTCACGGAACAGCTTATCCACCGCGTCGTAGGATTCTGGATGAATAGGTGTGTTGTCCAGTGGATTTTTGCCCTCGCTAATGCGCATAAAGCCGGCACACTGCTCATAGGCCTTCGCACCAAGACGTGGTACCTTTTGCAGCTGCGAGCGGTTGGTAAATTTGCCGTTATCCTCACGATATTTGACAATGTTCTTCGCTAATGTACTGTTGATACCGGAGACATAGGACAATAACGATGGTGAAGCCGTATTCACATCTACACCAACATGGTTCACTGCCGATTCCACGACAAAGGTGAGACTTTCATCCAGTCTTTTTTGCGTCACATCATGCTGGTATTGCCCTACACCGATCGCCTTCGGTTCGATTTTCACAAGCTCCGCGAGCGGGTCCTGGATCCGCCTTGCTATGGAGATAGCGCTGCGCTCAGCCACGTCCAGGTCTGGAAATTCACCTTGGGCCAGTTTGGAGGCTGAATACACACTTGCACCTGCCTCGTTGACGATTAAATATTGCAAGCTGCGGTTTTTGATCTCGGCAATCAATTCGGCTACGAACTGCTCCGTCTCCCGTGAAGCCGTACCGTTGCCAATAACAATCAGCTCGACACTGTAGGCTTCAATCAGCTTATGAAACTTCGCCTTGGCCTCCGTTATTTTGTTATTCGGCGGTGTTGGATAGGTAACCGCAATCTCCAGCATTTTACCTGTATCATCAACCACAGCGAGCTTACAGCCTGTGCGAAATGCCGGGTCAACACCAAGCACTACTTTGCCTTTAACCGGGGCCTGCAGCAGCAAATTACGCAAATTCTCGGCAAATACCTCGATCGCCTGCTCTTCTGCCTTTTCGGTCATTTCATTGCGCACTTCCCGGTCAACCGATGGAGCCAGCAGCCGTTTGTATGCATCCTCTACAACCGCAATCAATGTATCCCTGACAACCGATGGTCCTTTAATCAGCTGCTTGTTCATATAGTCATGAATTCGATCTGAGGGCACCTCGAGTGAAACTCGCAGCACATCCTCACGTTCCCCGCGATTAATCGCCAAAATCCGATGCGGTGGCAGCTTGCGAACCGGCTCCTGGTAGCTATAGTACATCTCGTATACGGATTCTGCAGCCGCATCCTTCGCTTCCGTATGTACAATGCCTTGGTCAAAAGTAAATCTTCGTACCCAGGCACGCACCTTGGCATCGTCTGCGATCTGCTCGGCGATAATGTCCTTGGCACCTTGAATGGCTTCGTCGGCTGTCTTGACGTTTTTCTCTTCGTTTACATACTTGCCTGCCTCGACCAACAGATCACCCTGACGCGGCTGAGACAAGATCCACCCGGCAAGCGGCTCCAGGCCTTTTTCCTTGGCAACACTGGCTCTTGTTTTCCGCTTCTGGCGATACGGCCGATACAGATCCTCAAGCTCCTGCAGCTTCACCGACTTTTCGATCGATACCTTCAATTCATCTGTCAGCTTGCCCTGCTCATCAATAAGCCGGATAACCTCAAGCTTGCGAGCTTCCAGATTACGCAGATAAGCCAACCGCTCTTCAATATCCCGCAGCTGGTTCTCATCCAGCTCGCCTGTCATCTCTTTACGGTAACGGGCGATAAAAGGAATCGTATTCCCTTCATCCAACAAACCTACCGTCGTGCGCACCTTACCCTCAGGCAGCTGCAGCTCGACTGCAATCTGCTTTTGGATACGCTCCAGTATTGCAGCTTTCATCGCACTATCCAGCTCTATATTCATCTTGCCTTCTTCCATTTGCAGCAATTCTTCCTTTGCCATCAATTCCTTGCCTCCTCAGCTAAATAAAAAACGAGAAGTCCACCAAGCGGACCCCTCGTCATCATCCCTGCATGCATCAAAACTCAATTAGTCCCACGCTAATTTGCAGTGAATCGTCCACCTTACGCATCGTCTCTTCATCCAGATGTGTGATTTTATCTGTAAGACGCTGCTTATCAATCGTACGAATTTGCTCCAATAAAATAACAGAATCCCTGTCAAAGCCATGGGCTTCCGCTTCAATCTCTACGTGCGTGGGCAGCTTTGCCTTTTGTATCTGGGCAGTAATCGCCGCCACAATGACAGTAGGACTAAAACGGTTACCGATATCGTTCTGAATAATCAGCACAGGTCGAATACCGCCTTGCTCCGATCCTACGACCGGAGATAGATCTGCAAAAAATACATCTCCACGTTTAACAATCAATAGTTACACCCCGCTTACTAAACGGTCAAGTGTGTTATCCGCTTCTTCCTCCGCCTGAAACGCTTCCGAAGCCATGTTTAAATTGATCTTTGCCATCTCCATGTAACCGCGCTGCATCGATTCCCTCAGGTGACGTTTTTTTCGTTCCACCAAATACAGCTTCATCGCCTGCCGAATAAATTCGCTTCGATTGGAGTTTTCCTTCTCCACGATCCCATCCACTTCCTGAAGCAGATAGTCAGGCAAGCTAATCATGATGCGTTTCGTGTTATGCGCATTGGACACCAAGCATACACCCCCAAAAACATACAAACATTAGTACCATTATGGCGAATATACAGACAATTTATTCAAATCAGTATATGCGCTTCGTATAGCTAATATGTTATACCGCTATAACTCCAAAAAATGTGTAAGCAGCATTCCCAGAAGTATGTGTTATACATATTCGCGATACATCGACAAAATCCTTTCCCGCAGCTACAAAAAAATCATAGGAAAAGATACCCACATTTTCAAAACCATTCGCTCTAACCTTAGCGCATCAAAGGATTAACCGTAGAAACCACAGCTCCATCGCGAATGTAGACACGGGGTACCCGATGTGAAATCATACAGGTGATCTCATAATTAATGGTACCCAGCCAATCGGCATGCTCATCCGCTGTAATCTGTTGATCACCTTGCTTACCAATAATCACAACTTCTTCTTCATTAAGAATATTATCCATCCCGGTCACATTTACCATACATTGATCCATACATATTCTGCCGACAATCGGCACCCGCTTACCTCTAACCAAAGCCTCGGCCTTACCCGTCAGCATCCTCGAGAACCCATCCGCATACCCGATCGGAAGCGTTGCTATCGTTTCCTCGCCTTGTGTCCGGTAAATCGTACCATAGCTGATTCCTGAACCGTGAGGTAGGCTTTTGACCATCACTACACCCGTTTTAACGCTGAGTACAGGCTCCAAAGCAATAATCTGATGGTTTACCTCTTCAGAAGGATATAAGCCGTACATAGCGATCCCGAGTCTCACCATATTATAAGATACATCCGGACAATCAATCGCCGCAGCGCTGTTACTGGCATGAACATAGGTGAACTCAATACCACGCTCACGAAAACCTTTTACTATACGATCAAACCTACGGTACTGCTCCAGCGTATAGGTTTTATCCGCATCATCCGCAGAGGCAAAGTGGGTAAAAATCCCCTCCACCAACAAGCCAGGGATACGTCGTGCTCGTTCGATCAGTTCTACTGCCTCTTGTTCAGTAACCAACCCCAACCGATTCATGCCCGAATCTACCTTAATATGAATAGATAGCGGCTTCTCTCTGGGCTCCAGACGTTCAAATGCATCCAAAACTTCATGACTATATACATTCACCGTTATATCGTGCTTCCAGGCCCATTCCAGCCCCTCTGGGGGCGTGTAGCCGAGTACTAGTATTGGAGCTGTAATACCTGCCTGCCTTAACTCCAATCCTTCATCCAGAAAAGCTACCGCAATATACGTCGCTCCACAGCGCAGCGCTTCCCGACTGACTTCTACTGCACCATGCCCATAGGCATCGGCTTTTACCACAACCATCATATTGACATGCTCAGGCAAAACCCGCCGAAATCCCTGCAAATTAGCCCGCAGCGCATCCAAAGAAATCTCCACCCGTGTCGGACGAAAATACGAATCCATACACATCCACCTTCTCCTAACAATCAAGAGAAGTCCCTTGAATCAAGGAACCTCCCCAAGTTGCAGCTATTCGAAAATATTCAATGTAACTAATGGTAATCCGTTCTTCACCGGGTGTCAATGACAATATGATGACAAGGAGGTCTTGGCAAACATTGGCTGCATCCAGCAATTGCTTTGATAAAGCGATTCCTATTTACCTGTCTCACCCTGTACAGCTTGAGCCACTTTAATCATCTCGGTCATCGGAAGATCTGCCGTAGATAGCCGGAATTCAACACCATCGTACGTCCATGTCAGCATCTTCTTCTCTCCACCTGTAATGACAGCCAGCGTATAGCCAAGATCAACAATATCTCCGGGCAGCGCCGATACCGTCTGCGCCTGCGGACGTGATTCCACCAGCGTATAGTTAAACTTGCCTGAGTAGCGAAGCATCATCGCCTTTTCTTCACCAAGCTTAATCTCGTTCATATCCTGCCGCTTCACACCACTCGGTGTATAAAAAGGTTCGATCACGCCAAATTGGGCTTGGGCCGCAGCAGCGGGGGCACTCGTGCTTCCTCCTACTCCAGTAGGATTAGTGCTGGTGCTAGCTGCTGCGCCTGCTGCCGGAGTGCTGCTTACCGCACCATTCGTGCTAGCACCAGGCGTCTTGGCTTGGGTTCCTGCGCCGTTTGCAGTGCTTGAAGCACCTTGGCTTACTGCACCTGTAGTTCCTTGGCCTGCTGTGCCTGTTGAACTTCCAGCTGCTTTACCTGACCCATCAGACGTACCTGCAGCCGCGGCACTGCTTCCCACCGCCCCGCTGCTTACGATCCCATTGCCAGCGGATGCATTGTTCCCTGTACCCGCTGCTTTCGTACCGTTGGCCGCTGCTGCTGTAGGCAGCGATTTCAGGTTCCAGCTTGTCATATTGCGCTGCATATCAAAAGAATCCTTTTCGAATTTCTTCCCGAACTCGAATTGGCTAAAATCTACAATCACCATCACATTCGCATTCGCATCCGATACCTCCACATGCTTCGGCGAATAATTCTTTTTGTCCAACCAAATCTTTTGCCGCGCCAACGAGCCGTTCTGGTAATTGGCCATCACATCAAACACATACGCGTTCGGATCGGTTATAAACTGGCGATCCTTATCCATGATAATGCTTTGCACCAACGACTGGTACAAGTACACCTGCCCCTGATTTTCCGGCCAATCGCTCTGGAATCGGAAGCTTTTGTTCAAATGTGGTGTTAGCACAAATACTCCATCATCATTGCGCAGCACGATCTGCGTAATATCCTTCTTATCGTTCTTCAGTGATATCCGGTAATAATGCGGATTCTGGTACCACACCTCCACCTGATACTCCTGCGGCTCCTGCCCCGTATTCAGCACCATCCGTCCAACGCCCTGATAGCTGTCCAGCTTATTGATTACACCGTCCAAATCCTTCACAACTGCCCCTGCATCCTTCTTGCCGCAACCTGCCAGCACCAAGCTTAAAGACACCACCAGGGCAATCACCCACGTGAACCGCCGCATTCCAATCCCCTCCAGACATAAGTAAAAGCAACTGATAACATGTCTATGTGGGGACTTGGACGATTATGCAGACAAGGATGACGAGCTGTGAAACTTTAGCTTGTTGAAACGGATTAGAATAGAGCTGAGCCTATACGTTCCCTCCTTTCCATTTATAAACCAGGTATAATACAAAAAAGCCAACCAGAAGTTTCTGGCTGACCTCATTTTGCAAAACACAAACTTTTTTATCAGATCGATCTAAAGGATACTGCTCAATTGCGAAGCACACCTATAAATGGGTTGTTTTTAGGCTGTCCGCAGATGATTTACGACCCCATGGCGTTCCGAGAAATGGTAATGCCCAGCGGTCAAGACCGTACCAGCCCGCATTCTTCCATGCCAGCACAAGCCAGGTCGCTAAGATAAAGAGGATAGGATTCGTGCTTAAAGTTCCTGCAAATAAAAAGCTCACATTCATCACTCCGCCAAAAAAAGCAGCTATCCCCGTTAAAAGCCCCAAAATCAATCCCAGCCCTACAAGCAGTTCACCAAAAGCGACTACAAATCCCAGCACCTTCGCATTTGGAAGCACTATATTCTCGAGAAACTGTGCATACCAGCCTGTAACGTCTTTGCCCGCTTCAGCTTTAGCTAATGATCCTTTTATAAAGCCTTGCAATGCAGTACCTGCTTTAGCACCCGTCCAAGCCTCACTTGTTACTTTTCCCCAGCCAGCTGTAATCCAAGAATAACCAACATATAAGCGAACAATTAGCCATAGCGCCCCTGCTCTGGTACTGCTGAACAAAAAGCTCGATACAGGATTCTCAGGGATCAGGATTTCGTTTCTAGCCATTAATAAAACCTCCTTAGTATGGATTTGCATTTTTATCATTTGTATGATATTGGATGATGTTATTGTACCTTATGTTTGATTAGTATAATGTGACATTTATCACTGCTGAATTGGCATTTCTAAGTTTGTTGCAGCTATAGTAACAAAGCATATGCAAAAGAAAAACTCCCACAACCAGTCGGTTATAGGAGTCACATCGATACTCAATATGCATTTTTATTTACAAACCCATTAATGATAGTTCGGAAAATTATTTTAATATCAAACAAGAAACTCCAATTCTCAATATAAAAAATGTCCAATTTAATCCTATCTTCAATCGAAGTATCCCCCCGAAGCCCATTTGACTGAGCCCACCCTGTAATACCAGGTCGAATGTGGTGTTTAACCATATATTTAGGAATCTCGCCTTTAAACTGCTCTACAAAAAATGGTCTCTCCGGTCTCGGCCCTACTACACTCATATGACCGAATAGTACATTAAAAAACTGTGGTAGCTCATCTAAGCTGGTTTTACGTAAAAAAGCGCCGAACTTCGTTTTCCGAGGATCATTCTCTACAGTCCATTGGGTATCCGAGTCTGCTTCTGTCTGAACTCTCATCGAACGGAATTTATACATCATGAAATTTCTTCTATTTAACCCAACTCGTTCTTGCTTGAAAATGATCGGTCCAGGGGAAGTCCATTTTATTCCTAAGGCAACAAGTATAAGCACCGGACTAATCAATATTATGGCTATGGAAGCAAACAACAAATCAAATGCTCTTTTGAAGAAACGATTTCGAAATTCATCTAAAGGAATATCTCTAACATTGATCAGAGGAATACCTGCAAAATTATCAAAGAAAGGTTTTGATGGCAGATAACCGTAAAAGTCCGGAATAATCAAAGTTTTTACTCCTGCTTTTTCACAACCATTAATAATTTGCGGATATTTCTCGTGAGCATACAAAGGCAAAGCAATAATGACCTCATCAACCAAATCTTTCTCCAGAAAATACTCTAACTCATCAACCTTACCTAGAATTGGCTTATAATTTTTCGAACTATGCTCATGAACGGATTGGTAATCATCCAGAAACCCTACTACTTCATAACCCAATTCTGGATGAAGAGTCAGATTATCATAAAACTTTTTGCCTAACGAGCCTGCACCCACAATAAGCACGTATTGCTTATTATAACCCTTTTGCCGATAACGTTTTAATGTTGACTTCAAAATGTACCGATAAAAGCTGACAAACAAAATATTATTGATCAGAAATAACAACAAATAAGAACGAGACACATCCAACTCTTTAAATACAAACAAGAAGCTTAATAAAAACATCAAGCTAATACAATGTACCTGTACAATGGTAAATAATTCGTAAGAAAACCGTTTCTTGCGTTTCGGAGTATAAAAATTCATAAAATAACTAATAAATATAGCAATAACACCATAAATGGAACTCCATAATACGTACCTGTTAAAAGGAAGCGTATGATCGAAAGGAATAAAACCACTGTCAAACTTCAGCCACCATGAGAATAAGAACACAAGTTGAATGCAAAAGAAATCCGATAAAGCATATAATTGGGACAAAAATCTTTGGCTTTGTCTTACCAAACAAAATCACCTCACGGATCCAAATCGATTTAAAGCCAGGGATACAAAAAATTTCAAAAAAATACCCATGTAAACCAGTCCATTAACTACAAAGTTATACTTATTCTGGTAATGCTTGCTATGAAATAAATACATCGCCCGATGAAATTCATATATGATTTTAAAAGGTTTGCGTCTGCTGCTTGCGCCCTTATGATGTACAATTTGAGTGTAAGGATAGTAATGAATCTGCCATCCACCTTGTTTGATTCTATAACACCAATCAATATCTTCACCATACATGAAAAAATCCTCGTCCAGCATGCCCACTTGATCAATAGCTTGTTTCCTTACCATCATAAAAGCACCAACCAAACAATCTACAGGATAATCCTGATCGGGATCGAGATATCCCAATTGGTATTGATTAAATCGGGCAACCTTAGGAAAAAGCTTGGAAATACCAAAAGCATAGTAGAACGAAGCCGACGGCGTTGGAAAACCTCTCTTGCAGGCTTTATCAAGTGATCCGTCCGGAAGAACAATTTTGCAGCCAGCAGCTCCAACAGACAAATTCCGATCCATAAAAGAAGTCATTGTCTGCAAGGAATCGGAACCCATAATCGTGTCCGAGTTCAACAATAATATATATCGCCCGTTAGCTATTTTAATCCCTATATTATTACCTTTAGAGAAACCATCATTTTTCGGATTTTCAACCAGCATTACATCAGGATGTCTGCGTCTAATCTCCATAACAGAACTATCCGTCGAATGATTATCAACAACAATAATCTCATAGCTAAAGGAAGTTTGAGAATCATATACAGATTGAATGGCATTTAACGTTAATTCACATGTATTATAATTAAGAATAATAACACTTACATCCATCTATCATTTCTCCATATTATTGGTATAGTTAATAGTATACCATGAAAATAAGTTGATGCGCACCCAGAAACGAAGGAACTACTTGAAATAAGCATAGATTCTGGATAAATCCCCCTTTCTAGCGTTTTGTATTATCTTTCTTTTTTTGAGTAAATTAGGCAAGTTTTTAACCAGATCTATCCATGTTAATAATACTTGAGGTTCTCTGACTATAAAGTAGCCGAAACTCATAACCTCATAAACGATTAGTGGTATACAATTAAGGAACAAGTACTTTATAGTATCGTTTTTAATGATCATTTTGTATCGATTGATATAGGAAAGCCTTCTTACAAACAAAGAAGTTTGTCTTCTCGATCCTTTCTTCCATCCGCGGTCATGATAGGCAACAGCATCCGCACAATAATAGGATTTCCATCCCCCAATCCTGCTTCTCCAGGCCACATCAACATCTTCTTTATATGCAAAAAAATCCTCGTCAAAAAAACAACCATCAACACTAATATATTCAACCATTTTTTTAGAATAAAGAGCCGCAGCTCCGCAAACCCCAAACACATCACCACTTACGTTCCATGCCGCTTTGCTTTCCCCAGCCCCTCTGTCAAATCCTCGTCTAGACTTCGTGATCGTTAGACCCGTGCTGTCAATCACTTCTGGAGATTGTTTAAACAACAGCTTACCTGTAGCGCTTCCCAATGAAGAATCGAGCTTACATTGCTGCATAAGCAAACTAACATAATCCGGATGCATAGTGACATCCGGATTTAACACCAAAACATATTCAGCTTCAGATAAACGTATAGCTTGATTGTGTCCCCCGGCAAACCCGTTGTTAACCGAATTAGCAACATATGTAATTCGATTTAAGTAGGGTTGTAACAATTCCTCAGTTTTATCAGATGATGCATTATCGATCACAATAATCGAATGAATCGGATATATCTGGTTCAACACAGCAGTCAGACAATCCACAATATAAGCTTCGCTATTATACGTTACAATATGGACACTTACACTACTCATAAGGATACACCATTCACACCATTGTATTTCTTTAGAAAATCCCTTAGACCATCTTGCCAAGGCCTTAGATCGGCAAACCCATTGGTGCGTATAGACATATGATCCATTACTGAATACTTCGGCCGCGGCGCAGGTCTCGGAAATTCTTCAGTTGTACACGGAGTAACCGTAATGGAGACATTATTTTCCTCAAAAATGGCCTTTGCAAAATCATACCATGAGCATATGCCGCTATTAGAGGCGTGGTAAATACCGTATTTTTCAGTTGCAACTAATCTCAATAGAAACTCTGCCAAATCCTCGGTGAACGTAGGTGAACCGATTTGATCATGAACCACTTTTAATTGCTCTCTACCCACTGCCAATTTTAACATCGTCTTCACAAAGTTATTGCCATGCAGTCCATACACCCAAGATGTCCGAACAATAAAAAACTTACTGGACAAAGCTTGAACCAAGCCTTCTCCGGCACGCTTGGATTTACCATAAACGCTGGTAGGGTTAGTGTTGTCATATTCTTTGTAAGGATTCGTTGATGTTCCATCAAATACATAGTCCGTACTGATATAGCATATCTTAGAGCCTATTCGTTCCGCAGCAACGGCTAGATTTCGTGTTCCATAAGCGTTTACTTGATAGGCTGCATCCTCTTCACTTTCAGCTAAGTCAACTGCTGTATGCGCAGCGCAATGAATAATTACGTCTGGTTGATGCTTACCAATCACATCTATGCACTGGTCAAGATCTGTGATATCCAGCTCGTTTCGCCCTACACCAATAACCTCATGACCTTCTTTAAACAAGGCTACAACATCCATGCCCAGTTGCCCATTAGCACCCGTAACTAATACCTTCATTCCATCCACCTATCTTGAAGCGTATTGTTGATCATAGTAGGCTTGGTATTCACCAGACTGAATCCGCTGCCACCATTCTTTGTTGTTTAAATACCACTGAATCGTCTCTTTAATTCCAGATTCAAAATGATATTTCGGCTTCCAGCCCAGTTCATCCGTTATTTTAGTAGCGTCAATGCCGTAACGTCTATCATGACCGAGGCGGTCTTTTACATACGTAATTAATGTGCTCGGCTTGTTTAATTCAGTCAAAATAGCTTCTATGATCTGTATATTCGTTCTTTCATTATTTCCACCGATGTTATAAACTTCTCCATTTACTCCGCTATGCATAACCAAATCAATCGCACTACAGTGGTCTTCCACATACAACCAGTCACGTATATTTAATCCATCACCGTAAACAGGCAGCGACTTATCGCTCAGCGCGTTGGATATCATCAAAGGAATCAGTTTCTCTGGGAATTGAAAGGGTCCATAGTTGTTGGAGCATCGTGTTATATTCACGTTCATTCCAAAGGTTTCATGATAGGCTCTGACTAGAAGATCTCCACCGGCTTTACTCGCCGAATATGGGCTATTCGGTGTTAATGGAGTTAATTCTGTGAACAGGCCTGTGTCGCCTAGAGAACCATATACTTCATCAGTAGATACTTGAACGAACTTCTTCACTTCGTACTTTTTAGCTGCGTCCAGTAGTGCCTGGGTTCCTAAAACATTTGTTTTCACAAAAATCTGTGGATCCAAAATACTACGATCTACATGGGATTCTGCTGCAAAGTTAACAACGATATCGATTCCTCGTTTAAAGATTTCATCCAAAAGAGCCGCATCGGCAATATCGCCCTTTACAAAAGAGTAATTAGGGTTGTGTTGAATACTCTCCAAGTTTTCCAAATTGCCTGCATAAGTAAGTGCATCCAAATTAACAAACTGGTAATCCGGGTATTTATTTAGCATATATATTACAAAATTACTTCCGATAAAACCTGCGCCGCCAGTAATCAAAACTTTCATAGGTAAACCTCCGTTATTCGAAATTCATTTCTGCATCCTTTAGAAGTGGATGTCTAGTATCCTTATCTGAAAGAATAGGCGTTGTGGTAGGCCAATCGATTGCCAATGCTGGATCATTCCAAGCGATACCTCGATCATGCTCGGGAGAGTAATATTCGTCGACTTTATAAAGCACCTCGGTATTAGGAACAATCGTACAAAACCCATGAGCAAACCCTTGTGGTACAAGAAGCTGTCTCTTATTAGCCGCACTCAAAATAACTCCCAACCATTGCCCAAATGTAGGAGAGCTTTGGCGAATATCAACAACAACGTCATAAATAGCCCCAGCTGTTACACGAATCAACTTGGTCTGTGCTTTAGGATTGAGTTGGTAATGAAGACCTCTCAATACACCAGTTTCGACAGAGAGGGAGTGATTATCTTGAATAAAAGTATGCTTAATTCCCTGCTCTCCAAACTTTTTTCCATTATAGCTTTCCATAAAAAAACCGCGATTATCACCGAATACAGCAGGTTCGATAATAAGTACGTCTTTAATATTTGTGGTTACAAGTTTCACCGTCAAGCACCTACCTATAATTTTAATTTGCCAAATGCTTCATCGTATATGATACCCTTGGCTAACTCATTAGCTTTGGTCAAGGACTCATGAGTTCCAGCATCTGTCCACCAGCCTTGAAGAATATCATAGGTCAATTGATTTCTTTCAATATATGCATTATTCACATCGGTTATTTCAAGCTCGCCACGGCCGGAAGGCTTTAGAGTCTTAACGATACTAAATACCGAGCTATCGAACATATATATGCCTGTTACAGCGTAACTGCTTTTAGGATTTTGAGGCTTTTCTTCGATCGATACAATCTTACCATCTCGGAGTTCAGCAACGCCATATCTCTTCGGATCATGAACTTCTTGGATCAGGATCTTTGCGCCTAGCTGCTGTTGCTTAAAGTTATTTACATAAGCTGCAATACTGTCCGAAAACACATTGTCACCCAGTATAACTACCATTTGATCATCAACAACAAAATGCTCGGCCAAATCCAGTGCTTGTGCAATCCCCCCAGCTTCATCTTGTACTTTATACGTAAATGTAACGCCCATTTCTCGTCCACTACCGAGAAGATTAACTACATCACCCATGTGATCTTTACCTGTTACGATAAGAATATCTTGGATGTCTGCTTGTTTTAATTTAAAAACAGAATGAAAAATCATTGGATATTTGCCTACGGGTAGTAAGTGTTTATTAGTTACTTTGGTAAGTGGGAAAAGACGCGAGCCTGTTCCTCCTGCTAGAATAATGCCTTTCATTTGCTACCTCCTAAAGATTTTTGATTGTTATTGTTAGTGATTAGTTTATCGTATTTTTTAAATAATAAATTCAGTAATATTTTTATTAAAAGAAAATTCCCCCTCAAAGGACTAATTTTGGTTGGTATTTTACCTATAGGATATTCTCTTGTTACAGGAATTTCTATTGTTCTATACCCCAGACGTGGGGCTTTAACGGATAAATAGGCCAGTAATTCATAACTATCAAACACATTACGGAAAATTGAAAGTTTATCATCCAATAAGAACTTACTAGAATGACCTCGAAAGCCATTTGTAGTATCCGTATATCTGAATCCAGAAAGTAAGGATAAATATGGAGCATGTATTAATTTAATAGCTATTTTCCTTGATAATGGAGTATTTATTTCTTTACCACCTTTTACATATCTAGATCCTTGTATAAAATCATATCCCTTTTTTAGGTTTTCCACAAAATCCGGAATTGATTCTACGCTATCTTTGTTATTCCCATCTATAGTGATAATTCCTTCATATCCTTCAAGTAAAGCATATGAAAATCCCATACGTAATTGCGCACTCAACTTACCTTTATCTTTTTTCACAAGTATTGCACGCACATCATTCTCCTTCAGAAAATCATGTGTTAATGAATTATCCGTACTCCCACCGTCTAATATGATAACATCAACAATCGAAGCATATGGTTTAATTTTTTTTAGTTGCTTTTTAATTTTCTCTCCTTCATTAATAACAGGTAAACAAATGCAATATTGGCTTTTCTTTTCTTTGAATACCGTAAGGTCATGTTTTGGAATTTCCCATGATTTATTGTTAATCATATTAATCATCCCCTTTAATTCAAATAGGTTTGGGTTACATACCCCAAAGCTTGTCTTAAAGACAATAAATTATCAGAGGTAAGATTATTTTTCATTTCAATCGATACCCAACCATCATAATTTAGCTTCTTCAAAGCGTATGATATTTCGGAATGATCGTTCTTTCCTATCAGCTCCAAGTACGGCTCGCTTATATGAAAATGACCTATAAAGGGTAAGCAAGCCTTTAATGTTTCATAGGGATTTTCTTGATTTATTATCATCGTCCCAGTATCAATCTGCAATTTAATTGCTTGATGATCGATATCTTTTACAAATTGTAAGGCTTCTAATGTGGAGGTAATAAAATCACAGCCATATTGCACTGGGTTAGCTTCAATACAAATTGATATCCCATAAGTTTTTGCAATATCGCCTAAATCTTTAAAAAAAGTAATAGCTTCTCTTCTGGCTTCAATAGGGTCATTATTACCAATAAACCTATTTTTAGGAGATCCAAAGACCAATGACGTCGCTGAAAGCCTGCTTCCCATGAATATAATAGATTTTAAATAGGATAAAGTTTGTTTATTGGTTTCGCCAAATATTGAAAGTTGGGATTTATTAAAAAGAAGAGACTGCATAGCAATAATTTTTTTATTTTTATTTGTCCAATAATTCAAGTATTCTTGCAATATTGAATCATTCACATTTTCCGGCTCATGATACACTTTGGTAGGTGCTACTTCTATTCCTGTTACATTAAATTCATTAAGTATTTCTGAGATTTCATTATCCTCATTCGTACTCCATGCAATATTTGAAATAGATAATTTCATTAGATTACTTTGTCTCCCTTTCGATGAACTGTTTTATTCTTGCAAATAGTTCTTCTTTAGTAATCATATATTCACTACTTGAATTGAAGTATTTCGAGTAGATACTTTTCATATTATAAAAAACTGGCGCTTTTTCTATTACATTATCAAAATTAATATTAAAACACTCGGAGGCTATTTCAGAAACCATTACAGGCTCAGTCGAGAAATTAACCAATTTCAAATTGTTCTTGGTAACTATAGAAATATCATCCCAAATACGAGACAGGTCATAAAATTGAAAAACATTTTGATGATGTATTAAGTGCAGACAATTGTCGTGAATTAAATCATAAATAACGTTCTTTTTCAGGCCTTCCCCAAAAAGTCCGGGTAATCTAACAATAAAATGATTTGAATATCGATTTCTCACGAATTCTTCCAATAAATATCGATGTTTCCCATATGGATCTATTTCTTCGGGAATAATCTCCGTATTTTCATCCACATTATTTGGAATCCTATATACATCAACAGTTGATATTAGAATAAACTCCTCGGCTTCTACTTGATCTAAATGAGAAATCAAGCTTTGAATGTTCTCCCAATCGGCAACTGGTTCTTGGTTAGCCTTCCATTTTACCGCGGGTGCACCCGCACACACAATCCTTTTAAACTTTTTGCCTCGAATATCTGCAATATTTTTCGAATTATAAAAATCACTAAAAACTGTCTGCTTACTCAGGATCGAACCAACAAATCCTGTGTGACCAATTAGGGCTGTTTTCAATTTACATTCTCCTCATTCTAGGATTCTTCACCAACTGCAACTTCATTAAAAGCTTTTTTATCATCATAATGTCTTGCAGGCTTGAAATTTTCAACCGTTCTTGTCGAATAAAATGGTCTATTTTGCAGCTCAATTAACATTCTTGAAATGTACTCACCAATCATTCCTACTATAAAAAACAATCCTGTAAAACCGAAGCTTATTAGAATCATTAACGTTGTCCAGCCTTCAACAATATTTTTATTAAATATGAAGTTGAAAAGAGCATATCCTGCCATAAATAGACTAAATAATAAAAAAACTATAGATAGATAATGAGATAATTTAAGCCCTATATTTGAGAAAGATACCACAACATCAAAAGCTGTACTGATATTCTCACGGTTTAAACCGGCTCTAGCGGAATTATGTTTATTACTTGGTTCGTAAGTAATAACTTCTTTTGAATAACCCGTATAAGCATACAAAGCTTTTCGATATCGCACTTTTTCTTTCAAGTTTAACATTGCATTCATAGCGCGTCTTGATACGATTCTTGCAGACTCTGATCTCAAATCCAACTGTAGATAAGTTATTTTATTAACAATTTTATAAAAAGCCTTTGAAGTCCAAGGTATACCAGTAGAAACTGATGCTACGACTATATCAAAACCAGTTAGAGCAGTTTTATACATAGTATGAATTAAATCCAACGGAAAGTCATTTTTGGTTGTTTCAAATTCAAAAACAAAATCACCCATAGATTTAATTAATCCAGCCATTATTCCGCTTTCTACACCATGCTTTCGTGATAAAGTAATGACACTCATATTACTCCCTATTTTATAAGCATTATCTCGAATTAATTCTAAAGAACCATCAGTACTAGCATCGTTAACTATAATAATCTCGTAATTTTCAAATACTTCATTTAGTTTGTTATCTAATTTTAATAATCCTTCTAAAATCGTTTCTCGTTCATTATGAACATATAGAACTGCTGAGACAAATACTTTCTCTCTCACTTTAACACCTCCTCCAAATCATAAATAGTATTGAATTTCCCTGAAAGAACAGATATAAAATTAGGCTTATGTGAAGATTCTATAATAATGGTTGGTCTGGAATCGTCAATTTCCGCTGAATTTAGTATAGTTTTTACTGCAAATAAGGAGGAATGGTACGAAACCTCATATTCTTCATTCAAGTATTTATTAGCTAGCTGTTTCATTCGAATCCAGGCTGTATCGGGTTTACAGAAACAAGTATTGCAGTTCTTCAAAAAATCCTCATTACAATCTTTCCTTAAGTCTTGGCAAGAAAAAATCGGATATGATTGGTTAACTGCTTCGTGAGGTGTATCATTAACAGAAGATAGCGAGTGTTTTCCAGATAGTCCAAACGGCATGATAGAGAAAAATGGACCATCCATTACAGTTATGCCTATATCTTTTAAATTTGGAGATACATCCGTTAAGATCATTTCGCAAAGCTCATATTTGATTTTAAATTTATCGAATCCAAAATAATTCAGTATTTGATTGATGCCTGCATATGTTGCATTCAAAACATTGGCACATTCAATTATTTTACCATCTTGTAATTCAATAACAAAATTTTCTCCTTCAATTTCTGCATTTTTGATATAGCTGCTGAAAAAAAGCTGCAAGTTAGATATGTTTTCAAATTTCTGAATAAACCATTTTTTTATTTTCACTGCATCATAGGTATATTCATTGGTTTCAAACGCTGCCTCTACAACACCATCTTTGAAATACTTTCTACTATTTATTTCATCTGCTGGAATGTTTACGTGCTGGCAGAACTTAAGAAACTGCTCAGCATTTGTTAAGGAGTCATGCTCTGAAATAGCATATATTTTACGAAATTCTTTATGAACAGCAAAACCAAATTCCTCATTGAATCGATTATAATACTGTGCCGATTTGGCCGCTGTTGATACACTCCGTGGGTAATGATAACCATTGTGTACCCGCGCTTGGTTAATATAGCTCGCTCTTTGCAAAGGCTCGGAATCTATTTCTACTACAGCTACATTATGATTTTTTTCACTTAATAATTTGGCCGCGTACATTCCATATATCCCCGCTCCGAAAATAACATAGTCAAAGACTTCTCTGGATTTCAATATTAATTCTCCTCGCATTTAAAGAAATAATGTAAAAATACTAAAGAGTAATATATTTAGTGAATATTAGCATTATTGATTCATCAAATAATCGTTACATAAAATGGATACTAAATCGTCGATAAGATAGTACTTTACGGAAGATAACCTTTATTAACATCCTATGCGTAATAGTTAACTATATTAGTATGGACTATGACAACTATCCTAACCCTGGGGATAAACATCGGTAGAAATCCTGTTTTTTGTCAGCGATAATCAAAAATCCACGTGTTTGATTGCTGAATTGCTTTGCATTAACTAGTAAATGCGATCCATTAAATAAATAAAATGATAGTACCTACTATTAGCATTACAACCCCAATAATTTTCATCATAGTAATAGGTTCATTAAATAAAATAACAGAAATTAATAGAATGCCTAGAGTGGTAAGTCCTTGGGAAACAGGAGAAATCCGACTAAGTTCGCCTCTAGATAAAGCCATTACATAAAATAGAAAGCTAAATCCATAGAAAAAACCTCCCCCCCAAATCATAGGGGAGCTAACAATTTTAATTAAAAAGTTTAAATTAAACGATTCAAATCGAATTCCTGTCACTGCTTGTTTCAGCAAAGTCTGTGCTAATAAATTAAAGATTAATGCTGCAATTAATAGCAAAAATGTCATGTGCTTTACCTCTTACTTTATTATTTTCAATATCAAAGACAAACATCATCATTTATGTCTGGCTGCAATTTGGGTGAGGCATACGGATGCTGGTCTTCCTTTTCCTTTAGAGAGATTTCACTGATTTAATAAGCCTTTATCTACTTCTTGCTGTACAACGTTGTTCAAGATGATTTCCATATTTGTACTCTCACAATGTTTACGGAGATTGAAAAGTAAAGTATAAGAAAGTGGAGACAAAATAAAAACTCACGCTAATAATCAATCCCCCATCAAATAAAATTCGATGTATTCCGTTGATCTTTAGGTACTACATATGGAAAATTTCATTTTCATGGTTTGGAGCGTGTTCAATTCCTACGAATTTTGAAATATACTTATAGTATATCATAATAACGCTATGAATTTTAAAAAAAGACTTTTGATTTAATTTCCAATAGTCTTTTTACAAAAATTGAATTTCAGTTCCTCTCGACTGATTGTGGGGATTTTAGCCTTTCTCGTCCTCTTTTGAATATAACCTACCTTTGATAGATAGATAACTTCTCTTTATTGGCAATAGCCAGATAGTGTTCATTAGCTCCAATAATTGTCCATTTGTTATTGTCTTTGATCATTTGATTTGTTTTAATTAAATTGCCTTCGTTCTTACGAAATACAATAACATCAATATCAAACTTCTTAACAACCAAATTAAATGCTTCCTCATATTCAGTTTCTCTAGCCCCTGAGACAAATCTTTCAGAAAATCTCCGAGTTAGAACATCTATTGCTAAAGGTTTTTGTGCATTATTGAATACCTGCTCCATATGTCTCGCGGAAATTGTTGTCGAAAAAGGATAAAGCTGCTGAAAAACAATTTCTATTTCCTCAGGGGCCAAGAATACTAATTGATTTTCATTGAGGAAATTCCTATAATGAATCAGGCCATTTATAAATTCCGTTGGTATAATTTCTAATTTATAATCCCAAGGATTTTTAAAATTTTTCGCGAAACTTATTTCTTTTTGCATAGAAAAAACCGTTTTTCCGGTGACGAAATGTGACAATATTAAACAAGTTGCCAGTGTGATTATACCAAATTTTGAAATTTTGTTAGTGACTTTTTTCAACCTTAAAAACATAATATATAAAGTCAAGGCAACAATCGCCGGATAAGGTATTATATAGTAAATTCGCCAGTATGCATCTTTAGGGATTATTTCAACCCAGAGTTTAGCGAAAATTGGATTCACAAACACAATAAGAGCAAGTATTTGATAAGTGGCCAACATTTGAAAATAAAATAAAGTCTTCCTTTCTCGCACTAAGACAACAAAAATAGGGAATAATGTTAAAAACAGCAAGTGGGAGGGTGAGAAGACAACAAAAATAAAGTTATATAAATTAAGATTAGTGCTTTCCCAATAACTAGCGTCCTTTAGATTGCCAAATACGATGATTGATAATCCACCTAGCATTACAATATATATACTAGGGACAAATATGATTAAAGATTTCCGAAAAACTCCAAAATCAATTTTACTCCGCAAAACTAATACCTTCTTAATTAAATAAGATAAAGCTATCAATCCAATACTTGAAGGTATTATGAATAATGATGATCCAGACAAACCACCAAAAGAGATAACACATAGTAAGTAAAGTATCCAATCTTCCTTTTTCTCTGATTTTATTGAATGTAGAGCAAGTGAAAATAAAAGAGGAAGGTATGCCGCCAACAAACATTTTCCAACCCATCCAGAGATGAAGTACCAAGAGCCCACACTTCGTAAAACTTGAGCATCGAACAGTAAGTATGTCAAAGTAAAGGCCACTAGTATCATGGATGTTGTTTCTTTTAATTTAAAATTTCTATAAAATGCGAAATATAGCATGGGTACAAAAAATCCACAAGTAAAAGCGCCAATATTATGATATCCCTGCAGCATCGATCCAGTAGAATAATACCCAACTAACTGCATGAAATATTCCCATGATGATAAAAGGTGTGCCGCGGACATAGCTGGAAGATCATCATACGCTAACCGTATATCATTACTTGAAAACTGCGCTTGTAAATTGACTACATTAACAGCAGTTTTATTAAAAAATGTAGGATCGTCCGGATTAAAAGAATATAGAAGAAGACATAGTAATCCATTTGACACACTAAATAAAATTAACAAAAATCGCATTGATAATAGTTTAGGTAAAGTAACATAACTTGTTTTCTTAACATGTTTGAAGAAGAACCATATAAAAAAAGGAAGCATACAAAATAAGACAAAAGTTGGTAGTCGCAACAATAGCACAATCTCGTAAGCTAAGGTAAACGAGGAAAAAATAATAAGAGCACTGTTCATCTTTAATGCCTCCTGGGAAATTACCATATTAACCTCACGCCTGTTGATTAACCAACATTGGGTTTTCAAGACGCGACAAATAGATGTATTTATCCAGAATCTTAGAACCGACAACCACGATTCATAGCCAAATATTAATCCAATCAATTGGCTAGCGGGAGCCAGTAAGGATTTAACGACTATTCTTCTCGTTAAGCGCTTGCCGGCATCTCAATAGTCTTTTAATTACACTAAGACTCCTTATTTTATCAATTTAAGGAATTTTAAATCTGTGATTTTGAAAGGCACTTGCAAATCATCTACATCAATTCTAATATATTGTATTTTATCGTTTAACAACCATTTAGGATTAGAGCCTAGGGGCATTAGAACTGTGCCTTCTTTTCCTATAAAAGTAAAAGAATTCTCTGGGATTAAAGTTCCATTCGTATCCCAAAATACTTGAAATCGAAAATCATGTTTGATAGGTTCTTTTAGTTGAATATTGAATGCGACAAAATCGGCATTAAATCCGGATACAGGTTCCAATAACCCCCACGTCAAATATGGATCATTACCATTCACATAATTCCATCCATCAGTGTCTGTATTTATTTGATTTATATTAGCTAAAGCTGTTTTTATATTGGCAACATAAAATCTCCCAGACATTTCCTTTAAACTTCTCCCCCATGCGACTGGGATAAATGACATATCATTTAGTCCAAATACTTTTGCCAATTGTTCTGTATTTTTCCCATTATCTTGTGAAACAAATCCCAAATCATCAAATCTGTCAGGGCGTATCAAAAACTGTAGTTCATTTTGCTCGTAATATTTGTACCCCTTTTCCAAGAACCATCGGTAAATTCTATATGATCTTAAAGACGCAGGTCCACCGTCATGCCTTATAGCGGGACCGATAAAAACTACTGGGGGTTTATCACTTGCCAGGTGATTGATAACCTTTTCCTGAATTAATTCATTTGCAGCAAGGTAATCTGCTGAATATAGAGATGGGACTTTTTTATCTAATACAACATATAATAAAGAACGATTGGTCAAGTCTGCAAAAGTTTCGTTTTTCTTTAAAAGAACATTCATAATAGAATTTATTCTACTTAATTCATCTATACGGGTCGGGTCAACAAATATCTTCCCCAAATTCGGTAAGTTCAATTCGCTTCCATCAATTAAATTGAAACTCTGTGGAACATCAGTAGTATGAATTAATTTCTTTGGATATTGGCTATAATCTGCTTGAACAAACAAAGTCCCAATTCCTAATACCCCTCCCAATAATAGCATCGTTCCACATTTCGGGATATGTTGAATACTTCTGAGGTAAAAAAAGAACGGTAAAAGAACCGAAAAACAAAATAAACTCACTGATCCTGAGCGCTTCATTGAAGCAGGGTCTATCCTTCCTAAACTATAAGGTATAACTAGTATTAAAAAAACTATCATGCAAAAAAGAAATAGCAAGATTTCTCTGTTATGTTTGTCTTTACTAGCAATTACTTTGAAAATATAAAATACAAACAAAAATGATGTTCCTAACCAGCCTCCCACCCTAATACTTTCCCATATTAGCCTATTTATTTGGGTCGAATGAAACCATTGTGGAAACATATTAGGTATAGCTTGAATATCGCTAAAAAAAGGAACCCCATAAGCTAGACTATTTGATGATGCATTATCTATGAGAAATTCAATAGTACCTATGATAGATGAACTTAAATAAATTAATATTATAAGATGAACAACCAATAATATAGAAACGCGATAAATATGATTCTGAATATATTCTGTTATATTTTTCATATTAGAGATAATAATATATGCCATGTATGGAATTGTTGCAAGGGTAAGAGCAGTACCAGCTGTTGTATTATAGAAACAATGAAGTGCAGATAACCAAAACCAAATTATTACGTGTAATAAAGGTCTCTTATGTAATTTCGGATGAAATAAAATTAATATTAAAGGAAGTACAAAATAAAATCGACTTAGTATTGGAGACGCAGCAACAGGTAAATAAATTACTGAAAAAAATAAGGCTAATTGTCTGCCATAAATTTTAAAAATTAATATTAGAATTACAACACCAATAATTCCCGGGGTTGCAATTAATGATAAATTAAATGACGCTATAGATCCATCAAATAAAATAGCATTAATTCCACTATATAATACACCTAGTAGACCCTGTACCGAAACAAAATCGACATTATAACGTTGGTTAAATTGAAATAATTGATGCCATGGCAGCATAATTTCTCCCATGTGAAAATCATCATATTGTAATGTACTAATAATAACGTTGGTATATAGTACTGCTAAAGAAATAGATATAATCGCCGGCATAGATATATATGATTCCAAAGATGCCATATTACCTAACTTTATGAATCTTATAATTTGAATTACAATCATAAGCACAATAGAAATAAACACTATCAGCTCTGATTTAAAAGGAATAATCTTAATGATCTCACTATTATAATTATAAAATCCATTAATATAGTTTAATAATAAAAACGGCATACATAATTGCAATAAACTGCTTGTAACTCTAAAGAAATTTTGATAAAGTTCTTTCTTGATTATTAAAAGAATGAGTCCCACTCCCCATACAACAAGTGAGACACCAATTGGCAACATATTATATACTTGTATATCATGGGATCTAGCAAAATAGTAACAAACAGTTAAAATTCCTAAAGACCCAAAATAACCTTTGATTAGCAGCATTAGAGACGACTGAAAAAAAGAAAGGGTATTATTGGAACGCAAATGCTTCATAGAAGTAATGAAGGCGGTTAGTAAAACACAAAAAGACAGACCCACTAAATATAGTGTACTATAATTATCAGAAAATAATAATATGCAAACGTATGCCAGAATAAATAAGCACCATCTAAATTCAACACTTATAAAAAGGTTATTTAATGAATCAGAATAAGTAAGGTAAATTCGTTTGTTCGCAAGTAATTTATTAAAACATCTTATAAGTAGTATAAACAATAAAACAAAAAAACAAATAAATAGTATGATAAATATGTAATCAAGATCTTTAAAATAATCGAACCAAATGATACTTCCAACAACAATGTCTGAATAAGACTGTTTATAATGCTCAAAAAAATGATACAATCGCTTTGATAATATAAAAGAAGTTACTATACTTATCAAAAATGAACAATACAAAACTAAATTTGTATTTGGAATCCACCTTTTCAGCATTATTATGTAGTCACCTTTCAAATATTGAATTTGCTAGACTAATTAGCTTGAAAGAATCATAAGATATTTGCTTAATTGTTTCCAAATCGCTTCATTTACTCGCAGTTTTTGTCAAGCTAGTTGTCATAGCCTCCAAATATATAGGCTAAGAAGATCAAATATAATCGGTTAATGTCTAGCTGTCTCCCTTCAGGGTTTCTTCTAAAGTCAAGTAGCAGATGCCCTTTGACTATCTTTAATGAATATGTGTGACACACTTGCATCCGGCACAAAAAATGACGATGTGGACGATCTTAGAAGATGTTCCAGTCGTGATTCAGAAAATTTCGATTTGAGCTATATTGAATATGACATCAGCAGGCAGAAGGGATGCCACAGGAATAGGACATCTCCTTTAACTCTGAAATTGTGGCGTCATAACCACCAATTTCACCAAAAGAATTGATGTCCTGAGTCTGTAAAATAGATTGTGTAAACTCCAAAACCTATTAAAATGAAAGAATAGGAAAGGTAGGGGAGCACACATGGGATTATGGACCAAACAACAGCTTCGTCAGTTCATAAAGGAGAATAAGCTGGTCACCGCGCAAGATGCACAAAACGCCTTAAAGGATCTATTTGCTGAAACCCTGCAGGAAATGCTGGAAGCGGAAATGGACACCCAGTTAGGCTACGACAAGTATGATACGAAGAACAAACAGACCCCGAACAGCCGTAACGGTAAAAGCAAAAAAACCATCACGAGCGAATACGGCGAACAAGAAATTCAAGTCCCGCGGGATCGCCAAGGCGAGTTTGACCCCCTCGTTGTGAAGAAACACCAGTCCAATGTAACGGGCATTGAGGACCAGATTATTGCCATGTACGCGAAGGGAGTCAGCACGCGAGATATCCAGGACCACCTGGAGCAGCTGTATGGTATTGACGTATCGCCGACGATGATCTCCAACGTGACCAACAAAATCGTTCCCCTCATTAAAGAGTGGCAAAACCGTCCGCTGCAAAGCGTCTATGCGGTTGTTTTTCTGGATGCAATACACTTCAAAGTCAAGCAGGACGGACATATTGTGAATAAAGCGGCCTACATGGTCATCGGCATTGACTTGGATGGAAACAAAGATGTCCTTGGGATGTGGATCGGCGAAAATGAGTCCTCCAAGTTCTGGTTGACGGTCTTAAATGACCTGAAAAACCGCGGCGTGCAAGATATATTAATCACCTGCGTGGATAATCTCACGGGTTTTTCCCAAGCGATTGCTGCCTGCTATCCCCAAACGGAGATCCAAAAATGCATCATCCACCAGATCCGAAATTCCACCCGCTTCGTGTCGTACAAGGACCTCAAGAAGGTAACGGCCGATTTAAAACCGATTTACAAAGCAACAACTGAGGATGCAGCCTTGCTGGAATTAGACCGTTTTGAAGAGGTCTGGGGAAGTAAGTATCCACTGATCATCCGATCTTGGCGCACGAATTGGGACGAACTCGCAACATTCTTCAAGTACCCACCCGAGATTCGAAAACTGATCTACACGACCAACATCATTGAAAGCTACCACCGCCAGCTCCGAAAGGTGACAAAGGGAAAAAGTATCTTCCCGACCGATGAAGCGTTACTCAAGATGCTTTATCTAGCCACGATGGACGTCACCCGAAAATGGACAGGTCGCGTACAGAACTGGGGCCAGATGCTGCTCCAACTCTCGGTTTTCTTTCCCGAACGTATCGGACAGCATTTGCGCTAAATTCTCGAAATTTTCCCCCTCGGGGGAAGGTCTGTAAAAGAGTTTACATAAAAGAGTTTACACAAAAGATTTGACAGACCCGATGTCCTACTTCTATCCCACCACTCGACGAATTTCAAAATCAATTGAAAACCACTGGAATGTTTTTGCATCACACAAGTTATTAATTCTTATAAATAAGTTGAAAAACTATATCTTCTTCTTTTCTTTGTTTATTAATAATTGCTTCACCCTGAGGATATATCGATGGGGCACTTAACTGTAAAGTTAATGGGGTTGCTACTTCATCTACTAAAGGTAGTACAGTGAAACAATAATTTTTATTTAAAGAGTCAGGTATAGGATCAAAATTTATTTTCACAAAATCATTATCTTTAATAAATGAATTATCTAGTATTGATTCTCTTATTGTTTCATTACAACCTCCATCTTTTAATATTAATTTATACGGTGTCTTTATTTGTTTCGTAAAAGTTGATACATACAAATTTATACCGGTTAATTTATTTTCAAGCGATAAAAAGCTTTGTGTGAACTCATTATTCCTCGTTAGCGGTCCAATATGATTATTGTTCAATGGCTTTAAATTTAAATCAATAGTATGAAAGCCCTTGGAGAATTTATCCGTCTTAATCTCAGACGATAATTTTGCTGCATATTCATTAAATAGAAATGCCGTAGCTACTAAAAAAACGAGTGAAAATATATGTTTTTGTTCTCTAGTTAAGTTATCTAAGAAAAATAAAAATATTAAAATCAACAAACTAACACTCATATAAACATATCTACCTATAAGTATGTCCCAAGACTGAGAAATAGTAATGTAACATATAAGTGCAATATTAGAGAAAAAACCAATACTAGTAAAAACTTTGATTATATTCTTTTCTTGATATATATTTTTGAAATTAATAATTAGGTAATAAATAACAGATAACAATACTACTATGATCAAACCGCTTATAAAATCTGTAATCCAAATATTTAATCTAGAGAGTATAGCTTCCTGAGGATTTATAAATGTCGATAATAATCTAGGGAAGTTTTGGATTATATAATAAATGCCGTATTTATCATAATTAGGATTCACAGCTGGTTGCTGCATGTTCTGCACAATTATTCCCGCTGTTAATTGACCATAATGAAGATAATTGAAAATAAACCATGGCAAAGTGATTAAAAATAAAAAGAGCAAGTAAAAAACAATATTCTTATATTCCTTTTTCAAAATTAGAAATATAATTATTAACGGTATAAAAAAAACTGTTGTGGAATGGGTAAGTACTAGTATTCCAGAAAATAAACCCAAAACCAATATATGGGATTTTAAATTTAATTTTTTTATATATGTATATTTAACAATAATAAACAAAAGTAAACTTGCAATAGGAAGTAATAAGTGCAGATTACTAACTGTTGTCATTCTTAGTAAGATTCCTGGAGACAAAGAAAAAAGCAAAACAATAGAAAAAAACAAAAAGTCACACTTTTCTATTAGTTTCAATTTTACAATTTCGTTATAAATTTTATTCACAAAATAGATCGATATTAACAAATACAGTAATCCTAAACATCTTAACCCATAAAATTTAAACACTATATTACCAATTAGCAATTTGTATACAATAGCTGAAGTAAAATAATATAATGGTGGTTGAAAAGCCTCATAGTGAACCCCACCAAAACCGATTTTTGAAGGATCAGTCATTGATTTTAAAGGATAAACATGCTCTGCCATGGCTAAAATTTGATTTGAAATAAGATCATAAACTAGAGGCATTTTATAGTTCTCAGCTATGAATTGAACCACAGCAAAATGAGCACCCTCATCTATTGGTGAAAAATATGGTAATCCAAATATATATATTACTCCTCCAATAAAGGTTACCAAATAAATAGTATTAAATCTAAGTAGTGAATAACACAATAAAATTAGAATTGCTATGAAAAATGTTATAATAAAATATTCATCAGTTTTTAAAGTAAAATATGTCAAATTAATATTATTGATTTTATTTGTAAATAAATTAAATATATAATAAACAAATCCAGATAAGAACAATAAAAAAGCAATTAATTTATACCGAACACTGTTAAAATTCAGATTCATCAGATTCATACTAAATAAATACCCCTTTTTTGAGTCGTAGATTTATAGCTTCCTATCCTTCTTTTTCAATAAATTTTCCAAATAATTCAATAATTCATCTTTTAATTCCTTGTTTTGTAATGCAAATTCAATATTGGTTGTTAAAAATCCAAATTTATCTCCTACATCATATCTTGTACCATTAAATTTATAAGCAAATACACTTTGAATTTTTGTTAGCACCGATATTGCATCAGTTAACTGAATTTCTCCACCTACGCTAGTTTCTTGGGCTTCTAAAATGGGGAAAATCTCTGGAGTTAGAATATACCTGCCCATGATAGCTAAATTAGAAGGAGTAACTTCTTTTCGTGGTTTTTCAATTAAATTAGAAACCAAATAAAGAAAATCATTAATTATTTCTCCATTTATTATTCCGTACCTCGACACTTCTTCATAAGGAACTTCTTTGATGCCTATAATTGAAGCTTTACGTTCCTCAAATTTTTCAATCATTTGCCTAAGACAAGGTGTCTCGGCCTGAACGATATCGTCTCCAAGCAGTACTGCAAATGGCTCATTACCAATAAACTTTCTTGCACACCAAACAGCATGCCCCAGTCCTTTTGGCTCTTTTTGTCTTATATAATGAATATCAACCATATTGGAGGATTTTTGCACTTCGCTTAATAACTTATATTTTCCATTCAGCATTAAATTATGTTCAAGCTCAAATGAATTATCAAAGTGATCTTCTATCGCTCTTTTACCCTTTCCCGTTACAATAATTATATCTTCAATGCCCGACTCAATTGCTTCTTCTACAATATATTGGATTGTAGGTTTATCGACAATCGGTAGCATTTCTTTAGGCATAGCTTTAGTAGCTGGCAGAAATCTTGTCCCAAGTCCCGCCGCTGGGATAATTGCTTTTCTTATTTTCATATATCCTCCTAATATCAAATCTTCAATCTAAAATCTCTATGTTCTAACGATAGGTTAACATTATAATATGGATCATTAAAAAGTGAATCTCCCCATCTATCCTGCATAAATGCAATCTCCTTATAAAATCTCTCCCGCTTAGTTGGAGTATCCTCTAGTCCGCGAGATTTCGATTCATGATGGTACAATTGGACATGAGGTAAACAAACTATATTGTATCCTTTATTTCTTATACGAAGGCAGAAGTCAATATCGTTAAAAGCTACTTCTAATTCTTCTTCTAATCCGCCTACCTCAAAAAACACTTCTTTCCTAACCATTAAACATGCTGCCGTAACAGCTGAATAATTGTTCACTGTTTTGAGCTTAGAAAAATAACCTGGACTATTAATATCTGAGTGCTTATGACTATGATCTGCTACTCCACCTATTCCTAAAATTACTCCTCCATGTTGGATGGTATTATCAGGATACAATAAAGTTGCTCCAACAGCACCAATAGAAGATCGAATTGCCTGCCCTGCCATCTCTTCAAGCCATGTTGGAGTAATTACTTCTATATCATTATTCAATAACAACAATAGCTCACCATCTGCTATTTTTGCACCCTCATTATTAATCATAGAATAATTGAAAGGGATATCTAAAAGATGGACTCGAAATTTGCGAGATTCCTTAATTTCCCATTTTTCAAAAATTTCCAAAGTTTGTCTTTCATCGCTTCCGTTATCAATTACAATAACTTCGAAATTTTGATAAGTCGTTTTCTCAAATATTGAAATCAAACATTGATCTAGTATTTCACCCATATTTCTTGTAGGAATGAGAATAGAAATTTTGGGGTTATTCGTTGGTCTATGATGAACAGTATATACGTTGGGAATTTCAGAACGTTCAACCCATCCATCTATTCCTCTTCTAACAATAGCATCCTGCAGAGATTTAAACCCTGCATCTTTCGTATAATCTTTCGCAGCACCACTAGATGCAGTAGATTGAGGAATAGTCCTCCAATGATATAAGATTTTTGATATATGAAAAACTCTATCAGTTATTTCAGTAATTCTAAGGGCAAGGTCATAATCTTGACTTCCCTCATATCCTTTTCTAAATCCTCCAATCTGCCTCACCAAACTTGTTCTATAAACACCCAAGTGACATACATACATATGCGATAAGAATGTATCTGGGGACCAATCCGGCTTGAAATATGGAGAATGTCTTTCCCCCTCCATACTTATTTTATCTTCATCACTATAAATCATATCCGCGTCATGATAAGAATTAAGGAGTTTTACATTTTCAAATAAAGCGTTAACTGCCAGCTCATCATCATGATCTAATAAAGCTATAAATTCACCATTTGCAATGTCTAAGGCTGAATTTGACGCTTCAGAAATGTGACCGTTCTTCTCTCTATAAACAACTTTAATTCTTTCATCTATTTTCTCATACTTTTCAAGTACGCTACGAATGTGTTGCTTTGGAGATGCGTCATCTGCAATACATAACTCCCAGTTAGAATATAATTGATTGCGTACAGAATCAATACATTTAACTAACCATTCTTCATCAACATTGTACACAGGAACAATCACAGATATGAGAGGCTTATAATGGAAGGTATCTATTTCTTTAAGAATATCAAGGCGTTTGTCTTCTGTTAAAGCTAGAGCAAGAAGCCAAGTCTGATAATCTATCGAATTATTATCAAAATCATTACCAACCAAACTATATTTAATCTTAATCCAAACACCCTTCAGCCCTTGATTTTTAAATATAGCCCAAGTCTTTTTAATTAAAGATCTGAGGGTTAATATAGAAAAGCCTCGTTGTTTAATAAAATTCATTACTGATTTCATAAAAACATTGACCCGTGTTATCTTAAACATGCTTATTGATTCAAAGGAGAAATCAGCTTCTCTGTCACCCGTATCAAGACGTAGACTTTGTGTTAAAGGACTTATAAACATAACCGCTTCCTGAATTTTATTCTTGCCATTTTTTAAATGCCCAAAGATGTGGCTATTGGTTTCCGAGAGACCCTGTCCCTCATCCCAGTAAATTTTTAAAGGAAGATTTACATTACTGCTGGAGGTCCAAGTGATTTTCACCCATCCAGTAGGGATTCGACCTTCTAATATGAAGTAAGGGTCACTACCTATACTCTTCCAACTATAAGGTTCAGAGTTTTCAAGCAGATCATTTACTGGTATCAATTTAAATGAGAACCGTTTGCGAATAATGATATGAAGGATATCTTTAAACTTATGGATTATTCCCCCAAATTTACGCAATGGTAAGGTTACTTTCCATGATAGTGTGTTTTTAAGCACCTCATTTTCATTTTTAAATTGTGTCAATTCTTTATGGTCTTCTTCTAGTTTAATCTTCGTTATTTTCAGTTCATTATTAGACTCTTCTAGTTTAATCTTCGTTATTTTCAGTTCATTATTAGACTCTTCTAGTTGATTTTTCGATTCTTCCAAATCACCCTTCAAAATAGTTTTTTCGTTAAGATTTATTTGATGGGAATCTTCATACATTTTTATTGAATCCACTAAGGTTTTTAAATTCTCAAGTGCCCCAATATATACGTTATTTATTTCAGCATAATTTTGATTCAATTGTAATAATTCACTTTTAGTATCATTTAAATCTCTCTTTAGTAATAAAGATTCGGCTGCTTTCTGTTCCAATGTTGCTATTATTACTGAAGATATATCATTAATATATTTCATTTCTACCAATATGTTTATCTTGCCTTTGCTTGTCACTTTCTTTATTTCATCAGGAAAATTTACAATTATTTGAGGATCGTCATTTAAAGCGACAATATTGTAAAAACCATTATCCGTATCTTCTAATTGATATAATCCATTAGTTGTGATCAACTCTTCAAAATTAGTTTCATGGTTTATTTCATAAATGATATGATCATCTACGGTTAAACTAAGGGATTTTATAATTATTGAACACGGTTTATTACTGGGATCCAGCCTGAAAAAAGTACTCATTTCAGGAATTTGAAATTGGAATAGCGAGAAATCATTTTGTTCAACTAGCCCGACTTTTCTAGAGTTTTCCTCCAAAAAAAGATTATCGTCAGACCAAAAAAGCTGCGAATAATAAGGGTAGTTATGCTCTATTTGTTCCGGTAATTGTATTAAATCAGTAGCATGAACAAGCTCCAGATACTTCTCAGAATCAGCTGTATTTGCTATCCAAAGTTTAAAATAATCAAGAATTTTCTTCCTATAGGAATCATAATTTTTCAAATAATGATTTTCGGTAAATACTTTTTGAATGATCCATATTTCATTCAAAAAAGATAATAGATTTAAAAAATTGCTGTCCAGCCCTTTTAGCGATAGTTTCTTTTTATAATTATCTAGTGATAACCTATCATCCCAAAAGTCATTACGAAAGATATCTATCCACCAAAAATGTGTTTTTTGACTCAAATCAAAATCAACTAAAAACACTTTATTCTCTCGATTAACAAGTATATTATTTGCATTGATATCTCTGGATGTAAGTAATGGTCTTTGAATCAAGATATCTAAATCTTTATTGATTTGTTCTTTTAGCCTTAATATCAACATTTGTGGTACATTAAAATTCTCTGCTGTTTTTGTAAAAGCATCTAATTGTTTCAGTTCAGTAGCTAATAAATTTTCATCATAAACTTCTTCTGAGTTTTGTATTATTTCATTGAACACTTTCTCGATTAAGGTTATTGCATTATCTGTTGTCACTTCATTATTAATTATCAACTCATGAACTGTACTAACATTTAAAAGAAATTCTTCAACGATAAAAATATTTTCATTATTTTTATAAACTCCGAAAATCTGAGGTGATGAAAAATTATTGTATTTATTAAATTTTTGTTGTGTTTCTATTATTAAATCGACATCAAATATACTCTCTTTAGGCAACCTTTTAACTGAACACAAAGGACTATTATTTTTGTAGATAAAATAGCGTCTACTTTCTGCATGCTCATTCCTAACGCCGTCACTTATTTGTAGATTTACTACAATAGAATCTAATTCCGATTCTTTACATAAGCCAGCATACATAATTGCTTTATATAATTCCATAATTAGCCCCTCTTACGTATAATAAATCCATATGATGGACAAAATTTTTCTGCTACTTTATTTTTAGCTAGTAATTTATAAATTTCATTTAACTCATGGTTTTTTCCATATGATTGTCCATTAGTTCCTATATGTTCCAACGAAAGTAACCCCTTTTTTAATTCTTCATTGATTAGTCTTAAATCCACCATATGTCTAATAAGTTTATAGTCAGGAAAACATCCATATACTCTTTCTAGTTCAAGACCAGATTCAGCAATCATATCTTTATATTCCTCTAAACTCCATGTCTTAGAAGGAAGTTGTTTACCTGTAGTGTTAGTCTGAAAGTTTGCTTCTGCCTGCTTTTCTCCCAAAAAAGTATGATGGATAAGCCCTGTATGATCATCTTCGGCCCCAAGAATATATTTTAGGCCCAAACTGTTCTCAATTCCGATATAGACCAATCCATCTGGTTTCAAAAGCCTGTTCGCTTTTTTAAGGGCTTCAATTTGAACATCTCTAATCGAAGTACCTTCTTCTCGACCTACACCTATCCATTCTAATGAGCCATTAAAGATAATAGTATCAAATATATTCTCATTAAATGGAAAGCTCAAGAAATTCCCTTGTACATACTGTAATGAAACTGATTCTTGGTTGGCAATACTTTTAAGTATGTTGAGCCTATTATAGGTTAAATCAAGTGCAACTGATTTACCATAACGCCCCAAAGGAATGCACACCTGTCCCCAGCCCGAACCAACATCTAAATGCAAGCCATTTTTAGGAATATCGAGCACATCCAGAAATAAGGAACGGCCAGTGTCCGTAATAATCTTATAGAGCCAAGGTGAATGATCTTGAAAACTATCTGCAATAACCTCTCTCCAGGGTCTATCACTCATCATAGAGACCATTTCGGCTTCTTTTTCACTGCTTAAGTCGGCATATTTACCAGTATAATTATGTTCTACCGCAAAATTGTCCGATAAAACTTCGACTTGGCTGCTATCATTAATAAGCTCTCTAATATTCATTATTTCACCTTGTTCCTTTATTTCTGCTGTTTCTCGAGGTGGCTGATCGTAATTCTGGAATCAAGATTAGCTATACCAAAGCTGCGATCACTACCCCGTGGCAAAACCTTTATTTCTATGGCATCATAGCGTCTGTCAAGAGGAACAATTTCTTCTTTTAATAACTCTACAAAACCAAAGGAAATAAAATAAATCCCAGGAGCTAGTGCCATTTTATGCTTAAATTCTACATGAATAGATTGATTGGGTTGAAGAGTTTCAAAAGGATAATTCTGAAAATAACTGTTTGTCCCATAAACCTCTAAACCTTTAACTGATTTGATTGTTACCGCATAAATTGGTTTAGTAATTTCTTTCCCTGCTGTTATATCCATTGATATAGTGACTTCATCACAGGTAGTCATCATTTCTATAGATTTTCCTTCTGCATCCGTTATATCGACGTTATCGATAATTCCTTCCCCATTACCATACCTGTATTCTTTACCATCTGTTTTACGTTGGTCCTCATCGTTAGCATTTGCGCCTTGAAAGCTATTAACTTCCTCTATTTGCTCCGTATTCTCAGCTAATTCTGAATCAGCGCTTGAGAATAATATCTTGGTGTATTTGTTAACAATATCATTTGGTGTTCCTTGATCTAGAAGTGTCCCTTTATCAAATAATAAGCATTGATCACAGAACTGTCTTATGGATTGCAAATCATGTGTAACCAATAGAATGGTAGTACCCGATTCCTTCAAGGAATTTATTCTTTCGAAGCATTTTAATTGAAATCGACCATCACCCACAGCCAATGCTTCATCGACTATCAATATATCAGGATCTACACTTATAGCAACAGCAAAGGCCAGTCTGACATACATCCCGCTTGAATATGTTTTAACTGGTTGATCGATATAATCACCAATATCTGCAAAGGACGTAATATCGTCAAATCTTTTTTCCATCTCGGTTCTGCTAATGCCAAGTATGGCTCCGTTCAAGAAAACATTCTCTCTCCCAGTAAAATCAGGATTAAAACCACTACCCAATTCGAGAAGAGCAGCAACCCGTCCATTTACATTAATATCGCCTTCTGTAGCTTGAAGCGTACCAGCGATTATCTGCAGTAAAGTACTTTTACCTGAACCATTCCTTCCAATAATACCGACTGTTTCGCCTTTTCTTACCTCAAACGTTATATTTTTTAAAGCTCTAAACTCTCTATAATATTGCCGATTTCCTCTGAAAATAGACTGCATTAAACGATCTTGTGGATTATTATATATTCTATAGGTTTTGCCAACATTGGTAATACTAATTGAAACCTCTCCCATAAAAGGACCTCCATTCAAAAAAGCTAGATGACATCCGAGAAACCTGATTTCGTCTTATTAAACCATATATACCCTAAATAGAAAACGACAAGTCCAATAAGCATCTCTATGCCCCAAACGTTCCAATCAGGTAACTGACCCCAAATCATAACCCTTCTCATATCTTCGACTACATAACCAACCGGATTAAAATAATATATGAATAGCAAATCTTTAGGTATTGCGGTCACGGGGTAAAATATTGGACTGAGTAACATGAGTGCTTGGACCGCTATCGTTATGATCTGGGCAATATCTCGCAAATATACCCCTAATGAGGATAACAGCCAACCAAAACCGAGAGACAATAACATAAGTGGACATAACACCAGAGGAATAAATATTAAAGTCCAATGAACAGCATGCATAAAAATACCAATACATGCAATTAGTATACACATACTTATTAAACTAGTGATTAATGCTGAGCCCAGTGCCACCACCGGCAGAATCTCCAAAGGAAATACAACTTTCTTTACGTAATTGGCATTACCAAGTATTAGGTAAGGAGAGCGACTGATTACATCCCCAAATATACTAAAAGTTATTAATCCACAAAATATAATAATGGCAAATTCAATTTTACTATCACTTGCAGTACCCCACTTTGCATTAAAAACCTCACTAAAAACAAAAGTGTATACAGCAAGCATAAGTAAAGGAGTAATAAACGACCACATAATCCCAAGAATCGATCCTTTATATTTGGATATGACCTCTCGTTTGGAAAAGCTTTTTATTAATTCTCTATGCCTCCAAAGATTTTTCAATATGAAGTATGGATTTAAAAACATTGCGCAACCAACCTATCTTAGATTTTATTTGAGTTACTTTTTAAGATTAAGAGAAAAGTGTCGGAATTTGGTAATTTTTCGTTCCAATTCAGCATTAATCTTACCAAATATACGCTTTTATTACTAGCTACAAAATTTTCTCAACTAGCATGGATTTTAATAACATTCATATCCATGCTATATTTATGGTAAAATATAAAGAATTTCGTTTATAGAAGGAGAATGGTAATGTCTTATAGAAATGCAAACAATTTGCCTAAGCATCTTGAATCGAGCCCAAATACGTCCATATTATTTTGGATACTTATGGTCTTCACCACTCTCTTTCTATTCTGGGCCCCCTTCCAGAAAGCCCTATTCAACGGAAACACCTTTGATTTCGAAAGACCCTTATACAGTTCATTCATATGGGGTTCCATTATTCTTTTTTTAGTATCTATCTACTTGTTTTATAACTGGAAATTCAAGCATTCCTCAGATCTACTAACCTTAGCTATATGGTTAATACCCTTAAGTTTTATTATCTCATTAGTTTCCGCCGCATCATCTTACTTCGCTGTTAACATCATGTACATTCAAATGATCTATACCATTTTCTTCTTACTTGGGATTTACATTAGTAGAAGTGACCTTGGTTTAACTATCTTACGAGGTGCTTTATTCGCCTCAGGTTACTTTGTTGTAATTTTCGGATTGTTTAACTGGTTTGGTAACAAAGAAGGCATATATAATGTTGTCAAGTGGTTCGCTGGCGACACGTCGGGTCTTGATTTTTATAGGGATGCGATTATGACAGATTCCAATGGACTTCGTCTTACATCAGTGTTTCAGTATGCGAACTCCTATGCTGCTTTTCTTATTGCACTTCTACTGTGCACTTTATATCTGACAGTGACTTCAAAAAAATGGGTATTTACACTTCTTCATAGCTTTATGACTGTAACCATCATTGTTTCCTTTTTCCTTACGCTTTCCAGAGGTGGGCTCGTTATTCTGCCGGTTGTGTTATTATTGATTCTTCCCTTTTTAAAGCCTTATAAACAAATTTTGTTTATTATTCATCTATTCGTATCATTTATCGTTTCCTTTCTAATTTTAAGCAAAGTAACAACAATAGGAATTGAGCTTAGTAAGCAATATACATCTTCACTTTCTATACAAGGGTGGTCAATTTTAATCGTTGCTGCTTTAATTAGCGCTGGAATCTCCTTTTGTATACAGCATTATGCATCAGGTATCATTGAGAAGAGATTGGCAAAATTCGAAAATAAACGCTTCTCTAGTCTTATTATACCTCTGACAGCTTTAATTATAGGTACGACCGGTGTAGTCCTTATCTTTCAAGATACCGGATTTACCAGACTTCTGCCTGAGAATATCAAAACCCGTTTAGAAAATATTAATTTCCAGCAGCATAGTGTACTGGAAAGAGGAACTTTTTATACCGATGCAATTAAGTTATACAAAGATTATCCTATTCTCGGTGCAGGTGGTGGTGCTTGGTCCGCACTATATGAAAAATATCAAAATAATCCATATGTTAGCCGTCAAGCTCATAATTTCTTCCTTCAGTATTTAGTTGAAGTAGGGGCTCTTGGTTTTATTATATTGTTGTTAGTTATTGGAGCGACATTATATTTCTTTATCACAAAATTTATCAGAAACAAATTCGAAACAGATGAATCCCGCTTTGTCTTTTATATTGTCACAATTTCGTTACTTATTCACAGCATGATTGACTTTGATTTAAGCTATGTATATTTAGGAGTTCTAGTATTCTTATCCTTAGGAGCAATGGTTTCAAAGGTTGATATCGGGCAATTAAGTACAAAATGGAGTGTAATCGAGAAATATCGTTGGATTTATCCTTCAATTCTACTACTCATCTCCTTGATTATGTTCTTTAATTCTGCACAGTTACTAAACGCTAACACAAATTTTAGAAATGCTGTGTCCATGGCTCAAGAAAATAAAAATATCAATGAAGTGTTTGTTCCTTTAAACAATGCTCTAAATCAGCATCCCAATCATCCTGATTATGCATCCTACAAAGTTGATATACTCTTACAAGCCTACAATCAAACTAAAGACGAGAGATATTACAATGATGCTGTCAATTTAATTCAATCTGCTCGCAGCAAAGAACCGTTCAATCGATACTTAATTGAAAAGGAAATTTACACATTAACGATTAAAGAGCAATTGCCCCAGGCTTTAAAGCTTGTCGATACTGAAACCGGTAATTTCCCATGGGATATTTCATTGTATGAAAAAGCAATATCTCTTAACTTTGATTTGGGAAACAAAGCTCGAGTTGATAAAAATAGCACTTTAAAAGATCAATACTGGAAGCAGGCGATTGAAACATATAACAAGATTCAAACCAAGACCAAACAACTAGAATCTCTCCCTAAGGAACAAGCACAAGGTCGCGCATTTGGATTAACCAAGAATATCGCTTTAACATTAGGCCAGATCTATTATATTAACGCCAACTATTCAGCGGCTGAAGGCTTCCTCAAGTTCGGATTAACGGATCAGTTTGATGATCAGAACAATTTACAAATGACGAGATGGTATTTGGCCTCCTTACAAAAGCAAAATAAAACGGATCAACCCCTATATGACAAGCTCATTGCCAAGGATCCCAAAGAACGTGATGAGATAAATAAGCTGGTCAACGCAACTTTCTAACACGAATTACGTCCTATTATTTGGAAGCCATGTTTTTTAACAAAATACTACCATAGCTAGCTATTAGATGGTAAGATGTAGATTGTATTTTCAATAATACACTAAGTATTTTTATTCTGATTTAACAAAGGCACCAGCCTTGTTATAATACATTCTTCGCTGGAAGGGAGGTGAATCGAGAATGGCGAATTTGAATTTGCAAGACCTTACAAACAGAGGAACAAATAGGAGGAATACTGTGTTAAATCGTACTTTCGTTAAAAAAATATCTGCAATGCTTTCTTTAATACTCATTATTGCAATTATGGTCCCAGTATTGGCATTTGCAGCAACAGTAGGATTCAGTAGTGTTACATATAATAATGGGACTGTTTCTGGAACCGTATACTCAGATGTTTATGCTGATGGTGTAAGTAAAGCTGTTTATGTTAGAATTAATGGTAACAATGTATTACTAACTACTACTAAAGCGACATACAGTGTTTACAACAACAACTACCTTTACACTTTCTCACAAAGCATATCCAACTCTTACACTCAACTAAGTGTTAACTCTGCAGTTTATCAGGGTAATACATCTGTAGTTGAATCAGCTTACCAAACCGTAAATAACACTACTTTTATCGGTAGTGGTAGCAGCGGCGGTAGCAGCGGTGGCGGTGGCGGTGGTGGCTCCAGTATTAGTAACGGTGTAATCTCCGTTTCGAATGATGGATTCGTTGATTCCAATACTTTGTCTACTGCTTTGACTGCTGGTGACATTACTTTGAAGCTTTCCGGAACTGTTGCTTTGATCCCTGCTTCTGCTCTGGTAGGAAATGGATCTAAAACAATTACAGTTACTAACGATTTCGGTACTTATGTTTTGCCTGTTTCCGTTTTCAAGCTAGAAGACCTGGCTAAAGCATTGGGTATTGAAGTTAAAGATTTGAAAATTAAAGTTACCATTGCAAAAGCTGACGCTACTACATCTGATGCTGTTAAAGCAGCAGCAACTGCAGTAGGCGGAACTCAACTGGCTGATGCTGTTGACTTTAATGTAGTTGGTATTGACAAAGACAGCAAAACAACAACGGTTGATTTCGGTAAAACTTATGTTTCCCGCTCCGTTAATGTTTCCAAAGCTGTTGATGCTTCCAAAACAACAGGTGTTTTGTACAACGAAACAACGAAGAAAGTAAGCTTTGTTCCAGCTACTTTCACAACTGTTGATGGTAAAAACGTAGCTAACATCAAACGTAATGGTAACAGTATCTATACTGTTGTTGAATCCAACAAAAGCTTCGCTGACGTTGCTTCCCATTGGTCCAAAGCTGATGTTGAGCTTCTTGCTAACAAGCTGGTTGTAGAAGGTTCCACAGATACAACTTTCGAACCAGAACGCAACATCACTCGTGCTGAATTTGCAGCATTGGCTGTTCGTTCCCTTGGTTTGACTTCTGCTGCACCTGCTAGCACATTTAAAGATGTGAAATCGGATGCTTGGTATGCTAGCGCAGTAGCTACAGCTACTTATGCAGGCATTATCAATGGCTACGAAGATAATACATTCCGTCCTGATGCTCAAATCACTCGTGAAGAGTTGGCTGCTATCGTGATTCGTGCGATGAACTATGCTGACATCAGTACTAATGTACCAGATCCACAATCCGTATTGAGCAAATTCAAAGATTCCAACAAAATTGTATGGGCTCAAAAAGAAATCGCTGCTGCAGTAAACGCAGGTATTATCAATGGTTTGACTGATGATACAATCGGTTCCGCAAGCAAAGCTACTCGTGCACAATCTGCAACGATGCTGAAGCGTTTCTTGGGTACAGCTCGTTTCATTAACTAGTTTTGAACAAAAAGACTCGATACTTAGGTATCGGGTCTTTTTTTACATACCTAAAAGATAAAAATCCAATATATCCTCCCCCAATCAGTCTAAGGCTTCGGGTTACTTTCCGGCATGCAATCTATCATTTAAATAAATTTTATAAAAGTATTTTTCCCCTATAGTATGCTATCATAAAGATAGAAGTTTTATTGGGGAGGATTATGATGTTAGAACATGCCAATGTCAAAAGTAACGCTGTAAAAAGCCCCTCAACGGATCCATTTTCACCTATTCAGCAGCAGCCCAGCATGATGGCTTCGACGCAAGGTAGCCCCGTTCCCAATCGGGCTTTAGGATTTTCCAATGAAAACATGATACATATGCAGCGCACTGTCGGGAACCAGGCTGTACAACGGATGTTTTCATCATCAACCCGTACGGGTAGCCCGACCATTCAACGCGCGGTAGCCGCGGCTGCACCAGAAACAATTGCTGAACCTGCCGCTGAAGTTGCAGTTGGAGCTCCAATAGCTGCTCCGGCAGCCGTTGTACCTGCTGAGGCCACTCAAGTTGCTGCTTCCGCTGGAGCTCCAGCTATGGCCGCTCCTACTGCGGTATCGGCTGCTCCTGTTCTTGCTCCCGCTGCTAGCGCACCAGTTGAGGCAGCTCAAACTGCTACCCCAGCTCCCGTCTCCGTTGCGGCTCCAACAGCAGCAGCAGCTACTGGACCTATTGCTGCACCCGCACCCGCCGCTGAGGCCCCTTCTCCAGCCGCACTTCCTGCACCAGCAAAGGATTTAAAGAAGTATCACAACTATAATGTAGTATTTGAATGGTTTAAGGGACGTGCGGAAAAAGAAAAAAAGGCGGGATTATTCGGATATTTTGATGATTTGACTACCGGAGAAAAGATGTCTGCCATCAAAACCATGTGTGGTAATGATCGTACCCCAACTATTGATAAGGCCAAAAAGACGATGCTCACAGGCGTCTTCACCAAGACAGTGGACTGGGACCGTTTCTCAGAGATTTGCCGGGAAGCCAAGGCCAAGAATATTACTAACTACAATGCTGATCAGGCACGAGACTATGCGGGCTATACGGCAATCGTAACCTCAGCGGCTACGAGCGGGGTATCCGGTACGGCCACTATAAGCAATACGCTCGGGGCCGGTGGCGCCCTTTCGGTTGCCAATGCAGTTGCACCGGCAGCAGGCGTACTGAGCGGAGTGGCTTCCGTATCGCAAATATATAATGCATCTGAAAACTATGATTCAAGCTTGTCTACTGCTGGTAAAGCACAAATACTAGGATCAGAAGCTTCAGGTGGAGCAGCTGATTTGGCCCGTTTCACTGCGGGTACGGTTAATGGTGTCAGAACCTACGGTGGAATGGCTGCCAGCGGTGCGGCTACAGCTGCCGCTGGTGCAGCAGGTGTTGTTGGAGGTGCGGCTTACCTCGCTGGCGGAGTTGCCGGCTACGTAGAAAGCAGCAGAAACCAGAAGAAGCTGGCGGAGCTTGAGAAAGGCTTCAGCGCTAAGGGAAGCACAAGTGAAACCGAGCAAGCTAAACAACATCAGAGGGATTTAGGTCTGGCTGCCAATCTGGGCGGATCCACCCAAACTATTAATAAAACCAAGAGCGCCGTAACTGCCGCCAAAGGAGCGCTGATGATCGCAGGAGGCGCTGTAATGATCGCAGCTGCCTTGTCTCCAGTCGGTCCTATCCTGCTCGCAGCAGCCGCAATACTCGGTGGAATCGGGGCTATCGTCAAATTTTACAAAAAATCCAAACGAAAGGAATCCTTTGTCGACAAAGCCCTGAACATTGATCAAGAAATGACCAAGCCGGAGAATGCAGGACTTAGTCGGGAAAAAGTACGTCAAGGTGTGCTAGAGGCACACGGCTTCAACAACGTAGGACAATGCTATAACCAACTCGTAACCGATCTTGCTTCTATGCTCTATGAAGGTGGGGTTGCAGGTCAGGATGATGAGGCCAAATCTGTTATTGAAGGTATCGGACTCGAGGTCAACCGACTAAAGAAAAAACCAGGCAAAGATTTGATCGCCAAAAAACTGCATACTTAATTCACTTAATTCATTTGAGACAATCGCTTGTCTGTTCTTTCAAGGACCAGCCTATGTATGGAGGTAATACTTATGGCAGCTGCTACTGATTTTACGGATTCATTTCTCCGCCAATTCCAACAATATTATATGAAGCTCGACGTTCATAACCACTGGGCTGAACCAACAAATGAATCGCCTTATCCTTCTTTGATCTTGCGTTTTGATGAGATCGGCGAACGCTTCACGATTATTGATCTGGAACTTTGCTTCCTTCCGAGGATGGAGTCGTTCACCGAAGAGGGAGTTGCCATCTTACAAACATTTGCTGTACTAAGAAACAACGTCCCTCCCTCAACCTATACCAAACTGCTTGCAGAAACAGCGAAAATTAATATCCAGCTGCCTCTTGGTGGGTTTGGCCTGTTTACAGATACGGGTGTTCTTTATTTTAAACACAATACGATCCTGCAACGCGACTGGCTTAGCAGCTCACAAGCCATAGAGCATTTGGACCGCCAAAATGCGCTTGTTCTTCATCAGCTTTACTTATTTACTGATCAGCTGCTGAATATTTCCGAAGGGCATGAAAGCGGTCGATAAATCCACCTGCAAAGGCGTGTAAGTAACTCAGTAAGACAGCAAACAAGCCTCTTCCATCACGGCACCCTGTGGTGGTGAAGCTTGTTTACTTGTCGTTCTATCAGCTCTCAGGCTCCGCTCATTGAACTGTGGTGCCTCCATCCACTTGAATGATTTGTCCAGTAATCTGGGTAGCGTGATCACTTGCCAGGAACACGGCCACGGCCGCTGTATCTTCACCCGTTTGCAGACGGCCAAGTGGTAAGGTTTTACCTTTTTCAATTAGCCAGTCTAGATTATTCCCATTCAAAGCCTGTACCTCAATTTCACGCTCAGTCGCTACCCATCCCGGATTGATGGCATTGACCCGAATCCGGTCACTGGTTAAGGCTCGAGCCAAATTACGGGTTAATGTCGAGATCGCTCCCTTGGAAACCGAATAGGCGAACAGCTCAGGTGATCCGACTGCTGCATGACTTGAACTCATATTAATAATCGTGCCGCCCCCACGTTTCTTCAACCAAGGTGCTGCCGCCTGGCACATCAAAAAGACTCCCTTAACATTGATCGACATCACACGATCCCACAGCTCTTCAGTCGTATCGAGCATCATACTGCGTGGATAAATGCCTGCATTATTGACGAGAATATCCAATCCACCAAAATGCTCTTCAGCCTTGCTAGCGATTCTCTGTGCGTCCTCGGACAACGTAACATCACCTTGAACGAAAATGACGTTTAATCCTTCCTCAACCAACGCCTTGGCTGCATCCTCTCCTTGATGACTCATATCTGCGATGATGACGCTTGCGCCCGCACGCGCCAAGCCCTTAACGATACTGTATCCGATGCCGCTTGCACCTCCGGTAACTATGGCAGCTTTATTTTCCAATGGTAAATACATCGTACACCAATCATCCTTCCGTATTTTTTGCTGATGCATCTGGTGATGCGTCCTAACATCAGTCTAGCACCAAATGATCCGAATTGGGAATCAGAATCGTAGAAATACAAATCCAATCAAGTTACCCTACTCAATACATTCTGAAGTATATAAAAAGAGACCTTTCACAAGTTCATTGAACTCATAAAAGGTCTCCTTTGGCATATGGATGCTTGCAGCCCGGATATCCCTGCAAAAGAATATCAGGCTGCAATATCATAGCAGTTGGGTCGCTTCTTAGAAGCCGCCCATTCCGCCCATGCCACCCATTCCGCCCATATCAGGCATAGCTGGTTTGTCTTTTTCTGGTTTGTCAGCGATAACCGCTTCAGTAGTTAAGAAGATAGCTGCAACGGATGCAGCATTTTGCAATGCGGAGCGTGTTACTTTCGCCGGATCTACGATACCAGCGTCGAACATGTTCACCCATTCGCCAGTTGCTGCGTTGTAGCCAATGCCTACAGCTTCTTTTTTCAGACGCTCAACGATAACGGAACCTTCTTGACCAGCGTTAGCTGCAATCGTACGTACAGGCTCTTCAAGAGCACGCAGAACGATGTTTACGCCAGTTTGCTCGTCGCCATCATTGCTTTTTACAGCAGCTACAGCCGCATATACGTTAACAAGAGCAGTACCACCACCGGATACGATACCTTCTTCAACAGCAGCACGAGTTGCGTTCAAAGCATCTTCAATGCGAAGCTTGCGCTCTTTAAGCTCGGTTTCAGTAGCTGCACCAACTTTGATTACCGCTACGCCGCCTGCCAATTTAGCCAAACGCTCTTGCAATTTTTCTTTATCGAAATCGGAAGTTGTTTCTTCCAATTGGGAACGGATTTGGGAAATACGAGCGCCAATGTCTTTCTTGTCGCCAGAACCGTCAACGACGATTGTGTTTTCTTTCGTTACACGAACTTGACGAGCGGAACCCAATTGATCCGGTTGCGTCGATTTCAGGTCAAGACCCAGTTCTTCAGTAATTACTTGTCCGCCCGTTAATGCGGCAATATCCTGAAGCATAGCTTTACGGCGATCACCAAAGCCTGGAGCTTTAACAGCTACGCAAGTGAATGTGCCACGAAGACGGTTAACAACCAAAGTTGCCAATGCTTCGCCTTCAACATCCTCAGCGATAATAACCAATGGTTTACCTTGTTGAACTACTTTTTCAAGCACAGGCAAAATTTCTTGAATGTTGGAGATTTTTTTGTCAGTGATCAAGATGTACGGGTTTTCCAAAATAGCTTCCATTTTGTCCGTATCAGTGATCATGTATGGGGAAATGTATCCACGGTCGAATTGCATACCTTCAACCACTTCAAGCTCAGTTGCGAAGCCTTTGGACTCTTCAACTGTAATTACGCCGTCTTTGCCCACTTTTTCCATAGCTTCAGCAATCAATTGACCTACTTCTTCGTCAGCAGCGGAGATAGCTGCAACTTGAGCGATTGATTGTTTGCCTTCGATAGCTTTGGAAATGTTTTTCAATTCTTCTACAGCTGCTCTAACCGCTTTGTCGATACCTTTACGGATAACCATTGGGTTCGCGCCTGCAGTTACGTTTTTCAAGCCTTCACGAATCATCGCTTGAGCCAATACAGTTGCAGTTGTTGTACCGTCACCAGCAACATCATTGGTTTTGGTAGCTACTTCTTTAACCAGTTGAGCACCCATGTTTTCGAATGCATCTTCCAATTCAATTTCTTTAGCGATTGTTACACCATCATTGGTGATTAACGGGCTGCCGAATTTTTTTTCAAGAACAACGTTACGACCTTTAGGGCCCAAAGTGATTTTTACTGCATTGGCAAGCGCGTCAACACCACGAAGCATTGCGCGGCGAGCATCTTCACTAAATCTGATATCCTTAGCCATTGTGTGAAACCCTCCTGAAATAAATGTATTTGAACAACGTTCCGTTTATCTTCACAAGAAACATCAGATACCTTCTCAAGAACTGAATCATGAATGTGTACTGATGCTATAAGTAAAAGCCGGCTAAATTCGCATTAGCAGCTGGTGGTAGTCTATAAGTATAGGATCTCCTAATTACTCGATAACGGCAAGAATGTCGCTTTCGCGCAATATAAGAAGCTCGCGTCCTTCAAATTTCACTTCAGTACCTGCATATTTCGAGAAAATGATGCGGTCGCCTTCTTTAACTTCAAGCGCAACACGCTCTCCATCTTTCAGTACGCCACTGCCTACCGCTACAACTTGACCTTCTTGCGGTTTTTCCTTAGCAGTTTCAGGCAAGAAGATTCCACTTGCTGTTGTTTCCTCTTTAGCAATGGCTTCGATAATTACGCGATCACCTAACGGTTTGATCATGAGAAAATGTCCTCCTTTGAAATATGGTTCTGAATTTTTAGGTTACTGTTAGCACTCGAATATGTTTAGTGCTAACAACACTTATTATGATAATCAGTTTCGTAACATTTTGCAAGTTTTTTTAATTAATTTACACAACTTCATCATTGTATCCTATGAGATTGTTATTATACAGCAGCACATTCAAGAAAAAAACCACATTTGCAGCTCCATTCCAGCTGTAAATGCGGTATTATTTGGGACCGTATTCCTCTTCCCATTCCTGATCCTTGATCAGCTGCTTGCGGTATATAGATCCAGATAGCCACACACTGACCTCATAAAGCAAAATCATCGGCAGCGATACGACCACAGCGGAAATCAGGTCTGGTGGCGTGATCATCGCAGCAACGATTACAAGAATCATATAGGCATAACGGCGTAATTTGTGAAGTCTTTTTGGATTAAGAATGCGCAGCTTGGTAAGAAACATAATAATTATCGGCAGCTCAAAGATCAGCCCGATTGGCAGCAAAATGTTGAACATAAACGTAAAATATTGTGTAATCCCATAGGTTTCGTTGATGTCCAACCGTCCGGAAATTTCCGTAGTAAATATAAATGCCATTTTAAAAACGACAAAATAAGCAAAAGCCAAACCGATCAAAAACAGTAGAAAAGCAAGCGGGATAAAGATCAGTGAAGCCTTCTGTTCTTCAACACGCAGACCCGGCTTGAGAAAAGACCATATTTGATACAAAGCAAAGGGTAAGGTGACAATCAGACCTGTAACCAATGCAAAATTCATATACAGCTTGATAGGATCCCATGGAGAAAAGGCGTTCCAGGCAATCCCTGATGCAGGGGGAACATTTTTTAGATACAGGATTAGTGGCTGTGCTACGATAATACCAATCACCATGCCACCTATTAACACGAGCAGCACCCAAATAATCCGTTTGCGCAGCTCGCCAAGATGCTCGACCAAGGACATGCCTTCATCATTATTCGTCATGATTCACCAACTTTAGCTTGTTGTAGTTACTCCTGTTTAATCCGGAAGTCTTCGGGAATCCTTTTGTTGCGTACTTGCTTGTGGAGATGGCTGTACCACAGGCTCCTGTTGACTTGCAGCTGCTGGAGCAGCCGATTGAGAAGGAGGTGTAACGTCCTTCCGTCCTTTTTCAGGCTCGGATTCAGTGGCAGCACTCATCAGGTCGTTGGCACCGTTTTTAAAATCACGCAGCGTCTTGCCAATGGCACGACCCAGCTCAGGCAGCTTGTTCGGACCGAACAAAATCAACGCCACAACTGCAATCAGCAGGATATGGGTAATACTCATGTCGTCCAGCTCCATTTCTTGTTTATCTTAGCAAATTAACATCCGTATAATCCGCCATAGCCCATTTCCGTAATATCGGCCCGGACAATTGTTTCTCCAGCACATATACGCGGCAGCAGCACGTCAAAGGAGGTATAAGGATCATGCATCACACAACCAGGCAGCCCCATAATCGGCACCTCACCCAAATAACCGATCAGCAGCATCGAGCCTGGCAGCATAGGGGTTCCGTAGCTGACAATTCGTGCCCCGGCCTGCTTGATAGCACCAGGCGTCCGGTCGTCGGGGTCAACGGACATTCCGCCGGTTACAAGAATCAGATCAGCCTTCTGCTCTTCCAGAAAATAGCGGATCTCGCGCACAATCGTGTCGCTTTCATCAGGGGCCAGCCGCTGTTCGATGACCTCGGAGCCGAGCGCAGCTACTTTTTCGCGTACGATAGGACCAAATTTATCTTGAATACGGCCCTTGAAGACTTCGCTGCCGGTCGTGATCAGCCCTACACGAAGAGACCGAAATGGCTTGACTTCGATCACGGATGCTAAAGCACTTGCCGCTAACGATTCCACCTGTTCGACCTTTGCCGTTTCGACCACAAGCGGAATCACTCTGGTTCCACTAAGCGATTGTCCGGGCTTAACGACCGTATTCGTCTTGATCGTTGCCAGCACGATCTGTTCGATCGCGTTGATGGCATCAACAGCTGTCTTGTCGATTTTGGCCAACCCATGAATCGCCGCTTTTAGATTGATTTTCCCCTCATGAGGAGCAGTCAGCTCCAAATTGGGTCCAGCAACGGCGTTCGCCATACGAAGTGCCGCTTCATCCTCATGCAGCCACCCCGGTTGAAGATCGAGCACATAAATATGCTCCTTACCAATATTTAATAAAGCAGGAATGTCCTCCTCACGGACAACATGACCTTTTGTAAACAAGCGGCCTTTGAATTGCCCAGGAATGATTTGCGTCAAATCATGTGCCAGTACCAGCCCAATAGCCTCTTCCACTCTGACTTCCCGCAGCATTGCTTCAGGTTTCATTGCCATGATCTCCTACAAGGCCGGTCAAAATGCCAAGTGCATGCGGCAATTGGCCCATGATTGCCTCCAAATTTTCAGAGACACCCTTGGGACTTCCCGGCAGGTTAATAATGAGGGTTCTGCCGCGCAGCCCGGAAACCGCTCTGGACAGCATCGCTTTGGGTGTTTTTTGCATAGAAATCATACGCATTGCTTCGGCAAAGCCCGGGGCCTGTCGATCAATTACAGCAAGAGTCGCTTCCGGTGTTACATCTCTTGCAGCAAGACCGGTTCCTCCAGTCGTCAAAATCAGATCGACCTTGAAGTAATCGGTCATTTCTATCAATGCAGCCATAATCTCATCTTTCTCGTCCGGTACGACCCGATACTCAATGATTTCTCCATTGATTTCTTCTTCAATCAACTCACGAATGACCTGGGCGCTCGTATCTTCCCGCTCTCCTCGGAAACCTCGGTCGCTTGCGGTCAAAATCGCCACCTTCCAACGCATAAGCTTACTCCTCCCCATGGCTCCATTGTAACGTATAGTTATTAAGAATCAGTGTCATTTCTATGAAAATCGCCGCTTTTACCACCTGTTTTGCTAACCAGCAGCGTAGGGCCGATGATCATTCCTTTTTCCGCTGCCTTACACATATCATACACGGTGAGTGCAGCCGCCGAGACAGCGGTCAGTGCCTCCATCTCAACGCCGGTCAGGCCCTTGGTCCTGACACTTGCTTCTATGTATAATTCATTCATTCCATTATCGGAGAAGCGGACATCTACACCCGTCAAGGATAGGGGATGGCACATCGGAATCCAGTCGGATGTTTTCTTGGCAGCCATAACCGCCGCAACCTGGGATACCGCCAGAACATCTCCCTTCCCAATCCTTCCTTCTTTGATCAGCTCCAGCGTGGACGGCTGCATCGTAACGGTTGTCCGTGCGGTAGCGACGCGGCTGGTCTCCTGCTTGTCCGATATGTCGACCATCCGGGCTCGACCCTGTTCATTAAAATGGGTTAACGGCATTGGCTCGGTCACATGGAAAGACTCCTTTCGATTCAGATGATAGTAAAGAGCGGCGAGAAATAAAGACACATCATCAGACAGATCAATTACAATCGTGCTTTAAGTCGATTTTGTTGTTTTGGGTGCACGTATCGTTCTCGCTTCCGTAATCAACTCATCCAAGCGAAAATCGAACAGCCCCATAGGAACTTCCTGAATAATTTGAGCGTCAAAGGCGCCAGCAATAATATAAGGCTTCGTATATCCTGACCGGACATATTGCTGCATGAACCGATCGTAGTAGCCTCCGCCGTAACCCAGCCTTCCCAAATGGGAATCAAATGCCAAGCCCGGTACAAGAACCACATCAATATGTCGGATATCGATCGAATGCTGCGGTGTATCAGCCGCTGGCTCCGGTATCCCATATTTCCCTTTTTCGAGATCGGAATAGGAGCGAATTTCATACAGCTTCAGCTTTTGCTCTGGCTGCACCTTGGGGATAAGCACACGGTACTCTCGGGCCCAACACGACTCCATAATCGGAGTGATATCGACCTCAGACTTAATCGGCATATACGTAAATATCGTGGGCTTTCGGCCCAGCTTCGTACGTGATTCCAAAACCTCATCAATACGGCGTAGCATCAGTTCATTAATGCGTGCTGATTTGGTGCTGCGTTCAGTCGGCGTCAGGCCATTTCTTTGCGCCTCGGCCCGGCGTCGCAGCTCTATTTTCCATTCTTTGATATTCATGGCAAGGCCTCTCCTTGATGGTTCGCAACGTGATTAACATCATTCTAACATATCATGAGAAGAAAAACAGTATTCGGTGTCAGCAGGGTGGATTGCCCTTATCACAATCCGGCATTTTCCGCTCATTTGCTGCCGCTTACCATTGGATCGTACTGCTGGTCATAACTGACAGCCTCTCGAATCCAACATTTCTACAATTCGCATAACCTGTACATCGGACTCAGCTGCGATTACGCTTTCTCGTTCGATAATCGTCGAGAGATAACAGCTTGGAGGTTGCTTCCTGTGATGCTGGTGCAGCCGCAACTTCCATAGAAGCCTGCGCCTGAAGTGTGGGCAGCAATGCCTTCCAGGCAGGGGCCCCCTGCTTAATAGACGGCAGCGAGGCTGCAGCGCCTGAATCCAGGGAAGCAGGGTTTCCAGGACGCTCATCAATGACAGCAGCTTCGATAATCGTGTAGTCACAACCCTGCTCGCTTAAAAATCGCTGTCTTTGTGTGGCATAATTCTGCTCCTTCGTATCTCTGGTAACAACCGAGTATATGCAGGCATGGCCACCGTCCGACTCAGGATACACATGACGAATTAGCTGCTGTGACTCTTCCTTTTTTGAACCGAATGATCCCGATACTTGAATCATCACATACGCGTCAGGTATATCGATAGTTGATTTGGCGGCCTTGAAGACAATCAAGGTTTGAAGCTCACCTTGCCGGAATTGCTCATACAGCTCGTCACGCTTACGACTTGCCATTTTGCCTGTAATGAGTGGTGCATCGACTAACTGAGCGATCCGCTCCAGCTGGTTCAAATATTGCCCTAGCACGAGCACTCTTTCGTCCGAATGCTTGCTCAGCAGCGATCTGACGATATCCACTTTTCTTGAGGCCTCAGCCGCAATCCTTTCCTGAGCTCTCGCTTCAGATAACGCATATTCACTGCGTTCCTCCTGCGTCAGTTCGACTCCTATTTCCGTAAACTCGATCATAGCAATCCTCCCTTCCTTCTTCAGCTAAACGGTGGGTATAACCCGACTGCAAATCCCTTTTCAACAGAGATGAGTAGGCTATATTTTAACATAAACGAGAGGCTATCAAAAGAAAACGCAGCAAGTGTCCTTAAAGCTTACAAGCTGAAAAATAACCGCGAACATGATACACTGGTATAGGTTGTTCAAAAAGTCATCGTGGGATCACGAAACGCGTTTTCTAAGCACACTTGTACGATTTGGTGCTGACTAAAGGACCTTTGGACATATTTTATTACAAGATACGCTTTTAACCATTTGGGAGGATTATGTATGCTGCTGCAAGTATCAGGAATATCGAAAAGCTACGGCATTTCCGCTGTGCTTTCAAATATATCGTTGCAAATTGAGGCTCGTGAACGGATTGGACTGGTCGGTGTTAACGGCGCCGGCAAATCAACGCTGCTGCAAATTATCGCTGGTGAAATGTCTTATGACTCGGGTGAGCTGTTCAAGGCCAAGGAAACGAAAATTGGCTATTTAAAGCAGAACAGTGGTCTCATGTCGGACCGTTCGATCTGGGAAGAAATGAAAAGCGTATTCACGCATTTGGAGGAAGCCGAGCAGGAGCTCCGTCAGCTGGAGATTATGATGGCCGACCCTGCTGTACTGGCTGATGAGAAACAGACGGAAGACACAATGAAAAAGTATGCCGCACGCTCCGAGTGGTTCAAGGAGCAGGGAGGCTATGAAGCCGAAGCGCGGATTCGCGGGGTGCTGCATGGGATGGGCTTTGGCGATTTTGCACCGGAAACCTCCGTTAACACGTTAAGTGGCGGTCAAAAAACACGGCTGGCCTTGGCCAAGATGCTGCTGCAAGCGCCAGATTTACTGCTCCTGGATGAGCCTACGAACCACCTGGATATCCCTACACTGACCTGGCTGGAGGGCTATTTACGCTCATATTCCGGCGCTATTCTGGTCGTTTCGCATGACCGTTATTTTCTGGATGCCTTGGTTGATGCTATCTACGAAATCGAACGGACGCATTCACGCCGTTACACCGGCAATTACTCCAAATATGTCGATACAAAGCAGGCTGACTATGAGACTCAACTGAAGCAGTTTGAAAAACAGCAGGGTGAGATCGCCAAAATGGAGGAGTTCGTTCAGAAAAATATTGTTCGAGCTTCCACAACCAAACGTGCACAGAGCCGGCGTAAAGCACTCGACAAAATGGACAGGCTTGACAAGCCTATGGGTGATTTGAAAAGAGCCCATTTTACCTTCGAGGTCGAGCAGGCGACAGGCAAGGAAGTGCTGAACGTCCAGCATGTAGCCGTATCGTACGATCAAACCAAGCCCCTGCTAAAGGATGTTTCCTTCCAGCTGCGCCGAGGCGATACCGCTGCCTTGATTGGTCCTAACGGGATTGGCAAATCGACGCTGCTCAAAGCCTTAATGGGTCAGCAGCAGCCATCGCGAGGTATAATCGATTGGGGCTCTAATGTAAAAATCGGATATTATGACCAGGAGCAATCCGGGCTGAATCCGTCCAATACAATCATTGACGAGGTATGGAACGCTTTCTCCCATATTGAGGAGGCTCGAATTCGCAAGGTATTGGGCAGCTTTTTGTTCAGCGGTGAGGACGTGTTCAAAAAGATTTCCTCGTTGAGCGGCGGCGAGAAGGCGAGAGTCGCATTGGCCAAGCTGATGCTGCAAAAAGCCAATGTTCTTATTCTCGATGAGCCGACCAACCATCTGGATTTGTACAGCCGTGAGGTGCTGGAATCCGCTCTTATGGATTATGAGGGAACGCTGCTGTTTATATCGCATGACCGATATTTTTTAAACAAAATGGCTGAATCGATGCTGGAATTGACGCGTGCTGGTGTCACCGCTTATTTAGGTAACTACGACGACTATGTCGAGAAAAAGCAGGAGCTTGCTGAGATCGAACGGCAGCGGCTTCTACTAGAGGCAGCCAAAAGCAAGAGCACCGATGGTAAAGCTGCCGCTGCCAATACCAGTCAACCAGCGGTAGATGCAGGAAGCGGCGGATACGAGTCTGGCAAACAGGCAAAGCGCGAGGACCGCGCACGCCAGCGTAAGCTCGAACAGCTGGAGCAAACGATAGCGCAGCTTGAGGATGAGCTGGCAGCCTTGGAGGCCGAGCTTGCCGAGCCGGAGGTTTTCAATGACTATGTACGCGTGCAGCAGACAAATGAAGCCATCGAAGGCAAAAAAGTCGAGCTTGCTGACTGCTACGAGCAGTGGGAGCAGTTAGCTGAGTAGCTATAAACCTCATTAACTTTATGAATGGGACCGACGATGCTTGCGAAATGCCGCTACGCTCACCCTTTGATGTCATCAAGCCTTAATAACAGCAAGGGAACACTGCCATATATGATCATCGTAGCTGCTGCAACAATACCCGAATCGTTCAGCAGCAGAGCAGCAATCGAACCGATCGCATTGGCTGCACAGCCATGCATCAGATAAGGATAACGCCGCTGCCATTGCTGAAACCGTCCCCGCGGCCGCAGCACCAGAACCGTCATGACCAGGAGCCCCGTGATCAGCACCTTGCTCCAGGCCGATACCATAATCAGATGCCCATTCATATTCAGCTTCCTCATGATGGTCGCACCTATAACATCGAGCCGCCCTTGCCCCAGCGACCCGAAGGCACGGCCGATATGGCTTTGCCCATCGGCCGCAAGTCCAGTGGCTGCACCTGCGTTCAGCAGCCACAAGGCCCCGAGCGCTGCGCCGAGCAGCAGCGCGAGGGCTGGCGCCAGCCGCTTCCAGCTGCGCCAGCCTGCGAGGCGCGCGCCCAGCGCGCCAAACCCCGCCGCCGCGGATAAAGCACCGCCGGCGTTCGTGCCAAGCCCCGGCGCCGCGAGGTAGCCGGTGACGACCGCGCCAACTGCCGCCGCCGGCAGCCAGGCGTTCCGCCCTTCCGTTCGTCCCGCCGCTTGTGCTGGCGGTATGCTGCCTTGGAGGCCGTCCGTATGCCGCCAAGGCAGCGCAGTACCCAGCGGCTTGCGCCGGCGTGTGAGCTGCTGAGCCTGGGCTAGCGCAGTAAGTGCGAGCAGCGCGCTCCCGAGCAGGACGCCCATGAACTCATTGCCGATCCCGTAATAACGAGCCCCTATCATCACATCATAACCAAGTACGGAGCCCTTCATCGCTTTTGCTTCATGCAAGCCATCGTAAAAAATAAGCAGACTCACGATAAGTCCACACCAGAATAAACCAAGCATCATATACTTGGGATGCTTGGCCGCCCATGCCAGTGCTAAGCTTGCACACAGTACAAAGGTGATCATGAGCGCCACAGCTTCCGTTGACGCAGTAGAGGCTGTTGGCAGCCAGCCCATCGCCAGCAGCCCCGCTGGCAGGAGCAGCAATGAAAATAACAATGCCCGCCAAAGCATTTTTTCCTTATCCCGGATAGGTCGAAACGATTTGAACAGCACCGCTATTAATACAAGAAGCATAACAACAATCTCATAGATCGCGAGTCCATACAGCAGGCTGGGGCGAAGCTTGTATACACGCTGCATACGGCCCACATCCTGTAACAAGTGCTCCAGAGCATCAGGCGTAACCTCAGAGGTTATTGGGAAACCGATCATCTCCTTGGGAGTCGCAAGTCCATACGCCTGTAATAAGGTCGGTGCCAGATCAACCAGTGATACAACTCCGCTGCGCCTGGTAGTAGCAGATGTTAACAACCCTTCCTCGCCTGACGGTACATAACGAACAATCGGTGCCAAAAGCGCCTTCTGCTTCAGTGCATCAACATTCACCTGTGGGCTCATTATCCATAACTCCGCAGCTCCACCCGATACAGTATCCACAGAAGCAGCCAGCTGTCCAATGAATTGATCGATCTCCGACAGGATTTTCTGCTTCAACCTCCCGAAAGCAGCTTGATCATAACTGTTTCGTTCCTCATACAGGCGTCCCAAATCACCCAGCTCCATAACAGTGAGGGCGGGTGAGCTTTGTCCTTTCCATTTTTCCATTAACCAGCTGTAATGAGTGGCCACCCCATATGGACGATCATGATTCACCAGCAGCCCTTGACCGCCAACATCTCCATCGGCAACCGTACCCTTTTTATCCATAACAAGCAGTGGTGCATACCTGCGGAATCTCTTATCTATGACTGCTGCAAAATGATTGCCATTATCCCAAGCTTTACTACGGGCATGATCCATATTTCCCCATACACTTAAGCTTACTCCCGCTGCTCGCAGCAGCTCACCCAATTGTCCGGGAGTTGCCTGATACCAATTGGCTGCATTCTTACGGTGAATATTAGCGATTGTTGGGATTATTATGTTTCCATCAGCTTCTTGCCCCGTAAGACGACGATAAAACGGTCCTACCAACTCTTGATCTACGCGTTCACCCTGATTCAGGCTTTGTACGTTCGAATCTGCTTCAGCCCACTGCCCTGCACCCATGGATACATATACATTCTCCAAGCCTTTTGCTGGGGTCCGAATATTCATTGCACCCCATCCAGCGTGAAGCCCAAGTGCCTTCAAATGAGGCATCCATTCCGTTAAGACGGTTTCCTGATCTTCCTTCTGAGGCAACCCCAGCACACCATTGCTTCCTGCCCAGCCTATTTCCATAAAAGATAAACCTGGAATTGAAAGTAATACGATTTGTTTACTTAATGGAGAAAAATGATTCCAACGATTTTCTTGATTTTCCTGCTCCGCAAGTACACAAGTACCCATCGACGAGCAATCGTACACCAGCATGCTAATGAGACATACAATGAACCACTGCCAAAGCATTTTGCTATTTTTCGGCCTTTTCGACAAACTGACCACCTCCCGCCAACCCTTAACGGGAGTAACATCCCCTAAATATTCCCTTTATATGCAATTTATAAAGTAAAAGACAGTTTGTTATTATCCACAATCTTGTCCACAAAACGATACCGTTATATTTACTTAACAATCAATACTTCTATTTCTTATCAACAGGTTTATCCACATTATCCACAGGCTGATTGTGAAAAAGTTATCCCGCTTTGACCAGAAATAGGAGGACAAAAAAACGTTGCTGTACCAGCACTCACACCACTTACCCCCACTATACACAAGGGCTGTGGATAAGTAATATCCACAGCCCTTTTTCCTGATTTTACAATTCTAAATATTCACACATTTTTGACTATATTTTTTCCTGCCAATATACAAAATATGGGATGAAGCACCTAACACATAAGGGTTTTCAGCTGTCCTGAGAAATATGTCGAAAATCTTTTTCATTTCCTCATCCCCACGTTCCTTCCAGTAATTCCATTGGTCCTGTGAGAGCAGGGAACCGATATTGGAGGAACCGATGATTTTTAACGTTTCAAAACCGTGAGTCTCCATAAATGGTTGAATCTCTTCTATGTTATAGTAGTAAGCTCCTGTAAATCTGCCCTCATTCTGATGGTCAAATGTACCGGTTTCCATAAAGCGAATAATCGCCTCAGCCTCATCGTTGGGTTTCCAATTTACGGGTGACAGCAGTGAGCTTAGCACATGGCGTACTCGTGGCATAAAAGCCACGAACACGATTCCATTCATTTCTGTAACCCGGTTCAGCTCCTGCACAGCGGCTACCCGATCCGCTGCCTGCTGCAAATGGTACAACGGCCCGAGCATCAAGGAAGCTGCGAATTGACCGTCTGTAAACCGGCTTAAATCTGTCGCATCAGCAACCTCAAAAGCAGTAAATTGCTCCAACAGGCTTAAATCTTCCGCTTAGTCCTCGCTAACTCAACCAGCTTCGGTGTCAGATCGGTCAGCGTTACCTTGTATCCAAGCTGTGCCAGCTTCATTGCATATTTACCGGGACCCGCGCCATTGTCGAGAACTGCTCCATGACCAGGCAAATATTGCTGAATAAAGTGCCAATTGATGTTGAATTCCAAAGGTTCCCGGTCCAAACGTCCCCATTCATCAAAGGTCTCATAATACTTAACAATCCGGTCCATCGTCCTCACCCTTTCCAATGGCAGTTATCTGGCCAAACGATGAAAGAAGCTCGATGATGCATACTAGCCGCTTTTTGCAGCCGTCAATCGACGTATCATGAACACATAGCCATATTTGTGAGCGACAATCCAGATACGTCGATTCTCCGGCTGCTTCCTTATGTCAGCTTCCACTTACGGAATCGTGATCTCAACGTCCTCGCTGGAAAGATCACCCTGAGCAGCATCTTGGATTTGATGCTCCCGTATCGCCTGATTGCAGGCCGCCATGAACGCTTGAGCCACCGCCATCAATACATCCTGATGTACGGATACACCTCTATAATGATTTCCTTCCACACTTACGGTTACAATCGCCTCACCATTAGCCTGCTCACCTGATGACAGCGAGTACAGCTCCAGATCGGTAAATTGCACATCCAGAGGCAGTGCCTGCTTGATACCCGCAACTAATGCTTCAACAGCCCCATCACCTGTTCCCGAGCATACCAGCTCTTTGCCCAACCGATTGTCCTTAATGATGCAGGAGGACATCCGATGTCCTTCAGTACCTGTCAGAACCTGAGCCTGCACCAGCGTGTAAGGCTCCAGCACCTCATTGACAGTATGACCGATCAGCTCCAGCAGTTGATGATCCTGTACGACCTTCTGACGATCTGCCAGCTCCTTGAACTGCACATACAACGACTCCATCTGCTCGCTCGTCAGCTCCACACCGAATTGGCTGACCCGGTGCTTGATGGCGTGCCGCCCCGAATGCTTGCCCAGAATGATCATGCTGCGCGGTACACCCAGCTTTTCCGGGTCCATAATTTCATACGTATTCCGATTTTTAAGCAGTCCGTCCTGATGAATACCTGCCTCATGCTGAAACGCATTGCGCCCCACTATCGGCTTATTGAAGGCAATCGGGAAGCTCATTGCCCGGCTCACCATTTGTGAGGTGGCATAAATATGCTCGGTACGAACGCCCGTTTCCACACCTAATGCACCTTTACGAGTTTCAATCGCCATAACCAATTCCTCCAACGAGCAGTTGCCAGCACGCTCTCCGACACCATTGACCGTCACCTCAACCTGAGTGACCCCTGCACGAATTGCGGCCAAACTATTGGCTACAGCAAGCCCCAGATCGTTATGGCAGTGGGCACTGTACTCCACCTGCTTGCCACCTCGTACATGATTCATCACTCTGGTGAACATCGCACCGTATTCCTCAGGCATCGCGTAGCCAACGGTATCTGGAATATTGATGATCGTAGCCCCTTCTTCGATAGCCGCCTCAATGATTTCGAACAAAAACTCATCACCGGTCCGCGTAGCATCCATCGGAGAGAACTCGATACGCTCTACAAACTGCTTGGCATAAGCTACCATCGAGCGAGCGATATCGATAACCTGCTGCCGCGACTTGCGAAGTTGAAAGTCCAGATGAATGTCCGATGAGGACAAGAACATGTGCAGCCTTCTCCGCTCAGCGGCCTCAGTCGCACGAATCGCTGAATCGATATCCTCCTTGACCGAGCGCGCAAAGCCGCATATTTCAACGCCATGTATTTCCTGCGAGATACGCTGTACCGCCATAAAATCCCCAGGGCTTGAGATCGGAAATCCAGGCTCGATCACATCAACACCGAGCATAGCCAGCTGTTTGGCGATAACAATCTTTTGCTCTGGGTGCAGCGTGGCTCCCGGTGCCTGTTCGCCATCTCTCAGTGTAGTATCGAATATGCGGACTCTTTTAAAAGAGCTTGATTCTTGGCCTGCTTGCTGAGCCTTCTGGTTTGTTTCGTTGCTATTGGTTGTCATAGATAACGCCTCCTCAGTATAATAAACCGCAATTTTCTTTAATTTTGCATCTGTTTCATCTAATGTCCACGCAAAAAAGACCCATCGTCTCTGTATAAGAGACGACAGGCCTTTGGCTGCCGCGGTACCACTCTTGTTGATTTCCCGAAATAGGAAATCCACTTATGCGCATCGTGTTTAGCAAGGAATGGGCATGAATGGCTGCTAAGCCAATCTCAAGCGTGCACTCTATCGATGCGCTCCCCTATCACGTGGGGATTGTCCGTCAAAGCCTAGGACCATCCAGACTCCAGCTGGATGATGTTCGGCTCCACCGCTCCCGGGCGAGCTTCAAGCCCCTTTTGACTGCGTCGCACCACCCCGCAGCTCTCTGGACAAAAGATAAGCTTTACTACTCCCGTTCTTCGCGTTTACTTGTATGCTGTTTTAGTGAAACTAAAAAGACCTGCCGTCTCTTGTATAAGAGACGACAGGCCGTAGCTTGTCGCGGTACCACTCTTGTTGACCTCAGCTGTTAGCTGAATGTCCGCTTAGAGCACTGATGATAACTCCGGATTGACTGTAACCTCGATCCTGTATATCCTCAGCACAACCCGATCACGGAGGCTACCCGTCAGAACCTAATTCAAGTGCAGCGCTACACCGATTCAGTTCCACCACTCCCGGGCGAGTTTCATTGGCTTCTCTGACTGCGTTGCACCACCCGCAGCTCTCTGGACAGATCCGACCGACTACTGTTCCCGTTCTTCGCGTTTATGATATTGTTTGTTAGTATATTATGCCGGTCAGCAGATGTCAATGCTCAAAAAATAAAAAAATTATAAAAATTTTCACTTAGGTTTGCCCAAACAGCAAAAAAACGGCGCCCCAGGGGGCACCGTAATATATTCCTCAACACTCAATATAATTAGCCTTCGCTGCCGATAAATGCATACCGAAGTACAATCAGCACAGCAAGAACCCACATCAGCCAGTGAACCTTATAGGCACCACTTTCTCTGAAATTGGCAACCGTTGCAAGGATGACATACGTGACAATGCCAAATGAAATACCGTTAGCAATATTGTACGTAAACGGCATTAAGGCAATGGTCAAAAACGCAGGAATCGCAACGACATAATCTTGAAAATCAATATCCTTGACCGATTGCATCATCAGCACACCGACAATAATCAGAGCAGCAGCCGTAGCTGACCCCGGAATCAAAGCAGCAATCGGAGCCAGGAATAAGGCCAGCAAGAAACATACCCCTGTCGTCACCGCTGTCAAGCCTGTTCGTCCACCCTGTGCAACACCCGCAGCGCTTTCTACAAAAGCCGTCACCGTGCTTGTACCAACCAACGCGCCGCCACTGACCGCAACGGCATCGACCATCATCGCTTTACCGACTTTTTTGTTGCCTTCGGCTTTATTTTTCATAAAACCGGCACGGTTCGCCGTTCCCACCAAGGTTCCAAACGTATCAAATAGCTCGACAAACGTAAACGTCGCGATCACCGATATAATTCCGACATTCATTAGCCCCTTAAAATCGAACTGCGCAAAAGCCAGCTTGCTCAGATCCGGCACCCATGTGGTTTTGGCGTCGCCCAGCATGCCGAGATTAACCTGTCCCATGAAATACCCAACTACGGTTGTGAGCAAAATACCAAACAAAATGGCTCCACGTACGCGCAGCACCAGCAATACTGAAATCAGCACCAGACCGATGATACAAAGCACAACGCCTGGATCCTTCAAACTCCCCATATGAATAACCGTTTCAAACGATAATACATCCGTAAACTTGTGCGCAGGAATGTCCTTGCCAGATTCAACAGCTACCGTCATCAGTCCGCTGTTTTTCAAGCCGATGATCGTAATAAACAGACCAATACCGACTGTAATGGCATGCTTCAAGCTATCCGGCACCGCTACTAGCAGCAACTGTCGGACCTTTGTGACGGTCAGCAGAATGAAGATTAATCCGGAAATAAAAACCGCCGCTAACCCCATTTGGAACGTAAACTGGCCTTGGGAGGATAAAATCACTGTCGCAAAATACGCATTGAGTCCCATACCCGGCGCTAAGGCAACTGGAAAGTTAACGAACAGTCCCATTGCAATCGTCATCACACCGGCCGCAATCGCTGTTGCCAAAAACACAGCCATCCAATCCATCCCTGTAGCACCTGAGCCAAACGCACTAAGAATGTTCGGGTTGACCGCCAAAATATACGCCATGGTCATGAACGTCGTTAAACCGGCCATGATCTCGGTGCGTACCGTGGTGCCGTTCTCTTTCAATTTAAAAAATCGATCCATTACCCCAAATCCCTCCAAATGGTTTCTTGGAACAACGAAAAAACTCAGCCCGATTTCTGCTAAGTTCGCAAACAAAGGCAACAACTACCATAATCCCCTAATCCATAACCCGTAAACCTGTTATAAGTCCCTTATTTTGCACAAGGACTCGCTATCGGTGTCGGTTATCTTGAGGATAGGATGGTCATCCTTCGTTTGTTCGTAGCCAGATCATTTACGGTGATCTCGTAGAAACTTCCGGGCCGATTCCCGAAATTATACGAATCGCTATTTTCCTTTTGATAACATTTATTTTAAAAGTGTCCGCCAAGCTTGTCAATTGATTTTCCGAACAATTTTAAGAAAAAATCATCTTCTTGTTCGTTTTTTGTCTTACAGCTTATTTCAGAAAAGATCGTCCTGTGTCCTGATGCATCCTTCACTCCTATTTATTCCTGAGCTTCCATTTTGCCGTAAAAAAAGAGACCCACAGCAACGGGCTGCGGGTCTAAAGTATATATTCTAAAAGGGGGGTTGAGTACTAGTATAGGCTATTTACATGTAAATCAGATGAATATCAGATTACATGTTTATTACAAATTTATTCCCACTCGATCGTAGCCGGCGGCTTGGACGTAATATCGTAAACAATCCGATTGACGTTATCCACTTCGTTAACGATCCGCACCGAAATTTTCTCCAGCACATCCCAAGGAATACGCGCCCAGTCGGCCGTCATCCCGTCAATGGAGGTAACCGCACGAATACCTACGGTGTAGGAATACGTACGGGCATCGCCCATTACGCCAACGCTTTTCATATTAGGCAGCGCCGTAAAGTACTGCCAAATTTCGCGGTCCAGGCCAGCTTTCGCAATTTCATCACGCAAAATCGCATCAGACTCACGAACAATCGTCAGCTTCTCTTCAGTAACCTCGCCAAGCACACGAATCGCTAGACCCGGGCCCGGGAATGGCTGACGCCAAACGATTGCCGCTGGCAAGCCGCATTCCTCGCCAACCTTACGCACCTCATCCTTGAATAAAGCACTCAATGGCTCAACGAGCTTAAATTTCATATCCTCCGGCAATCCGCCTACATTGTGATGCGATTTGATCGTTTGCGCTGTTGCTGTTCCGCTTTCCACGATATCCGTGTACAACGTACCTTGCGCCAGAAATGTGAAATCGTCGAATTGAGCCGATTCCTCTTCAAACACGCGAATGAACTCCGTACCGATCAGCTTGCGCTTTTGCTCAGGATCGTCTACTCCGCTCAGTTTCCCCATAAAACGGTCACGTGCGTCGATTTTGACTACTTTCAGTCCAAATTTGCCGACAAAGGTTTCCATCACGCTTTCTGCTTCCCCTTTGCGGAGCAGGCCATGATCAATAAACATACAAGTCAATTGGTCACCAATCGCTTTATGCAGCAAAATGGCCACAACCGAGGAATCGACACCGCCGCTCAATGCACAAAGTACTTTTTTGTCGCCAACCTGATTGCGGATATCCCGAATCGTGTCCTCGATAAAGCTTTCCATCGTCCAGTTGCCTTCACATCCACAGACCTCATACAGGAAGTTGCGAATAATGTCGTTACCGTAAATGGAGTGGCGTACCTCCGGATGGAACTGTACAGCCAGCAGGTTTTTACCTGGATGGCTCATGGCTGCAATCGGCGCATGCTCTGTACCGGCATCAACCACGAAGCCTTCTGGAAGCTCTACAACATGGTCACCATGACTCATCCATACGGTTTGCTGCTTATCCAGACCTTGTACAAGAAGGCAATGATCGGCAAAATCGACCTCTGCCTTGCCATACTCGCGCTTGGACGCTTTTTCTACCTTGCCCTTCAGCTGATGCGCCATTAATTGCATCCCGTAGCAAATTCCGAAAATCGGAATGCCTAAATCATAGACAGCAGGGTCTACCAGCGGAGAGTCGTCCCCATATACGCTGGACGGACCTCCTGAAAATACGATACCTTTAGGCTGAAGCTGCTTTAATTTCTCAGCAGATGTATTGTAAGGAAGCAGCTCACTGTACACACCCAGGTCTCGAATCCGGCGTGCTATCAGCTGGTTGTATTGGCCACCAAAGTCCAATACCACGATAATTTCATTTGGCTTGTCCATAATTTCCTCCTAAATAGGCTCTAAATCAATAGACATAATTATAAGCTTCCGCCAAGGAAAGGGCAATGCCCCTCCATGAAAATGATGAAAACCACAGCAAAAAGTTAGGTATAACGATGTTTTTAATGGAGAATGCTTATGTTCACGCACCCTTATTTAATTCTGCCTATAGACAGACTGAGTCGATAATTTCCATAATTCAGCAGATCATCCAAAAATTCATTCAGTCTCATATTATCGTCCACAAATATACGCAGCCAGTAACAGCCTTCGCCAGTAATCCGGTGCACTTCCTGCACGCGACTATCCCGCTGCACAAAATCCTGAAAGGTTTGATGGGAAACGGTTGATTTCATGTATACGGTAATCAGGCCATGCAGTGACTTGCCGATTTTCTCAGGGTTCCATTTTAACGTGTAGCCTTCAATGACGCCAAGCTCCTCCAGCCTCCGAACTCGGGTCCCAACTGCCTGTCCTGTTAAATGAACAATTTGTCCGATCTCCTTGTGTGTTCGGGTAGCCTTCTCCAACAGACATTCCAGAATAAGCAAATCCACGTCGTCAATTGTATATGCGTTCAAGCTGAAGCTCCATTCCTTTCATCATGAAAAGGGAATCAGGAATTGTCTTTCACCTGTATATTCCCCAATAGCTCTTATTTCTCTACAATGTGTATAAATCCTTTTTAACTATACTTGGAGGTTATCTGATGAACATACAGCTTATACGCAATGCTACACTTTGGTTGGAATACGGTGGAGAGACCATCCTCGTTGACCCTATGTTCAGTGAGGCCGGAGCAAATCCCCCTATTATCAACACGGAAAATGACAGACGTAATCCACTGGTGCCTCTTCCGGTCCCTCTGGAAAAGCTGCTAAACCCCAGTCTGGTCATTGTAACACATACACACCTCGATCATTGGGACGTGTCGGCTATGGAGAAGCTGTCCAAGCAGATTCCGCTCGTCTGCCAGCCTAATGATTATGCGTCTATGACAGACAAGGGCTTTCAGTGTGTCAATCCAGTTGACAAGGAGCTGCAGCATAACAATCTCACCTTGTACCGCACCGATGGCCGTCATGGCACAGGTGATATCGGTCGGGCTATGGGGCCAGTTTCTGGCTTTGTTCTGCAGGCACCAGGCGAGCCGACTTTATACTTGGCGGGCGATACGATTTATTGCGAAGAGGTCGAAGCTGCGCTTGATACCTATAAGCCTGAGTTCACGGTAGTCAATGCGGGAGGAGCACGATTTGTTACGGGTGATCCCATTACGATGACAGCAGCAGATATTGCTCAAGTTTGCCTTCATTCGTCAAATACGCACGTGATTGCTGTCCATTTGGAAGCGATCAATCACTGTCTGGAAACACGAGCAGACCTTCGATCCCAATTACAAAAAGAAGACCTGACGAATCGCGTGAGCATCCCTCTGGATGGTGAATGGCTGTAACGAACCCTTGTTTTTCTGTGTCGTTCAACAAACCCTTAATAATTTGTGGATAAAAAGGTGTTTAATGTGGATGGATTGTGGATAAGTTGATTTATTCAGGCTACAACCGCAGGTTCATCCCTACATGAACCTTCATTACTCCATCCTCCGAGCCATAGGCTGGGATGCCGATTCCCAGCTTATCCAGCGTACCTCGCAGCGGCACATAAACGGTACCATTCTGCAGTTCCATTTGGGGCAGATGGATCGTCGTTGTGGCGCCGTGGTCGCGTATACGCAGCTCTTGCCGGGCAAAATCATATTCCAGCGTATGCGGCCCATAATGGGCAACAGCTGTTCGCTGCTCACCTCGCCATTGTATGTCGCCACCCAATGACTCCACTAACTGGCGCAAAGGTACCTGATAGTGACCATCCTTGAAACGGTAATGCCCGGCATCCAGCTTAAGACTCTTTCTGCCCAGCAGCACTTCAAGAGGCGCTGCCTGTGAACGTGTAGGATTCGCCAATAATAAACTCCCTTTGGTTCCGACAACGGCTGATGTGGGTACACCACCGACAGTTTCTTGGATAATTGGGCTGGAATCAATAGGATTCACCTGGTCTGCTGCCTGCTGCGTACGTCTGCCCTGTTCGAGCGCAGACATGGCCAGCTCGTGGACTCTGGCCTCAGCCAGCTGTTTCTCATACCCCGCTTCGCTTGATGGGCGCGGCTGCTGTACCTTACCCAAAGCAAAATGCTTCGGCTGTACCGATGGTTGCAGCGCAGCAAACACATATCCTTTTTGCTTGAACAATCGTATAATTTCCGGCAGCGCCTTCACGGTCTGCTCGTGTCCGGTTCCATCGTGCATCAGCACGATAAGCTCATCCTGGAACGGCCCCTTCCGGACGGTCTGGATGATTTCTGCTGCGGGCACGCCAACTCTCTTGGAATCACCGCTGTCGATATGCCAATCGTGCACCTCATAACCCGCCTGATCCAAATAATAAAAGTAAAATGCATCAAAATTGCCGAACGTTCCGCCCGGCGCACGAATCAAAGAAGGCCTGATATCCACAGTCTCAGCTAATATGTCCTCTGTCCGCTCAATCTGCTCCCAAAACGAAGAAAAGCCTTTATACAGCTCACCGTATACATGATTATATGTATGATTGCCAATAGCATGGCCTTCAGCCACCGCTCGCTTTACGAGGTCAGGATAAGCTTCCACCTGCTGGCCCAATACAAAAAATGTCGCCTTAACCTCTTCCTGCTGTAAAATATCGAGTACTTGTCCAGTCAGCTTGCTTGGACCGTCATCAAAGGTCAAATAAACGGTCGGCTGCTGTGGAGCCACGTACACTTTATCCTTCCAGACCCGCTCGCCTTTTTTTAATTTCAGATAAACCTCATGAGAATCCGGCTCCCCCAACGCTGGCTCTGTCTCGGCATAGACACGATGAGAATAACAAAATAAGGCTGCCAAACAAAACAACAAATAACCCAGTACCAACCTTTTGTAATGGGTGTGTGTGCGAGCATGCAGGCCGCTTGGCATTAGAAGTAACCCTCCGAATCATCCGTTATTTTACTAGACTATATGGTTCGGCAGCACAAAAAAGAACCGTACAGCCACAAGTGGCTGACGATTCTATAGTGTTGCTGTTGATGCTCACTGCTTACTTATCCTTCATTTGCTTGAAGCTTGCCATAACGGCGTTCAGATTGTTCACCCCATCCGTATTAGTAGGCAGTGGTGAATCGGATCGAATCGCTCCGACTATTTTCTCCAGTAAAGATTCCGTAACGAACGAGTTGGCTGTACTTGCGGTAAATACCGCAATCAGATTTTGCTTGGGCAGCACATAGATGCGCTGTCCACCTGAGCCCGCAGCATAAAACATATTAATGCGATTTGCCGTTCCTTTGGATTCAATATTTTTCAACCACCAGAAGTACCCGTAGCTGCCAAGTGAACCATCGGCAAATTCCTGATCGTCATGCTTCTTCAACGTAGCTTCAATCCATTTGGTGGAGATAACCTGCTGCTTATCCCAAAGTCCATTGTGCAAGTATAAATATCCGATTTTGGCCAAATCCCGTGCTTTCATATGTACCGAGAAGGCGCCAATATCAATATTTTGTGGATCGGCATACCATTCCACGTCCTTAATGCCGAGCGGCGCGAACAGCTTCTGCTCCGCATATTTGGCCGTTGGCATATTCACAGCCTTTTGCAAAATGGCCGACATCAGATGTGCATTTCCGTTGCTGTAATTAAAGTCCTTGCCCATTTTACCGACCACTGGTTGATCCAGGATATATTTGACCCAGTCATTGCTGTCCACCATTTCATTGGAGGAACGCTCACCTTCATTGTCCCATTTCAATCCTGATGTCATCGTCAGCAAATTTTCAATCGTTAGCGCACCTTTGTCCGGACTGGCTGCAACCGCTTGAGGCAGCACCTCCGACAGCTTTTGGCTCACACCCTTTAACTTACTTTCATCGATGGCGATGCCTGTTAATGCAGAGGTCAAACTCTTAGTGGCTGACAAAATATCCTGTGCTACATCTGGCGACGCATCCGCATTGTAGCCTTCAGCCAGTATATAACCGTTGCGTACCAGCACCAGGCTATGGATGTTGTTCCCTGGAACCTGCTTCATCACATCGGCAAGCGCCGTCGAATCCATCCCCTGAGCCTCGGGAGTGGAACTCTTCCATTGCTCTGTAGGCCAATAATCAGGCTTTTTTAATTCCTGAAGCTGCTTGATGATCTCACGGTCCGAGTATACATCCGCTTTCGTTTCCTTTTGATTCCCGCAGGCGGTGGTAACAGCAAGCATTACCATTACCACCACCAACGTACAGGCAGCTATATATCGGCTCTTACTCGAAAGATACCTCATCTCTCTACCGTCCTTTATGTATGTAATAATAACTTATTCTTCTGCCGCTTGAAGAACTTCGGTCACATGATTTTTAATCTTCACCTTGCGCCACTCCTTAACCAAAACACCCTGTTCGTCGATTAGGAACGTTGAACGCACCACGCCCATATATTCTTTCCCGTACAGCTTCTTTAGCTGCCATACACCAAACAGCTCACAGACCTTATGGTCAGGATCAGACAGCAGTTCAAAAGGAAGATTATACTTGGCAATAAATTTATGATGAGATTTCAAATCATTCGGACTGATTCCCAATACAGTTGCATTCAAGGCATCAAACGCTCCGTTGGCATCTCGGAAATCACAAGATTCCTGGCTGCAGCTTGGTGTCAGATCAGCCGGATAAAAATAAATAATAAGTTTTTTCCCCAAATATTGCCGGGGGGATACAAGCTCGCCGCTGCTCGAGGGCAATGTAAAATCAGGGACCTTCTGTCCCACTTCAAGCTGTGACACTCTTTTATCCACCTTTCCTATGTACGAAGCTTGCTACTGTACAAACCCATTCTATGTGCAAACCAGGATAACCGATATTGGCTATCCTGAGCTGTGAAGTGCTTATATCTATTATTCCGGCTTGTCCACCATTGCCTTAAAGGCTTGCAGTGCAGCAGCAAGGCGTGCCTCTCCCGCAGCATTAGCAGCTAATGGCTGGTTCGATTTGACCGCCATGGTCGCTTTGAACAGCATGCCTTCTGGCATGTAGTCTTCCTTCTGGTTATTGCCTGTAAAAGCCATAATCAGATTTAAATCGGGCACTACGAAGATGCGCTGTCCACCCGAACCTGCTGCATAAAAAGCGTCATGGTCAAGTATTGCACTTCCCGAATTCGAAACCGGCTTTAGCCACCAGAAGTATCCATAGCCACCTCGTGTGCCATCTGCGTAATTTTCAGCCACACGCTGCTGAACGGAGGCCTCAACCCATGAGCGCGGCACAATTTCCTTGCCTTCCCATTGACCTTTTTGCAAATACATGAATCCAAACTTGGCCATATCCCGGGTTGTAAGCTGTAATGACCAAGCACCAATTGAAACTCCTTGTGGATCAACTCCCCAGGAAACATTCGTAATGCCGAGCGGGTCGAACAGCTTGGATTTGGCATACAGGCTGATCGGTACACCCAGCGCCGTCTGCAACATACCGGACATCAGATGCGCATTGCCATTACTGTAGTTGAATACTGATCCTGGCTGGCTCGTTACAGGCCGCTCCAAAACATATTGCAGCCAGTTCGGTGAATCCGCCATTTCATTGGAGGAACGCTCACCTCTATTGTCCCATTCAAGCCCAGATGTCATCGACAGCACCTGTTCGACCGTTATATTGCCCTTAGCCGCATCTCGCTCTATACCAGGAAAAAAGTCCTTTAGCTTCTGATCCACACCCGTAAGCACATGCTCGCCTATCAGCATCCCTGTAATCGCGGATGTCACGCTTTTGGTAACGGAATATAGCGGCTGCCGCGTGTCCGCATCCACTGCCTGATTATAACCTTCCGACAGTACATATCCATCCCGAATCAAAACGTAGCTGTGCACATTGTGGTCCTTGAACTCCTCGACCATTGCTGCAATGGACGCCGAGTCAACTCCATGCTCCTCAGGCAATGCAGTTTTCCAGCCCGTTGTTGGCCAGTAATCCGGTGGCAGAATGCTTTCCATTGACTGTACAACCTTTTGCCCCGAATAGGCTGTCGGTTCCCCCTTGGCAGGGGTCTTACTACAGGCAGCAGTAGTCAACAATATCCCGCTTAGTAAACAAATTGCAGCTGTACGCAGCCCCACCAACGACCGACGGCCTCCATTTTCGGAAGCTCTTGTGGATCGACGGCCTTTTTTCTCTAATTTTGTATCCAGCATCCCGCTTCCCTCCAAATCCTTTCTCTATAGGTTCATTATGTAGGGTTATGTATTTCTGTCCAGATTAGTCATGAACCCCTCATTATAGAACTATAGGCCGAATTTATGAAGAAAGAATGATGCGAAGCTGAATATAACCTGAATTTTACATTAAAATATTTCCAAATGTACGCATGTACATTTCCGTTGCTAAAAACTACCTTCCCCACCGTTCAGGCAAAGAAGGTTGTTCAGAAGCGGCTACATTTACGATCCAGCTCCGCGGTAACGCTTGACACCAATGTTCCAAACCGTCAAACCGAATGCCAGGAACACCAATCCAACAAGCGGTGTCAGCAAAGCAAAACCTCCCCAGTTTGCACGATCCAGAAAATACGCAGCCGGGAAAAACCCGACAAAACCAAACGGCAGTACCCAGGTCAGCAAAAACCCCAGCAGCCTGTTGTAAATCGTCATCGGATACCGTCCATAGTTCTGCAAATTGTAGATCAACGGTAAAATTCCGGTTGGAGAGTCCGAGAAAAACGAGGTGGCGATAAAGAAAATGTAGATGCCCCCGTAAATCATGATTGACCCGGCCACCAGCACAATCAGCACCAAAGGATCATACCAGGAAAGAGTTAGACCCAAATGCGACCATGAATACATCATAATCAAAAAGCCGGTCAAGGCGCTGAACAAAGAGGACGGATCCATATTTTCCAGCATAAGCTGCACCAGATTGTAAGCGGGCCGAGTCAAAATTCGATCCATTTCCCCCTTTACAATGTATCTTTCCGTAAATCCCCACAAACTGAAGAAGGCGCTGAATATACCGAACGGAACCATAAAGTAACCGTACACGAATAAAACCTGCTGTTCATTCCACTCGCCAATCAGCTGTGTATGCTGAAACACCACCAGTATGAAGAACAAATTCAAACCATTAAACAATAGATCAGACAATACTTCAATCCAAAAATCCGAACGGTAGCTCAGACGGGTCTTCATATAATTTTTCAAATAATCAAGCACCAGGCCTGTATAAAATGCCATACGATCAACCTCCCTGCACGAACAGCCGTGTCCGTGCGCCGCGCCACAGCAAAGCTAATGGCACAATAAGCAGCACAAACCAAATTAGCTGCACACCCAATAGTTCATACACGGCGCTGCCGGTCACTTTACCGGTAAATACGGCGCCGGGCAAATACGTAATGGCCTGAAACGGCAGCAGCTTCAGAACCCCTTCAGCCCAGCCAGGGAAAAAGGAGATCGGCACGACCAGCCCGGAAAATAAATCGACCATCACTCGCTTCATCCGCATCATGCCTTCATTATTTTCCAGAAAAAATGCAAATAGCCCGGTTATGATATTAATTTGTGAATTAATCAGAAAGCTTAGAAATAACATAATCATAAAGACAACCCATATTACCGGATCGGTCGGCAGCTTAACCGGAAATAGCAGCGAAACCACAACCATTCCCGGAGCCATAAACAGAAACAAGCGAAAAATACCTTCACCAAAGCCCTGCATCATTTTCACAATAATATAGTTGTAGGGGCGAATAAATTGAATCGCAACACTGCCATCCTTGATTTCAGTAGCGATTTCGCGATCCAGATTGTTAAAATAGAACGCCCGGGCCATCCACGAAACGGCTACATAGGTCGTCATTTGCGCCACCGTCATACCGCCCAGTGTTTCGCTTGTCCCATAGATCGCTTTCCACAAAAAATAATACGCACCTATGTTAAGCGCATAAATGATAATTCCGCTGTAGTAATTGACGCGATAAGCCAGCATCATGAGAAACCGCATGCGGATAATCTCGATATAAGCGCTAAGCATGCGAGTTCACACCCTTTTCCTCCGCTGCTTGGGCGGAATCGTCTTGCAGGGCGGGCTTGGACTTCACTTCGGCAGAACCGGATTTATAAATTTCCCTTACGATGTCATCTGTGTTCGTTTCGGTAATTTTGATATCCTCAATATTCATCACACCGACTACGCGGCTGAGAACATCTGAGACGTTGGCCCCATTTTGCGGTATCCATACCCGGGCAGTTCCTTGATCATCGGCTGACCAATGCACGTCCATACCTTGGGTCAGCTCCCTCAACCGGTCGAGCTGTACAGCTTCGGCAAATCGCATAATAATATCTTTGCCTTTGCCCCATTTTTCTTTCAGCTCGGCGAGTCCGCCGTCATATATAATGCTTCCATCATCGAGCATGATGACCCTGGAGCAGAGTGCTTCAATGTCCTGCAAATCGTGCGTTGTCAATAAAATCGTTGTTTCATAGCGCTGGTTCATCGACTTGAGAAACTCGCGTATTTCCGTCTTCACTACAATATCGAGACCAATGGTCGGCTCATCCAAAAATACAATCTGCGGATTGTGCAGCAAGGATGCCGCCAGCTCACAGCGCATTCTTTGTCCCAGACTCAGCTTACGGACAGGCCTATTCAACAGATCCGCGAGCTGCAGCCGTTCAACCAACTCACTTAAACGAGGCTTAAATTCCGCTTCTGAGACACGATACACCTTTTTCAGCAGCTGAAACGATTCAATCACACCGATATCCCACCACAGCTGGCTGCGCTGACCAAATACAACGCCTATACCTTTCACAAACGCTTCACGCTCTTTGTAGGGAACGTAGCCATTCACCTTGATACTGCCGGAGGTGGGTACGAGAATACCCGTCAGCATTTTGATCGTTGTCGATTTGCCGGCCCCGTTCTCGCCGATATAACCGCAAATTTCCCCCTTGTTAATTTGAAAGGAGATGTCCTTGACCGCTGTAACTTGGCTGTACTCCCGGTTGAACAGGTCACGTACGGCACCTTTAAGTCCTTCACGCGTTTTCTGAATCTTGAATTCCTTACGTAGGTCATTCACTTCAATGGCAAACATAGCTTCCTCCTGTTGAAAATCATTTCAGCATATTAATGTACGGAAGTTCGACAAAATATCCGATTTCATGAAACTTGATATCAATAAAACAAACAAACTATAATTAAGATAGAAAATGAAAACAGAGAAACATTTCCTCCTTGACTGAGGTATGATTCTGCAGCTTTTTCAAACCCTATATATGTTATGATACACGAACCCGGTATAAATCAAAAGCAAATCGACAGAATGAAAAGGGGGCGCACAATGATTAGGAAATTGAAGTGGTCGCTGTTAGCTATATGTCTGCTGCTCTTGTGTGGTGTCGGATATTATACATATGCCTTTTTGAATTTCGCCAATCATATCCAAAGTAAGCCAGGTTCCGGCAATAAACCACTCAGTACCCTATCGACAAAAAGCACGTCGAAAAACGTCGAAACCTACTTGCCGCCGAAGTGGGAGGGCAACCAGCGTGTCAATGTTCTGCTGCTAGGCGGTGACTCACGGGGTATGAAGCAAAACGAGGTGCCGCGTTCAGACTCTTTAATTGTCGCTTCCATAGATCCCATAACCAAAAAAGCGCATCTCTTTTCAATCATGAGGGATACATACGTGAAAATACCCGGATACGGTGAGGACCGCATTAATGCGGCTTATGCTTATGGCGGTGCTAACCTGACGATGAAAACGGTAAGCGATTTGCTTGGCATCCCTATCCAATATTACGTATATACCGATTTCAAAGGATTTATAGCGCTAGTAGACGCCATTGATGGCATCGACATAGACGTAGAGAAGAATATGAAATATTCCGATGCTGAGGATGGCCACGAATATGACATTGATTTAAAAAAAGGAATGCAGCATCTCGATGGCAAAATGGCGCTGCAGTACGTTCGCTTCCGTCATGATGCCTTAAGCGATTTCGCACGTACGGAGCGGCAGCGGAATTTTGTACAAGTTGTTCTTAAGAAAATGCAATCCACCTCTTCCCTGCTCAAAATCCCGCGTATTCTTAGCAGTATTGATCCGTATATACAGACCAATCTGTCTACGACAGATATGATAAAGCTCGGTTCGCTCGGTTATGAGGCCAAGACCGAAGGCTTGATCAGCCAGCAGATACCTCCCTCCGAGCTGCTTGTTGAAAAGAAGGTTGGAGGCGCAGACGTCATTTCGGTAAATCGGGATAAACTGCAGGTGTTCATCAAGTCGCTGTTGAATGGACAAGACTCGAAAACAAACCTCACGAAAGATGTGAACAGCAAAAAAAATGTCGTAGAGGCTGATCTGCGAGCAGGCTCCACCTCCAACACGAATGGTGTGACAAATAAATCTGTCTTACCTGCTGCAACCGCTCCAAGCAATAAACCAGCAGCAGTCAATAAACCCCAATCAAGCTCGAATCCATAGCGAGCATTTCGTAAGACCCCATAAATATCCAGGCTATTATCGCATCCGCAGTGAAAGCTGCTCTACGCCACTCTAAGTGGATGGGGCGGCTTTTCCTATAGAATTGATTTTATCTATTTTTCCAAAAGGAGCTGTTACGATTGATCCCTATTTATACTGTTGATGCCTTCACCTCTACTCCTTTCTCTGGGAATCCGGCAGCTGTCTGCATCCTGCAGGAATTCCCTGTAGACGACCATTGGCTGCTGCAGGTGGCCAAGGAAGTCAATTTGTCCGAAACCGCCTTTTTATGTGCAATGGGAAATGGCAGCTACCGCCTGCGTTGGTTCACACCTGAAACCGAGGTCGATCTGTGCGGTCATGCTACACTCGCCTCTGCGCAGGTCATATGGGAAACAGGGGCGGCCTATGGAATCGAGCAGCTTCGATTTCATACCAAAAGCGGGGTACTGACGGCCAAACGATTGAATAATGGAATCGAGCTGAATTTCCCTGCAGAGCCTCCTGCCCCGGCAGAAGCTCCCCCTCAGTTGATTGAAGCGTTGGGCAGCGTAACGCCTGTAGCTATTTATCGCAATCGTCTGGATTATATTGTGGAGCTTGAGTCAGAAGGAGCCGTACAAGAACTAAAGCCTGATTTCAAAATACTTAAAAGCCTGCCCAGCCGGGGCTTGCTCGTCACAAGTAGGTCTGACAACCCGGATTATGATTTTGTAGCCCGCTGTTTTTTCTCTCCCGTTGGTGTCGATGAAGATCCGGTGACAGGCTCTGCCTACTGTGCGTTGGCTCCCTATTGGAGGGACAAGCTGGGCAAGAGTACATTGACAGCCGCTCAATTATCCGAAAGAGGCGGTAGGCTGAAGCTGCAGACGGCTGACAGCAGGGTATTGATTCAAGGACAAGCCGTTATCGTCATTAAAGGGCTTTTGCTCCATTAAAATTGCCTGATTCCTATCTTACATAATGAAGGAGCTTTTCTATGACTGAACTTCATACTAACAGCCAGGCCGGACCACGTTCCGAGTATTTGTACAAAGAGGCTCTCCAGCACATTGTCGGTGGCGTCAACAGTCCATCCCGCTCTTTTAAAGCAGTTGGCGGCGGTGCCCCGATATTCATGAAACGTGGCCAGGGAGCTTACTTCTGGGATGAGGATGGTAAGAAATATATCGATTATTTAGCTGCATACGGCCCTATTATACTCGGACATGCCCATCCACACGTGACTGAAGCCATTTGTCGTGCAGCTGAGAACGGTACCTTATTCGGCACACCAACAGAGCTTGAAATTACTTTTGCACAGATGCTCAAGGCCGCCATCCCCTCACTGGATAAGGTGCGCTTTGTCAATTCCGGTACAGAAGCGGTAATGACTACCATACGTGTTGCTCGTGCGTTTACTGGACGCAGCAAAATCGTCAAATTTGCAGGCTGCTATCATGGCCATTCCGATCTGGTGCTGGTTGCGGCAGGCTCTGGACCGTCCACACTTGGCATACCAGACAGTGCAGGCGTACCGCCCAGCATTGCCAGTGAGGTCATTACCGTTCCTTATAATGACATTGAAGCGCTGAAGGAAGCACTCGATAAGTGGGGTGACGAGATTGCTGCTGTGATGATTGAACCGATTGTCGGCAATTTTGGCATGGTCATGCCGGTATCCGGCTATCTCGAGCAGCTGTGTGCAGCTACACGCAGCAATGGTTCTCTCGTCATTTACGACGAGGTAATTACGGCATTCCGCTTCCACTATGGCTCAGCGCAAACCTTTGATGGCCTCAAGGCAGCAAGCCTTTCAGCCATCGAGCCAGACCTGACGGCCCTTGGTAAAATCATCGGCGGTGGACTGCCGATTGGTGCCTATGGGGGCCGCAAGGAGATCATGGAGCAGGTAGCTCCCTTAGGTCCGGCCTATCAAGCCGGGACGATGGCGGGGAACCCTGCCTCCATTTCTGCAGGCATTGCATGCCTGCAGGCACTGCAGGAGCCGGGCCTATATGACCGGCTCGATGCACTGACGGCCAGTCTTGAGGCCGGACTGGCCCAAGCCGCGCGCAAGCATGGCATTGCGCTGACGATCAACCGCATCCGCGGGTCGTTGTCCACCCACTTCTGCGATCATCCTGTGAGTAATTACGACGATGCACAGAACACGGACGGCGAACAATTCGCTCGTTTTTTCCGATTGATGCTTGAGCAGGGAATTTGCCTGGCACCTTCCAAATATGAAGCGTGGTTTATGACCGCTGCCCATACAGAGGCGGATATTGCAGCAACCATAGCAGCGGCAGAGCATGCTTTTGCCGTTATAGCAGCTAATCCTTAACTTCACTCCCTCATCCATATACCTCAAATGACGAACTATTATCTGAATAAGATAATAGTTCGTTCGCTTTTACAGAGTTCAAAAATTATTGCATTTTTCTAATTATTCACCAATTATGCACAATAAACAGCGCTTACATCTGCGTTTTACCTATAATGTTCTATTGTGCCTCGCGCTATTTCGTGATATTCTATCTATACTCTGTTTCTGGTAAATTAGCAGATTTTTACGCTTTCAAGCAATATTTCAGATTGATTCGTTGCATATTTGATCAATCCCGAGTTTTACCGTCTCCTTTTGCTATACGTATTATTGTTCGCTTCCAATCTGTTGCCTTCCACCCTTTATACAGGAACAATGAATTTTTATTCATTAGTGGTAATTGGTATATTTGTCCGCTTTCCTTCTTTCTGATTTAATTCTTACAGCTTGCAGCTTGCAGCTCGCACGCTCACGTACCGTTAAGACTTAAGCCACAACTTTTGATTGGGAGGTGATGGTCAGCCTGCTGACCACTAACATGAATGAAGCTATGCGTAATGAAGGACAATTTCGAGATTTATTAGCTGTCGAGCACGACAGCTGCGGGATTATTTGTATTATAGAAAAGGACGGCTTTCCGTCCAGAGACAATATTCGCAAAACCATCGATGCCCTTGTAAAATTGGAACATCGTTCAGGCTTTATTAACGGAGAAGGGGACGGCTGTGGGATTTTAACCGATATTCCACGCGCTCTTTGGGAACAAAAGCTTATCGATGCAGGTTTGGATGGCAAGCAAGCGTACACCGAGCAGTTCTCCGTCGCTCATATATTCGTACCTCGCAAGCTAGACATCTCTGTCAAGGATATGCAAAACGGCATTCGCGAGCTATTTACCCAGTATGGTGTTGAAATCATTTTGGAGCAGGAAGATCAGGTAGACAGCAGTGTACTTGGCACTAATGGACGTGCTGACGAACCTACCTTTTGGCAAATTGCCGCGTCCTGTAAAGTGCAGGAGCTGAAGACAGCTGACCGCTTATTCGAGCTTCATACAGCGATCGAACGCCGCTATTCCGTTCATGTAGCTACACTAAGCAATGTTACCGCGGCCTACAAAGTGATGGGTGCAGCGAGCATTCTGCCCCTATATTTTAACGATACACGTGATCCGTTGTTTGCAGCTCAGGTCACTATCGGCCACAATCGTTTTTCCACAAATACGCAATCCAGCTTTTTCCGTGTACAGCCCTTTTCCCTGTTAGGTCATAATGGCGAAATCAATACCGTCAAGAAGTTACGTCTGGAAGCCGACTTGGTGGGTGTTCAACTGGTGGACGGCGGTAGCGACTCGCAGGATATGAATCGGACCATTGAGACGTTTATTCACCGTTATGGTATCAGCTTGTTTGAAGCTATGGAAATTGTATTCCCTCCAATTATTAATGAAATGAAGCTGTTCCGTCCGGAACTGCAGGACTTATATGTATATTATCGTCAAGTATGGGGTCATTATGCCCAAGGTCCTGCTGGTATCGTATCTCGTTATGGAGATGAATGTATTTTTAGCGTGGATGCACTTGGTCTGCGTCCGGTATGGATGGTCGAAAGCGAAACCTCGCTCTATTTCTCGTCCGAGCAGGGTGTCATTACGGTTGGTGAAATGGTTGCTGATCCAAAGCCCATTGCGCCCGGTGAAAAAGTCGGCGTCGTCCTGACACCTGGGGAGCATGTTCAGGTTATTCCGTACTCCGGTGTTCAATCTCTTGTTTATGATCGTGCAAGCGAACGCGTTCAATTTGCAGGCTTGCGCAAGCATCTTAAGAATATGGAGCAGCCTGAAGTTGAGGTGCCTGTGGCAGAAGCAGCACCAATCGTTGATGCGATCTACAGCGCTTTTGGTTGGGACCGTGAAGGCATCCAAATGATTGAATCGATCTCGGAAACCGGCGCTGAGCCTATTCGCTCGCTGGGCCACGATGGTCCGCATGCCTGTATGAACTGGGAACGTACGAATATTCCCGACTTTATTAAAGAAAGTGTAGCCGTTGTTACAAACCCGGCGATTGATCGCGATCGTGAAATGGAGCACTTTTCCACTCGCATTATTGTCGGTCCGCGCCCAGGCATCTATGAACAGCCTGATCAGCGTTTGCGTATAGAATTGCTTACACCGCTGGTGCTAGAAGGCAGTAATGCCGAAAACTCCTTTACCGAGCTGAATCAATTAAGCCTGGAGCAAATTCGCGCATTATTCGCCGCCCAAGGTGAGCATGCAGTCGTTGTATTGTCCACTACGTTTGCACGAGGCGCTTCTTTGAAGGAAGCCTTGAATACATTGGCAGCAGAAGCCGTGTCCGCAGTTCGTAACGGCGCTATGCTTATTATTCTGGATGATGCCGATGCTCATCAAAATGATCGATTATTCATAGACCCACATCTTGCTGTATCCCAGGTTGATATCACCCTGAGAGCAGAAAAGCTGCCCAACGGCCATAATCTGCGCCGCCAAGCTACCCTTATTTTGCGCACAGCTGCCATTCGCAACCTGCACGATATTGCCGTTGCCTGTGGACTCGGTGCCGATATCTTGTCACCTTATCTCTTGTTCGCTACTGCATCCGCCAAAAACGGCGCACCGGCAGCACGCAAGGTGTACAGCGCTTTAACCAAAGGCTTGGAAAAAGTCATCTCGACTATTGGTACGCATGAGCTTCGCGGCTATACGCGCTTCTTCTCTTCGATTGGCCTCAAGCCGGAGCTTGCCGATGTACTTGATATTGTTAACTATTTAGGTAGTGAACAGGCTGGGACCGGTTTTGCAGAGCTGGAAAAGGATGCCGAAGCCCGTTATCATGACTTCTCCAATCCAAAAGCCAAAGCGGCACGCAATTTCCACTTCTTCCAAAGAATGTGGAAAGCATTAGGTGAAGCTGCTGCAGGCACCGCTCCTTACAGTGACTATCGCGATAAGCTGCGCGAGGAAGAGCAGCGCAATCCGATTTCGATTCGTCACGTTGCCGACTTTAATTATGATAAAGCCCTTCAGGAAGGCCGTAAGCCGCTTGCGCCTTCTCAAGTCGATATCGGCGTTGGCGGACACAGCCTGCCTATGCTGATCTCCTCCATGTCGTTCGGTTCGCAGAATGAAACAGCGTTCCGCGCCTATGCCGAGGCAGGCGAGCGGTTGAACATGGTCACCATGAACGGTGAGGGCGGAGAAATTAAAGATATGCTTGGCCGCTACACCAAGACACGCGGAGCGCAGGTGGCTTCCGGTCGCTTCGGGATTAACATTGAGCTTGCCAATGCGGTAGCTTTTCTGGAAATTAAAATCGGCCAAGGCGCCAAGCCAGGTGAAGGCGGACATTTGCCAGGCTCCAAGGTTACTGCCAAGATCGCAGCAGCACGGAATGCGACTATCGGTTCCGATTTGATTTCACCATCCAATAACCATGATATTTATTCTATTGAGGACTTGTCTCAAATTATTTCCGAATTGAAGGAAGCCAGTGGACGCAAAGCTAAAATTATCGTCAAGGTTCCTGTCGTACCCGGCATCGGAACGATTGTAGTCGGGGTAGCCAAAGCGGGTGCAGAAGTTATTACCTTGTCCGGTTTTGATGGCGGCACTGGTGCGGCACGCATCCATTCCTTGACACATGTGGGCTTACCGACCGAAATTGGTACGAAGCTCGCGCACGTGGCTTTAATTGAAGCCGGTCTGCGTCATAAGGTTGAGCTTTGGTCTGACGGCGGATTGAAATCCGGTGCTGATGTCGTCAAAATGATGATGCTTGGTGCCAACCGCTGCGGCTTCGGCAGTATCTCCATGCAAGCAATCGGCTGCACAACCTGCCGCGGCTGTCATTTGGATACTTGCCATGTAGGGATCGCCACTCAGATTGATTCCATGGAAGAAGCTGAAGAAAAAGGCCTGCGCCGCTTTGTTCCTCGTGTCTATGATACGGCAGTCGATTCACTTGTGCGATTGTTCGGCGGCATGGGTGAAGAAATTCGTGAAATCGTCGCGCAGCTCGGCTTCCAGCATGCACAAGAGCTCGTTGGACGCTCCGATTTATTGCAGCAAATCAATGGTCTCGATAAAATCGACTTGAGCGAAATCCTGCGGCCTGCACCTGTTTCCTTTGCGGCTGCCGTCGATGCCCAAGCAGCGGCTGCTTCCGAGATTTCATCGGATATCCGCATTGCCGCAGGTGCAGAAGGCCAGGAGTTCTTCCCTGACTCCCTGAGCTTCCAGGCTCCTATTCAGCGCAACTGGTCCAAGGTCGATGCCGAGTCCCGAATCCTGGGTACCCGTTATGCCAGTCACCGCGTAAGAAATCGTTTCGACGGCAGCTATGAGGCTCTACCGGCGGTATCGTTGAACTTGACTGACGGTTCTGTACCAGGTAATGGACTCGGTGCCTTTAATGCACACGGCTTACAAATTACTGTACATGGTGGTGCTGAGGACGGAGTTGGCAAAATGTCGTTTGGCGGCCGGATTGCCATTTTGAAATCACCTAGCCATAACCATCAATATATTAACGGCTCCGTAGGCAAATCGTTCGGTTACGGCGCTCAAAAAGGGCTGTTCCTTATTCAAGGGAATGCTGATAGCCGTGCCTGCATCCGCTTTTCCGGTGCTGATGTCGTATTTGGCGGTGAAATCAATACGCCGCTTCAGGATGAGCTTGGCGGTATCGCAAGCCGTGCCAATCTGAAGGGCTTCGCTTTTGAATATATGACTAATGGCCGCGCAGTAGTGCTTGGTGACCCAGGCCCCTGGATTTGCGCAGGTATGACTGGCGGCGTGATATACCAACGTCTTGTGCCTGAAATGGGCTTGGATGAGCAAGCTATCACTCGCCGTATTGCCAAAGGCGCGAAAGTTAAAATCGAAAAGATTGGAGCGCAAAGCAGCAAGGATTTGAACGAGCTGCTTACCGCCTACCATCAAGAGCTGCTTGGTTCCGGACAGCAGGATGCAGCTGACACGATACAGCATTTGCTGAACAATCTCGAGACCAGCTTTGTACGTATTGCTCCAGTTGGCCTGCAGGCTGACCAATCGGTAGCAACTGAATAAAAACACTTAATAACCAGACCATCCACGCCGGAGCTAACCCTCCTTGGCGGGATGGTTTTTTGTTTCAAAGTCTACTACTGTTGGTATAGTGTAAATAATAGTAGCTTGCCGAGATCCCTCCCAGGATCATGCGTGCACCTTATCGCCTAGTTGTGCTCACGATTTAATGAATCGCATTTGACCTATTGGCAACACTAACAAATTAGGAGGGTTGTCAGCATGGAAAACCAAACGTATCGGAAGAGTCGTAAGGAAGATCATGAAATATTCCCCTGTACCTGGTATGCTATCGGTTGGACCAAGGAGATAAGGGCTGGACAGAAGCTATTGAAAAAACGGTTGTTAGGACGTGACCTGGTTCTGTTTCGTGACGATCAAGGAAAGCTGTGTGCCCTGCATGCTTATTGTCCGCATCGTGGTGCTGACTTGTCATTGGGCAACTGCAAGGACGGACTATTACAGTGCGCTTACCATGCATGGAGCTTTAACGGTGATGGACAGTGCGTCGATATTCCCGCCCATCCAGATCGCGAAATCCCCAATTTTGCCCACGCGCGCTCTTACCCGGTTTTGGAAAAAGCCGATTTGATCTGGGTTTATCCGAAGACCTATCAGGAGCTGGCTAATGAGACCCTTCCTCCACTGGAGCTATATCCGGTTCTCGAAAATCCTGATTATATGATGGCTCCCTATGATGCTGTATGGAAGGCTCATCTGACACGTGTGGTGGAAAGCGTGCTTGACGTTGCCCACCTGCCTATCGTTCACAATAAAACGATCGGAAAAACATCCCGCAAGGAGATCAATATTGAGTTTGAGACCACCGAAGATACCATTCGGATACATAACGGCAGTGCCTTTCTCGATTACCAATTTCCGAATCATTGGCTTCTCTCTCCTGTCGATCAGACTAAGCGCAGCCAATTCATCAATTACGTTACATTTACACCTATAGATAAGGAAGTTACCGCCTTATTCGGGCTCGCAGGACGTAACTTTGCCAAATTCCCGGGGTTGAGCCTCATATTTTCCAAGTATAGCAGCAAGGTCCTTAAAGAGGATCAGTTCATCGTGGAGAGTCAGCATCCCCGTCCCATTCCCGATGCTTTACGAATGGAAGCCCATGTCCTGGCTGATGGTCCTCAGGTGCGCTTCAGAAATCGCTGGTATTCGTTTTTAACGGGTGATCCGAATTCACAAATATCGATCAACCCAATTCAGATCTAACAACAGCAGAAAAGCAGCATTCTAAAAAATATCTTCTATGTAGTTGTAGGGCAATATGTTAAATCGCTATGGTATTGACCATGGTGGTTAATGGTTTTACGGGGATAGGTCTGAGGATATTGATCGAACCTGTTCGCATGAATCCTACTAATTTTCAAACTCTTAATCAGCAGACTGATGGAAACACTCGGCCTCCATCTCCTGCTGATCATTGAAAAAATCATCCTAAAAAACAAAATACAACCTCGATTACTGCTTCGCGGCTTGATAAGCCTCGATGTATTGCGCTGCCTTTTTAGCTACAAGACTGTAATCGCCTGCTTTTAATGCATCGGTAGTCAAATCAGAGCCAATTCCTACAGCAACAGCTCCCGCTTTAACCCACTCGGCCAAATTGCTTAGTGATACACCACCAGTTGGCATAATGTTTGCTTGCGGCAACGGGCCTTTGATTGCTTTGATTGTAGCCGGTGAATACAGATTGCCAGGAAACAGCTTCACTATATCTACCCCGAGCTCCAACGCCTGTTGAATCTCCTGGATCGTCATCACACCCGGCATTACGGGCACTCGGTATCTGTTGCACAATGTGACTGTAGCCGGATTCAAAGCAGGCCCTACAACAAACTCAGAGCCGCTTAGTATGGCGATGCGCGCCGTTTCTGGATCCAGAACTGTACCGACACCAATGATTGCGTATTTGGATGGATCTTGTGTGGAGCTGGAATATTTTTTTGCCAGCTTCTCAATCGCTTGCAGAGCAAACGGGACTGTCATTGTGACCTCAATAACTTTAATACCGCCCTCAATGGCCTGCTCAGCCATTTCAACAACTTCATCAGGTGTCTCTCCGCGCAGAACCGCGACTACACCTTCCTGGCAAATTTGCTGCACAAGCTTGATTTTTTTCATGTTGGATCATCCTTTTCATTGTACTTTACCCTCCCAAACCCTCCCTATTAGGGAGGGCCCCAAAGGACCCTGCCCTCTGGACTCCCTTGGCACGTATGCGACAGGGTTGGGTTCTCGGGCCGCTTTCGTCCCTATGGGACACGCTCGACTGTTGGTGTGATGCTGGTAGGGGTGACTGCCAGTTTTCGAAGCGCTTTGGCCCCTTCGGGACAAGCTTTACTTTTGGTGTAGTGCTGGTTTGCGTGACTGCTCTTTCTCGGGGCGACTTGTCCTAGCGCTCTACATGCTTCACATTATTAAGTACAGCCTCAACCTGCTCCCAGGTTGGGATGCCTTCCCAATCGCCTTCCATTTGCACAACCATACTGCCAATCAGGTTGCCAAGACGAACAGCTTCTGCATGCGAATACTCTTTTAACAATCCGACAATAAATCCCGCACAAAAGCCATCGCCGGCACCAATAGTGTCTACGACCTGCTCAACTTTGAAATATGGCACGGACTGAACCAAATCCTTCTCGACTACATATGTTTCATCATCTCCACCTTTTACAATGGAAACAGCATTTAATTCTCTTAATTTCGCTACGATGTCTTCGAAGCTATCCGTTTGATACAGCAGCTTCAGCTCGTCCAAGCCAGGAAGGAAATAATCCGCTTCTTTCGCCAACTCCAGCAGCACTTCACGCGCTTCATCCAATGCCCACAGCTTCAATCGCAGATTCGGGTCAAAACATACTTTAACCCCATTCTTGCGCGCAATTCTCATTGCCTCAATAGCGGCTTCGCGGCACGATGCGCTGAGAGCAGGTGTAATGCCCGTCACATGAAGAAACTTAGCCTGCTTGATATATTCCTCGTTCAGGTGCTCCGGCTTCAAGGTGCTGGCAGCAGAGCCTTTACGATAGTAGTACACGGAGGTTTTACCCGAAACGACCTCGCGAAGCATCAGCCCCGTGGGAGCCTCCGACGTCAGCACGACTTGGGATACGTCAACGCCCTCACCGCGGAGTTTTTTCAATATCACCTGGCCAAATGGATCCTTCCCGAGACGGCTAAACCAGCCTGCGCGATGCCCGAGACGTGCAACCCCGATAGCCACATTACTTTCTGCACCGCCGAACAAGCTTTGAAATTGCGAGGAATATTCAATTCCCTTGGAATTTGCCGGCATCATTAGCGCCATCGTTTCACCGAATGTGATCAGCTCCGGCTGAAACATTTGAGTCCGATTGGAACTTTGTTCATTTGCCATTATCGATTCATCCACCCACCGTCGACACACATTACGTGGCCGTTCATATAATCAGAAGCTGACGAAGCCAGGAACACTGCTGGGCCTTGCAAATCCGTTGTCGTTCCCCAACGTCCTGCAGGAATACGCGCCAAAATTTGTGCGTTGCGATCTTGGTCGGCACGTATAGCTGCCGTATTGTCTGTATCCATATATCCAGGAGCGATCGCGTTGATCTGCACGCCTTTACTCGCCCATTCATTGGCCAAAGCCTTGGTAATCCCTGCTACAGCATGCTTTGATGCCGTGTAACCTGGAACGTTGATGCCGCCTTGGAAGCTAAGCATAGAAGCTATATTGATAATTTTACCGGATCCTTGCTTGATCATCTCGTTACCTACAAGCTGACACAAAAAGAAAACGGCATTCATATTCAAATTAATCACATCGTGCCAATCCTGAGCAGAATGTTCAGCAGCAGGCGTACGACGAATAATTCCGGCATTATTAACTAAGATATCGATTTTGCCAAACACTGAGAGCGTTTCACTTACGATCCGAGGCAGTTCCTTTTCATCAGACAAATTGGCTACGATCGTGTGAACCTTCCGTCCCATAGCCTCAATTTGCTGCTGTGTTTCACGATTCCGATCATTGCTCGTAACAATCGCAATATCAGCGCCCGCCTGTGCCAATCCTAATGAGATTCCACCGCCCAAGCCTACTGCTCCACCCGTTACGATGGCTACTTTACCTGACAAATCAAAAAAACTCATCTTTACACCCCGTTTGAACATATTATGTGCTATCTCCGGATAGCTACTATAGCTAGCTGTCTGCCTTTCTTATTATAAGTGAAGTACCTCTGAGTTGCCAGACACACCTTAAAAATTCACAAGTGCTTATGAAAAAAACCTACTATGAGAGTATAGGCCTCATTAATAGGCAATATAAAAAGCCGCGACTGCATCGCGGCTTTAACGGTTATTCATTACGTTCCAGGAGGGATTCGAACCCCCGACCCACGCCTTAGAAGGGCGTTGCTCTATCCAGCTGAGCTACTGAAACAAGAACGATTTATAATATATCACAATTACGAAGAGGATGCAAGTCCTAAATTATTAAGGATTAATCGGCATTTTGCAAATAAAAAACCTTGATGCAATCATCAAGGTTTTGCTTCGAAATCGAAGCGGGTGATGGGAATCGAACCCACGCTATCAGCTTGGAAGGCTGAAGTTCTACCATTGAACTACACCCGCAAAGACGGGCAAACTCATAAGAATTTGCTGAATATCGGGACGACACGATTTGAACATGCGACCCCCTGGTCCCAAACCAGGTGCTCTACCAAGCTGAGCTACGTCCCGTTAAAGCTAGTGCCGATAGAGGGACTTGAACCCCCACGGTTTCCCTCACGATTTTGAGTCGCGCGCGTCTGCCAATTCCGCCATACCGGCATATTTTGTTTGGAGCGGAAGACGGGAATCGAACCCGCGACCCTCGCCTTGGCAAGGCGATGCTCTACCGCTGAGCCACTTCCGCATGACCCTTTACAAAGACACTTCATGTATTATACAACATTACCACACAAATCGCAATATTTATTTCATTACTGGAGCGGAAGACGGGAATCGAACCCGCGACCCTCGCCTTGGCAAGGCGATGCTCTACCGCTGAGCCACTTCCGCGTATCCGTGAATTTAGCGACAAATAGTAATATATCAGGATTTGTAGTGAAATGCAAATATTTTTTTCAAATTATTATTATTTTACATTATATTACATTTTTTTCGACCAACCTCCTCCGTTTCGCAAGCATCTTGATAATCCTCAGCCTAGTCATGGGCTCAAAAAAAGAACTACCTTCTATGGAAAAGGTAGTTCAAGGCTTTGCATCTATAACTAAGCAAATTGGCTCCCAATAAACTGTAAATCCAAAAATAGTAGAGACAAAGCGCTCTCCTTGTGGTAAAAGGTAGTCACCACAACAATCTTCACACCAAGGAGAAATCACTATGTCTCATACCGCCATCGTACCCGATCATGCAACGCTGCCAACTATTTGTTACAACATCGCTTGCCAGTTTATTTTTCAAAGCCGGTGATGGCGCATATCGAGACGTACATGGCGGCGGCAACAGCGAAAGGCTACCGCGGCAAGGTGATTGATTTGACCGAATATAGTGATCGCCACCGCATGACGCTTGGACATTTTTTAGCTGAAGGCAAGTGGGATGAAGCCGTGCTGCAAAACAAAGTCAAGACCGAGTCGCTTCTGCAGGTGGAGCAGATCGGCTTTCAACATTCGCATCTGGAAGGCAAAGTCGTTTGGGGCCATCAAGTTCAAGCAACAGTAGTCCAATGCAGCAGCGCCTCGTTGATTCATTCGATTGACTTGTACGACAAAACAATAATGCACCCGACGGTACGGTCTACACGAAGATCGATCACGTGTGCGAGATGGCCGCGACGCTACCCCTTCCGCCACACGGTGGCTATGTGCTGGTCAATAACCTGTTTTACCTGTACTCGTGTGATTGACAACTACGCTGCCACAGGCTACCACCTGAATGGTGGTCTTAAAACCAATCAGATTGGTTTGTGAACAGTTTAAATTGACTTGACTTCATTTGGATATTTCTGTATCTATTTTTTCTCATTGATAGCTTTTAATAGATTCATTCCATATTCATTCGTAACAACGCCCATGTCCGAGTTTCTGGAAACCAATATCAAATTAGCTGTAAAAGCAGTTGCGATTATGATTGCATCCGTTTTTTTTTATTTTTCTTCCCTTGTCTTTCTGCTCACTTGCTCACTTCCCCCAACCCTCTCTGGATTCTTTAATATCAGCCGATTCACCTGGGTTACCTCCTCTGACTCTAAAATTTTATGACAGTCAAGCGGAAGTGACCGCTGCGCCAGAGCCGGAAAAGGAACAGATCACCTATGAGCGCCGTAAAACGAGCGGCAAGCGCGAGGCGGATCTCTCGAAGCTACCGGTAGAAACCGTGAGGTATACGCTTGCTGAAGATGAGTAGAGCTGCCATTGCTGCGGCAGACCGCTGCATGAAATGACCACGGAAACCCGTCGTGAAATCGCGGTCGTGCTGCCGCAGGTCAAGGTGGTTGAGCATTTGTGTCAGGTCTATGCTTGCCGCCACTGTGAGCGTCATGAGCTGCAAACGCCCATCGTCACAGCGCCGATGCCACGGCCTATCTATCCTGGAAGTCTGGCGTCCCCATCGGCGATGGCGCATGTGATGTGCCAAAAATACATAAACAGCCAGCCGCTGTACCGTCAGGAGCAGGATTGGACGCGTTTGGGTTATCCGCTGTCCAGGCAGACCATGGCGAATTGGATGATCTACGGCGCGGAGCAGTGGTTGTTGCCCGTTGTAGTCGAGATGAGGCGGCACTTGCTGAAACAGGCAGCGCTGCATGCAGACGAAACGACGCTGCAGGTACTGAAGGAGCCAGGCAAAGCCGCACAGTCGGACTCGTACATGTGGCTGTATCGGACGAGCCGGGGGGCAGCGCCTGTGGTGATCTATGACTACCAGCGTACCCGGGGCGGCGAGCATCGGCGAGATTTTCTGGCCGGATTCAAAGGCTACTTGCATGTGGACGGCTATGCGGGCTACCACAAGGTCAAGGATGTGACGCTGGTGGGGTGCTGGGCGCATGCACGGCGCAAATATGATGAAGCGCTGAAGGCAGCGCCAGAAGCCCGAGCTAACCCGCACAGCGTAGCGGTCCAGGGTCTGGCGTATTGCAACCCGTTGTTTGCCATCGAACGGGAGTTAAAAGACGCTACGCCCGAGGAACGGCTGGCCGCACGCAAGGAACAGAGCCAAGAGGTGCTGGATGCCTACTCGACCTGGCTACGTCAGCAGAAATCCCGGACGATGCCCAAGAGCACTCTGGGTCAGGCGATCGGCTACAGCTTGAACCAGTGGGAGAAGCTGACGGCCTTTATGAAGGACGGGGGACTGGAGATCGACAACAATCGGGGTGAGCGATCGATCAAGCCATTTGTGATCGGGCGTAAAAATTGGCTGTTTGCGAACACACCGCGGGGAGCGAAGGCCAGCGCAGCCATTTACAGTGTGATCGAGACGGCCAAGGAAAATGGGCTGCACCCGTTTCATTATCTCACGTACTTGTTCGAGCAATTGCCACAGCTTGCCAATTTGCAGGAGCCTCAAACCTTGGCATCGTTTATGCCATGGTCGCCGTTGCTTCCGGACTTTTGCCGCTTGAGTTAATCTATGTTTATCATATACAGGCCCCATTCTGAACGCTAGGTGGGGTCTATTTGACGCTCACGACCTTTAAACAATATTGGCTCGTTCCTAAAGAATTGGTCTTAACATTTCGAAAATTTTGTCCATGCCTGATCATTCTCTTCAAGCTCGATAACCCTTATACATTCACAGCACTCCTCCGCCGCCCGATAAACCAGATCATTTGTTTCCTCAATGGAAGCAATGTAACCGTTTGCCTTATATTGTTGCATCCAATCGCGAGATCATCATTCCCACTCATCGTCCTCTTCAATTCTGAACCACTTTTTCTTCTGGCAATTCGGACAACGTTTCGGATCGTCCCACCCACGTTTGGCATAGTATTTCTGATCCTGAGCATCGAATAGGAAGCGGGCGCCACACTCCCAGCACTTTAATCGTTTCGGTTCGTAGGTTTGAACCTCGAATGATTTCACATTTAGCTCTTTCCCCCAGTTCAAAAGAACGCTATCTTCATTCCGGCTCCATAGAACTTTTAGATCGGGAGCAAGAAACAAAAGTGGATCGAAATGGAACCCCCAGATGTTACGCAGGTGCTGCTTTTTACCGCAGTCTTTAGCATCACATGGGTAGCGTGCAGGACATTCGCGTTTATGGCAGATACGTCCAAGGTATTTCCTTTCGGTGTTGAATACAAATACTTCCCAAGCATGGGTCGTAGAAGAAACCTGCCGACAATATTTGGCCAAGTGCGGAAGCTCATCTTCAGCACTTAGAACAACAGCCATATCGAGATCACTCGGATACAGGTCGCCAGCTGCCATCGAACCGCAAAGAACGATCTCCTGCACAGAATGCAAGCCTTTCACTTTATTAGCCAAGTCCTGAGCAGCTTTCATGAATCGCGCAAAGTCACGTATCATAAACTTCACCTCTTTCCATGTATCGGTCAATCCTGATTCATCATTTCCCTTTCCAACATTCAAGCTAACGATAATTGCAGAACCAGCTCGAATAGTCATCGATTAACTTATAATTCGGATCCTTTTCTTCGACTCTCAATTCATCCAGTTCTACAATTCGTTTCTTTCTGCCTTCCTTTACTTCACATAATAGTCCATAGAAATCATCATAATCTTCTTCTAAACCGATGACCTTCACTTGATGAGTGATCGAATCAAAGGGACCTGTCTCTTGTTCAAAAACAGCTGCAAAGGGAAACGATAACCGCTCACTCAAGTAACGATGGTAGATCTCTAGTGTTTTGTTGGAAGCCTGGGGAAGTGAACTGGACTCTTCCTCATTGGCATCGACATCTTCTTCTTCCAGCTCCACCCCTAAAATATCAGCTACTCGTCTCTCCCACGGTTCTATCATGGTTTCCACTCTCCTTAGAAATCAGATGCTTTTTCTTACGCTGCACATAATGCGTCGAATACAACTGCTCCATTTGCATTGCTCCTGACTTGGAAAAGCGCAGCTGTTGTTTCTGTCCCTTTCCCCATGACATGTATACGGTATGGGAAGCTTCCAGCTCCATCGCCTTAGCAAAAGCACCAAGCGCACTCAGTATCGTGCTCATCTTGGCTAAATTGCCAATGGCCACTCTTTCTAAATAAGGGATTCGTCTGGACCGCCAGTCCCCTACCTGCTGAAGGGTAACACGTTCCATTTTTATCAGCAGTTCTAGCGGGCTTATATACCCCTTCTCAGCTAAAAGCTGGCCAGCACAGGTATATACTCGTTTATAAATATCCTTTTGACCCATAGCACAATCCCTTATCCTTCAAAATCATGAAAGTATGTATTCACATCAAAATATTTTTCATTGTCTTCCCGCAACAAAATCAGAATTTATTCCCGTTTCCCCTGAGTCGCATAAGACAGTTTTCTTTCATCGGGATCAGAAAATTCAAATTTTAACTGAATCGAGTCTTCTCTTTGATTTGTCAAATTCCTCCCCCAGCTTTTCTAATAGACTCAGATATGTAAAACTATTATAACATTTGAAGGAGTATGTAATCGAGATTTAGAAGTTGGAATTGTTCGAATATGTAGGAAGGGTTGGACCATCTAATGGAAAAACAGAAGTCGATTATTTTAGCAGCGGAGTTATTTCAAGAGGGGCGGGAGACCAGTTTTACCTATTTTTGTTCCATCCCTGATCAACCTTATACAGATTGCTTAAGTACTATAAACTTAATGGGCAAGACTGACAAGAAGGCCCCAGGGGTGTTGCATGGATATACAATGAGATTTACAATGCCAATTGAAGGGGTCGTGCTTGAATTTGAAGCCACCTCCATATTACTGAATATCCCCAATATTGAAATCATTGCACTCAAGATTAAAAATGGAGACATTGTTGATGAGCTTCATACTTTTGTTAACCCTGGTATTAAAATCCCAAAATCAGTAAGATAACTAACAGCTCTGATCAAATTCTCTAACAAAAGAAAACCTTTGAGCAATAGAGCCTCAAAGGTTAATTCTTTAGGTAATGCGCGTAGAGGGACTTGAACCCCCACGGTCGCCCGCTAGATCCTAAGTCTAGTGCGTCTGCCAATTCCGCCATACGCGCGCATTGTGTTAATGGTGAGACATGTAGGATTCGAACCTACGACACCCTGATTAAAAGTCAGGTGCTCTACCAGCTGAGCTAATGTCTCATAATAATGGCTGGGGATCTAGGATTCGAACCTAGGGATGACGGAGTCAAAGTCCGTTGCCTTACCGCTTGGCTAATCCCCAATCTGGTTAATCTTAGAAATGGGCGATCGAAGGGAATTGAACCCTCGAGTGTCGGATCCACAAACCGATGCGTTAACCACTTCGCCACGATCGCCATAATATATGAATTATAAACAAACGAATAAACCCTTACGGGATATGAATTCAAAATTAAAACTCAATATTTACTAATGGAAATGGCGGAGCCGACGGGATTCGAACCCGCGATCTCCTGCGTGACAGGCAGGCATGTTGGGCCACTACACCACGGCTCCACAGTGTTTTCGAAGCTTACTTATCTTCGAAATTATTAAGTTGCGGGGGCAGGATTTGAACCTGCGGCCTTCGGGTTATGAGCCCGACGAGCTACCGGGCTGCTCCACCCCGCGTCAATCCATACATATATGGTGGGCGCTGACGGGATCGAACCGCCGACCCTCTGCTTGTAAGGCAGATGCTCTCCCAGCTGAGCTAAGCGCCCTTGCTTTGATGACCCGTAGGGGACTCGAACCCCTGTTACCTCCGTGAAAGGGAGGTGTCTTAACCACTTGACCAACGGGCCTTATTAATTAAAATATTTAATGATATAAACCTATGTAGGTTAGCTTGGCGACGTCCTACTCTCCCAGAACCCTGCGGTTCAAGTACCATTGGCGCTGAAGGGCTTAACGGTCGTGTTCGAGATGGGAACGCGTGGTTCCCCTTCGCCATCGTCACCAAACTAAGAACTTTCGTTAGAAAGCTGACTACGTAAGCATCAGAGTTTGCACCCTGAAAACTAGATCCGAAACTTCACTTCATGCTTGAGCAGCGCGCCTCACTCGCTTTCGCTTGCAAGACTCTTTCTTGGATAAGCCCTCGACCGATTAGTATTCGTCAGCTCCATACCTTGCGGCACTTCCACCCCGAACCTATCTACCTCATCGTCTATAAGGGGTCTTACTAATTGGGAAATCTCATCTTGAGGGGGGCTTCGCGCTTAGATGCTTTCAGCGCTTATCCCTTCCGTACGTAGCTATCCAGCCGTGCTCCTGGCGGAACAACTGGTACACCAGCGGTACGTCCATCCCGGTCCTCTCGTACTAAGGACAGCTCC
>NZ_JAJNMU010000039.1 GCF_022458865.1 Paenibacillus periandrae | reverse complement strand
CTCTTAGTTTGGTGATGATGGCGAAGGGGAACCACGCGTTCCCATCTCGAACACGACCGTTAAGCCCTTCAGCGCCAATGGTACTTGAACCGCAGGGTTCTGGGAGAGTAGGACGTCGCCAAGCACAGTGAAAATAACCTTTTTGGATAAATATCCGAAAAGGTTATTTTTTATTGATTATCTGCTTTACAGTTTGCATAAATGTAAAGCAGTCAGCCATCCTGTATACAATTGTCAAGCTGTAATGTTATGTATGTATCGTTGTTTTAAGGTTCTAACTTAAGGTAATTTAATGCAGCTCAACTTAATGCAATCCAACATAATTTAAGTTTAAACCGATATTTAAATTACCAATACTATTGCGAATAGCAGGAAGTATCTTTGTCATTGAGTTTTATAAAACCTTTGGAGGCATGTTTTTTAAGACGTAACAATATGTACAAACGAGGTAAAAAGATCCATAGATGAACGCATAACAGGCTTACCATATCCCGAGGTGCCCATGGATAAAAGCATCCAATAATCATGATCGTAACCCAAAATACTTGCATTTGAAGGCCGCTGAATCTCCTTAAACCTATATGATTGGTTGGGGCCAAGCCCAGCCACGGCAAGTGGAATCGAAATTGCCAATGCGTAAGCTGCCGTTTTTCTTTTAAAGTGATATGCAAGAAGATGAGCAGCGCGTGAAGTAGTGGAAGAAATGCTATTCCTAATAACATGGTATACGGGCGCAAAAGGATTAACTCCCAGGCAAGCATACTGATGAGTATACCCCAATAGATGAGATTGAGAATAGTGCTGTAATGTATTCTTTTGAGAAGTCGATAGTGGTATACGGTGGATTCTTTAGAAAACTCTTGTTTATTCACGATAGCTTCACGCGTCCATTTCATAGAATTCGATTTGAGCAGGCTTAACTTCTATAGTAGTTACGGAGTGTATGCATATTGCATTTATATATATCGGCTGCAACGAATCAAATGTTAAGGTTGGAACCTTGTATAAGCTATATTCATAATCATATAGTATCCTGAGTTTAAGTTAAGAGAATACGGACATACTGATAGAAAAGAAGAATAGAGGTGAGTCTGATGGGAAAAGTAATCAAGGATCTAGAGGAAGCCCAAGGCTGCATCATCTGTGGAGAGACCAAGGAACACGGTATCATGATTATATCCGAATTTATTTGCGAAGATTGCGAACATGAGATGGTACAAACGGACGTCATGGATGCCAAATACCCTTTTTTTATCCGTCAAATGAAGCGAATCTTTTACCAAAAAAACGCATAAGCTCTTGTCCATGTATACAAAGCTCTCTTTCGACGGTAAAACGTTGGAGAGAGCCTTTTTGTTTGTTACAATAGATCTATACTTTCACATGCCGACTGGAGAAACAACCCATGACAATAGATAAGCACAGAGCCCCGTTATATGAGAAATTAGTGGGTCATGCCGAACAATCCCATGTAAGCTTACACGTACCAGGGCATAAATCAGGGCAGGGCTTGGATCAGGCTGGTAGACCTTACTATGAATCTATAATGCGTCTGGATTTAACAGAAATATCAGGTCTGGATGATTTGCATCATCCTGAAGAAGCGATTTTGGAAGCACAGCGTTTGGCCGCAGATTGTTTTGGTGCGGAGGAAAGCTTTTTCCTCGTAAATGGAAGTACAGTGGGCAATTTGGCCATGATATTAAGCGTATGCCGCAGGGGGGACCTGCTATTGATCCAAAGGGATGCCCATAAGTCGGTCATCCACGGTCTTATGCTCGCTGGCGCACGTGCAGTGTTTGTGAGCCCAGAGATAGATCCGGTTACGGGAATGACACGTGGGCTGCGCCTGGAGGCTATACAGGAGGCTCTGGAGAAGTATCCCGAAGCAAAAGGGTTGCTGGTGACCCGCCCCAGCTATTACGGTATGGCGCTGCCGCTGCAACCTATCGCTCAGCTGCTTCACGATCATGGTAGACTGCTGCTTGTCGATGAAGCACACGGGGCACATTTTGGCCTCCACCCTGCGCTGCCCCCTTCTGCGCTAGCCTGTGGGGCTGATGCAGTAGTCCAGTCAACACACAAGCTGCTAACGGCCATGACCATGGGAGCGATGCTTCATGTACAGGGCGAGCTCATAGATCGACATGAATTAAAACGGTATTTGACCATGCTGCAAAGCTCCAGTCCGTCCTACCCGCTGATGGCCAGCCTGGACCTCAGCCGTAGACAGATGCATACAGAAGGAAGAGCATTGTTAGACAAAGCACTTGCTGTTGTTGGTAAATTTTACAAGGGCTTGGCATTGCTAAGTGATTTTACCTTGCTTGAGCCGATTACGGATAGCGAGATCAGCTGTAAAGACCCTTTTAAAGTGACGATCAAAGATTCAAACCATGAGTTAAGCGGTTTTGACCTGAAGGATAAGCTGGAGACGCAGGGGTGCTTTGTAGAGCTGGCTGATCCTCAAGCCGTCCTGCTCGTATTTAGTCTGGCATCGACAGAGCAGGATGTGCTCAAGGTGCTGAAGGCTCTCAAGGCTATAAGCCTGGCAAATAACGAGAAAATTGTAGGGGATAATAATATAGAAACATTACGCAGCTTTTCCTCTACAGTAATGCCCGGTTTATCCAAGCCTGTTTCTTTTGATGAATCCAACGTTCGTCAAAAAGGCACGATTCAGGTTGCACTGGAGGATGTGGAAGGGATGCATTCAGCTGAAATGGTAGTTCCTTATCCACCCGGTATCCCGGTACTATGTCCAGGAGAGCTGATTTCTGCTGAAGTACTGCGTTACTTAATGCAGCTGGTTGCTATGGGGGCAAGAATCCATGGGTTAATTGAGGGAGAGCAGCCCATGCTCTCGGTATTGAGCAGTGTCAAATCTTAAGTGGTGTGATATTTTATTCAAAATGTGAGGTAATCATAAGGCAAACGATATATAATAGAAGAAACAGCTTTAAATATGTGTTCGTAAGTCGCTTTTCAGCACTGAGAAGAACAAGTTTTCGTAGAAAACTTTTCGGAGGCGGTGAAAAGAAGGAACGCAACAGCTGTGATTATTAAGTATTGGAGTATACATCATGTATAAAGGATTGTTCATTACAACTGAGGGCTGTGAGGGCGCAGGGAAGACTTCGATCATTCATTTGCTCACCGATCATCTATCAGCTTTAGGTTATGAGGTCATGACGTCTCGTGAGCCGGGAGGCATTCAAATTGCCGAACAAATCAGGGCGGTCCTTCTGGATACACAGAATACAAGGATGGACGGACGCACCGAGGCCTTATTATACGCGGCAGCCAGAAGGCAGCATTTGGTTGAAAAAATTGTACCGGCTCTGCAGGCAGGTAAAGTTGTCATCTGTGATCGGTTTATTGACAGCAGCTTAGCCTATCAGGGTCATGCCAGAGGTTTGGGTATCGATGAAGTATTCGGTATCAACCGATTTGCGATTGATCAGATGGTACCCGATCTCACGATTTATTTGGACGTCTATCCGGAGGTTGGACTTAAGCGGATTCATGCTAATGAGGAAAGAGAAGTCAACAGACTCGATCTGGAGGAGCTCGCTTTTCATCAAAAAGTGCGTGAGGGCTATCTGATCCTGACGGAACGTTTTCCTGAAAGAATCGTGACGATAGATGCTAATGTAGAGATCGAGGCTGTTTTTAAGCAAGTGAAAGCGGCAATTACCGATTTTCTTCAAAAATAGTCCATTTATGCTCGTTTTCGATGGTTTTTAGCGTATTGCAGCACTTGGTATTGCAGGAATTGTACACATGGATGTCAAATTATTATAGTGTGGGAGAACATATTTCACGAGGAGGTTGATGCTAATGAAATTAGTTATTGCCGTTGTCCAGGATAAAGACAGCAATCGTCTTTCCAATGCGTTAATCAAGGAAGGGTTTCGCGCAACCAAATTGGCCAGTACAGGCGGTTTTTTGAGAGCAGGGAACACAACCTTTATGATCGGTATTGAAGACGAGCGCATTAGCGATGTGATGCAGGTGATTAAAGCCAATTGCAAGATTCGTGAGCAGATGGTTACTCCCGTGTCCCCTATGGGTGGAACGACCGATTCTTATATACCTTTCCCTGTAGAAGTACAGGTGGGCGGAGCTGCGGTGTTCGTGCTTCCGGTTGAACGATTCGAGCACTATTAAATGAAGGAAGAGTGGACGCGGAGTGAAAATTAATCCGGGCTGGCGACCTTTCGGTAAAGAAATTCAACGGATGGAAAATACAGCTTCCCAGCAGCTGCAGCAGAAGTCGTTCTCAGATATGATGCAGCAGCAAAATGAAGGAGCAAATCAGGAACAGCTTCAACGTATATTGCAGGAGATTCACATGCAGGGAGATCGTCTAAGCAAATCCATGACGGTACGTGAGCTGCGCCAGTATAAACTGCTCGTAATGAGGTTTTTGGAGGAAACGGTGCGTCGGGGTGTCCAATTGCGTGATACACGAGGCTGGGACCGACGTGGCCGCTCCAAACGTTACAAGCTGCTGGAGGAGGTTGATCAAGAGCTGCTGACGCTTGCTGATGATATGCTGGAGAGCGAGCAGGGACGGATCGATATTTTACACAAAATTGGCGAGATCCGGGGGATGCTGATCAACCTTGTTTTCTAAATCCTCAGGAATTGACCCGCAATTAAATATTATTGAGTAGGAAAGGATTTTACAGACCGAGATGTCTATTGAGTCCATAGCTGGGCAGGAACGCGTCAAACGCATATTGCAAAATAGTTTGCGTACGGATAAAGTGTCCCATGCCTATATCTTTACAGGTCAGCACGGAACAGGGCGTAGGCAGATGGCACTTGCTTTTGCTCAGGCATTGTATTGCAAGGTGCTTCCCGATGATGCCTGTGGTGAATGTCTGGACTGCCGCAAGGTGGAGCATGGTAATCACCCAGACCTTCATTGGGTAAAGCCTGACGGAGCATCGATCAAGATCGAGCAGATTCGTGAGCTGCAAAAGCAGTTTGCTTATCGTGCAGGAGCTTCCGGCTTAAAGATGTACGTGCTGGAGAATGCCGATACAATGACCGTGCAGGCAGCGAACAGTTTGCTGAAATTTTTGGAGGAACCAACCTCCCGGGTAGTGGCGATCTTGATTACGGATAATGGGCAAGCGCTGCTTCCTACCATTCGTTCCAGAGCGCAATGGGTGCCGTTTGCTCCACTCAGCCGGGTGTTGATGATAGAAGCGCTTCAAGCGGAGGGTCATCCATCCTATTTGATCCAACCGGCCGTTCGTTTGGCAGCAGGAACTGAAGCGGCGCGAGAGCTGATTCAAGGAAATGGGTTTGCAGAAATTAGAAGCCTAGTGATACAATTAGCGAGGGAGAGCTTGACTCGACTACCGACATCAATGCTGACTGCTCAACAGAAGCTGGCCAAATCGGAGCTTACCGATCAGCTTCCATTATTTATGGATATGCTCATTTTGTGGCTGAAGGATATGGTCCGGTTAAGTCTGGGTGATCACAATGAGCTTGTTTTTACAGATCAAACCGAATGGATGGGCGGACAAGCCTTGAGTTACGATATGAAGCACTGGGTCCGCTGCATGGAGCAGGCGATCGAGCTGCAAAAAAGGCTCCGTTTCCATGCAAACCCGCAGCTGGTGCTTGAAAAAATGTTGATGCACTTGAAGGGGGTGTAACATGTACTCGGTTGTAGGTGTACGCTTTAAAAAAGCTGGGAAAATTTATTATTTTGATCCCATCGATCTTCCGGTCGATAAAGATAGTGCTGTCATAGTTGAAACGGCTCGTGGCATTGAATATGGAAAAGTCGTTATCGGTAAACGCACGGTTAAAGAATCGGATGTAGTTTTGCCGCTAAAAAAAGTCATACGGATAGCGGATTATACGGATGCGCAGCTGGTGGAAGATAATAAATCGGCAGCCAAAAATGCATTCGCGCTCTGTCAGGAAAAAATCAAGGATCATCAGTTGAAAATGAAACTGGTTGATGTTGAATATACATTTGATCGTAACAAGATCATTTTTTACTTTACAGCTGAAGGAAGAGTGGATTTCCGGGAGCTGGTAAAGGATTTGGCTGGTGTGTTCCGTACACGAATTGAACTCAGGCAGATTGGTGTTCGTGATGAGGCCAAGATGCTGGGGGGAATTGGTCCATGCGGACGTATCTTATGCTGTTCTTCCTTTTTGGGTGATTTTGAGCCGGTCTCGATTAAAATGGCTAAAGATCAAAACTTGTCATTGAATCCAACGAAAATATCCGGGCTTTGCGGCCGGTTAATGTGCTGCTTGAAATATGAGCACGATAATTATGAGAGTGCCAAGGAAGATGTGCCGCGTGTGGGTAGTAATGTGATTACATCATTGGGCAGCGGACGTGTGGTTTCGCTGAACATGAACGAACGTACGGCAAAAATTCAAGTTTATGATTTGGGAAAAGTAATGGAGCTTTCTTTTGACGATGCGGTTGAGCAGCATTAATGGTAGTTCAAGTTCAAGCTTCCTTGAGGTGAACGCGTGGATAAAAGAAATGTATTTGTGCAAATAGAGCAGATTGAAGAACAAATGGGAACGATATACGGCGAGCTTGGTCAGATGAAGCGGCAAATAGTCGAGCTTCTTGAAGAAAATAAACGTCTGAGTATAGAAAATCAGCAGCTGCGCAAGCTGATGAAGATGGACACCTTACCGTCTGAGGTCATTGTGCCACAAACACCTATTACGCCGGCACAGGCCAAAGAGCTTACAGGGGAAGGTTATGACAACCTGTCTCGACTGTACCATGAAGGGTTCCATATATGTAATGTGTATTATGGGCATTTGCGGACAGAAGGGGATTGCTTGTTCTGCTTATCTTTTCTTAATAAATAATCAGCATCGAAATGCGCATGCGATGAAGTGATAAACTGCAAATAAAACCGCCGTAGGGGAGCAAGCTTCTCTACGGTTTTTTTAGAAAGAGGAACATTATGGAAAAAGTGTCTGTGCATGCCAGTGAGCGGGTTGATGATCTGCTTACGAATGATTTGAAAATTATTCAGAGTGATGAAGTATTCAGCTTTTCTCTGGATGCTGTATTACTGGGTCGCTTTTGCTATACGCCACCAAAAGGGCGAATGATCGATTTATGTACAGGCAATGGTGTGATCCCCTTACTGCTCAGTACGCGAACCAAAGCCTCGATCGTAGCCATCGAAATACAGGAAAGACTCGCAGATATGGCCAAGCGTAATGTGGAACTGAATGGGTTGGGGCAGCAAATCCGTATCATTCATGGTGATTTGAAGGATGCCTGCACCGAGCTGGGCCATGGGGCATTTGACGTTGTTACCGTCAATCCGCCATACTTGCCGATTCAGGACGGAGAGCAAAACAGGAACGAGCATTTTGCTGCAGCGCGGCATGAGGTGTTTTGTACGTTGGAGGACGTTGTCAGGGTCAGCAGTAAGCTCGTGCGTGCCGGAGGGCGAGTCGCGATGGTTCACCGACCAAGTCGTCTGGTAGAGATTTTTGGTATGATGCGCGCCTATAAGCTGGAGCCCAAGCGAATTCGCTTCGTTCATCCACGTGCCGGAGAAGAAGCCAACATGGTGTTAATTGAAGCGCATAAGGATGGCAAACCGGAGCTTAGGACATTGCCGCCGCTGCTGGTATATAAAAATAAGACGGAATATTGTGATGAGCTCATGGAGCTTTATTATGGCAAACGTGACGAACTAATCCAACAACCTGAAGACTGAAGAGGAAATTATAATGAATATTCAAAAAAGCTATGGACAAGACAATGGATTAGGCAAGCTGTACCTGGTAGGAACCCCGATCGGTAATTTGGAGGATATGACCTTCCGAGCCATTCGTATATTGGGAGAGGTGCAGTGGGTTGCTGCTGAGGATACACGACAGACGAGAAAGCTGATGACGCATTTCGACATCCCTACGAGGCTTGTCAGCTATCACGAGCATAATAAGCACGCCAGCGGGCCAGAATTGATTCGCTTGCTAAAAACAGGGGATTCTATTGCTCTGGTCAGTGATGCCGGTTTGCCGGCGATCTGTGATCCAGGATCGGAACTGGTGAGGCAAGCGATTGAAGCGGGTATTGATGTAATTCCGATACCGGGTGCCAATGCGGCTTTATCAGCTTTGATTGTTTCTGGATTGTCGACAGAGCGTTTTACGTTCCTGGGCTTCCTGCCCCGTGACAAAAAATCATTGCTTCAAGAGCTTGAGCTACTGCAGCCTAAAAAGGAAACCCTCATCTTGTATGAATCTCCGCATCGGATTGTTAAGACGCTTGAGGCCATGCTGAGCGTTTGGAACCCTGAACGGCAAGTGTGCTTAATGCGCGAGGTGACCAAGAAGTATGAGGAGGCTGTTAGAGGAACAATACGTGAATGCTGCAATTGGCTGAACGCAAACGAGCCCAAGGGTGAGTATTGCATCATAATTGAAGGCAGCACGGCCTCGGAGACAGCGTTGACTGTCGAGTGGTGGGAAACGTACACGATTAAGGCGCATGTAGAACATTATGAGTCGCAAGGCTCGGACCGCAAGGAAGCGATGAAACGAGCCGCCTCCGACCGTCAGATGCCCAAGCGAGAATTGTATAACTTCCTACATAAAGAAGAATGATTCGAATGGTTTAAAACCACTGAGAGTAGGCCTTTACGGAATCCGCCTCTTCCCAAAAAAAATCCCTGAGTCATAGTTGTCTATGATTCAGGGACAAGAGGAGATATGAAAAAGGTTAGAATTACCTAAGTAAGAATTGCTATCCTTATTATAAACTATTTTTCTTATTTTGTCACAGGTATTGGCATATCGGACAAACATTCGTGACAAATAATTTTACCTTTATAATAAGAAACATTTTCAGCATTGCCGCAAAAGATACAAGCGGGTTCATATTTTTTAAGCATGATGCGCTCGCCATCAACATAAATTTCCAAAGCGTCTTTTTCGCCGATACCCAAAGTTCTGCGAAGCTCGATAGGAATAACAACCCGGCCCAATTCATCGACCTTTCTAACAATACCAGTAGATTTTAACATGTTATAAGTCCCCTCTCAGAAAAAAATAATCGTCATTATTCGACATAATTCTTATTTTATATGATACCAACCATTCCCATAATAGTCAACCTCAACTTGTCGATTTTTGACAATCATAGTGTCGAATTTGTTTAAATTTAATTAAAAATACATTCAAAACAGCTAAATTTTTCTTTAATTAATTTATTAGAGGCTTTAGAAAGGCGATTTAACCAGCGAAATATAATAAGAAATTGGAAATATTAATATGATATTATTCGACAAAAAAGAAAGTTTTTTGTTTGTTTATGTCGAAAAATCGTAGGAAGTGCAGGTGAAGAAGAATGACACGGTCGCTTCAAGAAGAAAAAGTATTTAAGGACCCTGTACACAAATATATTTATGTCCAGGATCAGACGATTTGGGATTTGATTAATACCAAGGAATTTCAAAGGCTGCGCCGGATCAGGCAGCTTGGCACCTGCTTTGTGACTTTTCATGGGGCAGAGCACAGTCGGTTCTCACATTCGCTTGGCGTATATGAGGTGACTCGAAAAATCATCTCGCAATTTGAACGCAACCAGTATGAGGATTGGCCTCGAGAGGAACGGCTGCTCTCCTTATGCGCTGCTCTGCTTCACGATGTTGGTCACGGTCCGTTTTCACATTCCATCGAAAAGACATTTGGCACCCACCATGAGGATTGGTCCTGCAGGATCGTGCTTGGCGATACCGAGGTCAATCGTGTGCTTAAACAGGTGTCACCCACTTTTCCAGAGCAAGTTGCTGGTGTTATTTGCAAAACCTATCACAAGGAAATAGTCGTCAGCCTTGTATCCAGCCAGCTCGATGCCGATCGTATGGATTATTTGCTTCGGGACGCTTATTTTACAGGGGTCAATTATGGCACCTTTGATCTCGAACGTATTCTGAGAATCATTCGCCCCTTTCAAGGCCATATTGTTGTCAAGGAGAGCGGGATGCATGCCGTCGAAGATTATTTGATGTCACGTTATCAGATGTATTGGCAGGTTTACTTTCATCCGGTTACGCGAAGCGCTGAAATTATTTTGCAAAAGGTGTTCGGACGAGCCAAGCATCTCTATGAGGAAAATTACGAGTTCGCTTTTATGCTTCCGCCCCTATTAAGCTTATTCCGCAAAACGTTAACGGTGCAGGAGTACCATATGCTGGATGAGGCGTTCATGCAGACCGTGCTGGCACAATGGTCGACCGAAAAGGATCCGATTTTGTCGGATTTATGCTCACGGTTTTTAAACCGCCGCTTGTTTAAGTATGTGAGGCTGGAGCGGTTGGATATTAAACAATTGGAAAAATTACGAGTTGTTATGCAGAATGCGGGCATAGATCCGACATTTTATATGGAAATTGATTTTCCTTCGGATCTTTCGTATGATGTGTACCGTCCGGGTGAGCACGACGAAAACTTGCCGATATTATTGCTTGATCAGCATGACCAATTAACTGAAATATCGCAGAAATCAGAGATTATCCGTTCAATCAGCGGTATTCATAAAGGGCAATACCATTTATATTTCCCTGAGGAGCTGCTTCAGGTTGATCGCAGCACCATTCCGAACGAGCTCAGAAACCTGCTGGATGCGGAAGACTAACTTATCGAAGGAGCTATAACCATTATGCTAACCGACACGCATGTACATTTAAATGCGCCCCAGTTCGATGAAGATCGACACGAGGTCATACAGCGCGCATTAGAGAACGGAATCAGTCGAATGATCAATGTCGGATTTAATAGAGAAACCATTCCAAGCTCGATCGCTTTGGCCGAGCAATATGATTGCATATATTCGACTGTGGGCTGGCATCCACAGGATGCCAAGGATATGACACCTGAAGATCTGGAATGGATCGAGCAGCTGTGCAGTCATCCCAAGGTTGTCGCTATTGGGGAAATCGGACTGGATTATTATTGGGACACCTCACCCAAGGATGTGCAAGATCAGGTGTTCCGCCAACAAATCCGACTCGCCCGCAAGCTGGGTATGCCCATAGCCATTCATAACCGTGATGCTCATCATGATATTATTCAGGTGCTTCGTGAGGAAAAAGCAGCCGAGGTCGGAGGCGTGATGCATTGCTTCTCAGGCAGCTGGGAAACGGCGAAGCAGTGTCTGGATATGAACTTTTATATTTCCTTTGGAGGACCTGTAACGTTTAAAAATGCCAGGCAGCCCAAAGAAGTACTGGACAAGGTTCCTCTGGATCGATTATTGATCGAAACGGATGCTCCCTATTTGACGCCGCACCCTTACCGCGGCAAGCGAAATGAGACGGCTTATGTGAAATTAGTCGCAGAAACAGCTGCTCAAATTAAAGGCCTTACACTGGAGCAAATTGCACAAATTACTACTCAAAATGCCATTACATTATTCGATCTAAAATGAATCATTTACGGGTGTAGAGAGGCTTTATTTTTACTGCTCTAGAGGATAAAGCAAGGAAATATACGTAGGTATTATGAAAATGAGAGATAAATAGGGTTTTTATCGGTAAAAATCCAAATTATGACCTAATTCAATTGAAATTCACCGTTTTTTGCCCTGTTTGTATACTTTACAAGTTTGCACTAGAGAGCGTAAACTCAATATTAACTTAATACGATTACCAATTTTCCATTTTCGCTGAGTTTCCTAATGGGAAACGGGGGAACCAAAAAGTGATTTGCTGCTTGTATTCAATGGGGCAAAAGTCACAATTTCTGGGGTGAATCTTTCGGATAAAATCACGTGTTAACGTAAGTGATTCAATCCAAAGTAGGGCGACTCTCAAGTCCGAATCCGTCAGCTAACCTCGTAAGCGTTAAGAGAGAGGTAACGATTGTCGTGTACTTTATTTCACCGCGCCGGTGAAATAATATAAGAGTCACGGGAAGAGTCCTCTTCTCCGCTGACTTTTTTTGTGTTCTCCCGTCATTATAGCAGGGGTTCCGGAACAGGCCGACATCTTACACTTGGGAGGTGTTGAACGCACTCAGAAAGAACGATATGGAACGTAGATTGCAGCCCTTTAGTTTCTAGACAAACGCGCCTCGAACATGATCGGGAAAGCCGAAGCCGTTTATCCTCGTTTAACGAAAGCTTGCAAAACCTAAACCATAGTCGCGTCAGATGAATCATGTGATACACACGACGGCGGGGCTTTAAGGAGGACCGAATAAGTGGGAGCTATTGAGTATGAGCAACCCCATGTAAGACGATCATCCAGCATGTCCTTCGCATTGCGATGGAAGCATGAAAACTTGCGTTTGATTTCGATCGTTTCACTGATTTCAATCGCTATCGCTTTCATGTTTTTAATGATGTTATACGGCACAGCTACCAAGCGAGTATCTGTGGTTGTCAATGGACAAGAATCAATTGTGTATACAAAGCAATGGATTCTGCAACGTTTACTGGATGAACAGGGGATTTCTATTGGAGAGTATGATCGTCTCTCCGCATCACTGGATGCAAAGGTGAATACGGGCGACCGCATCGCCATTGACCATGCGAAACCGTTACAGCTTACAGCTGACGGAGAAGTAAAAACCTTCTACACAGTGGCCAAAACTGTTGGAAGTGCTTTGCAGGAGTTTCAAGTCTCCATTGGAGAACTGGATAAGGTGAGTCCGGCACTTGACACCGAATTATCTGAAACCGGTGTAGTTCAAATTGTCCGTGTTAAGAAAGAAAAGGAAGAGTTCTCGGAAAAGATAGCCTATGATGTTGAGAAGCAAAACGATGCACAGCTTCCCAAAGGCAAGGAACAGATTGTACAAGAGGGGCAAGAGGGCGTAATTGTAAAAACAAAAGAAAAGTTGTTTGAGGATGGAAAGCTGGTTTCAGAAGCTGTAGTCGATGAAAAGGTTCAGTCCGAGCGTGTTAACAAAATTGTGGCAATAGGTACGAAAAATCCGGTTACGGTTTTATCTGCGTCTTCTCCGAGCATTCAGGAATTATCCAAGAGTGGCTTGAAATTTAACGTAAAACAGGTTATAAATAATGTGACCCTGACTGCTTATTCAGCTGGTGTATCATCGACTGGCAAAAGCAGCGAGCACCCGCAATATGGGCTTACTGCGACAGGTACGAGAGTAATGGAAGGTCGAACGATTGCGGTGGATCCCACAGTGATTCCACTTGGCTGGTGGGTATATATAGACGGGCTTGGATTCCGCAGAGCAGAGGATATTGGTAGTGCAGTCAAGGGGAACAAAATCGATGTTTATTTTGATAGCAACGATTATGCGAACCGCTTTGGCATGAAGCGAGGAAATACTATCTATGTAATCGGACCAAACAAGCCAACGTCAGACTAACAGTCGGCAATTGGGGCAGACTCATCATATATAGAATTACAGGAAGAGAAGAGGAGTCCCTCTTCTTTTTTCTGCTTTGAAAGGTAAGGTGCAGGTGTGATTAAAGAAATGATTGTGGTGGAGGGGAAAGACGATACAACGGCTATCAAGCGCGCTGTCGATGCCGAAACGATCGAGACCGGAGGCTCTGCGATTAACAAGGATATTATCCGGCGAATCAAGCTGGCACAGCAGCGACGGGGAGTCATTGTATTTACCGATCCTGACCATGCGGGGGAACGAATTCGCAAGATCATTACGGCTCAGGTTCCGGGATGCAAGCATGCCTTTATAACGCGAGAGGATGCGACCAGCAAAGGTGACATCGGGGTAGAGAATGCATCAGTGGATACGATACGCAGAGCGCTTGAGAACGTGCGGACCGATTATGAAGTGGCGGAGTCGGATATTGCATTGGAGGACCTTATTGCAGCAGGTCTTATCGTTCATCCCCAAGCAGCGGCGAGACGTATGGAGATGGGCAAGCGGCTTGGTATAGGCTACTGCAACGGCAAACAGTTTTACAACCGCTGTCGGATGTTTCGTATTACACGTGAAGAATTTGCAGCTGCCTGGCAGCAACTTGAACAAGAAGAGGGCTGAAGGATGGATACGAACCAACGGACAGAGCAAGAGGATATTGCTTCACCCAAAAGAACAAATGATTTGCTGAAAAAACATAGCCTTGTATTAAAAAAGAGCTTGGGTCAAAATTTTTTGGTAGACCCTAACATTCTACATAAGATCGTAAGCTCGGCAGATCTGGATGAGAATAAAGGCGTATTGGAGATTGGTCCTGGTGTTGGGGCTTTGACTCAACAACTTGCCAAAAAAGCGGGCAAGGTTGTTGCGATTGAGATCGATCAGCGGCTGCTGCCATTGCTCACGGAAACCTTGGCGGGGTACGCTCATGCAAGCGTTATTCATGGCGATATTTTGAAGGTCGATTTGCAGGCGTTATTCCAAGAGCAGTATAAGGATTTTGCACAAGTAAGTGTTGTAGCCAACCTTCCTTATTACATCACAACACCGATTATAATGAAGCTGCTGGAGGAGAAGCTGCCTCTTGAGAACATTGTCGTCATGATTCAAAAGGAGGTAGCCAGTCGGATGTCGGCCAAGCCGGGTGGCAAAGAGTATGGAAGCCTCAGTATAGCTGTCCAGTATTACTGCGAGCCTGAGGTCGTCACGATTGTACCGAAAACTGTGTTTATCCCTCAGCCGAACGTAGATTCTGCTGTCATTAGGCTGAAGGTGCGAGAGAAGCCGGCTGTGGAGGTTGAGGATGAGGCTTTCTTTTTTGATGTGGTTCAGGCTTCGTTCGTTCAACGCAGAAAAACCATCTATAACAATCTGGCAGTCCGTTATTTCACCAAAGAAACCAAGGGACAGCTGGAGGCTATTTTGCTTGAGGCAGGCATAGACCCTGTGAGACGCGGTGAAACGCTGTCTATGGAGGAGTATGCCCATTTAAGCCATTGTTTGTCCAAAGGATTGGCCAAAGAGTAAATCGCCAGTAAATTGTGAGCCTGCTCGGTATTCACCAATGGCTAAGGAGTGCCATAAGATACACGAGGAGGCGATTGCCCATGAAACAAGGAGATCTGGTTACTCGTAGATCTTACGATAATGATATTGTGTTTAAAATTCAGGACGTTATACAGCGGCAGGCTCTTTTAAGGGGAGTCGATTATCGGTTGCTGGCTGATGCGCCTCTGAATGACCTGCTCAGTGCCCCACAGTTGGAATCCTATCCATCTACAAGCAGAGTGCATCCTCCCTGGATGGACATGATTCGCAGTAATGAGGCTCAACCAATGCTGCTGCCATCAATAGACTCGCATGGAGTGAAAGCGACACCTAATGAGAGCATAGCTATGAGATATTTTGAAATACCGGGTAAAGTGCTGCACTTGGACGGAGATCCCGCTTACTTACGAAAATGCATGAACCTGTATGGGGAGCTTAGAGTGCCGGCAGAAGGCTTTTATGTGTCTGAGATCAAGATGGCTGAGGCCTTGTATCGCTTGCTGCCGCAAACGAAGCCGGACATTCTCGTCATTACAGGCCATGACGGTATTCTCAAAAATCGCAGAAGCGATATGAACCAGCTGGGAAGCTATAAAAACTCGTATCATTTCGTTCAGGCGGTCAAGGTGGCCAGACAATATGAGAAAAACAAGGATGAGCTGACCATCATTGCCGGAGCCTGTCAGTCCCACTTTGAAGCGCTGCTGCTGGCAGGTGCCAATTATGCCAGTTCACCGGCGCGTGTGCTCATACATGCATTAGATCCGCTCTGTGTGGCGGCTAAGGTTGCATTTACCCCGATTCGCGATACTGTTAATGTGGCAGGTGTTATAGGCTTGACCCATAGCGGTTTTGAGGGAATGGGCGGCATTGAATCGCGCGGCAGCTTTCGCAGAGGAGTTCCTCAATTTCAATAGGTCAATTGTGCATAGACGCCTTTGGGCGTTTTTTCTTTGGGCAATTATTTGGAGCGACCATACAGAATGTAGGTCCTCTACTTAAGTTTTGACATTTTTGTGAACGTCATTGAACTTTTACACACCTAAAATTGACTCAATTAAGCAAAAATGCCGTTGACAATAGCTTTGGACCACTGCTATAATATTTAAGCTCATTTGACATAACCCCTCTAATGCGGTATACTTTAGTAAGAAAGAGGTGGAGTGGTCAAATGGCTAAAAATGCGCTGTTGGATATCAAACGCAGTTTGGAACCTCATGTCGGACAAAAAATCATGTTAAGAGCAAATGGTGGTCGCCGTAAAACGATTGAACGTTCCGGTGTGTTAGAAGAAACCTACCCATCTGTTTTTATTGTGAAGCTTGATCAGGAACAAAATGCCTTTAAGCGTGTTTCTTACAGTTATGCAGACATACTCACGGAATCCGTTGAAGTTACGGTGTGTCAGGCTGATGGAGAATTACGGATTGCTATACATCAATAATTACATAAACAGCATACCCCTGGCGGGTGTGCTGTTTTTTGTTGCAGTTGCTGCACAATTAAACCTTATCGTATGAGAGCGAGGCAATGGGGGGATACTACAACCATCTTACCGAAGGGAAGGGTTCCGTATGTCACGCAGAGGCCGAAGCCGTGGAGTTATGTCTGAAGGGTTTAAGTATGAGCTTGCAAAGGATTTGGGGTTTTATGAGACTGTACAGCGAGAAGGCTGGGGCGGTATACGTACTAAGGATGCGGGAAATATGGTGAAAAGGGCGATTCAGATTGCCGAGCAGGCTTTAAAGCAGCAATCACAGCCTCCGTTCAGGTGATTTCACAGCGATTCTACTTTGGCTGAAGCATGCATTAAGCGGCTTTAGCTTTTTTTTGTTCGTTTTTTGGTATAGTATAAACATATAGAAGCATAGAGCCGCAAAGAAGGTGTCGTAATGAAGGTTTTTGAGAAGGCTCCGGCCAAAATTAATTTATTGTTGGATGTTTTGCGCAAGCGCGAGGACGGATATCATGAGGTTGAAATGATTATGACGATGGTTGATCTGTCCGACAGAATAGAGATGCAGGAACTGCTTCGTGACACGATTATCATTTCCAGTCAAGCCGGCTACATACCGCTGGACGAGAAGAATTTGGCGTTTCAGGCGGCTCGGTTGATTAAGGACCGTTATGATGTGAAGCAAGGTGTTTACATACATTTGGATAAAAAGATACCGGTAGCTGCAGGTCTGGCCGGCGGCAGCAGCGATGCGGCAGCCACTCTGCGTGGTTTAAACAGGTTATGGAAGCTAAATATACCTGCTGAGGAGATGCAGGTGCTGGGAGCTGAGCTGGGCTCGGACGTGCCTTTTTGTGTTACAGGAGGGACCGCGATTGCTCGCGGCCGTGGAGAGAAGCTGGAGCCTATTGAGGCGCCTCCGCAATGCTGGGTTGTGCTGGCCAAGCCTCCGATCAATGTATCGACATCTGAGATCTACGGAAAGCTGCGTGCCAATCAGATTGCCAATCATCCTTCAGCGTCAGATGTATTGGAGGCCATTCGGTTGAAGCGGTTTGATTTATTGTGCGAGCGGTTGGGCAACGTGCTGGAAGAGGTCACGCTGGATCTTTATCCCGAGGTAAGGCAGTTGAAGGAGTGCATGGTCAGATTGGGTGCGGATGGCGTATTGATGTCAGGCAGCGGTCCGACTGTATTTGGACTGGTCTCTCGGGAAGCCAAAGTGGCAAGAATATACAATGGGCTGCGTGGATTTTGCAAGGATGTGTATGCGGTTCGGCTTTTGACCTAATTAGTAGGAGGGCTGAATGCAGAAATGATAAAATGTTAGTTCTATGTTAGAATAATTTTCATGGACATCTTGAATAAATACGTATAAAAATGGTATATTCTCATTATAATATTCGGATTTTAATGAATTTTACCATGAGGGGGTGCACTATGAAAAAAATGAAAAGAAGTGCAAGGTTGGTCGAAATGACGCAATACTTGCTTTTTCGCCCCCATACACTGATTCCTTTAACTACATTTGCCGACAGGTATAATTCAGCAAAGTCTTCAATCAGTGAGGATTTGGCGATCATTAAGGAAGTGTTTGAGGAGGAGCGGCTTGGCGATCTGCAAACGCTGGCTGGAGCGGCCGGAGGGGTGAAATTTATTCCCAAGGTTTCGAAAGCGTACTCTTTGCAATTCATCCAAGGGATATGCCGACAGCTGGAGCAGCCGGAACGTATCCTGCCTGGCGGATATATGTATATGTCCGATATTATGGGGCAGCCGCTTATTTTGAATGAGGTTGGCAAAATGTTTGCGACAGCATTTGCTGCGAAAGATATTGATGTGGTGATGACCGTCGAAACGAAGGGTATACCGCTTGCTTATGCGACAGCGACCTTTTTAAATTTACCTGTCGTTATCGTACGACGTGATAATAAGGTGACTGAAGGCTCGGCAGTGAGTATTAACTATGTTTCTGGCTCCAACAAACGGATTCAGACGATGTCTTTGTCGCGTCGGGCGATGAAGGAAGAGTCGCGCGTGCTGATTATAGATGATTTTATGCGTGTAGGCGGTACAGTTCATGGCATGATGGATTTATTGCAGGAGTTTAAAGCGACAGTTAAAGGCGTAGGGGTGTTCGTTGAATCCGGTGAGGTAGAAGAGCATCTGGTAGAGGACTACATTTCGCTGGCCAAGCTGTCAGGTGTAGATCCGCGGACGAAGCATATAACGGTAGAACCTGGAAACTATTTTTCTGATGGAGAGTGACTTATGACGATATCTTTGAATACAATTGCGACCGATAAAGCACCAGCAGCCATTGGGCCTTATTCACAAGCTGTTCAATTTGGCAATCTATTGTTTACATCCGGACAAATTCCGCTCGGACTTGATGGACAAGTGGTTGAAGGTGGAATCGAAGAGCAGACCCATCAAGTATTTCGCAATCTGGAGGCCGTGTTGGCTGAAGGTGGAGCGAGTTTCGATACAGTGATCAAAGCAACCGTTTTCCTGAAGGATATGAATCAGTTTGCAAAGGTGAATGAAATCTATGCTGCCTACTTCGGAACGCATAAGCCATCCCGCTCTACCGTGGAAGTAGCCCGTTTACCAAGGGATGTTTTTGTCGAAATAGAACTGATAGCGGCGAGAATTGTCGAATAATTTTTAATTAAATAAATAATTAAAAAAATAGTTAAAATGTTACAAAAAAAAGAAGGATTTAGCACCAAAATGTGGAATTTAAACACCAAGTCTTCTCAAGATGTGAAAAGGTGGTGAACACTAGTGCAAATTACAGACGTAAGACTCCGTCGGGTTAACTCCGAGGGAAGAATGAAAGCCATCGCTTCCATTACCATAGATAACGAATTTGTCGTTCATGACATACGAGTTATTGACGGGAATAACGGGATGTTCGTGGCAATGCCCAGCAAGCGAACACCGGATGGAGAGTTTAGAGATATCGCTCATCCGATTTCTTCAACTACACGCGAAAAAATCCAAGCTGCTGTTCTGGCAGAATACGATTTGGCCGCGTCTGAAACAGAAGAAGAAGCCGTTATCGTTGAAGGAGCATAATACGTATTCCGGGGAGCCTTTCGAGGCTCTCTTTTCTTTTGGTACGGATTCATATAAAATTGAGGTCATAACATGTTCAGGGAAATGGAGTTGACGGATTTGAGTATAATGGGGATTGTACTTGCAGCTGGGCAAGGTAAGCGAATGAAATCTAAATTATATAAGGTACTTCACAAGGTATGCGGCAAGCCAATGGTGGGGCATGTGGTTAGTGCTCTGGAGCAAATAGATGCGAAACGGAAGGTCGTTGTCGTTGGCCATGGAGCCGATTCCGTAAAATCATACTTGGGTGAACGTGTTGAGTATGCGATGCAGGAGCAGCAGCTTGGTACAGGGCATGCTGTTCTTCAGGCGAAGGAGCTGCTGGGCACAGAAGAAGGGCTTACAGTGGTTCTGTATGGTGATACACCGCTTATTACGAATGCGTCCTTGCTGGATATGATCAAGCTGCATCAGGAAACAGGAGCGGCGGCAACTGTGATGACTGCGATCATGGAGGACCCTACAGGTCTGGGAAGAATTATTCGTGATCAGGAAGGAAGGCTCTCGAGCATTGTCGAGCAGAAAGACTGTAATGATCAGGAGCGGGCTATTAAAGAAATTAACTCAGGGATGTATTGCTTTACGAACCGCAAGCTTTTTGATGCGCTGAATAAAGTGACCAATCAAAATGCGCAGGGGGAATATTATTTAACGGATGTTATTGGTATATTGGTCGGCGATAATGAAATTGTTCAGGCTTACTGTACCCATGACGCAATGGAAACACTGGGTGTCAACGATAAGGTGCAGTTGTCTGAAGCCGAGCGGATTATGCGTGCTCGAATTAACAACAAACACATGCTGGCCGGAGTTACCTTGCTGGACCCATTAAGCACCTATATCGAGACGGATGTGCAAATCGGAGCCGATACGATTGTGGCGCCGGGTAGTGTGATTCGAGGAAAAACGGTGATCGGAGAGGATTGCTACATTGGCCCACAGGCTGATATTACGGATAGTACGATAGCTGACGGTGTTCAGGTCAAGTATGCAGTGCTGTCAGAGGCTGAAGTGGGAAATGCGACGGCAATTGGACCTTATGCTTACTTGCGTCCGGGTGCGAAGCTGGGATCGAATGTGAAGATCGGGGATTTTGTCGAGATCAAGAATGCGACCTTGGCTGACGACGTTAAAGTTTCCCATCTGAGCTATATAGGGGATGCCGTCGTAGGGAAAAATGTGAATTTTGGCTGCGGCGCGATCACGGTTAACTATGATGGATTCAATAAACAATTGACTGAGGTTGGCGAGGATGCCTTTATCGGCAGCAACGTGAACTTGATCGCCCCACTGAAGATTGGCAAAGGTGCCTATGTCGTAGCTGGCTCAACAATTACACACGACGTGGAGCCCAACGATGTCGCTATTGCTCGCGAACGTCAGGTCAACAAAGCAGGCTATGCAGCCAAGTTAAGAAGCAAATTTAGCGAGAAGAAGAACAAGTCCTGAGTAACGAGAAAGAAATATATAGTGAGTTAGTACGTGTGTTGGATTAGAATCATCCACGGTGTTTGATTTTCTTTGTTTTGGGGTAATGTAATAGCATATCCGCAAAATCATCGAAATTTGAAGGGGGCACAACCCGTGGTATTAGCATTGAAAGCAGAAGCACGGAGAGGTACAACCAAGTCTGAGCGCAAAGGATTGCGTTCAAATGGAAAAATTCCCGGTGTTATATACGGCTCTAACATTACAAGTAAGGCTATATCGATAGAAGAAAAGCAATTATTGGCATTGCTTCGTACTCACCCTAATGCGATTGTTGAGATGGATGTGCCTGACCTAGGCAAACAGTCTGTGATGATCAACGAAGTTCAACGCGATCCGATTTCTAGATTTGTAACCCATGTTGACTTTCATCAAATCAATATGAATGAGCCTGTTACGGCAACTGTTCGTCTGGATTTTCATGGCGACTCGATTGGTGTAAGAGAAGGCGGTATTCTGCAAATTCAGCATCATGAAATTTCGATTCGTTGTTTACCCGATGACCTTCCCGAATCCATAGTAGTGGATATCAGTGAGTTGGAAGTCGGCAAAAACATTCTGGTGTCCGAGCTGAAGCTATCGAGCAAGCTGGAAATCAAAACCGACGAGCATGATGTACTGGTATCGGTTCTGGCTCCTCAGAAGGCAGAGGAAGAAGTGGAAGCTGAACCAACAGAGGCTTCTGGCGCTGCTGCCGAGGCTGCGGATTCCAAAGCTGAGTAATTGATTGTAATTATCGTTAGATTCAGAAGCGTATCGAATCGTTATTCGATGCGCTTTTTTGTGCTTTTTTGAAAGGTAAAAATGTTTTTAGAAACGGACATGCTGTCCATGTGCAACATGCAGTAGGGTTTGTGGTATGATATATATAAGATATTTGGAAAGCTTGGCAGTCTGGAAGGGGCGCAACTAAAGAGTGAAGTGGATTGTTGGTCTAGGAAATCCGGGCACTCCCTATCAATCGACCCGTCATAACATAGGTTTTATGGCCGTGGATCGTTTTGCGGAAAAGCACGGAATCAAAGTAACACAAAGCAAATGCAAGGCACTGCTCGGTGAAGGCAATGTGAACGGTACAAAGGTATATTTGATCAAGCCGATGACGTATATGAATTTGTCAGGTGAGTCGATACGTGCGTTTATGGATTTTTTCAAAGCGCCGATTGAGGATTTTATCGTCATTTATGATGATCTGGATACTCCGTTTGGGCAAATCAGGCTGCGTTATCAGGGAAGTGCTGGTGGACACAATGGAATTAAATCGACCATACAGCATTTGGGAACCCAGTCCTTTAACCGGATTCGGATGGGAATTAATCGCCCGTTACCGGGCTATAATATTGCAGATTATGTACTCTCTTCTTTTTCCAAGGAAGAATTCAAATCGATGCCTCAGCTGTTGGATACGACCTGTGAGGCTATGGAGTACGCTTTAGGAAATCCTTTTGAAAAAACGATGGCCAAGTTTAACGTATAGTTGATGATGAAGGCTAGCATTTCCCTTTTTGGGTCATAATGAATGAAAAGGAGGTGTTCGCTTTGACCGTTACTTATACTTGCCGTCACTGCCAAACATTAATTGGAGAATTACCCCAGCAGCAGGTGAATGAACAGTTGTTGGGCTTCCATTTCTTGACCCCTGAGGAGCGTCAGAGTATAATATCGTATAGCCCGAATGGAGATGTCAAGGTCAAAGTAATTTGTGACTATTGTAAAGAGGCTTTGGACAGCAATCCGGAGCTATCTTTGATAGTGAGTCCATTGCAGTAATTGCATGAATTCAAGATCCACACGGAAAACAAATGTAGATGATAACGGCCTAGGCTTGGAAGTCTAGGCTTTTTTCAAGTATCAGAACGATGACTCATGTTATGTTCAGGTCAGGGCAATGATGAAGGATTTAAAGATTTCACATATGGCTTATCAAGGGGCCTCACCCGCAACTGGTGAAGCTCCTTATCCCCGTTTGCGGAGGATTTTGATAGTAGGTATATGGGTTTAAATGGGTGAGAGGGGTGTACCGTTTTGCAGGCTTTAATTCAAGCGTTCTCCGCGGATCCTGATTTACAAAGTATCGTTTCGGGCGTTCGCTCGGGGATGAAGGAACAATTATTATCCGGTTTGTCCGGGTCCTCACGGCAGGTCATGCTGGCAGCTGTGTACGAGGAGCTTCAGCGGCCCTTGTTTATCGTCACGCATAATATGTTTTCCGCGCAAAAAATATTTGAAGACTTGGTAGAGTGCTTGCCCAGCGACAAGGTGCTGCTGTTTCCAGCCCAGGAGCTGCTGGCTGCTGAGACAGCCGTAGCGAGTCCAGAGATGCTTGCACAGCGGATTGATGCGTTGACGAGGCTTGCCGCAGATTTTCACGGAATCGTGGTAGTACCTTATGCAGGGATGCGGCGGGTGCTGCCGTATAAAGAAGATGTTGCAGCAGCCCGGATCACGATTCGAGTCGGTCAGCAGATCCCTATGGATGAATTGATTGTCCGTATGGTCGGACTTGGGTATGAGCGTGTGGAAAGAGTTGAAGCCAAGGGAGAAATGAGTGTCCGCGGGGGCATTATTGATTTCTATCCATTATCTTCACCTCAGCCCTATCGTATTGAGATGTTTGATGTTGAAATTGATTCGATACGCAGCTTTGATATAGCGGACCAACGTTCGATTGATAAATTGAATGAGTTGGTCATAACGCCATGCCGTGAGATTGTTGCCGATGGAAAACGTTTACAAGACACGGCTCAGCATGCGTCAGACCTGTTACAGGCGCAGCTGGATAAAATGTCCGACCGCAATGCGAAGGATCGATTGCTCGAAGGTGTTGGACATGAAATCGAAATGATGCGGGAAGGCAGCTTTTTCCCGGGCTTGTTCAAGTATGTTTCATTGCTTTATCCAGAGCGTAAAACCTTGCTGGATTACATGCCCCACGATTCCATCCTGCTTATAGACGAGCCGGCGCGTTTATTGGAAACGGCAAAGCAGCTTGAGCGCGATGAGGCGGAATGGATGACGATGTCGCTGCAGGATGGAAAAAGCATCCCTGCCCTTGTCCTTTCCAAGCCGTATGAAACATTACTGCAGCGCAAGCCGTATCCGACCTTATACATGTCCTTGTTCCTGCGCCAGGTACCGCAAACACAACCGCAAAATATCGTTAATTTTATGTGCAGGGTGATGCAAAATTTTCACGGCCAAATGAATGTGCTTAAAAACGAGATGGAGCGCTGGAAAAAGTCTAACGCTAAAGTGCTTATACTGGCCAATGGCGAAGAGCGTGTGGAGCGGGTGCGCCGCGTATTGGCGGACTACAACATCGATGAGCCGACAATACTCAACGGTAATCTGCAGACAGGGTTCGAGCTGCCTAATATTCATTTGGTTGTCATTACAGAAGGCGAAATGTTCACCCAGAAGCAGCGCAAAGTACGTAAGGTTGACAAGAAGATCGAAAATGCCGAGCGGATTAAAAGCTACCAGGAGCTGAAGCTGGGTGATTACGTTGTTCATGTCAATCATGGTATCGGCAAATTTGTAGGTATCGGGACTCTGGAAGTAGGCGGCATTCACAAGGATTATTTGCATATTTTGTATGCGGGCGGCGACAAGCTGTCTGTGCCTATCGACCAGATCGACTTGATTCAGAAGTATGTTGGCTCTGAGGAAAAGGAACCGAAGGTTTATAAGCTGGGCGGTGCGGACTGGAATCGTGTGAAAAGCAAGGCGCGTTCCTCTGTAGAGGATATCGCCGATGATCTGATCAAGCTCTATGCGGAGCGCCAGGCGACGACAGGCTACGGATTTAATCCGGATAGCACCTATCAGCAGGAATTTGAAGGTATGTTTCCTTACGAAGAGACGTCGGATCAACTGCGGGCAATCAGTGAAATCAAGGAAGATATGGAAAAGCCGCGGCCTATGGATCGTCTGCTTTGCGGAGATGTTGGGTACGGGAAGACCGAGGTTGCTATTCGAGCAGCCTTTAAATCAGCCATCGATGGCAAACAGGTGGCTGTACTGGTACCTACAACTATTTTGGCCCAGCAGCATTATGAGACCTTCCGTGAGCGTTTCTCCGGTTATCCCTTCAATATTCAGGTATTGAGCCGTTTCCGTTCCAAGAAGGATCAAGCGGAGACAATGAAGGGAGTTAAGGCTGGAACCGTTGATATTGTTATCGGGACGCATCGGTTACTATCAGCTGATGTGAAGTTTAAGGACCTTGGTCTGCTGGTTGTTGATGAAGAACAGCGGTTTGGCGTTTCTCACAAGGAAAAGCTTAAGCGTCTCAAAACGAATGTTGACGTGCTGACATTGACAGCAACGCCCATTCCACGTACGCTTCACATGTCGATGTTGGGAGTTCGTGATTTATCTGTTATCGAGACGCCACCGGAGAATCGCTTTCCGGTACAAACATATGTTGTGGAGCATAACACGGGACTCGTCCGTGAAGCGATTGAGCGAGAGCTTGCGCGTGAAGGACAGGTATACTATTTGTTTAACCGCGTTCAGGGCATCAACCAAATGGCTGAACAAATATCGATGCTCGTTCCCGATGCGCGGGTGACGGTAGCGCATGGTCAAATGACCGAGCATGAGCTGGAAAAAACGATCCTGGACTTTTTGGATGGGGAGTTCGACGTTCTTGTGTCTACCAGTATTATCGAAACAGGTGTAGACATTCCCAATGTCAATACCCTGATTGTTCATGATGCAGACCGGATGGGCTTGTCCCAGCTGTACCAGCTCAGAGGCCGCGTAGGACGTTCGAATCGAATTGCTTATGCTTACTTTACGTATCAACGGGACAAAGTACTAACAGAGATCGCTGAAAAGCGTCTGCAGGCCATAAAAGAGTTTACAGAACTTGGATCAGGGTTTAAAATTGCGATGAGGGATTTGTCCATCCGCGGCGCAGGTAACTTGCTCGGCTCGGAGCAGCATGGTTTTATTGCCTCCGTTGGTTTTGATTTGTATTCGCAAATGCTGGGTGAGGAAATTGCCAAGCGTAAGCATGAGATTACCGGGGAAGCGCCAGTGGTGCAAAAGCCATGGTCAACCGTACTGGATATACAATTAGATGCGTACATTCCTGGAGATTATATTTATGATAGTGTGCAAAAAATTGAAATTTATAAAAAGGTAGCAGCTCTCAAAACGTTGGATGAAGTAGCCGAGCTGCATGACGAGCTTGTAGACCGTTTTGGCGACCTGCCGCAGGCGGTGCATCATTTGCTGGCTGTTGCCAGATTGAAGGTATACGGTGCAATGTATGCCATCGAAACGATTTCACAAAAGGCTGCCGATTATGAGATCAAGATTCATGCTGATCAAACCCCTAATCTGGATGGTCAGGCTTTAGCCGCACTGGCAAGCGAATTTGATCAACGATTCAAGCTGATAGCGGGTCCGCAAATCCATATCCAGCTCAAGGGTAAAGGTTTACAGCCAGAAGAATCCATCGATCTGCTCGAAAGGTTTCTGGTACAATATAAGCGAGCTTTGAAATCGAAGGGAGAATTACAGAATGTTATCAATTAAATGGAATCGTGCAAAAAAGGGTCTAATTACATTAGCGACAGTCATGACCGTAGCGGCAGTAGTAGCAGGCTGTGGCGGAGATAAAGCGGGTACAGGAGCAGCTCCAGCGCCAACGCCAACGGAAACACCAGCAAAGGGTGATGCCAATGATGTGCTGGTCACTTATAAAGACGGCGGCAAGGTAACTCGTGGAGAGTTCGATACGTTTGTCAATATTAACACTTTTTTCTATAAGGAGTATGCGCAGTACAAAGAAGATCCAGCATTTAAGCAGGATATGATGAAGCAGCTGGTTACATTCAGAGTATTGTCTGCGCGTGCGGATGACAAAGCGAAGGCTGAGGCTGATACGAAGACCAAGCAGCAGGTTGAGCAAATCAACATGTATCTTGGTATGCAAGAAGGCGGGATGGATAAGCAGTTGAAGGATGCCAATCTGAACGCCAAGGATATTGAACAGTTTATAGGACGCAGCATGCTTGCCATTTCGGCACTTGAATCCAAAGTATCGGAACAGCAGGTCAAGGATGCTTATGATAAGAAACTGGCTGCCGACAAAAACATCTATGATATCGCTACAGTATCCCACATTTTGGTCGGGACTTCAGATGCGGCAACAGGCAAGGAGACCAGAACCAAGGAAGAAGCTATGAAGCGTGCAAAAGAAGTGCAGGACAAGCTGAAGGCTGGCGGTGACTTTGCTGCCTTGGCTTTGGAATATTCCGACGATCCGGGTTCTAAGGATAAAGGCGGTAAGTATGAAAATGTCGAGCTTTCGATGTGGGTGCCTGAATTTAAAAAGGCTGCAGCTGAACTGCCAATCAATCAAATCAGTGATCCCGTTGAAACCAGCTATGGCTATCATATTATGAGAGTTGAATCCCGTAAGACCAAAACGTATGATGAAGTGAAGGAAAGTCTGCGTTCGGAAGCAGCAGAAACTCAAGTGTATGATTTTGTGGAAAAAGAATTGCCGACCTTGATTGAAACCAACACACTGCCGAAGCCTACACCACCACCGGCAGCAGCCCCGGCTCCAACTGCACCAGCAGCTCCACCTGCTGAAGCACCAAAAACAGAGGCGCCAGCAGCAAAGTAATATATTACCAGGGTACCCATATGGGTACCCTGTTTTTATTTCACAATTATGGACATAATGTAAACAACGGCGCCCCGAAGTTACATAGCTAAAAAAAACGGTCGTCTGAATACAAGCCTCACATGCATAAACTGCTGGGAATGAAAGAATACTATGGTTACTTAGTCGAATCCCCATTTGATGTTAGGTATAGAACAGATTACAAATCCAGCAGTATTTAACTCCTCAAGGGAAGCGAGGCATCTAGAATCATGAAAGCAACTGGAATTGTTCGTCGTATTGACGATTTAGGAAGAGTGGTTATCCCCAAAGAAATTCGCCGCACGTTAAGGATCCGGGAAGGTGACCCGCTGGAGATTTTCGTTGATCGTGATGGAGAAGTGATTTTGAAAAAATATTCTCCTATTGGTGAATTAGGTGATTTTGCAAAGGAATATGCAGAATCCTTGTACGAAAGCACCAGCCATACGACCATGATTACGGATCGGGACAACATCATAGCGGTTTCCGGCGGATCCAAAAAAGAATATTTGGAAAAGCAGGTTGGTCCTCTGGTGGAAGCGTGTATGGATAACCGTAAGACCATTCTTGAAAGTGAAGCTGGACAATATGAACTGATTAAGGATCTCCATGAAGCCTACTCATCCTATGTAGTGGCGCCTATTATAGCAGGTGGCGATCCGATCGGTGCGGTCATCTTGTTGAACAAAGACGAACAGGTTAAGATGGGGCAAATGGAAACCAAGATGGCAGAAACGGCTGCCGGGTTTTTAGCTAAGCAAATGGAACAGTAGCACGTCTGATAGCTTGAATAACAAGTCCCCTTATTAACGTAGCTTGTTGAGACGTTGGCCAGGGGGCTATTTTTGATGAAATTAAACGTATGAACGACCCGATGAGAGTGAGTGCATGTCATGTGCTATAATAAGGAGGATTGATGAGACGAAGGGGAAACGATTATGAACAGTAAGCAGAAGCTTCAAGATAAGCAGATGGGATCGATGCTTCTAAAAGGAGCTGTCGTTCTTGGGCTTGCTACAATCGTGTCCAAGCTGATTGGAACCATGCAAAAAATCCCGCTGCAGAACATGGCTGGCGATGCCGTATTCGGTATTTATAACGCGGTATATCCGCTTTACATTTTGATCTTGTTTTTGGCAACAGCCGGATTCCCGCTGGTTGTGTCCAAATTTGTGTCAGAGCAAGTCGCCATGCAGCAATATGAAGAAGCACGGCGTGTGTTGAAGGTAGCCTCATATGTATTGATCGCTTCAGGTTTCACCTGCTTTCTACTGCTTTTCTACGGGGCCGATTGGCTGGCGGAGCTGATGGATGCGAAGCAGACGAGCTTGGCGATTCGCAGTGTGTCATTTGCACTGCTGCTGGTACCTGTTATGTCAGCGCTTCGCGGCTATTATCAAGGTTATCAGAATATGATTCCTACTGCGGTCTCACAAGTGATCGAGCAAACGGTTCGGGTAGCAACCATGTTTGGTTTACTGTTATTATTTATGCATTGGGGCTATGGAGCGGATTGGGTGGCTGCTGGGGCTACCTTTGGTTCGGTGACAGGTGCTGCTGCTGGTCTTATTGTCATGCTGGTCTATCATCGAAAGGCTAAGCGGAAGGACGAGCGGGATCAGAGTGCTGCAGGGGCCCTTACGCCCGTGGAAACCATAACACCGCATCCATCGGACAGTGCGCACGGATTGCAAAGTCTGCAAACCAGAGAAAGCGATTGGAGTCTGGTTCGCAGGCTGCTGCTGTACGCACTGCCAATTTGTCTGGGAACGATTTCACTGCCTATTTTAACCTTGGTCGATTCCTTTACATTGCCGCGTTTACTAAAGCTCCATGGGTTGGATGAGACAGAAGCCCTTTATCAATTCGGCTTGTACAATCATGGACTGCCGCTTGTTCAACTGGTTGCGATGATGGCATCCTCAATATCGGCAGCTCTTGTTCCTTCCATTGCCGCTGCAAAGCTTCTTTCCGAACCAGAGATTCTGAGAAATCGCGCAAGTACAGCGCTGCGGCTAACCTGGGTAATTGGGCTGGCTGCTTCAGTAGGGTTGTCAGTCTTGGCTGAGCCGCTGAATGTAATGTTTTACAAAAGTGCTGATGGTTCTTTTGCGATGAGCCTGCTTAGCCTTACGGCCTTGTTCAGCACGCTTAACATTATCGCAGGTAGTGTACTTCAGGGCTTCGGCGCCGTCGTAGCTCCGGCGCTGTACCTGCTCGCGGCCGCGGCAGCCAAGATCGCGGCGAACGCCGCCCTCGTGCCCCATTGGGGCATCGATGGCGCCGCGCTCGCGGCTGTTGGCGCTTACGCGCTCGCAGGCTTGCTGGCGCTCGCGCACGCGCTGCGCGCGACCGGCGTCACGCCGGCCATCGGCCGTGCCGTGATCAAGCCGCTGCTCTGCGTTGGCTTGATGGCGGCAAGCCTGCTCGCCGTGACGCACGGCTTGCCCGCACTGCTGGGCGCGCTTTCTGTGGCTTTGCCCCCAAGGGGCTCAGCCACAATAGTCGCACTCGCAGGCGTAGCGGTTGGCGCGCTCGTATACATACTCGCGCTGGTTCGCCTCGGCGTTGTCAGCGCCGCCGAGCTGGAGCAAATCCCCAAGCTGCGAGGCAAGCCGCTGGCGCTTCTGCGCAAAGTCGGATTGCTGCGTTAAGTTATAAGCTCTTGCTCGGTTTAAGGAGTTACGTGATTTCTGTTAACGAACGACACCCCTTATTTATACATTGGAGGCGAATAGTATCATGAAACCCCATATTATTATTGTAGGTCTTGGCTCCGGCGACGAGGATCAGCTTACGTTAGGTGTCTGGAAAAAACTTCAAGCTGCCAGCAGGCTGTATCTGCGTACCGATCAGCATCCGATGGTCCAGATGCTGACACGCAACGGAATTACTTATGAATCCTTCGATGCGATTTACGAAAGCCATGACCAGTTCGAGCAGGTATATGAAGCGATAACCGATGAGCTGCTGGCTAAGGCCAAGACAGCTGCTTCCGCCGATCCTTCAGCTGGTGAAATTGTATACGCTGTACCTGGACATCCGATGGTAGCCGAAAAAACCGTTCAGCTGTTAAGGGAGCGTTGTCCGGAAGCGGGCATTCAGCTGACACTGCTGGGTGGGGAGAGCTTTCTCGATCAAGCCTTCCTGCGGCTTGGCTTTGATCCGATAGAAGGCTTTCAGCTGCTGAATGGATCAGATCTGTCATTGTACAGCCTGAATCCTCAGCTTCATACTGTTATTACTCAGGTATACGACACCCTCAGTGCCTCTGATGTCAAGCTATCGTTGATGGAATTGTATCCGGATGAGCATGAGATTGTTGTTGGACATGCCTTGGGTGTAGCAGGCGAGGAACGTATTCATCACATCCCGCTGTATGAGCTGGACCATCTGCAGGATTTTGGTAACCTTTCCTTGGTATGGGTTCCAAGAAGTGATCAGGAAAGGCTGCGGAACCGCACCTTTGCCCGCCTGCATGAAATTGTCGATATTTTGCGGAGTCCAGAGGGCTGCCCGTGGGACCGGGAGCAGACGCACCAATCACTGCGTAAAAACCTGATCGAGGAAGCCTACGAGGTGCTGGAAACCTTTGATGAAGAGGATACAGACCATATGGCCGAGGAGCTGGGCGATTTGCTGCTGCAGGTCATGCTGCATGCACAAATCGAAGCCGAAGCGGGCAGCTTCAACGTCTGGGATGTTATCGCAGGTCTCAATGAAAAGCTGCTTCGCCGTCATCCTCATGTATTTGGAGCGGCTCAGGCAGGTAATGCCGATGAGGCGCTTGTCAATTGGAACCAGATCAAACAGGAGGAGAAGCGCAAGAAGGGGATCGATCCGGAGCAGCTTCCGCTGCTATCCGGAGTGCCTCGTGAGCTGCCTGGCCTGATGAGAGCCTACAAGCTGCAGAAGAAGGCAGCAGCTGTCGGTTTCGATTGGAGCCGGTTGGAGGAAGTTATCGAAGTCGTGGAGTCAGAGCTGTTGGAGCTTAAGGAAGCGATTGCGTCTTTATCCAAAACTGAACAGCAGGAAGAGCTGGGTGATCTGCTGTTTTCTGTCGTCAATCTGGCCCGATTCCTGAAAATTGAGCCTGAGGAAGCCATGAGTGCGGCCAATCGCAAATTTTTTAATCGTTTTGGCTATATTGAGCAGCAGATACGATTAAAGGGTCGGAATTTGGAGCAAACTGGTTTACAAGAGATGGAAGCCTTATGGCAGGAAGCAAAAAAAATATAAAGATAACAGGCTTTTAGCAGGATTTTCCTGAGACATCAAGAATACATACCAATAAGCTTTATTTTGAGGAGGAATATATAACGATGAATAAAACGGATTTGATTACGAATATTGCTGAAAAAAGTGGACTGAACAAAAAAGATGTGGAAACCGTCCTGAATAACTTTTTAGGTGAAGTTACAGATGCACTGTCCACTGGCGACAAAGTCCAATTAATCGGATTTGGTACTTTTGAAACGCGCAAGCGTTCGGGACGTACTGGCCGCAACCCGCAAACGGGCAAAGAAATTTCAATCCCAGAATCGACTGTACCGGCTTTTAAAGCAGGTAACAAGCTTAAAGAAGCGGTAAAATAATGCGTCTTGATAAGTTCCTAAAGGTATCGCGGTTGATCAAACGACGGACAGTGGCCAAGGATGTATCCGACCAAGGACGCGTGTGGATCAATGACAGAGATGCCAAGCCGAGCAGTGCGGTGAAGGTCGGGGACGAGCTGAAAATCCAATTCGGACAGAAAAGTATCACGGTTCGCGTGGAACAGCTTTCCGAATCTACCCGCAAGGAAGATGCAGCCCACATGTATACACTGCTCAAAGAGGAAATGCACAAAACTGAATTATGGCAAAGCCAGAGAGACTGATCTTTCAGTCTCTTTTGTGTTCTAAATGTGGACATCCCCCCATATGTGTAGAGTATACAAGCTTTGCAGACAATCAAAGCTGATGGGAGGGATCGGTCATGGCCATTGAGCAGGGAAAAGTGAAACGACAAGAAATCAAAATGCTCAACCGCAAGCTGCTTGAGGTGTCCGGTGTTTTAAACGTGGAAAGCTTCGATAGTGAGGAATTTATGCTGGAGACGGACTATGGCTTTCTTAGAATCAGAGGACAGAACCTGCACATTAAGAACCTCAGTCTGGAGCAAGGATTCGTCGTCATTGAGGGCTTGATTAATGAGCTGCTGTATGTGGATGCGAATGCACAGGGGAAGCCTAAGGGATTATGGGGCAAGATGTTTAAATGACGCTGGAGATGCAATTTGCTACGATGGGTACCATGCTGCTGGGAGGTCTGTCGCTCGGGGGATTGTTTGACTTGTATCGGGTGCTTGCCCATCATTTAAGGGCTACTCGTTATGCCTACTATGTGTTGGACCTTGTGTTCTGGATTATCGGGACCTTGCTTATTTTTAAATTGCTGTATGATATCAACTGGGGTCAGGTCAGAATGTTTATCTTTATCGGCCTGCTGGCAGGGGTTGTCATCTATTTCTGGTTGTTCAGCGGAATACTCATTAAATGTTTGCAATTTCTTATCCGTATGGTGAAAATTGTGATTCACTGGGTGGTCCAATTGGTTAATATACTGTTGATAAGACCTGTTGTACTGCTTTTTAGAGTGTTCATCATATTTTTTGGATTTTTATCGGCAATAGCTATTTTCCTGTATAAAGTTATGTTACAATTGTTATATACTGTGTGGAAAATAGTTAAATTTTTAACATTCCCACTAATCAGATATGTTCGTGCTCAAATAGGTAACAATACAACCGTTCAAACGATGGTAAAGTTCATTCGTCGGTTTTTTCATCGGACGTAGGAGGATTCTCAAACGATGCGAGCTGTCTCCATAACAAGCAACAATACGAAACCAAATAATAAAGGCTCTTTTCGCAGACGCCGCTTGGTCCTGATTGTTCTTGCTTGCTTTATGAGCTGGGCTGGCGTAACCTTGTGGAATCAAGTAAGTAAGCTTGGAGCCAAGGATGAGAGATTGAGCGCTTTGCAGCAGGAGCTGGATGAAACTCGGAAAATCAATGAAGCGACGAAGCGTGAAATTGTCCGATTGAATGATCCGGAATACGTTGAACAAAAAATTCGAAAAGAGCTGCATTATGTGAAGCAAGGGGAAACATTATTTTATGTGCCCAAAGAGCTAAAGAAATAGGTCTATGCAAGAAAGCTTTGGTTGACCGTATTGCAGCGTGTACGTTATAATCTCCATTGTTGAAGTCTTTTGTTAACTATTTAAGGGAGGAACATTTTACTTTATGGCAATTGAAGTGGGCAGCAAGCTGGAAGGCAAGGTAACAGGCATTACTCATTTTGGGGCGTTTGTTGAGCTTCCAGAGGGTGGTACAGGTCTGGTGCACATTTCGGAGATCGCAGACAATTATGTAAAAGACGTCAACGATCATTTGAAATTGAGCGACGTGGTAACGGTTAAAGTTATCAATGTCGACAAAGACGGCAAAATCGGTTTATCCATCAAGCAAGCAGTTGACAAACCCCCTGAAGCGCCAAGACCTCAACGCTACGAACGACCAGCTGGTAGTTCCAGTGGCGGCGGTATGGGTGGCAGCGGCGGAAGTGGTGGAGGCGATCGTGGCGGTCGCAGCAGCGGAGGCGGCGGTGGATTTGGAGGCCGTGGAGGCGATCGTGGAGGCCGTGGAGGCAAACCTCCAGTAGGCAAGTTAACGTTCGAGGACAAGGTTTCGCGTTTTTTAAAGGATAGCGAGGAACGCATCTCTTCCCTGAAGAAGAACACGGAAGGGAAACGTGGAGGTCGCGGCGCTAGACGCGATTAAATATAGTAAGGTGATGAAGCTGTATGAGCAAATTTGCTTATGCGGCTTTTTTGTTGATTACTGTCTGATGCTCCCTGTTGCGGGGTTAAACCTGCTTGACAACCAGGCCAAGCCTGTTATATAGTCATACATGTTGTGGCGGTGTAGCTCAGCTGGCTAGAGCGTACGGTTCATACCCGTGAGGTCGGGGGTTCGATTCCCTTCGCCGCTATTGCAAGAGAACAAAAGCATCTTGCCGAGACTTGCTGTCCGGTGGGGTGTTTTTTTGCTGTTAAAGGGGAGCTGTCACACAGACGGCTTCTTTTTTGTCGGAAAAAATTTTATGTCTACCAACTGATTGTGACAAACTTTACAATAGACTCTCGATATACTAGAAAACACTAATCAAATATGGGTGGTGTTGGCCAAGTATGATGAAAAGTTTAGGATGGACTCAAACAGGAATGGAACGAAACCGTTGGTTTCAAAAGACAAAACACAATGTGGTCAGCAAGTTTGCGGACAATCGATGGGTGCAATCAATCGCGGCACGAAAAGGCTCGACCCTCATACTGGGCATGGCCTTCCTGCTGGGACGGGCGATGATTCTTGACCAGTTGGCACCGTTTGCCGTTGCATTTTTTGCTGTGATCTATTTTTTGCGCAAGGAATTGTTAGTCGGAACCGCACTTTTCTTGATTGGGGGGAGTTTGTTCTCACAGGCACCGGGGCACACCGGATATATGATAGTAGCGATGCTGGTAGTACTGCTTATACAAAAAGGTATAGAGCGCTTTCAACGCTCTGACATTTCCTATGCACCATTGATTGTTTTTGCAGCTACCTTTTTCGTACAGCTTTTTGCTGTATTGGCTGCCGGCAGGCTTTCCTGGTATACCTTGACGATAACGGGTGTCGAATCCGTATTGAGCTTGATCTTGACGCATATCTTTTTGCAGGCAGTTCCGGTATTTACGCTTACGCGCAAACATTACAGCTTAAAGCATGAGGAAATTATATGTTTGATTATATTGCTTGCTTCTGTCATGACAGGTACAGTAGGCTGGTTGATTGGACCGGTTACCCTGGAGCACGTTCTGTCCCGATATTTAATATTACTGTTTGCACTGGTGGGTGGTGCGCCGCTGGGCGCTTCGGTCGGAGTTATTACCGGACTGATTTTGAGCTTGGCGAATTCCTCGGCCATTTACCAGATGAGCTTGCTCGCCTTTGCAGGGATGTTGGCCGGGCTGCTAAAGGAGGGTAATCGGATGGCGGTGTCTCTGGGCATGCTGCTCGGCTCTTCGATTTTATCGATCTATATCGGGAATCAGGCAGAAATTCTGAATTCGACGTATGAGTCTCTCGTAGCCGTGCTGCTTTTTATACTAACGCCTCGAGGGGTGCTTCAACTGCTCGCCAAATATGTGCCGGGTACGCAGGAAAATATGAAGTCTCAGCATGATTATGCAAAAAGAGTCCGAGATATTACTGCTGACCGTGTAGAAAAGTTTTCGGAAGTATTTCGTCAGCTGTCCCGGAGCTTTAGACAAATTACAGCGGAAACAGAACCTATGAAAAAGGAGGAAGAGATTGGTCATTTTATGAACTCGGTTGCGAACCGCAGCTGTGCCTCCTGCTGGAAGCGGGATCAGTGCTGGGATGAGAAGTTTTATCAGACCTATAAGTTTATGACGGAAATGATGACGGAGGTAGAGCTCGGTCATGGGCTCAAGCGTAAGGACATGCAGCCGCATTGGAAAAAGCTGTGTGTAAAGCCGGATCAGGTCGCAGAGATCATGCAGCAGCAATACAAGCTGTATCAGAACGACCAGCATTGGAAAAAGCAGATTGTTGACAGTCGGCATTTGGTGGCCGAGCAGTTATTTGGCGTCTCTCAGGTGATGGAGGACTTGGCCAATGAGATCAAGCGCGAAGGTCAGGAGTTGTTCGTGCAGGAGGAGCAGATTCGCAGCGCCTTGGAGGAGCTTGGACTCTCGATCCATAGTATCGATATTATTAGTCTGGATGAGGGTAATGTCGAAATCGAGATTATTCACCAATACACCAAGGGGTTTGATGAATGTCGAAAGATCATCGGCCCCTTGCTATCGGAAATATTGGAAGAACACATAACGGTTAAAAATGAGCAGATGCTGGAGCGTAAGGAGGGCTACAGCACGGTGGTGTTTGGATCGGCGAAGGAATATGAAATTGATACGGGCGTCGCTGCTGCTGCAAAGGGCGGAGATGTGCTTTCCGGCGATAGCTTCAGCACGATTGAATTGGGGAATGGCAAATTCGCAGTCGCTTTAAGTGATGGAATGGGCAATGGGGAGCGGGCAAGGGCCGAGAGCAGCACTGCGCTTACGATTTTACAGCAGCTATTACAGTCCGGTATGGATGAACGACTGGCTATTAAATCCGTTAATTCTGTCTTGATGCTTCGGTCCTCAGATGAGATGTATGCAACTGTAGATGTCGCGTTGATTGATCTCTATGATGCCCATACGACGTTCCTGAAGATCGGATCGGTTCCCAGCTTTGTTAAGCGAGGCAGCGAGGTCATACCGATCACGGCCAATAACCTGCCCGTCGGAATTGTACATGAAATCGATGTCGATCTGATCAGTCTGCCGTTATATCCCGGAGATATCCTTGTTATGATGACCGATGGGATTTATGACGCACCTGGGCATGCGGTGAATAAAGAATTGTGGATGAAGCGGGTGCTGTCGGAAATTGATTCTGAATCCCCACAGGAATTTGCCGATATTTTACTGGAGCGGATTGTTCGTTATCATTACGGAGAGATTCATGATGATATGACGGTCGTAGTCGCGCGTGTGGAAAAGTACAAGCCGGAATGGGCTACCTTCAGCTGGCCCGGATTACAGCGTATTGAGCGTCCTAAGGTGGTGAGCTGAGGCTATCGTTCCCCTCCGTACCCGCTTCTGTAATGCTGTGCGAATGATTCATTTGTTCAATTCCCATTATGAAATCAAGAATATCGCTTCTTAGAAAAGAATCGTAGGTACATGCCGACGATTCTTTTTTTGTAAATGTGAAAACAGCCTGTTTCAACATCGTATTGGTGAGTTTAAGAAACTTGCAAACTGGAAAAACTAAACCTATTAATTGCATTAATAGGAGGTCAACCCGTGAAACAAATTCTTTTAATAACCGATGGCTGCTCAAATGTAGGTATAAGTCCTGTTATTGCGGCTGCTCAGGCCAAGGCTGAAGGTATAGTGGTAAATGTGATCGGATTGCTCAATGAACATGAGGTTGATGAGATGGGAGCGGAGGAAATCCAGGAGATCGCCCGGGCCGGAGGAGGAACCAGTCGGATTGTAACGCCAGCCAAGCTGTCGCAAACGGTTCAGATGATGACCCGTAAGACGGTTGCACATACTATCCAGCAAATTGTAGGCAAGGAGCTGCAGCATATTTTGGGTGACGCCAAGCTGGAAAGCTTGCCTTTGGATCAGCGTGCACAGGTTGTACAGGTGATGGATGATTTAGGCGAAACGGCTTCTATTAAGGTGGCGTTGCTTATCGATACAAGTGCCAGCATGAAGCAGAAGCTGTCAGCGGTCAAAGAAGCTATCTATGATTTGCAGTTAAGCCTGCAGGCGCGAACAGGCAGCAGTGAGACGGCAGTATTCCACTTTCCAGGGACAGGAGCTCATCAGGAAGAGGCGGAAATGGATATGGATTGGACACGGAACCTTGCAAATTTGAACCGTTTGTTTTATAAATTAAACATGAGAGGTACGACTCCAACGGGTCCGGCTCTTTTGAAAGTGACCGAGTTTATCATAGGCACTCCCGCTGCCGATATATATGAAAATGGGAATTTCCGCCATAAAGACACAATAGTGACTGGAAACGCGCCAATAGGCAAGGATGGGATATTGAGTGATTACATCGTTTGATCAAATTATACAATCCGATACCGTCCTGAGCGGCAAATGGAACAAGGCCGTTTATCAGGTTGAACGTTTGCTGGGTGAAGGGGCCAATGGCAAGGTATATCTAGTTAAACGCGGTAAACGTCAATATGCTCTCAAGCTTGGACTGGATGCGGCAGATCTTCAATCCGAGGTGAATGCTTTGAAGGTGCTGTCAAAATCCAATACGTCCTTTCAAAATTATTTGCTGGATGTCGACGATTTCCATCACCAAGGTGTAGATTATCCGTTCTACGTAATGCGTTATATTAAGGGACAAACCATTTCCGATTTTATTAGACACAATGGTCGGGATTGGATCGGTCTGATTGGATTGAATATATTGCGCAAGCTGGTCGAGCTGCATGCCCGGGGTTACGTGTTCGGTGATATTAAAGTGCAAAATATGCTCGTATGCGGCTACGGTGATGTCGAATTGATTGATTTTGGCGGAGTCACAGCAAAAGGTCGATCTGTGAAGCAATTTACAGAGGTGTACGATCGTGGCTACTGGGGGGCCGGAACACGTTCCGCAGATGAGGGCTATGATATGTTTGCTTTTGCTGTACTCCTCATAAGCAGCACGGAGACAGAGCAGAGAATGCATGGAATAGATAAACTGCTGCCGCAAAACCGCAACGTCCAAATGCTGATCGATTTATTGAAGACGAATCCGATCTTGGAGCCTTGTAAGCCTGTGCTGCAAAAAGCACTGCTTGGGCATTACACAAGCTCCAGCCAGGTATTGGCGGCTTGGCGGCGGTTGAAATTTCATAAGCGTTTACCTGCTTCCTCTGCCAATCGGGAAACATGGCTGAAATTGGGATTTACAGCCTCCCTGCTATTCTTTGGTTTAGTCGTTTACTTTTACTGGTCATAGCTGGCAGCAAGCCGGAAGGATGGGGATATGGATCTAGCAGTTGATTTAGCAGCGAGAATGGAATTTTTAATCAAGTCGGAGCGGTTATTGGTGGAAGGGGAATGCATAGTTGTAGCGGTATCGGGAGGACCGGATTCCGTAGCACTGCTGCATCTCCTTTTTACAATGTCGAAACGGTGGAATTGGCGGTTGGTCCTTGCGCACGTAAATCACGGGTTTCGCAAAGAGGAATCGGAGCAGGAGGCTTTGTATGTAGCAAGTCTGGCTGCCGAGCTTGGCCTGCCTTGTGAAGTGGCGCACTTCGATTTACCGCAGTACATTCGGGAAACCGGAAAGAATCCGCAGGTTGCGTCACGTGAGCTGCGCTATCGGTTTTTAATTGAAACCGCACATCGATATGCTGCAGCGCATATTGTACTTGGTCATCACGCAGACGATCAGGCGGAGACGATGCTGATGAGGATACTTCGGGGGACGGGGCCAGCGGGACTATCAGGCATCCCGATTCGTCGCTTAGAAAAAGATGTGGAACTTGTTCGCCCCTTGCTCCGTATATATAAGTCAGAGCTGTTGGATTATTGCCAGCAGCAAGGGCTTGCTTTTTATGTGGACAGTAGTAATATGAATACCAAATATTTTCGTAATGAAGTTCGGCTTGATTTGCTTCCGCAGCTTCGTAATTACAACGATCAATTGCCGCAAGCGTTGAATCGGCTGTCTGTTATGATGACGGCTGAGCATGATTTCATGCATTTGCAGACCATGTCAGCTTTTGCAGAGGGGGTTAACCAGGAAAGTGATTTCTGCGAATGGTCAAGAAAATGGTTTGAAGGGCTTCATCTTGCTTTACAAAGACGTTTGATTAAACTAATATTAAATTGTCTTCTTGGTGACGCAGATTCCATAGATTTCCTAAAGCTTGAGCAAGTGCGGGACGCAATTCTCGGGGACCTATCTAACCTGAGCCTACATATAGGAGGCAGCTTGGTTTTAACAAGGGAATACGATCGGATTTATGTGCATAATGATGGGGTACCGCCTTCATCCTACAGCTATACGTGGGAGCGGGGCATGGATAGCCTGACAATTGGAGAAACAGGAGTCAAGCTGGCATGCAGCTGGATCGAGCGGCCTGCGGTGGATGAGCATTGGGTTGTTCCCGTTCATGATCGTAACACCGCCTGGTTTGATGCAGACCTGCTGAAGTTTCCCCTGCACATTAGAAATCGTAAGGATGGAGACCGAATGAATCTGCTTGGACTGAAAGGGTCCAAAAAGGTAAAGGATATCTTCATCGACACCAAACTACCGCCCAGCTTAAGATTGCAGGTGCCGGTTGTCATGGACGCTCAGGAACGCATTGTGTGGCTGCCTGGGGTTCGCAGATCATCGCATGCCTTGATTACAGGGGATACACGTTTGATGATTTGTATAAGTGCGAGCTCAAAAAGTCTATAAGTGCTATCATTTAATTTTATTTCAGTAGGAGGTTCTCTGTTGCAAAACGACATTCTCGAAGTACTTTACAGCGAACAAGACATTCAAGAGAAAGTTAAGGAGATGGGGGAGCTATTAAGCCGCGATTTTGAAGGGCGTAATCCGCTGGTCATCTGTGTATTAAAGGGCGCGTTTATTTTCATGTCGGATTTGGTAAAACGAATGACAATTCCATTGGAAATTGATTTTATGGCGGTGTCCAGCTACGGACAGTCGACCAAATCATCAGGGGTTGTCAAGATTGTGAAGGATTTGGATGTTCCTGTTGAGGGAAGACATATCCTTATTGTGGAAGACATCATCGACAGCGGACTTACACTCAGCTATCTCATAGATGTTCTCGAACGTCGCAATGCATTATCGATTACAGTCGCAGCCCTGTTTGACAAACCAGCGCGTAGAACGACCGATTTGGAAGCAGACTATAAAGGATTCAGCATACCGGATGCATTCGTAGTCGGGTACGGACTGGACTATGCGGAAAAGTATCGCAATCTGCCGTATGTCGGGATTTTAAAGCCGGAAGTTTACTCACATTAGCATTTCTTGTTATGCCCAGACTTGCTGTGGTACAATAAACAAAGTTGCCGTTTGAGAGGAGGTAAGGGATGAACCGAATTATACGCAATACAGGGTTTTATTTGCTCATTTTTTTGGTCACCGTCGGTATCGTTCACTTTATTAGCACACAGAATGAACAGAAAGACGTAATTAGTTACGATAAGCTCCGACAGGCCTTAGTAGAGAAAAATGTGGATTCGGTCAATGTCAAATTTGACGGATATACATACTTGGTTCGTGGGAAATATAAAAATGCGCCCTTGCCGGATAAGAAAAATTTCGAGACTCGTGCGCCCTTCGACCAAGAAGTAATCCAGATGTTTGAAAAGGCTGAGGTTCCGAACATCACGATTGAGAAAATGGAAGGTGACAATGTTTGGATTAGCTTCCTTACCTCCATTATTCCGTTTGTTATTATTTTCATCCTGTTCTTCTTTTTACTGAATAACGCGCAGGGTGGCGGCGGCAAGGTTATGAATTTTGGTAAAAGCCGCGCCAGACTATATAACGAAGAGAAGAAGCGCGTTACCTTTGAAGATGTCGCGGGGGCAGATGAAGAGAAGCAAGAACTGGTCGAGGTTGTAGAGTTTTTAAAGGATCCTCGTAAGTTCGCTGCTGTTGGTGCCAGAATTCCTAAGGGTGTATTGCTTAATGGTCCTCCAGGAACAGGGAAAACCTTGCTTGCGCGGGCTGTAGCTGGTGAAGCCGGTGTGCCGTTCTTCAGCATAAGCGGTTCGGATTTTGTTGAAATGTTCGTAGGTGTTGGGGCATCGCGTGTACGCGATTTGTTCGAAAATGCCAAGAAGAACGCACCATGTATTATTTTTATCGATGAGATCGATGCTGTAGGTCGTCAGCGGGGCGCAGGCTTAGGCGGCGGACATGACGAGCGTGAGCAGACATTGAACCAATTGCTTGTAGAAATGGACGGTTTCGGAGCTAACGAAGGCATTATTATTGTCGCCGCTACGAACAGACCTGATATTCTCGATCCGGCATTGCTGCGTCCAGGACGCTTTGACCGTCAAATTACAGTTGACCGTCCAGATGTCAAAGGCCGAGAAGAAGTATTGAAAGTTCATGCCCGCAATAAGCCATTAAATAAAGATGTTAAGCTGGAATCGATAGCACGTTATACAACAGGGTTTACAGGCGCTGATCTGGAGAACCTGCTGAATGAAGCTGCTTTAATCGCTGCCAGACGTAACCGTAAAGATATTTCCATGGGTGAACTGGACGAGGCTTTTGATCGTGTGGTTGTGGGTACCCAGAAGAAGAGTCGCGTTATTAGCGAACGTGAGAAACGTATGGTCGCTTTTCATGAAGCCGGACATACGATTGTCGGTTATCATATTGAAAATGCCGATATGGTTCATAAGGTTACGATCATCCCAAGAGGTCGCGCAGGCGGCTACGTGATGATGCTTCCTAAAGAAGGCGAAGACAAGATGATGAATACCAAAACCGAGCTGCTTGACAAGGTAACCGGATTGTTGGCAGGCCGTGTGGCGGAAGAGTTGTTCATCGGTCAAATCGGTACCGGTGCCTATAGTGACTTCCAACGTGCGACTGGCATCGTTCGTAAGATGATCATGGAGTACGGAATGAGCGATAAGCTTGGACCGATGCAGTTCGGCAATGTTCAGGGGCAAGTGTTCCTTGGTCGCGATTTCGGGCATGAGCAAAACTACAGTGATGCGATTGCTTACGAAATCGATCAGGAAATGCAAACCATTATCCGCAGCTGCTACGCAAGAGCGAAGGAAACGTTGGAGAAGTATGCAGATCAAGTACGACTCATTGCTGAGACACTAATGGTGAAAGAGATCCTGGAAAAGGATGAAATTATTCAACTCATCGACAATGGTAGTCTTGATGATGCTTCCGATGTGAGAATTAATATCCAAGGTCAGGAAACAACCTCACAAGCCAATAAGCTTGATTTTGATAAGCATCCAATTGAAGAAGACCCGAATAAAGAATCTTAATTTACTGACTTATACAAGCCGGCGGCATATTCATTGCTGTCGGCTTTGTTGTTGTTTAGGAGCCGGAAAAAAACATGATATAGATGAAACTGGACTCAGGCTAAGGGTATACGCAACCTGCTTTCGGATGCGCAAACAATTAGTTCATTTTGCATCTATTTAAGCATTGACACAGCCTGTGATGTTGTGTAAATTAGGTGTAAATCTTTAAACTTTATGTGAACAAATTCACATACTAATATCATTAAACCGAATGCAGCTCAAGAGAAAGGGAGGGTTTTCTTATGGAAGCACTGGCATTGGAACGTAAGGAAGAACAAAAGCGCGAATTAAAAGAACGGATCCTTCAATTAAAGAAGGAACGAAACGCCATCATATTAGCTCATTATTATCAAAGAGATGAGATTCAGGAAGTTGCTGATTTTCGTGGTGATTCCTTTCTTTTGGCACAAAAAGCAGCTACAACCGATGCTGAGGTCATTGTATTTTGCGGCGTGCATTTTATGGGAGAAAGTGCAAAGATACTGGCTCCAACCAAAACTGTACTGATTCCCGATGAACGAGCTGGCTGTCCGATGGCAGATATGGTCAATGTTGATGGTCTGCGTGCACTGAAGAAACAGCATCCTAATGCGAAAGTCGTTGCTTATATCAATACATCGGCTGATGTGAAATCAGAAACCGATATTTGCTGTACGTCGGCCAATGCTATTAAAGTGATCGAGTCGGTAGATTCCGATGAAATCATCTGGGTCCCGGACAAAAACCTGGGGGACTACGTTTCCAAATTTACGGACAAAAAAATGATTATATGGGAAGGCTACTGCAACACCCATGACATGCTAACCGTTAAAGATGTAGAAGAGATGAGAGCGCAGTACCCCAATGCCAAATTTGTCGTTCACCCGGAATGTCGTCCTGAGGTAGTTAAGCTGGGGGATTTTGTAGGAAGTACTACAGCCATTATCAAATATTGTAAAGAATCGGAGCATCAAGAATTTATAGTAGGTACAGAGGATGGAACCGGGTTTCAATTGAGAGTGGACAGCCCGGACAAAAAGTTCCATTTTGCTACCAAATACCTGGTATGCCCTAATATGAAAGTAAACAACTTGAAAAAGGTGGTACGCTGTCTCGAAACGATGCAGCCGCAAATTTATGTACCGCCGCATATTGCCGATCAAGCCAGAGCATCCTTGGAGCGCATGCTGCTAGTGAAGTAGCATGCGCTACTCTCTTTGTAGAAGAAAGTGAGCGTACTCATGATACCACGTTATTTAGTAGACTTTGATATCAGCAAGCTGCCTCAAGTTCATACCGATGTTATGGTGATCGGCGCTGGAATCGCCGGTCTTTTTACCGCTATCAAAGCAAGTGAAAAATATAGTGTGCTGATGGTGACGAAAAAATCGCTGCTGGATAGCAACACACGTTATGCTCAAGGTGGGATCGCCGCAGTAATAGCGGATGATGATTCACCGGACTATCATCTGCACGATACTTTGGTAGCTGGTGCAGGACTGTGCTCCCATGAGGCTGTTGATGTATTGGTACATGAAGGGCCGGCAGGTGTCAGGGATTTGATCAAGATGGGTACGCAGTTCGATCTGGAGGATGGGGAATTTGCATTAACCAGAGAAGGGGCTCACAGTCACCGCCGTATTTTACATGCTCACGGGGATGCAACAGGAGCAGAAATCGTAAGATCCTTATCGGAGAAAACGAAGCTGGACTCGAACATCGAAGTTTGGGATGATCATTTTGTAATAGATCTGATAACCGAAAACGGGGAATGTCTCGGCGCTTTGGTGCAAAAGCCGAGCGGTCAAAAGGTTTTTGTCAAAGCGAATGCAACGATTTTATGTACTGGCGGCGCGGGGCAATTGTTTCGGTATACCACGAATCCAGATATTGCTACAGGTGATGGAATCGCGATTGCTTACCGTGCAGGAGCACTTATTCAGGATGTTGAATTCATACAATTTCACCCGACAGCACTTTGTTACCCAGGAGCACCACGTTTTCTGATTTCTGAGGCTGTTCGTGGTGAAGGCGCTATCTTGCGCAATATTACAGGTGAACGATTTATGGAAAAATACCATCCACAGCTGGAGCTGGCGCCGCGTGATGTCGTAGCCAGGGCTATCGTGAATGAGATGGAGCTGACAAGATCTACATTTGTTTATATTGATTTTACGCATGAATCGGAAGAAACGGTGAAGCATCGTTTCCCAACCATATATGAGTTTTGTCTGAACTATGGTTTGGACTTATCTTCGGATTGGGTCCCCGTTGCACCTGCTGCGCATTATATGATGGGCGGTGTGAAAACGGATCTTTACGGTGAAACCAAGGTGGCCCGCTTATTTGCTTGTGGTGAAGTGTCGTCGACCGGAGTCCATGGGGCTAACCGTCTGGCCAGTAATTCACTATCCGAGGCGATTGTGTTCGGTCGGAGAATTTTGGAGCGCATTGATCAATTGTCTCCTGTGACAGTGAATCCATCTGTTCAGCAAGTAACGTCTCGCAGTGAGCATGCCAAACAGCCAATAGTCGAAAAAAAGCTGAAGCTGCAAAAAATTATGCTGCGTTATGCAGGGTTAAAGCGCGAAGCCAAAGGGTTAGAAAAAGGCTATGAGGAGCTGCGCCGCCAGCTGTCCATCTTTGAATCTTGTTTGACCAAGCGTGAGGATTATGAGTTTGCCAATATGCTGACATGTGCGCTCTTAACGACTGAGGCTGCTTTGATTAGGAAAGAAAGCCGTGGGGGACACTACAGGGATGATTTTCCGGAGAAGGACGATCTGAACTGGAGGAAGCATACGATATTCAGTCGGGAAGACGGGATTACGGAGGAGAAGATTGATGATGTTTGAGCTGCAGATGGATATTGTAAAGAAAAACCTTCAGCTGTGGCTGGAGGAAGATATTGGAATGGGTGATGTTACGACCATGACAACCATTCCCAAGGATCATCAATCTAAAGCTATTATTCATGTCAAGGAGTCTGGCATTATCGCCGGATTGCCGATTGCAGCTGCTGTTTTTGCATTGGTTGATCCCGAGCTTCGATTTGAAGCTAATGTAGAGGAAGGACAAGCTGTAGAGAAAGGCTGTGTGTTGGCTGTGGTAACAGGCAATACCCGACATATTTTACTCGGCGAGAGGCTTGCGCTTAATTTGATGCAGCGTTTGTCAGGCATAGCAACCCGTACCAAGCAGTTTGTCGATGCTCTGCAAGGCTTGCCAGTCAGACTCGTGGATACACGTAAAACAACTCCTGGTCATCGACTGTTAGAAAAATATGCAGTACGGGTCGGAGGTGGACACAACCACCGTTTTGGTCTGTATGATGCTGTTATGATCAAGGATAATCACATTAAAGGATCAGGTGGCATAACCGAAGCAATTCGCGCTGCTCGCGCTCAAATTCCTCACACGATGAAGATCGAGGTAGAAGTTGAAAGCAAAGAGCAGCTGGAAGAGGCGTTATTGGCACAGCCTGATATTATTATGCTGGACAATATGTCAACAGACCAGATGCGGGAGGCTGTTGTACGCATGAAATCAGCAGCACCGCATATTCTGATAGAAGCATCAGGTTCCGTCAATTTGGATACGGTTGGGGCCATAGCGCAAACTGGTGTGGATGTGATATCGGTAGGTCGACTGACATATTCGGTACAGTCGCTCGATATCAGTCTGGATCTGAACGCGCAAAAAGGGGTGCAGGCATGATTTTGGTAATTGACGTCGGTAATACGAATATCGTATTAGGCCTCTATGACGGAAAAAACTTGCTTCATGACTGGCGACTTAGCACCAATCGGGCTGCGACGGCTGATGAGTATGGAATGACGATGTATAATTTGTTCCAGCATGCCGGAATTAAGTTGGATCAGGTGGAGGGCGTCATTATTTCTTCGGTTGTGCCGCCTTTAATGTTTGTATTGGAGCAATTGTGTTTAAAATATGTTAAGAAAGCACCTCTGATTGTAGGTCCGGGTGTGAAAACCGGCTTAAATATTCGTTACGAAAACCCACGCGAGGTAGGTGCAGACCGGATTGTCAATGCTGTAGCAGCGATTGAGATATATGGTTCTCCCGTTATTGTTGTTGATTTTGGAACAGCGACGACCTTTGACTACATAGATGAGGCTGGACAATATATTGGAGGAGCGGTTGCACCGGGTATTGGGATCTCTACGGAAGCTTTATATCAGCGTGCAGCCAAGCTGCCGAGAATAGAGTTGGTTAAACCTAAAAGCGTTGTGGGACGTAATACGGTAGCTTCCATGCAAGCAGGCATCATTTTCGGTTTTGCCGGGCAGGTTGATGGGATTGTCGAACGTATTCGCGAGGAATTTGGGACGAACCCCAAAGTTGTTGCAACCGGTGGGCTGGCTGAATTGATTTCCAGAGAATCGCGAACCATTGAAACGACAAACCAACTGCTGACCCTGCAAGGACTGCGAATTATTTATGAACGCAATCAATAAGCAGAGCGATTATATACCAATTACTTTAACACAGAAAGGGTAAGCGATGCAGGATCAATTGATTAGAGCTACGGCAATGGACGGAAAGGTCAGGGCGTTTGCTGTTCGTACCACAGGAATTGTCGATGAATTAGGCAAGCGGCATTCGATGTCGCCTACAGCTATGGCCGCTTTAGGGCGGACAGTGTCAGCAGGCTTGATTATGGGAGCCATGCTTAAAGGTGATGAACAGTTGACCATTATTGTTAAAGGTGGAGGACCGATTGGCCAAGTCGTGGTAGATGCGAATGCCAGTGGCGACGTTCGTGGTTATGTGGACAATCCTCAAGTGGATTTGCCGCTGAATCAGGTGGGCAAGTTGGACGTTTCCGGTGCTGTTGGTACGGAAGGGTTTTTGAATATCATTAAGGATTTGGGGCTTAAGGAGCCGTACCGGGGAAGTATACCGTTAATATCAGGGGAGCTGGCCGAAGATTTTACTTACTATTTTGCCAAGTCTGAACAAACACCATCCGCTGTAGCACTAGGTGTGCTGGTAGATGTTGACTACTCGGTTATAGCTGCCGGTGGTTTTGTTATTCAACTGCTGCCAGGGTTAAGTGATGATGATATTTCCTTGATCGAGCTTCAGCTTTCACGCATCGAACCGATTACAACCTTATTAAGCCAGGGATTGGATCTTGAGGACATTTTACATCGAATTCTTCCTGAGGTGCAGGTGCTTGGAGTGATGGATGTCAGATTCCGCTGCAAGTGCTCCAGAGAGAGGGTCGAGCAGACCTTGATTTCACTGGGACGAGAAGAACTTGAATTGATGCTTCAGGAGGATGGGCAAGCGGAAGTTTCATGTCATTATTGTAATGAAGCCTATCTGTTTAATCGGGAAAATCTTGAAGGTCTTATCCAGGAGTTATAATCAGAAGCTTGAGCACACGTTAGTTATAGAGATTGTTCAAAAAGTCCCCTTTTGATCATGAAGACATACACGTTGCTGACTGGGATCGAATTATGCATTCCGACTCCAAAGCTTTGACTGCACGAAGCAGAAAAGTCGACTTTTTGAACACATACTTTATAGAAGAAATAGCTCAATCCACGGAGAGTGACCATACGAGGGGACTAGGAATGCGAAACATGAAGATATTGTGGGGAGTCAATGCACTGTTGCTGCTTGTCGTTGTCATCCTTTCCTCCGTAATATTTGCCGAATTGTTAAAGAAGCCTCCTACTGCAATGAAGCCTGACCCGACGGACCCCCGTGGGCGCGTGATCGCCAAATTGGGTGACAAAACAATTACCAGTGAGGATTTGAATCAGCAGTTATTGCAAAAACACGGTCGGGAATTATTAGATCAAATGGTGGACCATGAAGTCATTCGTATGGAAGGAAATGCGGAAGGCTTGACAGTCACCGAAGACGAGATAACAAAAGAATTAAAACGTATGCAGCAAGGGTATGATAGTGAAACGCAGTTTTATGAAGCGATGCAGGATCAGCTGGGTTTTACACCAGAAACGCTAAGAGCCGACTTATTCAATAAATTATTGCTGGAGAAGCTAGCGACCAAATCCATTACCATCACAGATGAGCAAGTTAATTCCTACATCAAGGCCCACCCGGATGAATTTAACTCGCCCGTTCAACTGAGGCTTCAACAGATTGTGGTCAGCAGCAAGGAGCAAACGGATAAGGTAGCAGCCGATCTGAACAAAGGTATGGATTTTGCACAAGTGGCCAAAAACCGTTCGCTTGATGATTCAACACGTAATAAGGGTGGAGACCTGGGTTGGCTGGATGAGAACGATCCGTTCATGGCCCCATCTATTATGAGCGCTGTCAAAAAGCTTAAAGTGGGTGAGGTCAGTAAACCGATTCTTTTCAACGATAACTTTTATATCATCAAGCTGAAGGAGCTGAAGGAAGATTCCAAAGCCAAAAAGGATGAACTCAAGGAAATCGTTAGAAAAGAAATGGCACTACGGGAAGCACCCCCATTAAAAGATGTGATACTCAAGCTTCGCGAAAGATGGAAGGTTAGCATTACATTTTAATCCAATTGGATATTGACAACCTTAGCACAGGTTGATAAGATAAGGAAAGAATACCAACCAAAAAACTCGGATATTATTCATAACGATTCTAGGAGGAACTCGGCATGGCGAAATTAGTTCAAAGTATTACGGATTTAATTGGTGGCACCCCTTTGGTTAAGTTAAATCGTGTTGTACCTGAAGGTAGTGCAGAGATCTATGTGAAGCTTGAATATCAAAATCCGGGAGCTAGTGTTAAGGATCGCATCGCGATCAGTATGATTGAGGTTGCTGAGAAAGAAGGCAAAATCAAACCGGGTGATACGATTATCGAGCCTACAAGTGGCAATACCGGAATTGGATTAGCTATGGTTGCTGCTGCAAAAGGATATAAAGCCATACTCGTTATGCCAGAAACAATGAGCTTGGAGCGCCGTAATTTGCTTCGCGCTTATGGGGCGCAGCTGGTGCTGACACCAGGGGCTGAGGGCATGAAGGGTGCAATTAAACGTGCGGAAGATCTTCAAGCGGAGAACCCGTCGTATTTTATTCCTCAACAATTTAACAATCCTGCGAATGTTAAGGTCCACACAGAAACGACAGGTCCTGAAATCGTGGAAGCTATTAATTCCCATGACGGCAAGATTGACGCCTTCATCTCAGGTATCGGTACAGGCGGAACGATTACAGGTGCAGGTGGCGTTCTAAAAGAAAACTTCCCTAATATCAAAATTTATGCGGTTGAGCCAAGTGCGTCACCTATTTTGTCCGGAGGTAAACCAGGTCCGCACAAAATTCAAGGAATCGGTGCCGGCTTTGTTCCGCAAATTTTAAATACGAACATCTATGACGAAGTCATTCAGGTTGATAACGAGGAAGCTTTTGAAACTTCCCGTCGTGTTGCCAAAGAAGAGGGAATTCTTGGTGGTATTTCTTCCGGAGCAGCGATTTTTGCAGCATTGAAAGTTGCCAAAGAACTCGGACCTGGCAAGCGTGTAGTTGCCATTCTTCCGAGCAACGGTGAAAGATACTTGAGTACACCTTTGTATCAATTCGAAGAGTAGCAGCATCGACAGAGCCCTTCAGTTCCTTGAGGGGCTTTTTTTCGTTGAGAATATACAGTATACTAAATCCTAACTTATATGACAGCGTAGATAAAGGGGGGAAGCAGGTGTTTGTAACAACCTATAAGCAATGGAACGAATGGGCTGAGCATTACACGATGCTTCCTTATGTACAATCGTTTCCTTTGGAGAATGACCGTATCCTTTCATGGGAGTATGCATGGAAGCAAGCAAATCCGGGTTCTTTTGTATTGGAGAGTGGAAAAGGCGGACGCTACACGTTTCTTGGTCTTCAACCGATTTCGGAAATTCGGGGGAAACACGATCAAGCGATCATTACAAATACAGACGGATCTGTTGTTGAGCAGCATGGGGCCTCGCTTGAGCTGGTTCGCCAATGGATGGAGCCATTCCACTCCCCTGTCGTCGACAAAGCCCCGAAGTTTCTGGGCGGCTGCGTTGGTTTTTGGGGATACGATGTGGTTCGTTCAATTGAGAAGCTTCCTGAGACGTCTGTAGACGATTTGGATATACCCGATTATGCCTTTGTCCGGTTTGATCAGGTTTGGATCATTGATCATGAGAAGCGGGAGCTGTATTGCTCATCTTCTCATCAATGGAACCCATCTGTAGGCGGTCTTGACGAGCTAGAGCAGCTTTACAGCCAGGCAGCAGCAGACATTTATCGGATGAAAGAAAGATGGGACCGGATCGCTGTAATCAATAACGAGAACGATGCACTGCGTACTAGAGACATGATGCTGAAGCATATGGACAACGATCAACTTCATATTGATGTTGACTCTATTGAAGGCATTAAAGCAGATTTTCCGAGGGAAGCTTACATCGATGCGGTAAATGCAATTAAGGATTACATTGGTGCAGGCGATGTATTTCAAGTTAATTTGTCCGTCCGTCAACATAAGCGGCTCACCCAAAGTCCTGAGGAAATCTATGAATGGCTGCGCGTTATCAATCCGTCACCTTATATGGCTATGATGCGATTTGAAGATTTTCAGCTCGTGTCGGGCTCGCCGGAGCTTCTGGTGCAGTTGGAAAGTGGTGTGGTCAGAGCACGCCCGATTGCTGGCACAAGACCTCGAGGCAAAAACGCCGAGGAGGATCGTAAGCTGGCAGATGAGCTCATTCATCATGAAAAAGAGCGGGCCGAGCATATTATGCTGGTTGACCTGGAACGCAACGATCTGGGGCGCATATCGACCTATGGAACGGTAAAGGTCAAGGATTTTATGGTTATTGAATATTATTCTCATGTCATGCACATTGTTTCTCAGGTTGAGGGGCAACTAGCGGAAGGCAACGGGGCCTATGAGGTTATTGCAGCCAAATTCCCGGGGGGAACGATTACGGGTGCTCCCAAAATTCGCACCATGCAGATTATTGAGGAGCTGGAGCCAGTTCGCCGCGGACCGTACACGGGCTCAATCGGATGGATGGATTATAACGGAAACATGGAATTCAACATTGTAATCCGTACCCTCGTTGTAGTGGACGGTATAGGCTACGTACAAGCAGGTGCAGGCATTGTCATTGATTCGATACCCGAGAAGGAATATACGGAATCGATCAACAAAGCGAAGGCGTTATGGAAAGCGATACAATACAGCGAATTAAGTGTTCAAAATCCGGTGTGAAGGTGAGGGATTACGATGATTCTAGTGATTGATAACTACGATTCGTTTACGTATAATTTGGTGCAATATTTAGGTGAGCTTGGCGAGCACGTTGAGGTGCGCCGTAATGATGAGATTGACCTGGATGGTATCGAGGCGTTGAAGCCGGATCATATTTTGATTTCTCCTGGCCCATGTACGCCAAATGAAGCAGGTATTAGTCTGGCCTTAATCGAGCGTTTTAAAGGTAAAATTCCAATTTTGGGCGTGTGTCTGGGGCACCAGTCGATTGGACAAGTATTCGGAGGCGATGTTATTCGTGCTGAACGGTTGATGCATGGCAAAACCTCTCCGATTATTCATGACGGTAAAACCTTGTTTAAAGGCCTGCCTTCGCCATTTACGGCTACCCGTTATCATTCCTTGATCGTAAAAAGAGAAACGCTGCCCGATTGTCTGGAAATCAGCGCCGAAACAGCCGAAGGTGAAATTATGGGATTGCGTCATAAGGAGTATCCTATCGAAGGTGTACAGTTCCATCCAGAATCCATTATCACAGATCACGGATTGCAAATATTAAAAAACTTTTTGCAGGAAACAGGAGTTAAGCAAGCGTGAAGATCTATATCAACGGTCGTGTGACGAACGAACAAGAGGCCATGGTATCGGTTTACGACCATGGTTTTTTATACGGTATCGGCTTGTTTGAAACGTTTCGGACTTATGATGGACAGCCCTTCTTGCTGGAAAAGCATCGGGCACGTCTGCAGGCAGGCTGTGAACAATTAGGGATAGCTTATCAAACCGAAGCAGGACAATGGGAGCAAATCGTTCAAAGTTTGCTCCACGCTAATGAGCTGAGGAATGCTTATATAAGATTTACAGTAACAGCCGGACAGGAAGCTTTGGGTTTACCTGTAGGCTCTTACGCTGAACCTTCTGTCATTGTCTATATCAAATCGCTTCCTCCAAGAAATGAACAACAGGACCGTTACGGGAAATCACTGCAGCTCCTGCAGCTGCCAAGAAACACGCCCGAGGGTCCCGTGCGTCTCAAGTCCTTGCATTTTATGAACAACATCTTGGCCAAGCGTGAGCTCCAGCAGTATCCTTGGGCTGATGGGGCCGAAGGACTTCTTGTGGATGGACAAGGGCGAATAGCGGAAGGGATAGTCAACAACGTATTTTATGTGAAGCACGGACGATTGTACACGCCATCCTTGGCAACCGGGATATTACCGGGAATTACGCGTGCTTTTGTAATCAGCCTGGCGGAAGCGGCTGGGGTATACGTTGAGGAAGGTTTGTATGACTGGAGCACTATTCGTGAAGCGGATGAAGTATTCATTACGAACTCTATCCAGGAGATCGTACCCATTACGAAGCTGTTTGATCCTACAGGACAGCAAACAACGATGAGCAACGGAATAATTGGCGACTTGACTGGGCGTCTGCTGCGGCTATATAGACAGCGCACAATAGCGGTAATATAAAGGATGAATAAGATGGAAATATCACATAGACGAGGTATTGAGGTCGATTGCCGCGGGATCATACTGGATCTACGCAATCGAACGGCGATTATGGGGATTTTAAATGTGACCCCGGATTCGTTCAGCGATGGAGGCTTGTACGTTGGCGTACAAGCGGCCGTAGAACAGGCAAGGCGGATGGTTGCTGCAGGAGCCGATATGATTGATATTGGTGGAGAATCAACCCGTCCGGGTTCAACTATTGTAACCCTTGAGCAAGAGCTGCAGCGAGTTATTCCTGTTGTAGAGGCTCTGATAGAGGCCGGGATCACGGTTCCTTTATCCGTAGACACCTACAAAGCAGAGGTTGCCCGACAGGCCCTCGCAGCGGGTGCGCATGTGTTGAATGATATTTGGGGCTTGAAAAGAGAACCGGAAATGGCTCAATTAGCGGCGGAGTATGGATGCCCTATAGTGATTATGCATAATCGGAATGAAGCCGTGTATGATGATTACATTCCTGAGGTTATAGACGATTTGCTGCAAAGTATTCGCCTGGCGCATGCTGCCGGAATCAGGGATTCACAGATCATACTTGACCCGGGCATTGGCTTTGCCAAATCGTACGAGCACAATTTACAGCTGATGAATGAGCTGCATCGAATTGTCGCTATTGGTTATCCTGTTTTACTAGGGACGTCAAGAAAAAGCATGATTACACGAACGCTGGGCCTTCCTGCCAATGAAGTACGAGAAGGCACCGCGGCCACAGTCTGCATGGGAATTCAACAAGGCTGCTCGATCATTAGAGTCCATGATGTATTGGAAATGAAACGGGCCGCATTGATGATGGATACGATGCTAAATCATAAGGGAGGAACAAGCATTGGATAAAATCATCATGACAGGTTTGCAATTTTTTGGCTATCACGGCGTGTTTTCTGAAGAGAACAAGCTCGGTCAGCGCTATCAGGTGGATGTCGAGCTGATGCTGCCGTTGGATAAGCCCGGTCGAAGTGACCGTGTTGAAGATACCGTCAATTACGCTGAAGCCTATGAGGTCATTCGTAATATCGTGGAAGGCCAAGTATTTAAGCTCATAGAAGCACTCGCTGAGGAAATTGCTGCTCTATTGCTGCAAACGTACCCCAGTATCCTTGAGGTGACCGTACGTGTACTCAAGCCGCATCCGCCGGTGAAAATGTTTTTTGATGGTGTCAAGGTTGAAATTCGCAGAAAGCGGGTATAACTTTATGGGCTCTATGTCACCATGTTGTGCATACCTTGCACTTGGCTCCAATATGGGTGATCGGGAACGGAATCTACAGGATGCCATTCAGTATCTTGATAACCATGAACATATTCACGTCTCCGGACGCTCACAACTATATGAAACCGAGCCTGTTGGTTATGTGGATCAGGACGCTTTTTTGAATATGGTAATTGAGGTGGAAACTCACCTATCGGCACAGGAGCTTTTTACTGTTATGCTAAGTATAGAAAATAAGCTCGGCCGCATAAGAGAGATTCGTTTCGGACCACGAACGATTGACCTGGATTTATTGCTGTATGATGATCTTCAACAGGAAGATCCGCAGCTCATTTTACCGCATCCGCGAATGACAGAGCGGGCGTTTGTATTGGTACCCCTGGTCGAGGTTATGCAGCAGAGACACTCCAGTCAAGCTGGTGAGTGGGCTGAGCAGTTGGATCAGGTGGATGGGAAGGAGGGTGTCAGAATATGGAATCCTATGCAATAGCACAGCGCATTCGCGCGTTTCGTAAGCTGAAGGGCTTTACACAGACAGAGCTGGCCGATCAATTGGATGTATCGATTGCTGTTCTGGGAGCTATCGAACGAGGAACTCGAAGTCCGGACGCACAGATCATTAGTAAAATATCCGAAGTACTCGGAATTGACCCGGAAGAGCTCTTTCCAACTGCAAAATAAATAGCACAAGAAAGGAGGAGGTACTATATGTTGAAAATAGGAAATGTCGTCGCGCCCAACCAAGTCGTATTAGCGCCAATGGCAGGTGTCTGCAATCCGGCTTTTCGGCTGATCGCCAAGGAATTCGGCTGTGGGCTGGTATGTGCCGAAATGGTTAGTGACAAAGCTATTTTACATGGAAATCATCGTACGATGGATATGCTGTTTGTGGATGACCGGGAAAAGCCGCTCAGTCTGCAAATTTTTGGTGGAGATACAGAAACGCTGGTTGAAGCGGCAAAGCATGTGGATCGTCATACGAATGCCGATATCATTGATATTAATATGGGATGTCCCGTTCCCAAGATAACGAAATGTGAGGCAGGAGCCCGTTGGCTGCTCGATCCATCCAGAATTGAAGAGATGATTACAACCGTCGTGAAGGCCGTAAGTAAGCCGGTTACAGTGAAAATGCGGATCGGCTGGGACGATGAGCATATATATGCGGTGCAAAATGCTAAAGCTGTCGAAAATGGCGGTGGTTCTGCTGTTTCTGTCCATGGCCGGACACGTGTACAAATGTATACAGGACACGCCAATTGGGATATCATTCGAGACGTTAAGCAATCCGTGTCGATTCCTGTCATTGGGAATGGCGATGTGACAACACCTGAGGATGCCAAGCGAATGCTGGATGAGACCGGTGTAGATGGTGTTATGATCGGGCGGGCTGCGCTCGGTAATCCGTGGATGCTGTACCGGACCATTCAATACTTGACCAAGGGAGAGCTGCCTCCAGAGCCAACAGGTCAGGAAAAAATCCGCATCGCAATTTTGCATATGGATCGACTGGTAGCACTTAAAGGCGAGAACGTTGCCGTTAAGGAAATGCGTAAGCATCTGGCTTGGTATCTAAAAGGTTTACCGGGTGGAGCACGTGTGAAGGACATCGTTATGGAGACGACCAAGCGAGATATTATGGCTGGCGTGCTGGAGGAATTTGTTGCTTCATTGGACAATACCGATTCCCAGGATGGAATGCCGATTATGCGGCAATTGGTCTAAAAGTTGTAGGTTTGGCTTAGATTGACATTTGTATAGGCTTGCAATATAATCAGTCAATAGTCATCCTCATGAGATATTAGTCATTAAGAATAAGATGGTCAACATATGATTAACAGTGAATTCAGACTCCATGAATCCGCTCATAAATACGGGAATTTTTTACATGAAAGGGGATCGTTACCGTGGCCGAGAAAGAAGTCATCCTCACGCAGGAAGGTTTAAAAAAGCTAGAAGACGAACTGGAGCACTTGAAATCGGTCAAACGCCGTGAAGTGGCGGAACGGATCAAAGTGGCAATTGGATACGGCGATATCAGTGAGAACTCTGAGTACGAGGATGCCAAGAATGAGCAGGCTTTTATTGAAGGCAGAGTCATTACTTTAGAAAAAATGCTGCGTAACGCACGTATTATTAATAACGCTGATGTGAACACAGATACAGTCAGTGTCGGAGCTATTGTAACGCTCAAGGATTTGGAATATGGCGAAACTGTTGAGTATAATATTGTGGGTACGGCAGAAGCTGATCCTTTCAATAATAAAATTTCCAATGAAAGTCCTGTAGGTAAAGCTATTCTCGGCAAACCGAAAGGAACAAAAGTAGATATTAATGTTCCCGCAGGCACACTTCAGTATGAAATCATTGATATTAAGAAATAAGATGTGGAAGGCAAGTTGAAATCGATACGGTTTTATACAAGCAAAAAGCTTCCTCTGGAAGCTTTTTTAATGTAAGAAGAATGATGGATAAGGGGCTGGAAGCACGATGTCAGAAGAACAAGAGTTTAATGAATTGCTGCAAATACGGCGTAATAAATTGGATGAACTGCGGGGGCTGGGTGTTGACCCGTTCGGACAAAAATATGATGTTACCCATCATGCAGGCGAATTACTGCAAGCTTATGATGAATTAACCCATGAGGAACTGGATGCACAATCCATCGAAGTCAGCCTTGCAGGACGTATTATGCAAAAGCGCGGCATGGGTAAAGCAGGATTTGCTCATATTCAGGATATTTCCGGTAAAATTCAATTGTATGTACGTCAGGATGCACTGGACGCTATCCAGTACCAGGCCTTTAATTTACTCGATATCGGAGATATCGTCGGTGTACAAGGGACTGTATTTAAAACCAAAACAGGTGAGCTCTCCGTAAAAGTAAACAATGTCGTCGTGCTTTCCAAATCGTTATTGCCGCTACCGGACAAGTTTCATGGCTTAAAGGATGTGGAGCTTCGTTATCGTCAGCGTTATGTGGATTTGATTATGAATCAGGAAGTTCAGGCTACTTTTATTCAGCGTTCGAAAATTATTCAGTCCATGCGCAGATATTTGGATTCCCACGGATATTTGGAAGTGGAAACACCGACCTTGCATTCGGTAGCAGGTGGTGCGGCTGCGCGCCCTTTTAATACGCATCATAATGCGTTGGACATGCAGCTTCATTTGCGTATCGCCATCGAGCTTCATCTGAAGCGTTTGATTGTTGGCGGTATGGAGAAGGTGTACGAGATTGGACGTGTATACCGTAATGAAGGGACTTCGACTCGCCATAATCCAGAGTTTACAATGATTGAGCTGTATGAAGCGTATGCGGATTATTTGGATATCATGAAGCTGACTGAGACTTTGATTGCACATATCGCCGAGGAGGTGCTGGGTTCAACGAAGCTTCAGTATCAAGGACAGGAAATTGACCTGACTCCAGAATGGAGACGCGTCTCCATGGTGGATGCGATTAAAGAGGTTGTTGGGGTCGACTTCAGCAAGCACATGACGGATGAGGAAGCACACCAATTGGCTAAGGACCATAAGGTTCATGCTGAACCGACGATGACCTTTGGTCATATTGTGAATCAATTCTTTGAAACGTTTGTCGAAGAGACATTGATTCAGCCTACTTTTGTGTATGGCCATCCTGTCGCGATTTCCCCTTTAGCTAAAAAGAATGCTCTGGACCCACGATTTACTGATCGTTTTGAGCTGTTCATTGTGGCCCGTGAGCATGCGAATGCATTCACTGAGCTAAATGACCCTATAGATCAACGTGAGCGTTTTGAATCGCAACTGATTGAGCGTGAGCAAGGCAATGATGAGGCACATGAGATGGATGAAGACTTTCTACGTGCACTGGAGTACGGAATGCCTCCTACAGGTGGACTTGGCATCGGAATTGATCGACTTGTCATGCTGCTGACAGATTCCCCATCAATTAGGGATGTCTTATTATTCCCTTCGATGCGCGAACGCCAAGGCGAATAAGCTTCTCTGGTATAAAATGATTACGACGCATCTTCCTTTATGGGAGGTGCGTTTTTTCTTTATTTTTTTAGTAGTTGGGTATACTGAGCTGAAAAATAGCTGAAAAATAGTTGTTGCAATTTTCTTGCCGATTTGTTATATTACTTTTTGTCGCTTCGAGGGCAAGCTTTTCTGGTCATAATAAGAAACATATAATGATAAAAAAAGTACTTGCAATTGAATGAATGAATGTGCTATATTAATCAGGTCGCTTTTGACGGAATGTCGAAAATGATCGAAAAGAATTGTCCTTTGAAAACTGAATCAACGAGTGAGTAAATAGCAG